>NZ_JCAMPD010000017.1:0-36174 GCF_059511845.1 Flavobacterium sp. PLA-DH12
GCTTTTCCGAATCTTTTTTTTTCGAAAATTTCTTTTCTTCAGATCCTTCCTTCCTGCCGGTATTTCGAAGAGCGCCTTTCGCTGTTGCGGGTGCAAAAGTAGAACCTTTTTCCGCTTTTCCAAGCTTTTTTACCGGTTTTTTTTGATCTTTTTTTACCCTTTCCCTTAACTCACTGATAACCGTCTCTTTACAATTCAAACTTTTTTGATTCTATATAAGACTTTTCCTCTTTTATGTGTTATTTCGACGGTTTTCGCCTATTCTCTTCTCTCCGTTTTATCGAATTTTCAGTCTTTGAACCTCTTTTTTGAAAAGAAAACAAGATTTAAGACCTCTTTTAATGCTCTTTTTAATCTCGCAGAGTCGCTAAGACACAAAGTTTTCCCTATTTCAGACTCTCTATTTCCCCGAATCACCTCTTCTTCCTCGGGATTTCTGCTAAAAACAGCTGCCCTAGCCCCGATAGTAGCGGAAATCCTTTTGCTTTTTTCTTTAAAAAGCAAAAGATTGCAGCGGATAGCGGGATTAGCTCCTTATAATTACAATAATGAAATATTAAATTCCATCTGCACCACAAAAGGACTTCAACTTCCCTCAGCCTGACAATTGGAATGTTTATACTTAATACAGTTAAAATAATTTCTTCCTTATATATATGTATAAAAATAAACCCGACAGGTTTTGAAAACCTTTCGGATTGAAGGAATGAAATACATCCTTATATTATAGTATGCTTAGGTTTTTACATAATAAAGCAATCTTATACATATATATATTGTATGTATTTTTGTAATCATGTATATTTGCATTCACAAAATTATAAACAATGATCAAGATTACTTTACCCGATGGGTCAATTAGAGAGTTCGCTCAAGGCGTAACTCCAATGGAGGTCGCTAAAAACATTAGCGAAGGTTTTGCTAGAAACGTGATTTCGGCATCTTTTAATGGTACAACTATTGAAACCGAGACTCCATTGACGACCGACGGTAATCTTATATTATATACTTGGAATGATGCTGAAGGTAAAAAAGCTTTCTGGCATTCGACTTCGCACGTAATGGCTCAAGCTCTTGAAGAATTGTACCCTGGAATTAAATTAACTCTTGGACCCGCAATTGCTAATGGTTTCTATTATGATGTAGATTTTGAAGATCAGAAAATTTCTGAAGCTGATTTCAAAAAAATTGAAGACCGCATTCTTGAAATTGCAAGAGGAAAGTTTGATTTTAAAATGCGCCCAGTAACTAAAGCGGAAGCATTGGAAATGTATAAAGATAATGTTTACAAGACTGAATTGATTTCTAATCTTGAAGATGGAACTATTACATTTTGCGACCATGCTACTTTTACTGATTTATGTCGTGGTGGACATATTCCAAACACTGGAATTATCAAAGCCGTAAAAATCATGAGTGTTGCCGGTGCTTATTGGAGAGGTGATGAGAAAAACAAACAGTTAACTCGCGTTTATGGAACTTCTTTCCCTAAACAAAAAGATTTAACTGAGTATCTTGAACTTCTTGAGGAAGCAAAACGCCGAGATCACCGTAAATTAGGAAAAGAACTTGAACTGTTCGCTTTCTCACAGAAAGTTGGCCAAGGCTTACCTTTATGGTTGCCAAAGGGAGCTGCCTTAAGAGATCGTTTAGAGCAATTCTTGAAAAAAGCTCAGAAGAAAGCTGGATACGAGCAAGTTGTGAGTCCGCACATTGGTCAAAAGGAACTTTATGTAACTTCTGGTCACTATGCTAAATATGGAGCTGATAGCTTCCAACCAATTCATACGCCAGCAGAAGGTGAAGAATTTTTATTAAAACCAATGAACTGCCCTCACCACTGTGAGATTTACAATGTTAGACCTTGGTCATATAAGGATTTACCAAAGCGTTATGCTGAATTTGGAACTGTTTATAGATACGAGCAATCTGGTGAATTACATGGTTTAACACGTGTTAGAGGGTTTACTCAAGATGACGCACATATTTTCTGTACTCCAGAACAATTGGATGAAGAGTTCAAAAAAGTTATTGACCTTGTATTATATGTATTTGGTTCATTAGGTTTTGAAAACTTTACAGCTCAAATCTCATTACGAGATCAGGAAGACAGAGAAAAATACATTGGTACAGATGAAAACTGGGAGAAAGCCGAAAATGCTATCATCAATGCAGCAAAAGACAAAGGTCTTAATACTGTTGTAGAATATGGTGAAGCTGCATTTTATGGTCCAAAACTAGATTTCATGGTAAAAGATGCTTTGGGAAGACAATGGCAATTAGGAACAATTCAGGTAGATTACAACTTACCAGAGCGTTTTGAATTGACTTACAAAGGTACTGATAATGAATTACATCGCCCTGTTATGATTCACAGAGCTCCTTTTGGATCTATGGAACGTTTTATAGCAATTTTACTAGAGCATACAGCAGGAAATTTCCCACTTTGGCTAATGCCTGAGCAGGCTATTATCTTGTCTTTGAGCGAGAAATACGAAAATTATGCTAAAAAAGTTTTAGATTTGCTAGAAAATCACGAAATTCGCGCCCTAATTGACAACCGAAACGAAACTATCGGCAAGAAAATTAGAGATGCAGAAATGCAGAAAATTCCATTTATGCTTATCGTTGGTGAGGAAGAAGAGAAAAACGGTACAATTTCTATTCGTCGTCACGGACAAGAGGGAAAAGGCAATATCACAGTTTCGATTGAAGAATTTGCTTCGATTGTAGACGAAGAAATAAAAAAGACATTAAAAGTATTTACAGTTTAACTTAAATTAGAAAGTCATAGCAATAAAAAGTAACAGAGGTTTTCAACCTCGAGTAGAAAAAAAAGATGCGCACAGAATAAACAATCTTATTCGTGTTCCTGAAGTACGTCTTGTAGGTGAAAACATTGAACCTGGGGTTTTTAAAATAGCAGACGCGTTACGTTTAGCTGATCAGCTTGAGCTGGATTTGGTTGAAATTTCGCCAAACGCTGAACCACCAGTTTGTAAAATTATGGACTACAAGAAATTTGTTTACGAACAAAAGAAAAGAGATAAAGCATTAAAAGCTAAATCTTCTCAGGTTGTTGTAAAAGAAATTCGATTTGGTCCTCAAACTGATGAGCATGATTACGAGTTTAAAAGAAAGAACGCTGAGAAATTCTTGAAAGAAGGAGCCAAATTAAAAGCTTTTGTATTCTTTAAAGGACGTTCTATCATCTACAAAGATCAAGGTCAGATTCTATTATTACGTCTTGCTCAAGATTTAGAAGAACATGGTAAAGTTGAAGCTATGCCTGTTTTGGAAGGAAAGAGAATGATTATGTTCATTGCTCCGAAGAAAAAGAAATAAGTCTTAAAGTCACAAGTCTTAAAGTCGAAAGTCATAAACTGACTTTTGACTTTTGACTTTTAAACTTTCAGACTAAAGATATAAGTAAGTAAGAATAAATTAAAACACTAGGAAAAATGCCTAAAATGAAAACAAAATCTAGCGCTAAGAAACGTTTTAAAGTTACTGGCTCTGGAAAAATTAAAAGAAAGCATGCTTTTAAAAGTCACATCTTGACTAAAAAATCTAAAAAACGTAAATTAGCTTTGACACACTCAGCGCTAGTTCACTCAACAGATATGAAAAGCATCAAACAACAATTAAGAATTATCTAATAAGTCTAAAGTTGGAAAGTCTTAAAGTCAAAAGTAATTTCTTTAGACATTTGACTTCCGATATTTGACTAAAGATTTTCTTTAGGTTAAAAAATTATTTATATAACCTTGGAGTATGGCTTTAAGTTCCTTTGATTCAATTCAGGACGCCTGCTACAAAAACACATTAAAATTATGCCAAGATCGGTAAATTCAGTTGCTAAAAGAGCAAGAAGAAAAAAAATAATGAAGCAAGCCAAAGGTTTCTTTGGAAGACGTAAAAACGTTTGGACAGTTGCTAAGAATGCAGTAGAGAAAGCGATGAGCTACGCTTACCGCGATAGAAAACAAAACAAAAGAAATTTCCGTTCATTATGGATTCAACGTATCAACGCTGGAGCTAGATTAGAAGGAATGTCTTATTCTCAATTCATGGGGAAAGTTAAAGCTAACGGAATCGAATTGAACCGTAAAGTTCTTGCAGATTTAGCGATGAACCACCCAGAAGCTTTCAAAGCTATTCTTAATAAAGTAAAATAAACGTTTTATAAACTCAATTTAAGATTACTTACTTATTATAAAAGAAACCATTCGTTAACTCGAATGGTTTTTTGTTTTTACAACAAGTTTTGGTTAAGTCCCGAATAATGAATTACTTTTACTTTAAAGTAGCTAAAAAAAATGCAAAACGCACTTATCCTTCATATTCAAAAGTTTATTGATCTCGCACATTCTGAGATTGATTTATTAGAATCTTGTCTTAGTCTTTCGCAGATTAAGAAAAAAGAACATGTACTTCAAGAAGGACAAATCTGTAATACAATGTATTTTATTGTAAAAGGCTGTATGCGTCAATATATAATCAATTCTAAAGGTACTGAGCAAACACTTCAATTTGGAATTGAAAACTGGTGGATTACTGATTATTTGAGTTACCATAATCATATCCCATCAAGCTTTTATTTGCAAGCAATAGAGACGTCAGAGGTTATAGCTATTGATAAAAACGTTTTGGAGTTATTACTAATTGAAATTCCAAATCTTGAAAGATACTTTAGAATCGTTACTCAAAAAAGTTTCGGCGCAACACAAATGCGAATTAAATTCCTGTTCACGATGTCTGCTGAAGAAAGATATCATCATTTTAATGACAATTTTCCAGATTTTGTACAACGCGTTCCTCAATACATGCTTGCCTCCTACTTAGATTTTTCTGCGGAATTTATGAGTAAAATAAGAGCCGGAAAAATTTGATTTGAATTTCTTGAAGTAGTTCAAGTTTTTACAAGTATTGATTACTGACCTTTGTAATGAACTTTTAAAACATATAAAATGAAATCAAGAATTGTTATCCCACAGGTTGCTCCAGAAGCTTACCAAGCCATGTTAGGCTTAGAAAAATATATCGCGTCAACATCATTGTCTCCAGTGCACAAAGAACTAATCAAAATTAGGGCGTCTCAAATAAATGGATGCGCTTATTGTATCAACATGCACACTGCCGATGCTCGAAAACTAGGTGTTACAGAAGAACGCATTTATTTATTAAGCGCGTGGCGTGAGGCTGATTTTTATTCTGAAGAAGAAAAAGCAATATTGGCTTTGACCGAAGAAATTACTTTAATAAGCAATCACGTTTCTGAAGAAGTTTATCAAAATGCAGCCAAATTATTTGACGAAAAATACCTTGCCGAAATCATTTTAGCTATTATCACAATTAATGCGTGGAATAGAATAGGAATTGCAACAGGAATGCGTGCCCAATAATTTTATAAAGATAAATTTTACAACAAATATCTAAAGACAAGCCCTCTAACTAGAGGGCTTGTTTGTATATATCTGTAAATGAGAATACGGAAATCAGAAAATTTAAGTTTTTACAAAATACCGTATTTATACTCTTTTGTAAAATCTAGATTTTTTTATTTTTGGCGCATGGTTACAAAAAAAGCACAATTTTTTCTATATATAATTTTAATTTTTACAATCTTTTTTGCCTGTCAGAAGAAAAAATATTTAACAGAGAAAATTACAAATAACAAGGTCGAAATAGGAAAGATAATAAATGCTGCTGATTCATTTTATAAGAATAAAGAGTTAGATAGTGCATTTTACTTTTACAGTAAAGCGAGAACAAAATGCAATCCAAACGAAGATGCCCAAAACTACGTTTACTGCATGTACTATATGGCCGAAATCCAACAAGCACATGAAGATTTTATTGGAAGTACAAAGACTGCTACAGAGGTAATTCCTTATTTAAATAAAATTAAAGATCCAAATTACATATGGAATATCTATAGTGTTTTAGGAAGAAACTATTATTATACTTATAATTACCCAAATGCTATTTACTATTACTCTAAAGCCTTTAAATTAAAAACCGACAGGATCAACGTACTCGAAGCAAAAAATAACATAGCCACAATTTATATAAAACAGCACAAGTATAATAACGCGCTTCAAACTTTTCTCTCCATTAGCAAAGAAAAAATTGTACAGCAAAATCCAATTTATTATTCCAAAATACTAGACTATATAGGTTACTGTTATTTCAAACTCAACGATTCGAAAGCTTTAAGCTTTTATAAAAAGAGTTTACAAATTAGCACTCAATCAAAAAATGAAGATGGATTAGGCAAAACGTATTATAATCTTGCCCAATATTATTACAACAATAAAACTTTATCGATGATGTATGCTAAATTAAGCTACAAAAACTACACCTTGTCTGGAAATACTAATAATCGTTTGCTTGCTTTAAAATTTATTATAGAAAACACCAATTCTGCTTCAGAGACAAAAGAAAAGGCACTTCTCTATATAAAAGAGAATCATAGTATTTATGCATTCAGACAAAAGGCAAAAAATCAATTTGCAAAAATGAAATATGATTCTAAAAGGGAAAAAGATGAAAACTTAAAATTAAGAGCCCAAAAAATCAAAAATGAACTGCAATTAGAAAAACAAGAAAGCAAAAATATTATCTCATATATCGTAATGATATTAGCGTCATGCTTAATTGTTTTTGTTTATTATTATCTGACTGCACGAACTACTCGTCAAAAAATTGAAGCCACTTATCGAAGCGAAACTCGAATTTCAAAAAAACTACATGACGAATTAGCTAATGATATTTACCATACGCTTGCCTTTGTAGAGAACAGGAATCTATCTATTGAAGAAAACAGAAGTCATTTATTGAAAAAGCTAGATGATATCTATTCTAGAACAAGAGATGTATCGATGGAAAATAATTCGATTTTGAGCAGTCAAAATTTTACAATTTCACTTAAAGAGATGATTTCCGGGTTTAATACGTCTAAGATGAACCTCTTAATAAATGGATTAGATGAAATTTCATGGAATCAATTGGATGAAATTAAAAAAGTATCTGTTTACAGAACTATTCAAGAATTGTTGGTAAATATGAAAAAACATAGTAACGCCACTTTGGTTGCCATAACTTTTAAGAAAAGAGACAATACTATTATAATCAATTATACAGACAACGGCAAAGGAATTGATTCAAACAAAATGGTTCACAAAAATGGCTTGCATAATATTGAGAATAGAATTCTAGCTATAAAAGGCAAGGTTGAAATTCATTCAGATTTTGGAAAAGGTTTTAAGGTTTTAATTAAATTTCCTGCATAATGATTAAGAACTTGATCCGCTTTTTTCACAAAAAAAATCTTCTTTTCTGCTTGCTAATCGTTTGTTTGATTATAGCAACTCTTTTTTTCGTACAGTTTTCTGGAACAGAAAAACAACAAAAAAAGCACGTAAAAGCCGACCTCACAATTAAAATAAAAAAAACATCAGAAAAAGCTCATGCTTTTTTTAATGCTGGAAAATTTGACAGCGCTTATTTCTACTTTAATAAAACGCAATTACTATGTGAGCCAAAAGAAGATTATGCAGATGCATATGTTGGTTCATTAAACTACATAGTCGAAATCTTGCAACGATATGGCAATTTTTACGAAGCAGAAACAACACTTATAAAAGCATTTCCTTATTTAGAAAAAACATCTAATAAAAAGTACGCCATCAATGCTTATACGTTTATGGCTTACAACTATTTTTATACTTATAATACCGAAAAGGCACTATACTATCATAGAAAAGCTTTAAAAACCGCAATATCCACATTTAGAAAAGCGCGAATATTATCTGAAATTGCATTTGTTTATGTTCAACAAGAAAAATATCAAGAAGCTAAAGATATATTAGAGCCAATATCTAAGTGTAAAATTGCAGATCACATTACACCTTCAAACACAAACATTGTACGTTCGGCAATATTGTATAATCTAGCTCTTTCCTACATTGGCCTAGGAAATCATAAAGAGCAAGCTTTAAAGTGCCTTGACGAAAGTTTAGAATTAACCATCCCATATAACAATGATTTTGAACTAATTGCTAACTATTTTGGTTATTATAAATATTACTCAAAATACGATAATCCAAAACTAAAAAAATATTATGCAGAGAAATCATATTATGCTGCAAAACGAGCAAAATCAGCAGGAAATGAGATCGACAGATTAGCCGATCTAATTGAAGTGGATAAGGCTGAAAATTCAAAAAAACTTTGGAAAATTTATACCAGAAAAAATGATAGTCTCTATTTAAGCAGAAAAATGGCAAAAAATCAATTTGCTGACTTAATATACGACTCAAAGAAAGATAAAGACGAAAACTTTGAACTCAAAAATCAAAAAGCAGAAAAAGAATTACAATTGCAAAGACAAAAAAATAGAAGTTATATTTCTTATGTCGTAATTTCTTTAAGCCTATTTATTATCCTTTTTTTAATATTTTATATTACTACCAAAGGCAAACGAGAAAAAAACGACATCATACTTAAAAGTGAAATGAGAATATCTCAGAAACTCCATAATGAGCTTAACTCTAATATATATGAAGTATTATTATTTGTTCAGAATAACAATGTAGAAAACAAGGAAGATAAAGAAAAACTGTTGAATAGTTTAAATAATATCTACTCAAAAACTCGAAATATATCGCGAGAAAACAGCAAAGTTCCTATTGACGATCGATACTTGTCTGTCTTGAAGGAAATGATTTCAGAATATAAAACTCAAGATGTAAACATTATCCTTAACGGCTTAGACTCCATTTCTTGGAATAAAATTGACAAAAATAAAAAAATAATACTCTACAGAATTTTGCAAGAATTACTATTCAATATGAAAAAATCTAACACTTCAAGTTTAGTAAGCATTGTTGCTAAAGAAATAGATAAAAACCTAATAATTTATTACACCGACAACAGCAGTGAAATCACATCAGAAAATAATATTTTAGAAAAAAGACTACAAAATGTGGAAAACCGTATTAAAACAATAAAAGGAACTCTTAATTTTGACACAAGCTTGCAAAGAGGTTTTAAAATTAATTTCAAATTCCCAATATAACCCAATATATGTTTAAAAAAGTTTTAGTTGCCGAAGATCTAGATAGTATCAGCATTGCAGTAATTCAAGTACTTGAAGAGTTACAGGTTCCAGTAATTAATCATGTGAAGTACTGTGACGAAGGCTTGCTTAAAATAAAAAAAGCATTGGCTGATAAAGAACCTTATGATTTATTGATTACAGATTTATCATTTAAATCTGATCACAGAAAAGTAAGCTTAAATAGTGGAGACGAACTTATTGAGGCTATAAATACAGTGCAACCAAACCTAAAAAAAATTGTTTTTTCTATAGAAGATAAAAGTTATAGAATTAAAACACTTTTTAACGAATTAGGCATCAATGCTTATGTTTCTAAAGGACGAAATAGTATTTCAGAACTAAGAAATGCAATTGAAAGTACATTTAACAATGAAGAAAAAATACTTTCTTCTGATTTGTCTTTTAGTTTCAACGATAAGTCCTTAATCGAAATTGAATCTTATGATATTTCAATCTTAAAACTTTTATCACAAGGATACATTTTAGAAAGCATTTCTAAAGAGTTTAAAGATTTATCAATAACTCCCAACGGAACAAGCAGTATCGAAAAAAGAATAAATAAACTAAAAATTTACTTTAAAGCCAATAACAATGTGCATTTGATTGCAATCGCAAAAGATTTCGGCTTGGTGTAATTTTCAAAGCACTTTACGGGTTTCCGTAAGGATTACATTTTTAATACTGCTAAATTTGTGACAATCTATTAACCTACCATGAAACCGAAAAGTAAAGCGAGTATTATATTCTCCAAAATTAATACTACACAAAATAAAATTATCATGAAAACAATGTTACTTTGCCTATTTTTATCAATTAGTTTTGCCTTTGTTTCTGAAAAAACAGGCTGGCTAGAAATTGATTGGAAAATAATATTTATTCCAGCATTATTAGTATTGCAAATTATAATTATAGGAACTGCTTTAAAAAACCGTTATAAAAAACATTAATTCATTTTAAGAAAGGCTTGATTATTGCTGGAAGAGAAGATTTACATTTTCCATTACATTTCGTATGAAAAGAAATCTCAGCCTCCTCTTATTATTCCTTACATTTTTATCTTTTTCGCAAACCAAGGTTTTATCTTGGAATATAGAGAACTTTGGCAAATCCAAATCTTACATCCATTTAAATCATATTGCCAAAACAATATCCAATTATGATATTGTTGCAATTCAAGAAGTAGTAGCCGGAAATGGAGGCGCTCAAAGTGTTGCAAAACTTGCATCATTACTTAATCAAAAAGGAAATAATTGGGATTACACAATAAGTGATCCAACCTCTAGCAGTAGTTATAAAACAGAACGTTACGCATTTATTTGGAAAACTCGTAAAGCCAAATTAAAAAACAGACCTTGGCTAGAGAAAAAATTTAGTGTAGAAATTGATCGGGAACCCTATTTTGCTACGTTTGTAATTAATAAAAAAAACATAACCCTTGTCAATTTTCATGCAATAACACAAAAAAAGCAACCCGAAACAGAAATCAAATATTTCAAATTCTTACCAAACCAATATCCCGATTTAAATCTTGTTTTCTTAGGCGATTTTAACTGTCCTGAAAAGCACACCGTTTTTAATCCGTTAAAAAAAATGGGATACGCTTCTGTATTAAAAAATCAGAAGACAACCCTTAAACATAAATGCAAAAATGGTATCTGTCTCGCATCTGAATTTGATAATATATTCTACAAAACCACTAACTTAAAAGTCAGCAATTCTGGAATTATTAAATTTTACGAAGATTTTGATTCACTACAGAATGCAAGAAAAGTATCCGATCACATTCCAATCTGGTTTGAATTTTCTTTAAATTAATTTAAGTTTTAAGCTTCTTTTTTCTAGCAGCAGGAAATAAAACATTATTTAAAATCAACCTATATCCTGGCGAATTAGGGTGTAAATCTAAAACTGTTGGAGGATCTCCAACCTGGTGCTGAAAATCTTCTGGATCATGTCCGCCAAAAAAAGTAAACATTCCCTTGCCTTTTTCTCCATGAATATATCTTGATTCACCATTTAATTCACAGGTTCCCATAATCAAGATATTCGATTTTATTAATGAAGTATCAAATGAAGTTGTCTGCCCCATGAAACCTTTTACCAACTGTGTATGGTTTTGACACAACATACTCGGAATCGGATCCCATTTTGCAGAAAATTCCATTAAAGTAAAATAATCTTTCTCCATCAATATTCTCCTTTTTGTGGTCATATCAATATCCGAAAATTCATAAACCTCAGGTCTTCGCTCCAAAGTAAAATTTTTGAAGGCAAAAGAATTGTTATAGTTTAATTTTGACTGATAATTAGCTTCGCTTGCGTCTCCGTCAAACATAGCTTCACAAATATCTACCCCATCGGCCGCAAGAGCAATATCAAAACTATCTGTAGCAGAACACATGGCAAACATAAAGCCTCCTCCAATTACAAAATCTCTAATTTTTTTTGCAACTGCTCCTTTTTCCTGAGACACTTTTGCATATCCTAATTTTGCTGCTAAGGCTTCAGCATCTTTTTTTTGGTCAATATACCAAGGTGTATTTTTATAGGCAGCATAAAATTTCCCATATTGTCCAGTAAAATCTTCATGATGCAGGTGCAACCAATCATACATTAATAATTGATCACTTAAAACTTCTTCATCGTAAATTGGGGTAAAAGGAATCTCTGCATAAGTTAAAACCAAAGTCACCGCATCATCCCAAGGCTGTTTTCCTTTTGGAGTATAAACTGCAATTTTTGGTGCCTTTTCTAAAATCACCGATTCCATATTTTGAGAAGGACTCGATATTTCATTTAAAATAGAAGCTTGTTCACTATCAGAGATTACTTCAAAACTTACTCCCCGTATTTTGCATTCTTTTCTAATCTCATCAGCATCAGGAAGTAAAAAAGACCCTCCACGATAATTTAAAAGCCAACTCGCTTTATAATCCCTACTTAAGCACCAATAAGTAATTCCGTATGCTTTTAAATGATTTTGCTGTGTTGTTTCGTCCATCGGAAGTAAGATAAACGAAGCTCTTGAACTAAATGTAACTAATAGTATAAAAAAGTAGAGTAAACCCTTATTCATCAGAAAATTATTTTAGTAAAGATATAAAAGGCTGTCACAAAAACAGAATGCTAACAGTCATTTCTAGCACAATAGAATGTTAAAATAAATAATCTTGAAAAAAACGACTTTCTGCAATTATAAAAACAGGTAAAAACACCTATACTCTAATAAAATATTCTCTATACATTTGCTATCCCAGGTTCATAAAACTAATCGCTGTAAAAACAACCACTATGAAGTTTAATGATAGTAATAACCAACAAAAGGGTCTGAATGTAATTCAGAAAATAGGATTATGTGTTCTTGTAATAACAATTATATTATACTATGTATTGTCAATACAATTTTTGACAGCATAATTTTTTAAATTGTTAAGACTGCCAATTCGTTTTGAATGGCATAAACAACCAAACCAGCAATATTTCGTGATTCTGTTTTAAGCAATAGATTATTCCTATGTCCCTCAATAGTTCTTGGGCTTAAAAAAAGATGTTCTGCAATTTCTGCAGTAGTTTTCTGCTGACAAATCAATTGGAGGATTTCTATTTCACGTGGCGAAAGAAAATTAGTTTCTAAACCGCCTCTTGTATTTTTAGGAGAAACTATTGTCTCTTGGATTGTCTTTAAAACATTCTCGTTGTAGTAGAATCCTTTTTTTGCTACTTCGTTGATTGTATGAATTAAATCTTTTGGAGTAGTATTTTTAATTAAGTAAGCTACTGCTCCAACTTGAATCATATTTGCAATAAACGATTTGGTATCGTAACTGGTTAATGCAATAATCTTAATGTCGGGAAACGTTTTTCTTATAATTCTAGTGGCCTCGACTCCGTTTAAGACTGGCATCTTTAAGTCCATCACTATTATATCAGGTTTTATTTCTCTTTCATTCAATTGTGAAATAAGTTCATCTCCGTTTTCGGCTTCAAAGAGAATATCTATATTTTCTTCTCTCTGCAATAAAAAAGAAATTCCTTTTCGAAACAAAATTTCATCATCAACTAGAGCAATTTTAATAGCAGAATTCATCTTATTTGGTTTTGGTCGTTTAATTTGGTTTGTCGAAATTACAAAATATGATTTAGATAAAGTCTAAATACTCCATTTTATCGACTAAAAACCTTAATAAAACACATAATTTTACCTAGAAAGTAAAATTTACAACAATACCGTTATTAATTTCAGAGCTAATTTCTATTGTTCCTTGCAAAAATGATATTCGGCTATCAATATTTTTCATTCCTAAGCCTTTTTGATTTTCATCATTCGAGCTATCAAACCCAACACCATTATCTTTATAGTCACAAGTATTTATTCCATCTATTTTAGCAAAAGAAATCCATATCTCGGATGCT
This sequence comes from Flavobacterium sp. PLA-DH12, assembly GCF_059511845.1. Lineage (NCBI taxonomy): Bacteria > Pseudomonadati > Bacteroidota > Flavobacteriia > Flavobacteriales > Flavobacteriaceae > Flavobacterium > Flavobacterium sp. PLA-DH12. The sequence continues at coordinate 13,538 of NZ_JCAMPD010000017.1, forward strand.
TTTCCATGACGGATGGAATTATTCATAAGTTCCTGTAGAATTCTAAAAACATGTAAATGCCTGTCAATGTCTTTCTCATCAAAATCAATTTTATTTTCATAATGGGTTTTGACAGATTTACTGCTTTCAAATTCTCCGCATAACTCTTCAATACCCGCGCTTAGTCCAAACTTTTCAAAAACTGGAGGCAGCAAATTATGAGCAATTTTTCTAGAATTATCTAATGCCTTCGTTGTCAGAGCAATTATATTTCCTGTAATTTCTGCAGTTTCTGCTTCTGTGAGGTTTGGAGCCGTAAGTAAATGACTATTTAAAGAAACAATGTTTAATTTTGAACTAATATCATCATGAAGATCTTGTGCAATTCTTTTGCGTTCTTCTTCTTGAGTTACAATAATAGCGTGCAATTGTTCTTTTTGGTATCGAAGTATTAAATCTATCTTTTCTAGTTCCTTTTGAATGATTTTTTTTCTAGAAAAATAAAAGAATATAATTAATGCTACTGCAACAATTATAAAAAACAAAGAGATATATAATATTATGGCTACGAGCTCTTTCTCAGAAATATGACTTGCATTCATATTATTTAGATTATTCTTTTAAAAAACTTACTTTATAAAAGCTCTTTATCCATTCAAACAAGAAAACCAGATAATAAATAATAAGCAGAAAAGCATTTAATTGCCAGCTAAGATATTTTAAATCAGGACTTAATCCTGTAGAAAGATTACCAATCAAAAATAATACTGTACTAGCTAATAGGTAAAATACTATCCCCATACTTATGTAATAGTATTTTTTGCTCTCTGTCAGCATATTATAAAAATGCACTAATGCAAAAACAACAATCAGCAAGGAAGTTAATGTGATTCCGAATAAATTAAATTTTAAAAACTGACTAGAATCTGACACAAATTGTATTAATAAAATCAATAAAGCAATTATTAATGAGGCCTTAACGAATATTTTTTGAGCTTTATTATAAAATAGCGAATTGTAAAAAAGTCCTAGTATAATCATTTGTCCTATAAAAAAAATATTAACAAGAAATAAATTATTCATACCTAAATGATACACCAGTTCCATTGAAAACTGAAGCACTGTAGAAAAAGCCAAATACGAAACAAAAAAAACATTAGCTTTTTCCTTTTGGAAAAAGCTAAATGTATATAATATAAGATTAATCAATAAAATCAAATAACTTGAATATATTAAAAAATCATCCATTCTAAAAAAATTTTTAATTAATATGGTGGGCTTGGGCGTGCGCCATCATACACGACATCTCCACCGCCTAGTTCACCATCTACACTTTCTCCTACACCGTAAACATTAATCCATTTTTTAGTTACCGGATCATAATTGGCCCCTACGAAAAGTAATGTCTTTTCTTTTTGATCATTTATTCCTAAATAAGCCCAAACAGCTTCTGTTTTAAGCGCTAGCACTTTTTCTAAGCTTTCTGCAGGTACTAAGAAAGCTTTTACTTTTTTCTTAGAATCTTCGACTGATTGATCGTCTTGATATCTCTGCTCCCACTCGTTTGCAGTTGCTACAGGTATCTGGATAGGTCCTGGAAAAGTTTCTTCATTCATAATTTAAATTTGTTATTGGTTAATAATTTAAAAAAAAATTAATAGTTTATAATTGGTTTAGCTAAACTACTGATTTTTATTAGAAAATTAACCTAAAAACATAAAAAAAGCCTTAAAAATTAAGGCTTTTTATTTTTATTAAAACGGAACATCACTGTCGTCGTCGTCGTCGTCATTTAAGTTACTTCCGAAGGCTTCGTTGGCTGAAGGCAGATTATTAGTAATAAACGGATTATCATCGTGATTCATTTTTGAAGGCAAATCATCATAGCTACCCGAAAATTCATCAAGGTTATCAAACTTTCCTAAGTGTCCTAAGAACTTCAATCGAATATTTTCAATACCACCATTACGGTGTTTTGCAATCATAATTTCAGCCTGGCCAGCAGTTGGCGAAGCTTCTTCATCATCCCATTCCTCAATTTTGTAATATTCTGGTCGATATAAAAACGAAACAATATCAGCATCCTGCTCAATCGCTCCAGATTCACGAAGATCCGATAGCAAAGGACGTTTACTAGAACCACGTGTCTCTACAGCACGCGACAACTGAGAAAGTGCAATAACCGGAACGTTAAGTTCTTTTGCCAAAGCTTTTAAGTTTCGAGAAATGGTAGAAATTTCCTGCTCACGGTTTCCTCCTCCTTTAGCATTTCCTCCTGCGGTCATCAACTGCAAATAATCAATAATGATAATTTTAATACCATGTTGCGACGCTAAACGACGGCATTTTGCCCTTAAATCGAAAATCGAAAGTGAAGGCGTATCATCAATAAATAAAGGTGCTTTTTCTAAATCTTTAACTTTAGTACTCAACATTGTCCATTCATGGGCCTCTAGTTTTCCTGTACGCAATTTTTCTGATGACAATCCTGTCTCAGAAGAAATAAGTCTGGTAATTAACTGAACAGATGCCATCTCCAGAGAGAATAAAGCTACTCCATGCCCATATTGAATAGCAATATTTCTAGCCATAGAAAGTACAAATGCCGTCTTTCCCATCGCTGGTCTAGCCGCAATAATAATCAAATCACTCGGCTGCCATCCAGAAGTTAATTTATCCAGGTTATGAAAACCAGTTTCTACACCACTTAATCCCTCTTTTTTAGAAATCTCTTCAATTTTCTTTTTAGCTTGTAAAACTAAACTTTGCGCAGTTTCAGAACTACGCTTGATATTTCCTTGTGTAACTTCGTATAATTTAGATTCCGCTTTATCCAATAAATCAAAAACATCTGCACTTTCATCATATGATGCTTCAATAATTTCTGAAGAAATTCTAATCAAACTTCTTTGAATAAATTTTTGAAGAATAATACGCGAGTGAAATTCGATATGTGCCGAAGAAGCAATTTTCTGCGTAAGCTGAATTAAATAAAAATCTCCACCTGCCAAATCTAGCTTACCGTTTTTCTTTAACTGAGTCGAAACTGTTAAGATATCAATTGGCTGCGTTTCGGTAAAAAGCTGTAAAATCGCTTCAAAAATATGTTTGTGCGCGTCTTTGTAAAAAGCTTCTGCCTGCAAAATATCAATTACATCATCTACCCCTTTTTTATCAATCATCATTGCACCCAGCACAGCCTCCTCCAAATCAAGAGCTTGTGGCGGCAACTTTCCTTTTTCTAAGTTGATAATCGTGGTTTTGTCGACCTTAACAGGGTTTAAGTTTTTGAAATTTTCCATATAGCGAAAGTAGCAAAATTTAAAAAAATTCTGCTATCTAGTTATAACTAATAATTGTTTATAAATAATCTTGATTTGTTCATAACCAAAAAAAAATCCGAAACTGTAAGGCTTCGGATTTTAAGTCTCTTTTTATGAATTTACTCTTTATACTCGCCCATATTACTGTATTTGTCCATTCTTTGGGCAATTAAGTCAGCTGTTGATAAGTCTTTCAATTCATTATATCCTTTAGTGATGTATTCTGCAACCGTTTTGAAAGTTGTTTCACGGTCGTAGTGCGCTCCTCCTAATGGTTCTGGAATTACGTCATCAACTAATTTTTGTTTTTTCATGTCAGAAGAAGTTAGTTTTAAAGCTTCTGCTGCACGCTCTTTGTACTCCCAGCTTTTCCATAAAATAGAAGAGCACGATTCTGGAGAAATTACAGAATACCAAGTATTCTCTAACATATAAACACGATCTCCAACACCAATTCCTAAAGCTCCACCAGAAGCACCTTCACCAATAATAACTGTAATGATTGGCACTTGTAAACGAACCATTTCGAAGATATTTCTAGCAATAGCTTCTCCTTGCCCTCTTTCCTCTGCTTCAAGTCCTGGATATGCACCTGGAGTGTCCACTAAAGTTAAAACTGGGATTCCGAATTTCTCAGCCATTTTCATCAAACGCAAAGCTTTACGGTATCCTTCTGGATTAGCCATACCAAAATTACGGTATTGACGTGTTTTTGTATTAAAACCTTTTTGCTGACCGATAATCATAAATGACTGCCCGTTTATTTTACCAAGTCCGCCAACCATTGCTTTATCATCTTTAAAACCTCTGTCTCCATGAAGTTCTAAGAAAGTATCTCCACAGATTGCTCTAATGTAGTCTAAAGTATAAGGTCTATTTGGGTGTCTTGACAGTTGTACTCTCTGCCAAGCCGTAAGGTTTTTATATATTTCTTTTTTAGTCTCTACTAATTTCTTGTTGATTTCCTTGCACGTTGGCGTTACGTCAACGTCAGATTCTTTTCCAATAATAACACACTTTTCTAACTGTTCTTCAAGTTCTTTAATTGGAAGCTCAAAATCTAAATATTCCATGGATTTTTGAATTTTGTTTGTAAATCGAACCGCAAATATAAAAATATTATATCATTGGCGAAGTTAATTGTTGTTTAAAGTATAAAAATGCATTTTAATAATAAGGAAACTATTACAAGTTTTCTTTCTTATTCTGATAATGTTTGAAAACACCATTTAGAATAACTGTTATGATAATAATGACAGCTCCAACATAAAATTCGACACTCATTTTTTCTTTTCCGCCTAAGATAAAATAAGCCAAAACTATTCCATAAACCGGCTCTAAATTGGTGGTTAGCATTACGGTATAAGGAGTCAATCGCTGCATTACTTTTACTGAAGCGGTAAACGCATAAGCTGTACAAATTGAAGCTAAAATCAATAATAAAACCCAATTATTTAAAGACATTTGGAAGAAATCTGCCGTAAATTTTCCTTGAAATAAAAAATAAATCGTGATAAAGAAAACTCCAGCTCCAAATTCATAAAATGTTATAACTGAAGGTTCGTGATCTGAAATTAATTTCCCATTCATCAGCGTAAACAAAACGCCTAAAATAATGGCTGCCAAGGCATAATAAACACCTGTAAGATATTTAATTTCAACTTGAAGTATCAACCCTAAACCGGCTATAATTATAAGTCCAAAAAGAACTTCGTACCAAAGCACTTTTCTTCCGTAAAATAATGGCTCTAATAATGATGCAAAAAAGGCTCCCAAAGAAAATATGGAAAGTGTAATTGAAACGTTGGAAACGTGAATAGCTTTAAAAAAGAAAATCCAATGAAGCGCAATCAGTAGTCCAACAAAAATCAATTTGAAAAATTCTTTTATTGGGACTTGAAAAGACTGTTTTTTAAATGCAATAAATCCGCCAAGAAAAATCATAGCAATCAGCATTCTGTACCAAACCAAATTGTCAGCATCAATTGTAATTAAAGCGCCCAAAATGGCTGTAAAACCCCAGATAAAAACAATTAAGTGAAGATTTAAATAACTTTTTAAATTATCGTTTCGCATTACGTAATAGGTAAACTGCTAAAATTCCGAAAACAATATTCGGAAACCAAACAGCTAATAAAGGTGAAAATGTAGATTTTTCGGCAAGTGTACCAAAGATTTTATCAAAGAATACGAATGAAAACGCAATTGCAATTCCGATTGCAAGGTTCATTCCCATTCCGCCACGGCGTTTCATAGAAGAAACTGAAACCGCAATAATCGTTAAAATAAATGCTGAAACTGGTATGCTATATTTTTTATAAAGAACAACCAAATAGGTATTGATATTTCCTGAACCTCTTTTTCTTTCTTTTTCTATAAAATCAATTAATTTACCAAGAGTCAGCGTTTCGGCAATATAAACTACTGGCGTTAAATCTGCCAATTCAAATTTGAAGGCAACACTTTTTTCAGGAGCTTTTTCAAGTACGTCGTTTAATTCTCCTACTGTTCTTTTTGTATAATCGTATAAAATGTAAATCTTCTTTTTAGGATCCCATTTAATACGGCTTGCTGTAATTTTATAAGTCAATTTTTCTTTTTCAAAATGCTCTAAAGAAAAATTAAAAGCTGTTTTTGATTCTTCATTAAAACTGTTTACAAAAATAAAATCATGATCATTAATTTGTCTAAAAACATTTGTGTTTTCGCCACGCATTTCAGCTTTTCCGTTCCCTTTTAAATAGGTATATCTAAAATTATTATAACCCTCACTTGCCGCAGGAACAATAAAAAATCCCATAAGCAATACAAAAATCGAAACAATTGTTGCACCAATAATATAAGGACGTAAAAAACGCGTAAACGAAATCCCAGAACTTAAAACAGCAATAATTTCAGTATTATTGGCCAATTTTGACGTAAACCAAATTACCGATAAAAACAAAAATATCGGAAACAGCGAATTAATAAAGTAGATTGTAAAGTTGTAATAATAGAAAGCAATATCGCCAAACGGAATCTTGTTTTCAAGCATTTTATTTACCTTTTCAGAAACGTCAATTACGATTCCGATTGGCGCAAATAAAAGAAGCATCACAGAAAAAGTTCCGAGGTATCTTTTTAAAATGTATTTATCTATTATTGTCAGCATATAGAAACTTGTTTGTTTTGTTTCAGGTTCCAAGTTTCAAATTTCAAGTTACGCTGAGTAACTTGAAATTTGAAACTAAAAAAACTTGAAACTCTTTTAAAGTCTTTGACTCATATTTTTAACCATCATTTCTTTCCATGGTCTAAAATCGCCTGCTAAGATATGTTTTCTAGCTTCACGAACCAACCACATATAGAAACCAAGATTATGAATGGTAGCAATTTGCTTTCCTAAATATTCGTTGGCCGCAAACAAGTGACGTAAATATGCTTTTGAATACTCTGTATCAACAAAAGTGTGTCCCATTTCATCGATTGGAGAAAAATCGGCTTCCCACTTTTTGTTCTTGATATTGATAGTTCCGTTTGCAGTAAACAACATACCGTTTCTTGCATTACGCGTTGGCATAACACAGTCAAACATATCAATTCCTAACGCAATATTTTCCAAAATATTAATTGGAGTTCCAACTCCCATTAAATAACGAGGTTTATCTTCAGGAAGAATTTCGCAAACCACCTCAGTCATAGCGTACATTTCTTCTGCTGGTTCACCTACAGAAAGTCCACCAATTGCATTTCCTTGCTGACCTGCATTGGCAATATACTCAGCCGACTGGCGACGCAAATCTTTATAAGTACTTCCTTGAACGATTGGGAAAAACGTTTGTTCGTAACCATATTTATAAGGCACTTTTTCTAAATGGTTGATACATCTATCCAACCAACGGTGTGTCATATGCATCGAACGCTGTGCATAACGGTAATCGCAAGGATAAGGCGTACACTCATCAAATGCCATAATAATATCAGCACCTATTGTACGCTGAATTTCCATTACATTTTCTGGCGTGAAAAAGTGGTAAGAACCGTCAATATGCGATTTAAACTTCACTCCTTCTTCTTTAATTTTTCTATTTGAAGAAAGAGAATATACTTGATATCCTCCAGAATCGGTCAAAATATTACGATCCCAGTTCATGAATTTATGCAATCCTCCCGCTTTTTCTAAAATTTCGGTCTGTGGACGTAAATATAAATGATATGTATTTCCAAGAATAATATCCGGATTTATTTCTTCTTTAAGCTCACGCTGATGCACACCTTTTACAGATGCAACAGTTCCAACTGGCATAAAAATAGGCGTTTCAATTACGCCGTGATCAGTAGTTATACTTCCCGCTCTTGCTTTAGACTGCGGATCTTTTTGTAATAAATCGAACTTCATTTGTTTCTTTTTTCAGTCGGCAAAGATAAGCTAATTTCAGGGAAATTTAATTAATTAGAAAATTTGTGAATTATAAAATTGAGTTAATTCAAAAACATCATAAAACCTAAACTTCAAAAATTTTTAAATTTGAATAAAATCTATTAAAAATGAAATGTAGTGCTGTCAGATTGCATGAAGTTAAAGCCTTCACACAGCATATTCACAATAAAAAAACAAATGAACTTAGCGCAAAAACTCGGATATCCTGAAAATAGCAAATTGTTAATCATTCACGCTGACGATGCGGGATTATCACATTCCGAAAATCAGGCAACTATAAAAACACTTCAAAACGGATCTGTTAATTCGTACAGTATAATGGTTCCTTGTCCGTGGTTTTTTGAAATGGCAACTTTTGCTAAAAACAATCCGAATTATGACTGCGGAATTCATTTAACCCTAACTTGCGAATGGGAGAATTATAAATTTGGTCCGATTCTTCCCCTTTCCGAAGTTTCGAGTATAGTAGACCAAAATGGTTATTTTTATAAAACCAGACAAGACTTCAAAAACAACGCAAAACCATCTGAAATTAAAAAGGAACTTACCGCTCAAATCGAAAAAGCTCTGCAATTTGGCATTCTGCCGACACATCTCGACTCACATATGTGCAGTGTTGGCGTTACTCCCGAAATTTTAGAAATCTATAAAGGGTTAGGAAAAACATACAATTTACCTGTTTTCATCAATAAGGACTTTGTAGAATCTATCTCTTTATCTAACGAAAAATATAATTTTGATGATACACTTTTGGCCGATAAACTTTTAATCGGATATTATAATGATTTTGAAAAAGGAGAACTTCAAAAATCTTATGAAAAAGCGTTAGACAGTGCCATTTCTGGATTAAATGTTTTCCTGCTTCATCCTGCGTTTGATGATTTTGAAATGCAAGGTATTACCATAAATCATCCAAATTTTGGTTCAGAATGGCGTCAAATAGATTTCGATTTTTTCACAAGTGAAAAATGTAAAGCAAAACTAATAGAGAATAATATCCAATTAGTCACTTGGCGAGAGATTGCTTCTATTAGATAATTTATCAAATTAGAAAATGAGATAATTTATTTTATGCAAATATTATAACATACTGATTTTAAAAATATAATTATTAAAGCTATAGTTTTCATAACTTTATAATAGATAAAGTATCTGTTTAACAATATTAAAGATTGGCATTATGATAAATTCAGAAGATAAAAACACAGCAAAAGAAAATGAGATCGAAAGAAATCTGGAAAACCTAAATTATCCAGCAAATGAAGACATTTACAATCGTGAAGATAAATCAGAAGATGTGGATCCAGAAAGCATTTCGACTGACCAAACCATTACTCAGAATGGCAATGAATGGAAACAAAACAGTGACAAACTTGGAAATGATTTGGATATTCCTGGCGCCGAACTAGACGACCAACAAGAAGAAATAGGCTCGGAAGATGAAGAAAATAATTATTACAGCGAAGGCGATACTGAATAAAAACCACTATTTATCATATAACACATATCTAAAGCCTTGTATTTCACAAGGCTTTTTTTGTGCTTTAACATAAATTGTAAAAACCACATTTATACAAGATTAAAAAGCAAAACACCCGTTATATTTTTCTTTATAATGTAAAAAAAATAGTAAAATTTAACAATTGCTATAAAACTAAAGCAAAAAATCATTTGTCTCCCCGCAAAATAACGATTACTTTTGCTCCAGTTTAACTTTTACATATAAAATGAAGCCTAACACACAACAATTAAGCGATTTAACGATCCAAGTAAGAAGAGATATTCTTAGAATGGTACATGCTGTAAACTCTGGACACCCAGGTGGTTCATTAGGTTGTACTGAATTTTTGGTAACATTATATCAAAACATAATGGACCGCAAAGAAGGTTTTGATATGGACGGAATTGGAGAAGATTTATTTTTCCTTTCAAACGGACACATTTCTCCTGTCTTTTATAGCGTTCTAGCACGCAGTGGTTACTTTCCAGTTTCAGAATTAGCTACATTCAGATTATTAGATTCTCGTTTACAAGGACACCCAACAACACACGAAGGTTTACCTGGAGTTCGTATTGCGTCTGGTTCATTAGGACAAGGTTTATCTGTAGCTCTTGGAGCAGCGCAAGCTAAAAAATTAAACAAAGACAATCATATTGTATATAGTTTACACGGAGACGGAGAATTGCAAGAAGGTCAAAACTGGGAGGCTATCATGTATGCATCTGCTAAGAAAGTAGACAACATTATTGCAACTATCGACTTAAACGGAAAACAAATTGACGGAACAACTGACGAAGTTTTGCCAATGGGAAGCATTCGCGCTAAATTTGAAGCTTTTGACTGGGATGTTTTAGAAATTAAAGAAGGCAACAATATCGATGCTATTATCGCTGGATTAACTGATGCTAAATCAAGAACAGGAAAAGGAAAACCAGTTTGCATTCTATTACACACAGAAATGGGTAATGGTGTAGATTTTATGATGCACACTCATGCTTGGCACGGTAAAGCACCAAACAATGACCAATTAGCAAGTGCTTTAGCTCAAAACATTTCAACTTTAGCAGACTATTAAATTAATTGATTTATGAAAAAGCATTTTGCATCTTTATTTTTTTTAATTCTGTTTCAAAATGTTTTTTCTCAAGAATATCATTTTGATTATTTTACCCTTTACAAATTCGATAAGGATTCTTTAATTGGTAATAATAGTCAATTCGAATACAATTATTCTAATTCAAAAGACAGCACATATATCCTTAAAATAACCAAAATTAAAGATACTATATCAAGTGCCGTATTGGTTGATTTAGCGAGAGGGAAAAATTTTATATACAAAGATGAGTCTCATAAAAACAAAATAAATGATATAAGTTTATTATCCAGCTCCATTTCGTTTACTTACAATACTGATTATTGTAAATTGCAAAAAAATGGATATTTCTATGAAGTTTTATATTCTTTGAAAGACAATGTAAAAAACATCAACATCAAACAATTTAAAAACAATAGAAAAAGAGAGCTAATTAATGAATCATTTTATGAAACTGCCCCATCTGAAATTTCAAAAAATCAACATTTTAATTTCAGAATCCTAGCAACCCCTTTGTGGTGTCAAAAATTTAGATTAAAAAATAATGAAGTTATAACTAGCTCTTATTTTATTGAAAAAGGCAAGAAAATGTATTTTCGAAAACTTTTAAAAATTGAAGAAATAGATTTTAGCTTAGACATTAAAAACAAAAATATTACAGCAAATTAAAGCTATGAAAAAATACGAAAATACAGGAAGTAAAGATACTCGTTCTGGTTTTGGAGCGGGAATGACTGAATTAGGTCAAAAAAACGAAAATGTTGTAGCATTATGTGCTGACTTAATTGGATCATTAAAATTTGATGATTTCAAGAAAAATCACCCAGAGCGTTTTTTCCAAATCGGAATCGCTGAAGCAAACATGATTGGAATTGCGGCAGGTTTAACAATTGGAGGAAAAATCCCTTTTACAGGAACTTTCGCTAACTTTTCTACAGGAAGAGTTTACGATCAGATTCGTCAATCTGTTGCTTATTCAGATAAAAACGTAAAAATCTGTGCTTCTCACGCTGGTTTAACTTTAGGAGAAGACGGAGCAACTCACCAAATCTTAGAAGATATCGGATTAATGAAAATGTTGCCAGGAATGACAGTAATCAACACATGCGATTACAACCAGACTAAGGCTGCAACTATTGCATTAGCAGACCACCATGGTCCTGCTTACTTACGTTTCGGACGCCCAGTAGTAGCTAACTTTACTCCTGCAGATGAGCCGTTCGTAATTGGAAAAGCAATTTTATTGAACGAAGGAACAGATGTTACTATTATCGCAACAGGACACTTAGTTTGGGAAGCTCTTATTGCAGCTGAAAAATTAGAAGAAAAAGGAATTTCTGCGGAAGTAATCAACATCCATACTATTAAACCTCTTGACGAAGAAGCAATTCTTAAATCGGTTGCTAAAACAAGATGCGTAGTTACTGCTGAAGAGCACAACTACCTAGGAGGTCTTGGAGAAAGTGTTTCTGGAGTATTAGCATTAAACAATCCAACTCCACAAGAATTTGTGGCAGTAAAAGATAGTTTTGGAGAGTCTGGAACTCCAGAGCAATTAATGGAAAAATACAAATTAAACAACCAAGCAATTGTTGAAGCTGTAGAAAGAGTAATCAAAAGAAAGTAATCTTTAAACTTTCTTACTTTATAAAAAAACCTCGGAATTTGCATTCCGAGGTTTTTTTTTACACCTTATTTCAACTAATAAACCCAAATCAAATTATATCTGCAACTCAAAATTCAAGTTCGTAAATTAAGATATTCCTTGGGAATTTGATAAATTATCTTCCTTTACATAAAAAAGCCTCGGAATTTTAGATTCCGAGGCTTCAATTATTTTGTATTATTTTTTAATTCTTTTGATAAGGATAGGTTTTATCAAGATGAATTCTTAATCTTCCCGCTGTCGTATAATCTTCTGGAACATACTTACGAGAATTTGTAATTGATTCAGGTTTAGTAGGATCAGTAAGATCTCCTGTTGGTCTTCTCGGAATTCCTCTCGGTTCAGTTTCATCAACATTTGGCGTAGCAGAATCATCGTTCATTGGATCCCAAGGATAATAGTTTCTTATTCCAAAATAAAAAGGTGACCCATCCAATGTTCCCCAACCTATCTGATCAGTAGGCTTTGTAATTTCAAATCGAGTTGTATAACCATCTCCGTCATCATCAAAATCCAAAAAGTCCGGAATTCCGTCTTTATCAGTATCTTCTATTTTATCATCTGTCAAAGTAGGATATCTTGCAGTATCTCTCGGATCATAAAGATACCCATCACCATTAAGATCTTCCAAATAAGTTGGCACACCATCACCTATTTTTGCTTGCGCAGACGAACTATACTCAATATCAGATCGTTTTAAAGCAAGTAATTTAAAACTAAATACTAAAGGAGAATAAACAGGAATACCTGCTGGAGGATTCCCATAATACCCTAAGCCTGAAGGCAAAAACATTACTCCGGCACCATAGCCATCATACGTAAAACTTCCATCAGCGCCAGCTGGGTTACGAGTTCCTACTCTAAATTGTGGCATAATCTCTGGCCAGCCATCTACAATAGGCCCTGTGACATAAATATCCAAGTTAAAATCACGTTCTAATCCGTAAGAACTATCAAATTGAGTACCGTCTAAAAGCGTTCCTGTATACGAAACCGTAATCTCATCGAAATTGCATGGTCTCTCACCAACACCTTCTCTAAAACTTAGATAATAAACTTTATAATTAACACCACGGCTAGCGACCTCTCTATACTTTAAAGGATACTCCTGCTGCTCCCAAATAGAAGTTTGCGTTCCTCCTGCTGGAATCTTTGCTATAGTAACATCATAATTATCTGTTACTGTAATATAATTTGTTTTTAAATATTTTTCAATAGAATCATTATCTGCTTTATACTGCTCTGCATAATCTCTCACAGGAACCACTACCGATTTATCATCATCGCTTTTATTACAAGAAACGATGGCAATACCAGCGAGTAACAAAACAAAATAATATTTAAATTTATTCATTATTATCATTTTTTTAGGTGCGCAAGATACAATATTGATTTATTTTTGTAAAGAATTTAACTTGGATTTTAGAAAAATTATGAGAATAGATAAATACTTGTGGTGCGTTCGTTATTACAAGACCAGAAACATGGTTACTGAAGCCTGCAAAAAGAATCAGATCACTGTAAATGGGCAGGTTGCAAAACCATCAAAAGAAGTTTTTCCCACGGACCGAATTACTTTTAGAAAAGATCAAATTACACAAATTATAACGGTTTTAGATATTCCACAAAGTCGTGTTGGAGCAAAATTGGTTGATATTTACCGAAAAAATGAAACTCCGCCAGAAGCTTATGCACATTTAGAGCTATTAAAACTATCTAAAGAACATTATAGAAGAAGCGGTACCGGACGTCCAACTAAAAAAGACCGAAGAGACATTGATGATTACGGAGACGAAATTTACGATGACGAAGAAGAGGAAACTGAATAAATTCCTTTTTTAAAATTTCAATTTTTTAAATTCCAAATTCCCAAAAAAAGTAATCAAATTTCAAAACAGTCAAAATAAAAACAAACTTCCCGAAATAATTGGAATCTGGAATTTATTTTGAGGTTTCGGGATTGGATTTTAAATTAATTATCTTAGCAAAAAAATACACCATGAGTAACAATATTATTCTAACCCATCAGGAAATCGAACATAAAATAAAACGTATCGCTTACCAAATTTACGAGACTTTTGTAGACGAAGACGAAGTTGTTATTGCCGGAATTGCTTCTAACGGATTTGTTTTTGCCGAAAAAATAGCTTCGGCACTTAGCGGTATCTCTACTTTAAAAGTTTCTATCTGCGAAGTCAAAATAAACAAACAAAATCCGCAAGAAGCGATACAAACTTCATTAACTCCTGAAGAATACAAAAACAAAGGACTTGTTCTGGTTGATGATGTCTTAAACTCGGGCACTACATTAATATATGCTGTTCGTCATTTTTTAGACGTTCCGCTTAAAAAATTCAAAACAGCAGTACTTGTTGACCGAAATCATAAAAAATATCCTGTAAAGGCAGATTTTAAAGGAATTTCGCTTTCAACTTCTTTATTAGAGCATATTCAAGTGGTTTTCAATTCAGAAAACGGCGACTATGCTTCTTTAAGCTAAGATTTCTAAAATATCCTGAACCGTTTCTTCGACAGATTTATCATCTACAGAAACTTTATGTTTTGCTTGATTGTAATAATAACTTCTGTCGAATAAATGTTTCGCGATAAACTCTTTCATTTCCTCCTCATTCATATTAGCAATCAAAGGACGTTTGCTTTTATTATGCACCAATCTATTATATAAAGTGTCAATAGATGCTTTTAAATATATAGATACAACATCATCTCCTTTTAATAATTCATGATTATTGGCATAACATGGAGTTCCTCCACCTAATCCGACAATATTATTTTCAGAAGATTGCAGTAATTCTACAAACATTTCATGCTCTAATTTTCGAAAATACACTTCTCCATGCTTTTCAAAAATCTCATTTATGGATAAATTTGCTCTTTCCTCGATACATTTATCCAAATCTAAGAACGAAATATTTGTAATTTTTGACAAATTTTGGGCAATTGTTGACTTTCCGCAACCCATGTAACCTAACAGTACAATTTTTTTCATATTAATAAAACCTTATAAACTAAGCAATTGGAGATTTTTCCAAAAAAAAGACAAATTTATGATAAAATAGCTTGGAAACTTCAAAAAAAACTCCTTATATTTGCACCCGCATTCAAGAAATTAAATGACTCGATAGCTCAGTCGGTAGAGCACATCACTTTTAATGATGGGGTCCTGGGTTCGAGCCCCAGTCGGGTCACAAATTTTGTGATTAACAAATTAAATTTCTTGAAGGCAATGACTCGATAGCTCAGTCGGTAGAGCACATCACTTTTAATGATGGGGTCCTGGGTTCGAGCCCCAGTCGGGTCACAAAGGTCGGGTAATTTATTTTACTCGACCTTTTTTCTTTTTAGGCCATGTGGAGAAACGGTAGACTCGCCATCTTGAGGGGGTGGTGCTCGTAAGGGCGTGAGGGTTCAAATCCCTCCATGGTCACAATAAAAATAAAAAAGCCTGCAAAGTGTATATTGTGCAGGCTTTTTTATGGTTCGAAAATTATTTTTGAAGTTTTATTTTTTTGCGATATCAGTGTTTAAGGCAAATTTTGGCTCGAACTCCGTCAAGTCTCTCAATTTCTTGAACAGCATTATTATTTGCATATTGAAGATAAAGTTATTAAGTTCACTTTGTTAAATAATAGTCTGCAAGATTGATTTGACATAAACTGACTCTGTTTCATCATAAAAAGCTAATGCAAAAGAATTACTCTGCGAAATTGACCGATCACTACAATTCCTATTATGGAATTCTGGAAAAAAAATGAAATGGGAAATAGGACCTACATGGAAAACCCATCCAGAGTTCTTCGTTTTAGAATTTGCTCCAAATAATGTTCACAACATGTGGGCATATTGTAGTGTTGGAATGTCAGCTGATTTAATAGATGATAACCCAATTGAGTTAGTTATTTATTCTCCCAGACAAGATAACTCTTTGGTTGAATTATTGACTGTTCATGCCTCTCATCATAGACTGACACCTTTTAATATTCATCACACCTCTAATATTGGAAGACCTTGGCTTGAAAATTCTATCTGTGACCATGCATTTATTTCGTTACCTTATCTTGATGGAGAGAATCTAGAAATTTTTCAATTTGAAGAAAAGGTAATTCATTGCTATTGGCTTATTCCGATTACGCAAATGGAAAGAGATTATAAAATTGAGGATGGTTGTGATGCATTAGAAAAATTGTTCGAGGAGAAACAACTGGATTATTTAAATCCATTAAGAAAATCCTTAGTTTAAAAGATTATAATCAGAAATTTTAAATAAAAACAAAATTATGCTATTTGGACTATTTAAAAGTTTAGATGAAAAAGTTAAAGAAGACAAAGAAAACTTGATTTCTAAGTTAAAGTCTTCTGATGCAAAGACTCTAATTATTGAAATGGGAAGCAAAAATTTTATTTCAAATAATATCATTAAAAAGCAGAAACGAGACCAATCTTTTGAAAGTGAAGATTATTCTAGTTGGTTTGCTTACAGGGTTTCGGATGAATTAAGTGATATAACCTTAAAGCCAGAACTTATCGAATTACTTAAGGACAAAGATTTTTTCCAATATAAACAATACGTTTTAAGATGTTTAAGCAGTTTATGCGTAAACTGTAAAGATTATGAACTTTTTGACTTTTTAATTTCAGAACTCAAAAAAACTGACAAAGAAGAAGTAATTACAACTGTTTTAAGCAGGCTTAATAAGTTGAGAAAACCAGACTCTCTAAATATTGACTATCTTAAACAATTACTATTAAATGGAACATATCAGAATAGGATTGACGCACTTAGCGCCTTACAAAACTCAGAGCACAAAGATTTAGAAGAAATTTTAATTCTAAAATTGAAGACTAGTGATCAGCATACTAAAGGTATGATTTGCGCAACCCTTAGATCTACTGGAACAATAAAGTCATTAGAAACATTGGAAGCAGAGTTAAAAAAAACAAGAAGTAATGATTTAAAATATTTTATTCAAAGTGCAATTGACGAAATAAATGAACGAGAAAATAGTAGAATCTAAACATTTAAAAATTAATATATTATTTCTCTATAATAAACATCTGGATTCTCTTTTCTATTGCTTTTTTTAACTACCCAGTTGCCATATTTATCCACTTTGTACGAATAGCTTTTTTTATCCAAATCCCAAGCATTAAATTTACTAACAGTAAATTCTTCCACATTAACACTCTTTAAGCTATCTACATTATATTGTTCTTTAAAATATTCTTTTCTCCATGTAGTTATAGTATTGTCCCTATTATGTTTATAAACTTCCAAAACACGGTTTTCACCAGTAACTGGCACTCCATTTTTTTGAATTTCTATCCAATTACTATTATTCACTTTTTTCAATAAATTCCCTGCTTCATCATATTTTCTAAGACATCCAAAATAAACAGTATCAGATTTGATTTTTCTCAAGTCATCAACTAACTTATTATCAATTTTATCCTTGAAATAAATAAATTTTTGCACAAATTTTTCTCCAAGCGCTGTCTCTGTTGAATTTATTATCAATTCATTATTTCTAAATTTATACAAATGACAATTGGCATCTACCTTAATAGAATCATTTTCGATAAGCTGATAACAAGTTTCTTTAATAACTTTTGGATTACCATATAAAGTATCCGCTTGAAAAACCAACATTTTCGGTTTATCATAAACTTTACCAACAATTAGCGAATCTAAAGAACTATCAAATTTTTCAAGTGAAGAATAGATTTCTTTTTTTGAATTTTGACAACTAGTCAAAACCATTATAACTATTAGATTTTTAAAAAACCTACACATTCCCATTTTTAGCATATAACAAACTTACTATACATAATACAACCTGAATACCTTCTCTATTTTGAAAAATTAAAGGCATTTAAACAGCTAATATAAAACTATTTCTAAGCTGTTCTAATTTTTTTCAACAACTTCCCATCTTTACCTTTAAAATAATTAAATTTTACCTAAAAACCGTACATTTCTCGACAATCAACGCCATTACATCAAAATATATTCAACTACAAAACAAACACTTACACCTATAAAGAAAATTTATTTAAAAATTCATTAAAAAAAAGGGTTGTTAAGCTAAATAAAGTCCTTATATTTGCACCCTCATTGAAGAAATGAAGACTCGATAGCTCAGTCGGTAGAGCACATCACTTTTAATGATGGGGTCCTGGGTTCGAGCCCCAGTCGGGTCACAAAAGGTCAAGTAATTATTTTTACTTGGCCTTTTTTTGTTTTTAGAATATATTGAATTCTAAAAACTTCTCAACCCCCTCTTACTGTCTCTCTATTTACTAAATATTATTCAGAAAGAAAATCTCTTACAAAATAAAAACTTTCATAAATTCGTTGGGAAATAATTAAATCACTAATCCCAAATTAGTTTTATGAAAAACCTACTATTAGCATCACTCATCATGATGTCTTGCTCTATCTGGGCACAATCTGCAACTGGCTATTTTGACAAAGCCATAAAAAAAGCTGAAGCTGGCAACACAAAAGGCGCAATTGCCGATTACACGAAAGCCATTAGCATGAA
Organism: Flavobacterium sp. PLA-DH12; assembly: GCF_059511845.1. Classification (NCBI taxonomy): domain Bacteria; kingdom Pseudomonadati; phylum Bacteroidota; class Flavobacteriia; order Flavobacteriales; family Flavobacteriaceae; genus Flavobacterium; species Flavobacterium sp. PLA-DH12. The sequence goes on from NZ_JCAMPD010000017.1 coordinate 32,083, forward strand.
TTCTAAATTTGTCGAAGCGTACCAAAATCGTGGCGTGGCAAAATTCAAGCTAAACGACTTAAAAGGAGCTCAAGCCGACTTTAGCAAGACAATCGAACTAGACAGCATGAATGCCGACGCCTTTACAGGAAGAGCTAATGTAAATTACAAATTACAAGACTATCAAGGAACTATTGACGATTGTACAGCTTCTTTAGGTTTAAATCCGAAAGATTACGTTGCTTACAACCTAAGAGGTTTGGCTTACAACAAAATTGGCGATAAGAAAAACTCTTGCAAAGATTTCAGCAAAGCAATTGAGCTTGGAAGTCAGAGTGCTATAAAAAATAAAGCTACTTTTTGTAAATAATAGCGTCTAAAGATTAAAAACGGTCTGCATATCAAAAATATGCAGACCGTTCTTTTTTATCAAAGTAATATATTTCTTAAAAATTTTATACCTGATTTTAGGTAAATAATATATTTTAAATACGTAAACCTCTAATCCTCTATCTTTTTAATGTAGTTTTAAGGTCGAATCTAAGATTTTATTTTACATTTGTTGACTTAATCGCGAAAAATGATAAACAATATTAAAACTGTTTTCAGTATTAAAGATCTTGAGAACTTATCTGGAATAAAAGCGCATACCATACGCATCTGGGAAAAGAGATACAACATCCTTGAACCAATGCGAACCGATACTAATATTAGATTTTACAACCTTCATAATCTGCAGAAACTTTTAAATATTACGTTACTGCACGAATACGGATATAAGATTTCTAAAATTGCAACATATCCTGAAGAAAAGATACCACAACTGGTACGCGAAATAATCTCGAAGAAAAACTCTCAAAACTACGCTATCACCTCTTTTAAAATGGCGATGATGAATTTTGATCAAGAGTTATTCTTTAATACATTCGATTGGCTTATTACAGAAAAAACATTTAAAGAAGTTTTTAAAGAACATTTTTTACCGCTTTTAAAAGAGCTTGGATTATTGTGGCAATCTGAAACCATCACTCCTGCAAATGAACATTTTATGAGTCATTTAATTAAGCAGAAAATCTTAATTTACACAGAAAGTCTTCAGATAAGAAAACCAATCAAAACCGATCGCATTTTTGTTTTATCACTTCCGTTAAACGAAATTCACCAGATCGGATTATTGTACTTGCAATATGAGATCCTTGATAAAGGTTACAAAACCATTTATCTTGGAGAAAGCATGCCGATTGAAAACCTTCAGGATTTGACCAAACACTTTGAGAATATTACGTTTATTTCTTTTATGACTGTTCAGCCAGACAGAAGCGTAATCAATCAATATGTAAAATCGATGGGACAGAAATTATTGCAGGAAAACAACGAGATCTGGCTTATGGGTAAAATGGTCGAACACATTGACCAAAAAGTCCTTAGCGACAGAATCCGCATTTTCGATTCCATGGAAGAAACTATTAACATGCTTTAATTTATTTTTGTTTAAGTTTTTCTTATATTTGTTAAACAAATGAGAAAAACTATCCAAATAATAGGCTCAGGCTTCTCTTCTTTAGCAGCCGCATGTTACCTTGCTCAACAAGGAAACACGGTTACTGTTTACGAAAAAAACGATACAATTGGCGGGCGTGCAAGACAATTTAAAGAAGATGGTTTTACTTTTGATATGGGACCAAGCTGGTATTGGATGCCAGATGTGTTTGAACGCTTTTTTCAGGATTTCGATAAAAAACCTTCTGATTATTATGAGCTGATAAAATTAAATCCTGCATATAGGGTTTATTTTGGGATCAATGATTTTATCAGTATCTACGACAATCTTCAAGAAATAAAACGCACTTTTGAAACCATAGAAAAAGGAAGCGGTCAAAAACTGCAAAACTTTATTGATCAAGCCAAAAGCAATTATGATATTGCGATTAAAAATTTAGTTTATCGCCCAGGAATTTCCCCTCTCGAATTAATTACTAAAGAAACCGCATTAAAGCTTGATCAATTTTTCAAGAATGTAAGTGCTGATATTCGCAAAAATTTTAAAAATGAAAGGTTAATTCAGATTTTGGAGTTTCCGGTTTTATTTCTTGGAGCAAAACCAAACAAAACCCCTTCATTTTATAATTTTATGAATTATGCCGATTTCGGTCTCGGAACTTGGCATCCAAAAACAGGAATGTTTGATGTTATTCGAGGAATCGAAAAACTGGCTTTAGAACTTGGCGTTACAATTAAAACCAATTCACCAATAGAAAAAATTATTGTTGAGAATAAAACTGCAACTGGAATCGTAATTAACGGTGAGAATTTAAAAGCTGATATTGTTTTAAGCGGAGCAGATTATCAGCATTCTGAAACTTTACTTGACAGCGAAGACAGAATGTATTCTGAAAAATATTGGAAAAACAGAGTTTTTGCACCTTCTTCTCTCCTATTTTTTATTGGTTTTGATAAAAAAATAGAAAACATTTCGCATCATGCTTTGTTTTTTGATGTCGATTTCAATCAGCACGCAGCAGCTATTTATGATCAACCGAAGTGGCCTGAAGCCCCATTATTCTATGCCAACTTTCCATCTATAACAGACAAAACTGCAGCGCCAGCCGGAATGGAATCTGGTTTTTTCTTAATTCCGCTTGCGCCAGGAATCGAAGATACTGAAGAACTGAGAGAAGAATATTTTGAAAAAATCATTTCTCGTTTTGAAGAACTTACCCAGCAAAAAATTAAAAATAACATTATCTTTAAGAGATCATTCTGTAAAAATAACTTTGTTGCCGATTATAATGCCTACAAAGGAAATGCTTACGGAATGGCCAATACTTTATTGCAAACGGCTTTTTTGAGACCAAAATTGAAAAGCAAAAAAGTCAGGAATCTATATTTTACAGGACAATTAACCGTTCCTGGTCCAGGTGTTCCGCCTGCCTTAATTTCAGGAAAACTAGCAGCTGAATTAATTCAAAAATCTTTTAGATCTTAAAAAATGAAATCACTATTCGACGCCGTTTCTTTCAAATGCAGCAAATTGGTTACCAAAAATTACAGCACTTCATTTTCTCTTGCTGTAAAAATGCTTTCGCCAAGTATTCGTGATGCTATTTACAGCATTTACGGATTTGTTCGTTTTGCCGATGAAATTGTAGATTCATTTCATGGCTACGAAAAAGAATACCTAATTGAAGATTTTGAAAAAGAATATTATAAAGCTATGGAATTAGGCATCAGCTTAAACCCAATTTTGAATTCTTTCCAGCAAACGGTAAAAGAATATAATATTACCGACGACTTGGTTCAGGCATTGTTAAAAAGCATGAAAATGGATCTCATAAAATCGAATTACCAAACACAAACCGAGTACATCGATTACATTTATGGTTCTGCCGATGTTGTGGGTCTCATGTGCCTAAAAGTTTTTGTAACTGGAAAAGAGCACAAATACGAACAGCTGAAATACGAAGCCATGCGTTTAGGATCGGCTTTTCAGAAAGTAAATTTTCTTAGGGATTTGAAAGACGATAATACCATTTTAAACCGTTCTTATTTTCCTGGCATTAATCTGAATAACTTCAACGAAGATTCAAAAAATCAAATTATAAAAGAAATTGAAGAAGATTTTAGAATTGCCTACCAAGGAATTGTAAAGTTGCCTATCGAAGCCAAATTTGGAGTTTATACCGCTTATGTTTATTATAAAAAATTATTAAAAAAGCTAAAAAACACACCGTATTACGAAATTGGAAATGCCAGAATTCGAGTTTCCAATTATACCAAAGCAGGCCTTTTGGCGCAGTCTTTTGTGACTTATAAATTGAAGCTTGTATAATCTTATTCAATTATGGAGTTCTCAATAAAGCCACCAGTTTCACTGCGACAAAGCCAACAGTTTGTCATTTCGACGAAGGAGACTCGAGCGATAGCGAACTGGCGAAGCAAATCTTCACGAGAAACTCTACAAAGATTTGCATACTGTTGAGGAGCTACTTTCGAAGATTTCTCCTTCGTCGAAATTGTAAAGGTTAGATATTTCGGTAACAAAATTTAAATTTAATAAATTTTGTTACGATGAGAAATAATAGTCAAGATTGTACATTAGAGAGGAACTATTTA
>NZ_JCAMPD010000018.1:0-7555 GCF_059511845.1 Flavobacterium sp. PLA-DH12
GGAAGCTAAAGTCTTAATCGAAATATGAGTCTCAAGCTCAGAGGAACGAATAGTTTACTTTTGCTTCCTTTCTCAATCATAAATCTACTTAAAATTTAAAAAACAAATCTAAAGGAGGAACGAGGAATCACACTAGAACCCCGCAATCTTAATCACCAATCTTTGTCGAGCTACTTGCGAAGATTTCTCCTTCGTAGAAATGACAAACTTTGCGTTTATACTTCTATGACAAATTTAAAAATCCGCTTATAATCCGCGTCTTTACAACGTAAATCCGTTTCATCCTTGTCAAAAACTTAATGCGACATCCAAACTGTCATTTCACCTTTTCCTTTATTTCCCCACGCAAAATACGGAATCAATTTTACCTGTACAGTATCCTCATTTTTAGAAGAAAGCGGTTTGTATAAAGATTTATTCCACGAGTTGTTAGAATTTATAATAGCTTCAGCATCAATGCTTACTAAGTTTCTATTATTCAAGGTAAAATTGTTTGTTGCGAAATTCGATTTCAAATTTAAAGCCACATCATTAACACTTATTTTCGAAGGAAGCTGATCTGATTCTAAACAGTAAACTAATGGCCCTCTTTTTACAGCTATCTGATTTTTTACTTCTTCAACCAACGGATTCGCTTCCATTAACTCAACTGGCATTGGAAGATTCAATTCAATCACATCCCCTTTTTTCCATTTTTGGTTTAATTTCAAATAAGTTCCTGAAACGATTTTATCTGTAATTTTCGAATTATTAACAGAAACTTCAGCATTCTGACTCCAGCCCGGAATTCTTAAAAAGAAATTTTGCAAATCTTTAGGAGCTTTTACAATTTTCAACGTTATTTTTCCGTCCCAAGGATAATTGGTTTGCTGCTCGATCTCGATTTCTTCACCATTCAAAGATTTTGTTTTCAACTGATTACTTCCGTATAAATTGACATACAAACCTTCTTTCGAAATATTGTAAGCGTAATTTCCAACTTCGGCAATTGTTCTCGTTACGTTTGGTGCACAACAGTTGGATAATGCGATATAACCTTCTCGTTCATTTCCCCATCTTTGGTGAAACGGTAAATCATTAGAAACATTCAGCGGATTATTATAAAGAAACTTTTCTCCTTCTAAATCCATTCCAGAAAGCACACTATTGTATAATGCTAATTCAACGATGTCAGCATATTTAGCATCTCCTGTAATTTGAAGCATTCTCCAGTTCCATAACACATTTCCAATATTAGCACAGGTTTCGGTATGAGCCGTTGCATTTGGCAATTGAAAAGCTCTTCCGTAGGCTTGGTGAATTTTCTGTACTACAGTTGGATCATAAGAAGTTCCGTCTGGCGAAACTCCATCGTATAAAGAACCACAACCGCCCGTAATGTACATTTTACGATACGTTACATCATCCCAAATGGATTCTAAATTGTCTAACAACTTCTTTTCTCCCGTTTCGGCATACAAATCGGCTACTCCCGCATAAAGATAATTTGCTCTTACAGCGTGACCCATTGCGGTAGTCTGCTGTCTAAACGGCACTCTGTCCTGATTATCATCTGTTCCATCATTTGTTGTTCCGCGAATATCGATTAGATTATTGGCTAATTCCAGATATTTCGGATTTTTAGTCGTTCTATACATTTCGACAATTCCCATATAATGAGACGGGCAAATCGCATTTCGAGCCAATTCTGGTGAAGCTTTTTTGTAGAAATCATACAAGAAATCGGCAACACCTTTTGCTATATTGAGGAAATTTGTTTTTCCTGTAGCACGATAATGAATACAGGCTGCAGTCATCAAATGTCCCATATTGTATTTTTCAAAACCCAATTGTTTTTTCACTTCTTCTGGTCCTAAAGTTCCCCAGCGTTCATCGATTAAAACTGGCGTATGAATATAACCGTCTTTACGCTGTACTTTCGCGAAAAGCGCAATCGCTTTATCCATTTCAGCATCGAGTTTTTTATCTTTTGTAACGGCATACGTTGCTGCCATTCCTTCAAAAATTTTATAGAAATCACCATCATGAAACGAAGGCCCTTTGAAAGTTCCTTTGCTTAAACCTGCAGCAATTTCGAAGTTTTTGTAAGCATGCGAAATCTCATCGTTATGATACAAATCCCACATATACGGCAAAGTGTTTTTGGTTTCTACATCAAACTGTTCTTTCCAGAATCCGTTTGTCCATTTTACGTCTTGCAGGCCAACGCTTTGCAATTTAGAATACGGACTTTCTGAATTCGCAACCAAACCTTTATTCTGTGCAAAGATTACGGTGCTAACAAAAAACAATCCTAGGGAAACATTTAATATTTTTTTCATTCTTTTATAATTTTGAACCATATAAGCAATATAAGTTCATTTAAACTAACCTTTTTAAACTTTCGCAGTACAGATTTAAGTTAAACTTATAATATCTTATATCACTTATATGGTTTAATAATTTATTTTGCAAAGAAATTAATGGTTCTGCTCATTGAATCTCCCTCTGCATCTTTTACTGTTAGCACGAAAGAAGCAAATCCTTTTTCAACAGCTGTAAATTGAATTTCTTTTCCTTTTAAAACTACTTTTCCATTTTTAAGATCAGAAAAAGTATAAACTGGTTTGTTTTCATAGCCTTTAAAATAATCTGGAGCACTTAAAGTCTTTTTCTCTCCCGAATTCACAAAATAATGAGGTTGAGCCAACCAGTCTAAATAATTATCCAACTGCGTAAATCCGTCTTTGTCTGTATCTTGATTTGCATCTGAGAAATCTCCTGCTTTTGAATTTTCGTTTAAACCAAAAGCTTTTTCCCACCAATTTGGCAATCCATCATGATCTGTATCCCAATCTGTCGGACGAGTTTCTGAAGCAAAATTTGGCCATCCTCCTGCATCTTGTTCGTTATCAATCATACCGCCTAAACCGCTTTTACTGCCTTTGTAAGTGAAAGTTCCTTTTAAAGTTTCGTCTACAATTCTATTATCGTGTTTATCAAAAAACGGCTGATTGGCACCAACATCTGAAAGTACATTTTTATACGCCTCTTTAGCTGATTGCGTTTCTACGTAAGAAGGAAAAAATGGTTTGTCTACAAAAGTTTCATAATCTACTTTCTCATTATGGCTTATAGTAGATTTTCTGCCTTTATCCTGAGATTTCTCATCAAAGTAGCCTGGCATAATATTTCCGTTAAAATAGTAACGCTGCATTCCTTTTCCGACACCTTCGTGTTGCGCATTTAGCGCTACAAATATGGTAGTTGAAGCGCCCGGTTTATAAAAATTGTTTACAAAATTTACTTCGTTTGCACCACCGTCAGTTGTTCTTCCTCCCCAATTGTAAACTACATTGTTTGTAATATCCAGTCTTCCAGTGTAATAACCATCACCGTTTAAACCGCCTCCGATACTCCAGTTACGACCTTGGTTGTGCGCCAATAAATTGTGATGAAAACTACCAATATCTCCACCAATTGTTGCTGCAAAACCATGCATTTTTCCTGCAGGATATTTATCATGTCCCGCAATGTTTAACGCTTCAGAAATTAAAGTTCTTTGTAAAGTAATATGATGCGCTCCACGTGAGCTAAACGATTCATCAATTGTCCAGCTGATCGAACAGTGATCAATAATACTATAATCAGCACCTGTTAATCCCATTCCGTCAAAAGTAGTTCCGCCTCCGATTCTCACTTTTAAGAATCGAATTACACCATCATTTCCTGTCAACCCAATTGGCGCTCTGCTGATCGTGATTCCTTCTCCCGGAGCCGTTTGTCCCGCAATAGTGATATAAGGTTGATTTGCTACTAATCTAGAAGCCAGTTTGATATTTCCCGAAACAGTAAAAACAATCGTTCTTGGACCAATTTCCTGATTGATTGCATCGCGTAAACTTCCTGGGCCATCGTCATTTAAATTAGTCACTTCAATTACTTTTCCGCCACGACCTCCAACAGCGTAACGTCCGTAACCTTCTGCACCTGGAAAAGCCAATTGAGCAGGTTTAAACGACCATACATTTCCTAATGTAACTTCGCCATTATTATCCACTTCATCGACTCTCCAATAATAAGTTGTTCCCGAATATAAATCAGAAACCGTATATGATTTCTCAGTCAGTTTTCCTTTAAATTCTTTTGAAGATTCTGTTGCGTTTTCTACTGCATTTTTGTCTTCACCGAAATATATTTTATGCGATGCCACATTTTTTACAGCGTCCCATTTTAGAGTTAAAGTTTTGCCCACTTCAACATGTTCGTCTCTATTTTTTGGTTCAGGAGTTCTAGCCTGATTCATTAAATTTGGCGTATCAATCTCAAAACCGTTAATTACAATCTGTTTTACAATATCAGGGTTTGAAGTTGGATCAATTTCAAAACGAACAATTACATCTTTTCCTTTCTCTGCATTAAAAGTAATATACGCCATTGAAGCATCAATTTTAGCATTGGCTCTCTGACTTGCATTTACTGTTTCTTGAAGTTTTCCGTTTACATAGATTTTGATTGGAGAAAAAGTTTTTCCTGTAATCACATCAAAAGCATTATGAAAAGTCAAAAGCGTATGTTTTCCCGATTTCAATCCGCTAATTTTCAATTCTAGATTTTCATTCGTAACCAATCCGTCACTTCCTAATTTGTTATAAAATGGAGCATTCATTCCAACTTTATACCACTTTGAAGTAAAGTTTCCTTTTAGCTTAAATGACACATTATTAAATGATTTTTCAGCTTCTTTTCCTTCATTAATCACCCACGAATCATAACTCGGATCGTGAACTTCTTCTAGTCTTCTTTGAAAAAAATCAAAGTCAACTTTTACAATTTGTTTATCAGTATTTTGAACTGATTGTGCTTGTCCGTTTGTGGTCAAAAGCATGGACAAAACTGCAGCACTTATTAATTTCTTTATCATTTTAATTAGCAATAGTTAGTTTAATTTCGTTTTCTCTGCTTCAGATTTTCCTAACAGATTTATAATGTCTTTTTTTCTTTCTTCTGGAATTACTTTTAAAACCTTCAATTCTCCATTCATGAGTTCGGCTTCAATTGTGGTATTTTGTTTGGCGTGTAATTTAAAATGAACGTTCCAATCTTTTGGCCACGCTGGAAAAAGATAGATTTTTCCGTCTGCTTCCTGCAAAAGCATTTCCTGCATGCCAATCATTCCTGACCCGCCCCAATTATGATCTGGAACCCAATCAAAACCAGGTCCCCAAAAAGCTGGAAAACGTCTTTCTGAATTCGCCATTTTAAGTGTATTGTATTTCATCGCTTCTTCAGTTAATCCCAAACGAGCCGAAAAAATATTATCTTGTTTCCAACCTATATGACTTCTAAATTTTAAAGCATCAGGATCGTATTTCCAAGTATTCAACGCTGTTTCCAAATCAGGTTTTCCAATACCATAAATTCCCCAAGGATAAACAGGATATAATTGTGGCACTTCCGAATTATTAACCCTTTCCCATGTTTTGGCAGGAAGCAAAACTTTATGATTTTCAATCTGCCCAAAATTCAAAGGCGGAATTCTAGTTTGAAATGTTTTTAAATATTCAACGTCTTCTTTAGACAATTGACTTCCCGAAAGGTTTAAAAGACTTTCTGTAATTATTTGCAATGCCGAAATTGTACTGTTGGCATTATTCGCCATTTTATACGTTTCTGCACCAGAACCCGGAAAAAGAATTAATTTCCCGTTTCCGTCCAAAGCTTTTCTACCTCTCTGCTTTGCTAAATATTGATAATGTTCATCGAAAAAACGAAGACAGCTTATAATAAATTGATTGTATTTTTGAATGTCTTCTCCTGCATATTCCTTTGGCTGCAACATCATTTGGCAGAATTCTAAAACGGTATCCCATTCATATTCCAGCCACGCATTATATTCCATTCCCGGATCGTAATCTGCGGGACGTTTCCATTCGTATTCAGCTGGATTTGGAAGTCCAAAGTTTTCTAATTGCTCTGTAAATGATGCTCCATTGTGATTCCAGTAAACTTTGCTCCTTAATTCGGCATTTTTCTGCAAACTCAAATAATAATCCAATTGTGATTTCATCATATCAAAATCACCACTTTTTATCATCGGAAAATAAACCAATCGCTGGTTTTGAGCTGTCATAGTTCCTCCTCCCCAATTTCTAAAATCGGGCGTAAAATTCAGATCTTTATTGGTGTAAACAGGATCAACTGTAAAAAGTCCGCCATTGAATTTGGTCGGATATTTTCCGTACGCATTACATCCGAGCATGTATCGGAACAACTGATAATTCTGCCCAATTTGATACACCGAATCTTTCGCAGTCGATTGATTTTTTTGAGTAAAAATAAAACTGCGGTTCCAGAAAGTATTCCACCATTTTTGAGTGTTTTTTTCTGCTTGTTTTGCTGTGTTTTTGTTTGCCGAAATCAAACTTTTCAATCCATTATCCCAAGTATAAAAATCAGATTGATTGGTATTTAAATAAATTTCTAACGAATGTTTTTTGGATGGTTTTATACTTGTTAATTTAAAACCTTTAAAATCGGTATCTTGATATTTCCCAAGATATGTTCCGTCTGGTTTTAAGTTATCGCCTTTCATGAATCCACCAAAAGTCAGATTCGCAATCGGATTCAGCATTTGATCTTTTACCGATTCCATTTTCTGCTGTTTTACCGCTACATCAAAAACAGTATTTTCTCTGTTTCTGTGGTAAAATTTGATTCCGTTATTTTCAAACGAAATAGAATCTTTATACGTAATAAGTTCTCCCTGAGGCGCCCATTTATAAGAATTGGCATTATTTTCTTTTCCTTTCGGATAACGGCTTTGATAACGCCAGCTTTCATACGAAGCTGTCATTTGCAAAGCATTTTTACTTTCTAAATCGACATGAATAATCGGTTTAAAAACATCAACCCAAAGTTTGATTTTTGTGTTGTTTTGCCCAACTAAAACATAACCGTCTTTCAATTTTAATTCCTGAAGAAACCCTTCTTTTCCTGCAAATGGATTCGGCGTTAAAGTCACTTTTACACGTCCTAATTTCAATAAAGTATTATGTTCGTCAAAAGTTCCGCTTCGGGAAAAATAGAAATACAAATCACCTTTCTCTACCCAAACATTCATACCAATATCACCGCCACCCAAAGGCATCGATTCTGACGAATTCTGGCTCTGCGTTGTCCAAACCTGATTATAATTATCAAGCGCAGGGATTTGCGCTTTAAGACAAAGCGTTGTGAAGAGAAGTATGTATTTAATGTATTTCATTTTTTCGTTTTCCTGCAAGGTTTTCAAAACCTTGTAGGTATTTATTTTTTTAATTTTCTCTCGCAGATTTAGCTGATTGAGCAGATTTATTTTTTTCTCCAAAATCTGCCAAATCTGCGAGAGCTATAAATTAAGCATCTAAAAAAATCATCATGCTAGGTTCAAATCTTTGTCTAGTTACTTGCGAAGATTTCTCCTTCGTCGAAATTGTAAAAGTCACTTATTTCGGTAACGGATTTATCATTTCAATTGGCTTTTTTCCATCAATTCCCTGATGTGGTCTTTCGTGATTATAGTAATATAAATATT
>NZ_JCAMPD010000019.1:0-5401 GCF_059511845.1 Flavobacterium sp. PLA-DH12
AATTTCTATCTGAGTCTTTGATAAAAGGGAAGCTAAAGTCTTAATCGAAATATGAGTCTCAAGCTCAGAGGAACGAATAGTTTACTTTTGCTTCCTTTCTCAATCATAAATCTACTTAAAATTAAAAAAACAAATCTAAAGGAGGAACGAGAAATCTCCGCAAGTAACTCTACAAAGATTGGCGATTTTTGTTTTATGCAGATTTACATTTAATTATCTTTTAAACGATTTTGTATATTGGCTAATAATATTCTAAACCTAACAACGGAATGAAAAATCTCCTTATTTTAATATTTATCTCCAATATTTCATTTGCGCAGACTAATGCTTTAAACTTGAAATTTCCAAAAGATCCAAAGATTTCTCAGAAGTTTCAAAATGCAATAGATGAACAAAAAAAACAATTCAATTGGCTTGATGAAAGCAATAAAGAAAAGATGAAAAATCATTCAATGGAATTTATTTTAGATAAAATCGATAATAATCAGGAATATGGGTATTTGTTTGATGCTGAATATTGGATAGCTTTTAATTACGAAAAGATAATTCCACAATTAATAAATCGAATAACAAACAAAAAAGAAGTTGGTCTTGTGAACAGTGCCGATTTGATGATATTTGAAAGAATCGAAAGTGGAGATTTAAAAAGCTATGGGCATGGATTGATAGTAAATGATGATTTATTCACAATTGCTGGAAGAGCAAACAGATTGCTAACAGCTGTAACGGGAGAAAATTTTGGTTCAGTTTCGATGAAATCAACTCCGAAAGATTTACTTATTCTTCAAGAAAAATGGATTGTTTGGTTGAATGAACTTTAAAAAATAGATTTCATAATATAAATGTTTAGGATTTGCTTTACAAGTTAAATTGATAAAAAAACCGAAGCTTTAAATTAAAAACTTCGGTTTTTTTCTTTTTATAAAAATAAATTTCTATTTCTTATCAAGTAACTTCTCCAAAAGCGCTACTTTCTCTTTTTCAGCTTCAATTAATTGTTGGTAAAGTTTTTTATTCTCTTCGTAAGATTCAATAAGTTTATCAATCGGATTAAAAGTACATCCATGACTTATTACTGAAGAGCCAGTATTGTTTTCTATTTCGAAAGTATTCCCAATAATATTAAAAACAGCATCTTCAGAAAAGTTTTTTATTGCTTCAGGTGTGACTCCCAAAGCTTCTGCAACTCTGCTTAGTTTTTCGTCATCAACGTTTTCACTTCCTTCGAGATTAGAAATAGATTGCTGGCTAACACCAAGCGCAATAGCAAGCGCTTCCTGCTTCATATCTCTCAGTTCTCTAATTCGGCTAATGTTTCTACCGATATGTTTTGGTTTTATTGCTGTGCTCATGATTCAAAGATATTTAAAATTCTTTTACATTTTTGGTTTATGCAGAAAACAAGTTTGCAGTTGCAAGTTCTTTTTTGTGGAGTAAAAATACAATTTTTCTGACTATCGAATTGGTTTTGAATTCAGAATTGTGTAATCTTGATATTCAAAAAATCACTTAGATTTAATACCAATAAAATGCAGACTTCGAATTTCAAATTAATTACAATAGCCGAAATCAAGAACAAATATCCTTTTTTAACTGAAGATGAAAAGTTTGATTATTTTGGTGAATGGGAAGACGAGGATTTTTTTCTTACTGCAGAAGAAGATGTCAATTTTGAAAGAAGTTTTTATTTAGATCTTTATGAAAATAAAGAGAAAAAATGGTTGGCCAATTTGCTAAATCTTCCAACTAAAAGTATTGAAGAAATAAGAATTGAAGGCATTTTTATAAATGGAAATTTCTCTGTAAACGGTTCAATTATTAATGCCGAAGGAGATTATGGTCCGTATGTTTTCATTGACGGAAGCGTAAATTGTCAAAGTCTTTTGCTTGGCGGAGCGAATGTTGAAGTAAAGGGAAATGTTACAGCAAAAGAAGTCGTCATGACATATTATAATCACGGAAGTTTCAATTGTTCGGGTTCGATAAATTCACCAGTTTTTATCGTAACAGATCATAATACATCATTTGGGCAAAAGAAAATAGACTTGTTTTATTATAATGACAGAGATGAAATTGATCCGAAAAACGAATGTGAATATGATGATGAAACTGACGATGAGATTATCTCAAACGAACTTCGAAAATTACTCGATAATCCGTTAATTGAAACTTTTGAAGAATTAGAACGAGATTTGGCAAGAGGCGAATTGGTTTTAAAACAAAATAATCCGCCAGCTAAAACTTATGAATATTGGCGCGATCGTGTTTTGGCAAATTATAGAGATCTTAAACTTGTTCCAGAGCAGTTTAAAACCGAAGAGCTTTGCAATTTAGCATTAAATATTACATTTTATGCTTTACCATTTATCAATCAGGATTTAATAACTTCTGAGCTCTGCGAGAAATTAGTGAATAAAGATGGTTTTGCGATTAAGGTAATTCCTGATGAATTTATCACCAAAGAACTTTTTTTTAGAGCAGCTGAAAATGGTACAATGCTGGGATTAATTCCAGAAGATTATTATTCGGAAGAACTAATTCTGTTAGTTTTTAAAAACGGAAGACATGAACCAGATATAAACGATGTTCCTCCTCAATTTATAACAGAAAACCTTCTTGTAGAATATGTGAAAATTGGAAAAGGATTATGGCTCGATCAAGCCTGCGAAGCAAATGGAATTGATAAATTGCAGGTTTTAAAACAAGTAATTGATGCTGGGATAGAATATTTGGAGAATATTTTTGGAAATCATTTCAGCAAAGAAACAGTTGATTTTGCTTTTTCTGTTTATAAAAATCATGAGGAATGGAATAAGTATCTTCAAAAATATAAACAGAAATTTGAACGTCTTGAGAAATGAAAGAGCTATTAATAGAAAGTAAAGGAATAAGAACCAAGGAGTATTTTATACCGCCTTTTGAGTTAAGAGAAGGAGAGCTGGTTGTCTTGTATTTGTATGGTGGAGCTCATTTTCAAGATATTAAAACGGAATTAGTTAATGCTTTTACTGGAAAAATAAAAAATGAAAATGTGATTGTCACAAAGTCGCTGACTTACGTAGATTATTTTAGAGAATCAAAATTTAGAAGATTGTTTTTTCCAATAAAAGTTGGTGAATATTTAAAGAAAAGAGCAAATCTAGAAAGTGAATTTATCCAAAAAATTTATGAAATTCCATGGATTAATAAAAAGACGAAAATAAACGAACTTCACTGGAATTCTAAAAGACTACTTTCATTATACACAACATTGTCTAAAACAAAATATATCGTTTTTGAATTAGCAGGATTAGGACCTGATGATGCAAAAGAAAATTATGATATAGTTAGAAATGAAATTAAAAATGGAGGTGCAGCAATACTGGTTGATTGGGCTGAAGATATGAGAGACAATTGTGATAAGTTTATAACTTTAGAATGGCTATCAGTCTAAATTGATATAGAAATTATGAAATCAAACCAGAAAATAAGAAAAATAGAACCTAAAGATCTAGATTTCGTCTACAAAGCAATCTGCGAACTCGAAAATGAAGTTTTAGATTTTGAAGTTTTCAAAACGATATTCAGTGAAAACATCTTAAATCCAAAAAATCTGTATCTCATTGCCGAAAACGAAAATGAAGGCGTAGGCGTAGGATTTATTAGTTTTCATACTCAAAATCTTTTGCATCATTGCGGATTGGTTGGTGAGATTCAGGAGTTTTTTATTCATCAAAAATATCGTGGTCAAGGCGTTGGACGATTATTAATAAATGAGATTTTGGATTTTTCTGAGAAAAATAATTTGAAAAGTATCGAAGTGACCACAAATAAAAAGCGAGTTGAGAATGTAGCGATTTATGAGAATTTGGGTTTTACTTTGAGTCATAATAAGTTTACGATTTATAAACAATAAAAGTTGAGAAAACTATGAATACAAAACAATGTTGCTTGATTGGGTTAGTCTTTTTTCTAGTCAGTTATTTATTTTTTTCTAAACTTTTGCCAAGTTTAAGCGATTCAGTAGATTTTGCGCATTGGTTCAATTTAATTGGAGCTTGTTTTTTATTGTCATTTAATGATGCATTTCCTAAAAGCAAAATAAGTGCTGTTGCTTCTGTACTGACAACTTTAGGTGTTATTGCCCATATCGGCCTTTGTACAATCGATTTTATCATGTCGAGTTACGGAATTAACGAAATCTCAAAAGAGGGATTAAGTCAGCAAATTAGTAATTCTCCATTGATTTTTTATCCATTTGTGGCTGTTGGTCCGTCTTTGCTTTTTCTTGGTTTGGCTTTGCATGCATTTGCTTTTATAAAAACAGAAACTGTAAAATCTTTAATGGTAATTGCGGGGTCGGTTGCTGTGGGATTTTCTTTTTTTGTTTTGAAAAATGGCGTTTGGATGTTTTTAAGCTGTCTCGTTTTTGTTTTTGGATTAGGATTGTTGCTCTATAAAAATGAAACCAAAAAAGTGCCGAACGAATAAAAATCGTATTTTCGTTCTATAATCTAAAACTTAAAAGATTGAAAAAACATATAAAATACTTAATCGCGCTCTTTCTGACTTTTGTTGTGATTGTGGGCGATGGTACTTTATATTCTCAATCTAAATCGGCAGAATATTACCAATCTTCGTTTGTAATTTTAAGAAAAGAAATAGAGCTTAAAAGTCCTCGTTTATATAAATTGGGACAAGCTGTTTCTTGGAATGAAATAAGATTTTCAAATGTTTTGAATTTTCTCAAAACCGAAACTGTTTTTACTTTTCAAATTAAGAACCTGCTAAAAATTCAAAATCTGCTTCATCAAAATCTAACTTCATTTATAAATCAATCTGTTTTTATAAATGAAATAATCACTTCAAAATACTTCGATAAAAGTTTATACAGCGCTTAAGAAAATTTATTTCTAAGCACAGATGATACAATAATGTCTAATCATTTATCATTTTTAAAATGTATAAACAAAATAAAAATTCTCGCTTGGAGCAATCTAAGCGACCACTTCTTCATTGGGTAAAAAGAAAATTTATAATTATAATAACGGCCTTTATGCTTGGAATGGCAAATGGAATGAATGCCGAAGATCGTTCCGTTAATGGAAGTTTTGTGCAGACAGAACAACAGGATAAGAAGGATTAATCATTTGTTTACGCCGTAACCTTTGTCAAAGTTTAAAACTTTGACAAAGGTTTTTGCGCAATCTTGTCATTTCGACGGAGGAGAAATCTTCGCGAGAAGCTCGGTATAGTATGTTTCCAATCTTTGTAGAGTTACTTGCGAAGATTTCTCCTCCGTCGAAATTGTAAAGGTTAGATATTTCGGTAACAAAATTTAAATTTAATAAATTTTGTTACGATGAGAAATAATAGTCAAGATTGTACATTAGAGAGGAACTATTTAGAGAAGTATCGTTTC
>NZ_JCAMPD010000002.1:0-725628 GCF_059511845.1 Flavobacterium sp. PLA-DH12
AAAAACAAAATGAGTGTTTTAAATGCTGTTAGAAACAAAATAATACATAGAGTTTTTGCAGTAATAAAAAAACAAACCTTTTATGAAAAAGATTTGGTTTTATCATAGAAATCGAAATGACAAGATTGTGGTTAATCGTAAATTTGAAAAGAAAAAAACTGCCAAATCTGCTAAATCTGCGTGAGATAAAATTGCCAATCTTTGCAGAGTTACGAGTGTGTTCTCTCCTTCGTCGAGATGACAAGATTGGGTAAATACTTTGCGCAGATCCTTCGACTTCGCTCAGGAAGACAAAACAAAACTTATACTTTGCGTTCTTTGCTCAAAAAACTTGCGACTTCGCATCTTTGTGAGTAAAAATCTCCTGCGCACTTTGCGTAAACCTTAGCGCCTTTTGCGATTAAAAAAACTTTGTGCCTTAGCGCCTTCGTGGCAAAAACAATAAATAAGAAAACTTTAATAAATCTGCTATACGCCACTAATTCAAAAATCATTAATTTTGAAATTCGAAGTTCAAAAACGAAATAATTATGAAATATCATCAAATAAACAGCGCTCTTTTTGTAAAAAACCGCAGAAAGTTCATGGCTGAAATGAAACCTAACTCTGTTGCAGTATTCAACTCAAATGACATTTACCCAGTTAGTGCCGACAGTACTTTGCCGTTTGCGCAGCATAGAGATATTTTTTACCTGAGCGGTGTAGATCAGGAAGAAAGTGTTTTACTTTTATTTCCAGATGCGCCTTATGAGCACCAGAGAGAAATGCTTTTCTTGAGAGAAACCAACGAACATATTGCAGTTTGGGAAGGTGAAAAACTAACTAAAGAACGTGCATTTCAGGTTTCTGGAATTAGAACAGTTTATTGGTTGCAAGATTTTCATAAGATTTTGAACGAAATGATGACGTATGCCGATACGATGTACATTAACACCAACGAACATTACCGTGCAACTGTTGAAACAGAAACGCGCGAAGCTCGTTTTGTAAAATGGTGGAAAGAGCGTTACCCAGCGCATAATGTTGCAAAAAGTAACCCAATTTTACAAAGATTGCGTTCTGTAAAAGAAAGCGAAGAAATCGATTTGATTCAGCATGCTTGTGATATTACAGAAAAAGGCTTCCGCAGATTATTATCATTCGTAAAACCAAATGTTACGGAATATGAAATTGAAGCTGAATTGGCTCATGAATTCATCCGTAACCGTTCTAAAGGTTTTGCTTATACACCAATTATCGCTTCTGGAAACAATGCAAATGTTTTACACTATATCGAAAACAACCAGCAATGTAAAGAAGGTGATTTGATTTTGCTTGATGTTGCGGCAGAATATGCTAATTATTCTAGCGATATGTCAAGAACAATTCCAGTTTCTGGACGTTTTACAGATCGTCAGAAAGCAGTTTACAACGCTGTTTTGAAAGTAAAAACCGAAGCAACAAAAATGTTGACTCCAGGAACACTTTGGAAACAATATCACATTGAAGTTGGTAAAATTATGACTTCAGAATTATTAGGTTTAGGTTTATTAGATAAAGCCGATGTTCAGAACGAAAATCCAGAATGGCCTGCTTACAAAAAATATTTCATGCATGGAACTTCTCACCACATGGGACTTGACACGCACGATTACGGGTTGCTTCACGAACCAATGAAAGCAAATATGGTTTTCACAGTTGAGCCAGGAATCTACATTCCAGCAGAAAAATTCGGAATTCGTTTAGAAGATAATGTTGTGGTTCAGGAAAAAGGAGAGCCTTTTAACTTAATGAGAAATATTCCTCTTGAAGCAGACGAGATTGAAACGTTGATGAATGAATAATTTCCCGATGAAAAAGATTTTTCTTTTTGGTTTATTATTAGTTGCGACAAATATTTTTGCTCAAACTGAAGGGTTTGCCGTAAATAATGACGGAAGCAAAACCTATTACAAAACATTCGGAAAAGGCGAACCGCTTTTAATTATAAACGGCGGACCTGGAATGAACAGTAATGGTTTTGAAGATATGGCAAAAGTTCTGGGTGAAAGCCAGCAAACTATTATTTACGACCAAAGAGGAACCGGAAAATCGAAACTTTCAAAATTAGATACTACGACTATTTCGATGCGTTTGATGGCTAATGATATCGAATCGTTGAGAAAACATCTTAAAATTAAAAAATGGAATATTCTCGGGCATTCTTTTGGCGGAATGTTAGGATCGTATTACGCGACAATTTATCCGAATAGTATCAATAAATTGGTTTTATCGTCATCTGGCGGTGTTGATTTGTCTTTATTGAAAGGCCCAAATTTGATTGAATCGAATCTTTCTCAAATCGAAAAAGATTCCATGAATTACTGGAACGATAAAATCGAAAAAGGCGATACGTCTCACAAAGCAAGAGTTGGACGTGGTCGCGCAATGGCTCCTGCTTATGTTTACGATCAGAAATTTATTCCGATAATTGCAGAAAGATTAACGCAGGGAAATTCGACAATTAATGGTTTATTATGGTCGGATATGCAGAAAATGAATTTTGACTGTAAAGCTAAATTGAAGAATTTCAAAAATCCTGTTCTGATTATTCAGGGAAAAGAAGATATTATCAGCAATGAAATTGGAGAATTGGCGCACCAGACTTTTCCAAATTCAAAACTGATTTTATTGGAACATTCTAAACATTACGGATGGCTTGATGCGAGAGAAAAGTATTTCTCGGATATTAATTCATTTTTAAAATCATAAAAATTAAAAAAAGCTGTCTCAAAAGGACAGCTTTTTTGTTGCTGGATGGAGTATTCATAAAATTATTCCATCAGCAAACCCCAGCTGGGTAAAATATTTATAGAATTTCAGTAACGAAAAATAAAAAAAGCTTCGGAGGAGCGACATATATTAAAACTGCAGAAAAAGAATGTCGCTCCTCTGGAGCTTTATGTTGTAAAAAACATTTTTGTCTATAAATATTTCGCTTCTCCGAAGCTTACAAAAAAGAAGTGACTGCCCTTTTGAGTTAAACAGAGTATTTATAAAATTATTCCATTTGAAAACCCCGACGGGGTGAAATATTTATAGAATTTCAATAAGGTAAATAAAAAAGCTCCAGAGGAGCGAGATATATTAAAACTGCAGAAAAAGAATGTCGCTCCTCTGGAGCTTTATGTTGTAAAAAACATTTTTGTCTATAAATATTTCGCTTCTCCGAAGCTTACAAAAAAAGCTGCCTCTTTTGAGACAGCTCTTTTTTAACTTATATAAATCGTTTATTTATCCGATTTTTGAAATCTGAACATCCAATTGGAATTTTCCGTCAGCTTCATTTCCGTTGATTAGATCAAAAAGCTCTAAAGCTCTTCTTGCGTTTTTCTCTTCTTCTCTTTGTTCAGCTACATACCACATCATAAAATCTTCTGTAGCATAATCATTTTCAGCTCTACATTTTGCAATCACTTTATTGATTGCCTGAGTAACTGCAATTTCGTTTTGCAAAGCAATTTCGAATACTTCTCTAAAAGAAGCAAATTCTTGCCGCACCTCAGGAACAGATGGCGTAACTGCAATCCCTCCCATATCTGTAATGAATTTGAAAATTTTTAGAAAATGCTCTCTTTCTTCTTCAGCTTGCTTGTACAAATAAGACGCTGTATTAGCATATCCGTTTCTATCTAACCATGCTGCCATAGCTAAATATTTGTTAGAAGCATCACTTTCTAATTTTGCCTGTAAATTCAATATATTTTCTACACCTTCAGTTAATGAAGTACGTGTTCTTAGTAAATCTTTCATAACCTTTAATTTTTATACGTGTAAAATTACAAAAATTAATGTAGGCATCTGTAACTGCTTGAAAATTTGGATTTAATCTAAGTAAGAATCTAAATAAGCTCAACATTCGCTACACTGCAAAGCATAGAATGCAATGTAAGAGTAAATTTTGTTCCGTTTAATAAATCTCTTAACTGCACTATTTCGCAGATAGTAAGATTTCTAGAGAAATTTCTTTTGGTAGTTTCAATCAGCTGAGCATCTGACTGGTCAGACAAGTCATAAAGCATGTTAAGAATATCAACGCTATTAACCTTTCTTTGAAAAATCAAAAAATCCTGAATTTTATAACTTGACACTGTATCAACAAAATTGATAATTATACTATTGGTCAAATCACATTGATAACTGTATCCTTTTTCGGTTTCAAATAATACTTTGGTGGTCAAATCACTAACTAATGCCATTCTGATAAAATATAATAACGGTGCAAAAATATAGAATTTAAAGTAATTAAACACATAATTAAGACTAATTTAAAATAACAAAAACTGTTAATGTTCTTAAAAACAGCTGTAGTGTGCAAAAAACTGTAACATTTTAAAGGATCAAGAGTCTAATTTTAAAAACAAATAACTAAGAAATCATGCAAGCACACGAAATAGATTATCAGATTTTTGGGGAAGAAATGCAATATGTCGAAATAGAACTAGACCCACAGGAAATTGTAATTGCCGAAGCCGGCAGTTTTATGATGATGGAAAACAATATCCAGATGGAAACCATATTTGGCGATGGTTCTCAGCAACAAGGCTCTGGTTTATTTGGCAAACTTTTAAATGCAGGAAAAAGAGTTCTTACTGGCGAAAGCTTATTTATGACAGCTTTTTTAAACCAAGGCAATACTAAAAGCAAGGTTTCATTTGCATCGCCTTATCCTGGAAAAATTCTTCCAATTGATTTAACAGAATTTCAAGGTAAATTTATCTGTCAAAAAAGTTCATTTTTATGTGCGGCCAAAGGCGTTTCTGTTGGGATAGAATTTTCTCAGAAATTAGGACGTGGCTTATTTGGCGGTGAAGGTTTTATCATGCAGAAAATCGAAGGAGACGGAATGGCATTTGTACATTCTGGCGGAACAATGGCTAAAAAAGTTTTGGGTCATGGCGAAGTTCTAAAAGTAGATACAGGTTGTATTATTGGTTTTACCAAAGATGTAGATTATGATATTGAATTTATTGGCGGCATCAAGAATTCTATTTTTGGTGGCGAAGGATTATTTTATGCCACATTAAAAGGTCCGGGAACTGTTTACATTCAGTCGCTTCCATTCTCTAGACTGGCTGACCGTATTATTGCATCGGCACCAAGATCCGGCGGAAACAGTCGTGAAGAAGGTAGCCTTCTTGGCGGATTAGGAAATCTTTTGGATGGTGATAATAGATTTTAATTTAGAATGGCTTTCAGAAACGGAAGCCATTATTTATTATAAAAAAGAAGGGCAGCTCTTTCGAACTGCCCCAAACACCTAACCAAAAGTGCTCTAATAACCGTTATTGCCAAATTCTTTAGAATTTGAAATTGCATCCAAAAATGATCTCGGAATTGGTCTAACTGTATGTTTACCGTCAACAAAATTTGTTCCCGCAATTGGGTTTGTCTGATCTAAATAGGTTTTAGTCAATTTTCCTGTACGTTTTAAATCAATCCATCTTGTATGTTCGCCAGATAATTCTCTTGCTCTTTCTTTCAAAATAAAATCGATATTCATCTGCCCGCTTGATACTAACATTTCATTTTCTCTAGAAGTTAAAGCAGCTCTTTTTCTCAAAGCATTTACGTATGTTAAAGCTTTTGTTTGATCACTGTTTAAGATAGCTGCTTCTGCGGCAATCAAATACACTTCTCCCAAACGAATAATAGGAATATCACCTAGCCAATACTGATTGCTTTGACAATATAACGCTGCAGAGAATTTTCGCATAGCAGGAAACATATTAATAAGATTCGGGTCATTTGGATACATTGCCGGATCTTTGTATTTATTGGTTCCAGGCTCAAAAATATCGCTAGGATCAACAACAAGCATTGGCATTTTGCTCTTAACAACAGGATCAATATTCCAATTTGGAGTAAAAACAGCCAAACCTTCATCATTATTCATATTAATTTGTTCTTCAATTTTTTGAGAATAAAAATTAACTGATGGCACTGCCTGAGCCAAGGTATTTTTAATCGTATAACCTACCACAGAAGGATCTTTTTTATAGGTAGTCGCCATTGTTTGTGTAATTGGCTTATTGGCTGCCGCGTAAAATTTATAGGTGAATGTTTCTGCAAAACGAGTATCTGCTGGCGATTCTACTGGAGAAAAAACCTCTGTCAATAAATATTTACTAGGTTTTAGCATACGGCTATTGGCTCTTCCGTATAAAATACTGGTTGCTCCAGCTCCCCACTCGGCTCCTCTAGTTGCTAAATCTGGCAAATAATACTGTCTTGTTCTTCCTCTGTTGAAACCTTCTGGATTTAAACCTCCAGGATCAATTCCTTGTGTAAATAAAAATTCTGTGTTTTTCTTATTATTATTGCCATCCCACAATTTGCTAAATCCTGATTTAGTATTATCACTTAAATATAGAGCTGTATTGTATTTTGCTGCGTTATTGATTAATTCCTCCGCAGTTTGCAAAGCTAGTTTAGCATAATCTGAAACTTCTCCTAATCTTGTTCTCTGCAGATACACTTTTGCCAATAAACCATAAGCCGCCTTTTTAGCCGCACGTCCTTGTAGAGTTTGCTGTAATGGAAGATTGGCACAGGCAAATTTTAAATCCTCAATAATTAAATCGTAAAACTCTTTTTCAGAACTGCGAACTGGTGCATTATCTGCTCCTTCAATAATAGACGATTGTGTTCTTAAAACTACACCGCCAAATTGTTCTACTAATATAAAATTACTAAAAGCTCTTAAAAAATAAGCTTCGGCTAATTTGGCATTCAGTTCTTCTGTAGAAGAATATCCTTTAACATTTTTTGAATAATAAATAGCCGTATTGCAAAGATTTATTGTCGTATATGCTGTACCCCAAATTACTTTAATGTTTCCGTCATCTGGATTTAACTGACTTGTATATTGCGCGTAACCAATTCCGCTAGTGCTTACATTTTCCCAAGAATCTGTTCCAGCTTCTGTAGGGGCAATATAATCTACTTTTCCGTGAAGGAAATACAAGTTCTCATAACAGCTATTGATTAATCCTTCAAATCCTGGTCTTTCACTGTAGGATTTATCTAGAGAAACCGTGGTAAGGTTTTTTTCGTCTAAACTGCATGATTGCAAACCAACCATAAAAGACATGAAGACAATTACCGATTTTAAGTTTATATATTTTTTCATGATACTATAATGATAAATTGAGACCGAAAATAACTTGTTTAAACAATGGGAATGAATCTGATCCTCCGCTTTCTGGATCTACATCTTTCAATAAATGGCTACGACTAAAAACAAAAGGATTATAAGATGTTATATAGAGTCTCATATTTTTCAAACCTGTTTTTTTAAGAAAATCTTCAGGCATAGAATATCCAAGTGTAATATTTTTGATTTTGATATAAGAAGCATCTACAAGCTCTAATGCCGATTGAAATTGTGTATTAAAACTACCGCCTGGTCTAGGAAAATCGTTTGTCGGATTATCTTTTGTCCAGTAGCTATAGGTTTCTGGCTGCGCTTCTTTATTCCAGTATCCAAGTACCTGAGCGCGCATCATACCACCTTGTCTTCCGTTTACAAATACGGTAAAATCAAAATTCTTATACTTGAATGTATTTTGGAAACCAAAGAAATAATCTGGAACATTATTTCCAACAATCATTCTATCTTTTGTAGAATAAACATGCACTCCATTATCTGATACTCCATTAGCATCAACTTGTGGAACTGTCTGCAGTTTTATATCTCCAGGCTTAGCACCATACAAAGCTGCTTCTGCCTCTTGTCCTAATTGCCAGATTCCTATTTTTTTATAATCATAAAATACTCCTCCTGATGCTGGCGTTTGTCCGATAAAAAGTCCTTCAGAAATTAGTTCATTCACTGTTAGATTCCCCAAATCAATATTGGTCAGTTTTTCTTGAGCATGTGTATATGTGAATGTCGTATTCCATTTGAAATTTTCAGTATCAATATTTTTAGTATTTACAGAAAGTTCAAAACCTCTATTTTGAGAAGTTGCAATATTAGAAGTTTTCTTATATGGCGTTTTAGCATCGTAACCCCCTGAACTGGTTGGCAGACGGCGATCCCATAAAATACCATCTGTATGCGTCCAATAATATTCGGCTACCAAATCAATTCTATTTTGCAAAACAGAAACATCTAAACCTAAGTTTGTATTTGTAGAACGCTCCCAAGTTAAATCTGGATTTGAAATATGCTCAGTAGGCACATACATAGGCAAAGCTGTTCCGCCGCCCAGAGAAAGATTGCTTGTTTTGGTTGCTGTTCGTGTTAAACTCGAATAAGGATCAATATTTGCCGATCCAGAAACACCATAACCTAATCTCAGTTTTAAGTTATTCAGCCATGAACTCGTTCCCTGCATAAAACTTTCATCACTAATACGCCAAGCTAAAGATGCAGATGGGAAAGATGCCCATTTGTTACCTTCTGCCAAAGGAGAAACTCCGTCCCAGCGATTGGTTAACTGAAACAAATATTTTCCTTTAAAACTATAATTAAAACGCCCAGCAAATGACATTCTGTTAAACTGGCTGTAAGCATTCATTCTTGTAGTTAGATTTTTTACCGCGCCCATATTATAGAACTGAAAGTCATCGTAATCAATGCCATTGCCGCCTAAATAGGCTCCTTCAGATCTGTTATCTGCCCAAGAAGTAATTCCTGTCAAACCAAAATCATGATCTTTGCCAAGTTTAAAATTATAGTTCAGGATATTTTCCCAAATGTAGCTATAGGCTAACTCATTATTATAAGTGGCTTCACTAGCAGTTCTACCTTCTGCTAATAAATTGTATGAATTTTTATTTTGAAAAGTTCCCGCTCTGCTTGCTGAAAATCGAGTTCCTAAATTAGATCTTAACTTGAAATTTTTAGCAAATTCAAACTCCAAATAAGGATTAAACTGTACATTATAACTTAACGATTCATTAGCAAATGCTCCTGGATAATTATTAGCCAAAATACTAATGTTGTTAGGATCTCCTTCTATCGGATAAAGATTTACAACACCATTTTCATCAAAAGGTACTCCTAAAGGATAAACGCTATACG
The DNA here is from genome assembly GCF_059511845.1 of Flavobacterium sp. PLA-DH12. Classification (NCBI taxonomy): domain Bacteria; kingdom Pseudomonadati; phylum Bacteroidota; class Flavobacteriia; order Flavobacteriales; family Flavobacteriaceae; genus Flavobacterium; species Flavobacterium sp. PLA-DH12. The sequence goes on from NZ_JCAMPD010000002.1 coordinate 9,050, forward strand.
CCTTATTAATTCTACTGTTGGTTGTGCTGTTTTTACGATAATTTAAAATCAGCTGAAAACCCGTTTTAAATTTATCGCTGAATTTAAGATCAACTCCTCCTCTAGAATTAAAACTGTTTACCTTATCGTTTTGATAGATTCCTTCTTCGCCTACATATCCTAAAGAAAAATAACCCTGTACTTTTTCAGATCCACCTCTCATAAAAAGATTATGGTTTTGCTGTGTTCCTACCTGCAACGTTTTATCAATCCAATTTACATACTGTCCTTTTTCGATGGCAGCAACGGCAGATGCATTCAAACCTAAATCGGTTAGACTTGTAGCCTCATAACCATTGTCTAAATAAAATCGGTCGCGTTTGTAATTTAGCCATTTGTCTCCCGTAAGAGGAGCAGGAAAAGAAGAGAAACCATTTAATCCGAAATAAGTATTGAAGTCAATTTGCGTTTTTCCTGCTTTTGCCTTTTTAGTAGTAACAATAATAACACCGTTGGCTCCCGAAGAACCATAAATTGCAGTTGATGAAGCATCTTTTAAAACATCAATACTTTCAATATCATTTGGATTCAAATTATCGATGCTTGAAGGAATTCCATCAATAATATATAACGGATCCTGGCTAGCTGTCAAAGATCTGTTTCCTCTTAACAAAACTTTTGGCGAAGTTCCAGCTTGTCCAGATCCGCGTTGAATATCCAAACCAGAAACTCGTCCTTGAAGCGCTTCCATTGGACTTAAAACTGGACTCAAAACAATATCTGTTGATTTTACTGTTGCTACGGCTCCTGTCAAATCTTTTTTCTTCACGGCTCCGTAACCCACAATTACCACTTCATTTAGTGCCGAATTTTGCTCGTTTAAAATCACATTCAAAGACTTGCTTTGACCAACCGTTACTTCTTTATTTTCAAATCCGATAAAAGAAAAAACGAGAACACTATTTGTTCCATTTACTCGAATGGTAAACTTTCCGTCTAAGTCGGTTTGTACTCCATTATTAGTTCCCTTTTCAATAACATTTGCTCCTGGTACTGGCATATTTTTCGAATCGGTTACAACTCCTGTAATTTCAATACCTTGCTCCATTACAACCTTTGGTACTGTACTCTTTTGCAGAAGATGTACTTGCTGTTTTTTCTTTACCAAAATAATCTGACGATCATTTATGCTATAAGAAATATCGGTTCCTTTAAATACCTCTTCCAGTATTTCGTTAATTCCTGTTTTCTTTACATTAACTGTCACTTTTCTGTTTAAGTCAATTATACTGCTTTCAAAAAGAAATCTGTATTCTGAGATAGACTCTACCTTATTAAACAGTTTCTCGACTGGAGCATTCTTTATGTTTAATGTCAACTTTGTATTTTGTGAATAGACACTTGCTTGAATTCTCATCAAAGAAAGCATCAGTAATAATGTGGTTAATTTCATTCTTAGACTAATTTTAGGCAAATAAGGACTAAGCCAATTCCTCTTAATTATTTTTTTCATAATTTTGGATTGATTTTAAATGATTTAATTTCGATACGTCGTTTGAAACACTTAAATCGGGAAATATTGGTAGTATTTTCCGATTTTACTTTTTTGTATTTCTTCAAAAAATTACATCCTCTTCATAATTTGTTTTCTTTTTGGTTGGTTAATAAATAGTTAGTTTATTTTTATTAGCTTTCCTTCTTTCTTATAAGTAAAGCCTTGAATTTTACTCATTGTCTCCAATACCTTTTCTATACTTTCGATATTCTTATTAAAACTGGCATTAAATCTTTTATCTAAAATATCCGTTCTATTATTCTCAATTGTAACGTTGTAAGTACGTTCTAACTTTACTATGATATCCTTAAAAGCTGTTTTTCTAAAAACTATTTCTCCGTTTATCCATTCTGTGTAAAAACGAGTATCGACTTTCTCTACAGCTATCTCCGCTTTTTCATTACTCCAAGATCCTTTTTCGCCAGGTACTAGTATTGTGTTACTTTTTGCATTATGAGAGTCAGCTAAATTAACCGAACCTTCAACCAATACTGTATTAATATCTTTATCTTCTTTGTATGAACTCACATTAAATTTTGTTCCTAAAACTTTTACATTAACTCCTCTTGTTTTCACAATAAATGGATGCGCTTTGTCTTTTGCAACATCAAAAAAAGCTTCTCCATCCAAAACAACTTCTCTATTATGTCCTTTTATAAACTGAACTGGATATTTCAAAGAAGAACCAGCATTCATATTTATCGACGTTCCATCTGATAACTCTATTTTAAAGGTTTTACCATAAGGAATTTTAATTTCATTGTAAACCAATTTATTAATTGATTTAGCCGAACGATAATTGATTTCATTCTCTTTTTGAGATGCAATCAATTCTCCATTTTTCTTGATGATCTGCTGTTCTCCATTAGGATTTAAAACCTGAATATCTCCATTTTCCAAAACCAGCTGAACGGCATCTGAAGGGATAGTATTTTTTTGCTTATCATTTTTATATTGAAAAACATAAACTAAACCTATCAGACAAATGAAAACTGCGGCATATTGAAAAATTTTTCTCCAATTAATTACAGCTATCTTTTTATCCACATCTAATCTCTCCTCCAATTCTTCCCAACTTTTATCTGTATCTATCGATTCTGCATACATTAATGCTTCTTCTAGTAAACCATTACTTTGAAGATTTTCTATTAATTCCCGTTCTTCAGGAGATAAAGATGCTATTTTAGAAGCATCAAATTTTCCTTCAGACGTTATTTGCCTTAGGACATTAATCAATTTTGAATTTAAAGTCATTGTTTTTTATATAGTGGTTTTTATCATGTTACAGAAAAAGATTTTTAGGGTGACAACAAATCAATATTTTTTGATTTTTTTTACACATTATTAAAAATAAATAACTTTTTATTTTACATTTGGCATTATGTAATCCATTACAAATAAATAAATGACATTTGGAGATGCTGAATTATAAAGATTTTAAAACATTTGAAGCCCTATACAAAGACCATTTTATCTTTTTTTCATTGGTTTCGTTTAACATTGTAAAGGATAAAGATGTAGCAAAAGACATTGTTCAAGATTTTTTCACCTATCTCTGGGAAAAAGAGGAGAGCCTCAATTTTACTATTTCATTTAAAGCATACGGAACAAAAGCTATAAAAAATTTAAGCCTGCAATATTTAGAAAAGAACAAAACAATTAGCCTTCAAAACACCAAAATAGCAACTCCAAAATCTGAAGAACCAGCAGCATTTGAAAATATAGAAGAGGATAAGAAACCAAAAATTCAAACCCTAATTGAAAAGATTCCACAATCCAGAAGAGAAATTTTCATATCACATGTTGTCGAAGGATTAAGCTATCAGGAAATTGCTGAAGACAACAACATTTCAGTAAATACTGTAAAAACACAAATGAAAAGAGCTTATGCCTCTTTACGAGAATCCCAAAATATCTCTCAGTTAAAATTTATTCTGTATTTCATATGGCTAATAAAATAGCGTATTTTTGCTATTTAAAATTTCCATTTTGAGTTATACTTTATACAAAAACACAAAAATATCTTTTTCTGACACTGGAAAAGGAAACGCAATTATCCTACTTCATGGCTTTCTGGAAAACAAAAAAATGTGGAAAGATTATGTTGATTTTTTCTCAGAAAAATATCGTGTGGTCACAATCGATCTATTAGGTCACGGCGAATCTGAACCATTAGGTTATGTTCACGAAATGGAAGATAATGCAAATGCAGTAAACGAAGTCTTAGAACAATTAAAAATTGAAAAAGCAACAATTCTTGGACATTCGATGGGTGGTTATGTTGGTTTGGCTTTCGCCGAATTGTATCCGCAGAAAATCCAGAAATTAGTTTTATTAAATTCAACTTCAAAAGAAGACAGTGCAGAGAAAAAACTAAACAGAACTCGTGCAATTAAAGCCGTAAAACAAAACTATGTGAGCTTTGTAAGCTTAGCAATAGCAAATTTATTTAGCGAAAATAATAGGACGCGATTAGCTGAAGAAATCGAAGAAGTAAAAACAGAAGCCTTAAAAACTCCTTTACAAGGAATTATAGCCTCTCAAGAAGGAATGAAGATTAGAAAAGACAGAGAGTGGCTTTTAAAAGAAAACCGTTTCCCGGTTTTATTAATTTTAGGAAAAAAAGATCCCGTTTTGAACTACGAAGAAAGTCTTTTGCAAATTGAAGACACAACTGCAGAATTAGTTTCTTTTGAGGATGGACACATGAGTCAGATTGAAAACAAGACAGAATTAAAATCTGTACTACAACATTTTTTTGAATAAAAACTAAGTACTAAAATCGAAAAAGGCCATTTCTAACCTAGGGTTGAAACAGCCTTTTTCTCATTCTTGGGGGCAAAATATCGTTATAACTTTGAAGTAATATCTTTTTTGTATTTAGATAAAGTCGCTCTTGTTAAACCAAGATTTGCTTTAGTCGAATCTACCGCTAAGTAGATAAAGTATCTTCCATCTTCAGAAACATCAATAATATGAATCTGATCGGTAAGGGTAATTAAAATATCATTAATTTTTTGATTTAATCCTAAAGCTTTAATAGCATTTAATTTAGCTTTTACTACTTCTAAATTATAAGCAGAAGCCAATTCTGGATCAAAATCCGATTTTACGGTCAACGAACAGTAAGACATTCCTGTTTCTACTTCTGTAACAGAAACAGCAATAAATCCGTTAATATTCTCTTTTAAATCGTTTTGAAAATTTTGTAAAAAATCTGACATGTTTATTAAAATATTTGGTTTTTAAATTAGTTGTTAAAAATAGAATCCATTCTTCTCAGCAATAATCCCATTTTACTTAAATCTTTAGAAAGCAACGCAATACAATTGTCATCTTGATTTTTGCTTGCCACGACAATTCCGTCGTTATTCTTGATCATTACTTGTTTAAGATCTCCATTATTAACGTCTTCCGACATTTCAAGGCACATCTTTAAAATCATTCCGATCATTGCAGCAACGTTACCGTCGTATTCTAAATTAACAGACTCGTTTAAAATTCCATCAATATTAAAACTTAGCCCAGACTCTGCGCCAGTCTCTTCTACTAGTGTTTGCAAATCAATCATATTCTTTTATTGTCATGTTTTTGGAGCGTCAAAGATATTTTAATATTGGTAATTGTGCGATAAACACTTGTTAAAAAAAGTTGCTATATAACGTCTTGAGTCACTTTTATTTATCACTTAATTAAACCTATTTTTTTGCAAAAAAAATGCAAAAAAAATTAACATTAAAAGCAAATAACATCAAAAACGTAACATTTTACTTTATGAAATTCATTTCTAAAATTAACATTTGCAGATTGTTGCATTTGGCAAAAGTTTTTCTATAGCTTTGCAAAAAAATTTATAAAAATGAAAACTGTTGACGAATTACGCTTTGACTTAAATGTAAAACTAGAAAGGTTTAGAAGATTTCGTATTGAAAACGGACACATTAACACTTCGGCTTCTGGAGAAAAATCTAAAAAAGGTTTTTTCAAAAAAATATTCAGCTAAAAGCGATTAAAAACAAGCCGGACTTTTCAAATTACTCCCCAAATTAAGTTCGGCTTTTTCATTGATTAAGTGCAACTTAGCATTAATAAATTTTCTTAAAGCGAGACAATTTTTATTAGAGCTCATAATTCTAATTCCCAATCGATAATTCTTTTTCTTAGGAATTCTTCTTAATCATTTAAACCACTTTTTCAATTATTTTTAAAAACAGATTAGTCCCACTTTTACTTTAAACACAAAAATGATTTGGTTCCAAATATCAATTTAACTTGAAAATCTTGTAAAACTTAAAAAGACAAATCTTTAATTTTTGACCTCTAAAAAGTCTTTCCTAAAATCATCTTTATAAGAAACAACATATTTTGTTTAGTATACAGAAATAAAATATTTTCAACTGAAAAACAATTCAGAATAAATTGATCTTGATGCAAATAGCAAGTTTTGTTTAATTCTAGAAGATACCCTACAAGTAATTTTATATTTTTTCTTCAAATGGAATATTGCTGTCAAAAATTTCACTCAGCAAATTAGCAATTTCTTCTAAGTAAGAATTCAGTATCTGTGGCGTTACTATCACATCCAACTCTTTTTCTTCTTTGAATCCAAAAGGTAAAAAACCAGATTTTAAGTTTTTGAATGAAATAATACCAACTTCAATTGGAAGTCCGCCTGCTTCTTTTTCAAACATATAGGCATACGCTAAAACTTGAATTATTTTATCATTTTTAAGCTCTTGAGTCAATCCGCTCCATGTTTTCAAGACAACATTAGCTTTCTCAACTTTTCCTGTCTTATAATCAATAATTCTAATTCTTCCGTCTCGGCGTTCAATACGATCGACATTTCCTTTAATCAAAACAGGAAATGGCAGTTTCGGATGAACAAACTCGCGCTCAAAAGTTTGTTCTAATGCAATAATCTGAATTGCTTCATTATTCTTTATAGACTCTAATTCCATTTTCAGAAAATTAGAAACATTTCGTTTCGCTACTTCAAAAGCCAGAAGATTTCGTCCTTTTTTGATTTCTCCTTCCTTGTAAACTAGTTTAAACTGCTTTAAAACTTCGTCATCCAATAATTTGAAACAATTGAGAAGATCTGTCTCCGAAATAAATTTCCCTATAAAAGGTTCGTATAGCGCTTTTAAGGTTTCATGAATAATCGTCCCCAAAGTATTCAAGGCTATATTTTCCTCAACCTCTTCCACTTCACGAATTCTTAATATTTTTTGAAAATAAAACTCAATCGGATTTCTAATATAACTGGTCAATGCAGACGGCGAAAAGCCATTAACGGCAATTTCTTTCAACCGTTCCATTACCAAATCAGATTTAGGAACAGAGATTGGTTCGTATGCTGTATTTGGCAATTCTGGATTATAGATATCGAAAGTAAGATTATGACGTGATTTTTTTTCTACTTCTAACTGTGTAATAAAACGGCTTCTTTCACCAGCATCCAATCCGTCATTTTCTGTATTATAAATCAAATAAATATTTTTCGCTCTTTGAAGCAAATGATAAAAATGATACGTATAAATCGCATCTTTTTCTTTAAATGTTGGAAGTCCTAACTCTCTTTTGACATCATAGGGAATAAATGAATTCTGAGATTTTCCAGCAGGAAATTTTCCTTCGTTCATAGAAGTTATAATCACCGTTTCAAAATCTAAAACACGACTCTCTAAAACCCCCATAATCTGCAAACCCCTTAACGGTTCACCCTCAAAAGACACTTCTGCCAAATCTATAATTTGCTTGTAAATTGAATGCAGTGTATCAATATTATCAATATGATGATGTTTTGAATAATAATTTATTAGCTTATTAATTACCTTAAAAACGCCATAAACAAAAGTTTTGGCAATTTTTTCTTCTTCATTATCATTACTAAAATGTTCCTTGATGACAATTAGTAAAGCCGAAATATTCTTTAAAACCGCAATAGATCCACTCTCCCATTTTTCAAATAATAAATTAAAAAAATCCGAAGGTTCCGGATGAAGTTCCAGAATTTTATGATGCGTAATAAACGTATAATTATTCTCTTTAATAATTCTTACCAACCTTTGTGCATTTGCATAAGGCTCAACCAAGGGATGTGTTAAAATATCAAGTACATCTTTATAGTAAAAAACATAACTTCCGCCTTTTCTGGAAAGTGCATTGGTATGCATTTTAAACAATTTAGCAACAAAAATCTGCGAAGGATTATTCTTTCCCGAATATCCCATTGTAATATTTAGCGCTCCAACTGAAGCAGGAAGCGAATACAAAACCGGAACTAATAAGTTTTCCTCACCAAGCACAACTGCAACTTTATCTAAAGCAGCATCAGGATTTTGATCGATTAAATTTTCAATTATACTTCCAGCCAATTTGGCTTGCCCAATTGTTTTAGGAGTTCCAATAACCTGAATATTTTTTGGCTCTGAAAAATCATCAACGATCCACTCAAAAACATTTGACTTATAATGTTTCCAGCTTTCTTTAAAACGCCTCAAAAAGAGTCCCGCATCGTGATACGGATCATTTAGAAATGACTGATCTGCATCCCAATAAATTTTGGCTTGATCTAGCGCCAATAAATGTTGCACAATTTTTTCTTCAGCAGCATTCAAAGCATTGAATCCAGCAAAAATAAAAGTGCGATTTCCGATTGTATTCGAAAAATGATTCAGGTTATTTACCGCTTCTCGATAAATCAGCCCTTGATATCCAATCGATTTGAACAGCAAATGACTATATAAAGACTCATAATAAATCGGTAGCAATTTCCAGAAATCAATATAATTCTCTAAAAGTTTTGTTTTTTGATCAACTTCAAGACCCCATCTTTTTATGTCTTCAATATCTTTTAGATAAGATAATACATGTGAAGGATCTAAAAGATATCGGTCAATTTCATTAAAATCCTGCAAAAGGGTTTTAGCCCAATTTGCAAACAACTCAAATGACTGCTGGTTATTTTTTTCTGTAATGGATAAATATACCTCATAGAATTCGAACAAAAGCTCGATCGAATCAATAGAACGAATTGACGCGACATCTTGAACAAAATCTTCTATACTAGTAATCTGTGGCGCAATTATAGTTTTTGACGTTGCATTTTTAAGCGCTTCAATCAAGAAAACTTTTGCCCTTTTGTTAGGAAGAATTATAGTTATTTCTGAAAGTTTCCCTATATAATCCTGAATTACGATAGAGGCAATTTTTTGAAGAAAAGAATCATTTACCATAGTATAAAAATAAAAAAAGCCATTCAATTAAGAATGGCTTTTCCTTTTTATTTAGAAACTAAAATTATAGTTTTCCTTGGTATTTAGAACCAATGTGTCTAATTTCAGTTCTTCTGTTTTGTGCTTTACCTGCAGCAGTTTTGTTACTTGCAACTGGTTTAGAAGATCCAAATCCTTTAGCTTCTAAGTTTTCTGGATTAACACCTCTTTCGATTAAAGCATTTTTCACAGCGTCAGCTCTTTCTTGAGAAAGTTTGTCGTTCACTTTAGCAGAACCTGTACTATCTGTGTGTCCTTCGATAGAGAATTTCGCGTTTGGATAGTTTTTAAGGATTTCTTTAATTGCATCTAATCTAGCTGGAGTTTCTTTGTCACCAGTTTTGAAAGTAGCTTTTCCTGAGTTGAAGTAGATTGCTCTAGCTTGAACTTTAAGATCTTCTAACGCCTCAGAAGTTACTTCTGGACATCCTCTGTTACTAGCAGGACCTGCAACTGTAGGACAGTCGTCATCTTTGTCAGCAACACCATCTTTATCAGCATCTAAGAATGGGCAACCACCATTTTCTTTAGGACCAGCAACTGTAGGACATTTATCGTCTTTATCAGCGATTCCGTCACCGTCAGTATCAGGACAACCTTTTAAAGCAGCTAAACCAGCAACATCTGGACAAGCATCATCTTTATCAGCAATTCCGTCTCCGTCAGTATCAGGACATCCGTTTAATGCAGCTAAACCAAATACATCTGGACAAGCGTCAGAAGCATCAACGATTCCGTCACCATCAGTATCAGGACATCCGTTGAATTGTTTTAAACCAGCAACATCTGGACAAGCATCATCTTTATCGTAGATTCCGTCTCCGTCAGTATCTTTACCTCCGAATTTGAAAACTAAACCAGCTGTGTGTTGAAAAACAGATCTGTCATAAGTTTTATCTTCATTAGCAGCAACAGCCCATTTGTACTTTGTAGCTAACTCTAAACCAATAGCATCTGTAAACCAAAATGTAATACCAGCACCTGGGTTAACAGTTCCAAAACTGTTATCTCCAAAGAAAGTATAACCTCCACCAACAGATAACGAAGGATCAACCACTTTAGATTTGATTAATTCTTGGAAGCTGTATTTGATAGTAGCATCAATTCCATAATACATTAAATCCCCAGGATTAGTTACTACGTTACCTCTACCATCATGAGCAGGATTACTTGGATCAAAAGTAACAAATTTATCAATTTTGTTCACAGAACCTTGTAAACCAACTGAGAAACCATGACCAACATATCTATTTACTCCAATGTAAGATAGAGAAGGAAGAATATTCCAGTTGTCTTTTACAGCGAATGGTTGAGAGAAGTGCTGATCGAAAAATCCACTTCCTGAACCTGAACTTGTTCTAGTATCCACAGCATTAACCCCGAAAGAGATCGCCCATGGATTGTTACTGTCTTGCGCGTGAGAACTTAAACCCATCGCCATCAATACAGCAACTAAAAGTTTGTTAAGATGTTTCATACTTAATTTTTTTAATTACAATTTAGTTAATTACAAGCAAAAGTAACACCAAATTTTTTAAATACAAAATGAAATGTTAAAAAAAACCTACAAAAATTTAACGGAAGTGGTAATTATATAACTTTTAACATTTTACCGACAACTGTAAAGGCATTTATAGCTTTATCCAAGTGCTCTTTTTCATGGGCCGCAGATAGCTGTACACGTATTCTCGCTTTATCTTTTGGAACCACAGGAAAGAAAAACCCAATAACGTAAATTCCTTGTTTCAAAAGTTCGTTGGCCATTGTCTGAGATAATTTTGCATCATACAGCATAACAGGAACAATTGCAGAATCTCCATCAATAATATCAAAACCTGCTTTTTTCATACCTTCTTTAAAGTAGTTGGTATTCCACTCTAATTTATCACGAAGCGCTGTATCTTTTTCCAATAATTCAAATACTTTAATTGAAGCGCCAACAATTGCTGGTGCCAATGAATTTGAAAATAAATAAGGCCTTGATCTTTGGCGCAACAATTCGATTATTTCTTTTTTCGCAGTAGTATATCCACCCATAGCTCCACCTAAAGCTTTTCCAAGAGTTCCTGTAATGATATCCACTCTTCCCATTACTCCTTTTGCTTCAAGAGTTCCTTTTCCAGTCGCTCCGATAAAACCAGCCGCATGACACTCGTCTACCATTACCATCGCATCATATTTATCAGCCAAGTCGCAAATTTTATCTAATGGCGCAACTAATCCATCCATAGAGAAAACTCCATCAGTTACAATCAATTTAAAACGAGCTCCCGCTTCATTTGCTTTTATCAACTGCTGCTCTAGATCTTCCATATTATTATTTTCATAACGATATCGAGCCGCTTTACACAAACGCACCCCGTCAATAATAGAAGCGTGATTTAAACTGTCTGAAATAATTGCATCATTTTCACCTAACAAAGGCTCAAACACACCTCCATTAGCATCAAATGCAGCCGCATACAAAATAGTATCTTCTGTGCCGTAAAAATCAGCAATCTTTTTTTCTAATGTTTTATGAATATCCTGTGTTCCGCAGATAAAACGTACAGACGACATTCCAAAACCATGCGTATCCATTGCGTCTTTTGCCGCTTGGACCACTTCTGGATGCGAAGAAAGCCCTAAATAATTATTCGCACAAAAGTTCAACACTGTTTCTCCCGTCGAAATTGTAATTTCAGCACCTTGTGGAGAAGTGATAATTCTTTCCTTTTTGAAAATTCCATTTTCTTCAATTGTCTGCAATTCTTTTTGCAAATGTTCTTTTATTTTACCGTACATTTTTTTATTTGTTTAAAACGTTAAAAATTAACAACTTAACCAAAATTAAGCTTCGTTTTTTCTTTAACATCTGATTAATTTTTTCACAAATTTACTACTTCAATTTCTTCGCCAATATACACAAGAGCCTTTTTTAACACCTTGTACCCCAAATCTTCAATTGCATCCTGATAGTCTTGAATTTGCTGCTGATACTTAGCATTAGATACCCCTGTTTTATAATCCAGCAGATAAGCTTCTTTACTATCTAAAAACACAACACGATCAGGCTTTAAAATCCTTCCTTCTTTCTGAACAATCGTTTGCTCATTCAATACAGTATGATTCCCATCAAAACACACACTAAGTTCCGGATGATTTACAATTTCTTTCAAGGTCTGCAACACTTTATCAACTTGATCATAAGTTATCAAACCGTTTTCAAGTGATTTTGCAACCGCCAAATCAATATCTGATTTATCTCTAACAAAAGCCAAAATTTCATGCACTATGTTTCCATACGAAATCGCTTCTTGTTGATGCGTTCCCCACATTAGAGCTTCGCGTTGGGCAATTTTAATGTTTTTAGGATTCAAAACCTCTCTTACGATCGGAATTGATTTAACAACATCGACAGTTTTAGAAGATTTCGACAGCCTAGTCTTAATTCCAAAATCGTAATCCAACTTTTCTTCATCATAAACCCCTTCATGAATCAAGAATTTAATAAAAAAGGAAGCCATATTATTTGGATACTCACCATCAGTTTTAGCTTTCAACGATTGAGAAATAACATACAACTGCTCTTCGGCGCGAGTCAGAGCAACATAAAGTACATTTATATTATCTAAAAGCTCTTCTTGCTTTTTTAAATTGAAAACTGCCGATGCACTTTCTCCAAAACCTTCAACTGCACTGCTATTATCAACCAATGCTTTTGGAATCCCTAAATCTATTTCCTCAGTATCAAGCCACAATTTATCTTTTGGTTTTCGATTATAATCTTCATCTGCAAACGGCATAATTACAACTGGAAATTCCAAGCCTTTTGATTTATGAATGGTCATGATTCGAACAGCATTATTTCCTTCTGGAGACGGAATACTAAATTTCTCTGCATTCTTATCCCAAAAGATTAGAAAATCTGCAACTCCGGCTTGATTTCTAATATCTCTTTCTAAAACAATATCCAAAAAAAACTGCACATAGGCATTTCCTTCTGACGGAAGAATAAATTTAGAAATAATAATTTCAACCGCTTCATACAAAGATTTTTTGCGAACATCTTCAAAAGAAAAAGAAACATCAAACGTTAGCAGCCATTCTTCAAAATCTTTTTCAAATCGATGATTCATTCCCATCGCAATAAAATCATGGATAGGCATAGACAGATCTTTGGTTGAAGCTAAGAAATGTAAAAAGTTAGCTTTTGACTCTAAATCTGAGCTATTATTTAAATATCTAAGAAGATGAATTATAAGACGAACTTCCGACGCATTTTGAATCATCAAAGTTTCTGAAGACAGCAAAGGAACTCCCTGTTCTGTCAAATAGTTTGCAATTGCAATTCCCTGATCTCTTTTTCTGGTCAGAATTACAATATCTTTATATTCAAAACCTTGCTTCACAACTTCTTGAATTGTATTTAAAGTAGCCAGAACATACAAATCTGATTTCTCCACCACATCGTCTTCATCAGCAAAATCATTTTTATCGATAATTGGAAGAAACGAAATATTTACATAACCGCCTTTCTTCGAATTGGTATTTTGAAAACTATGATTCTCATAAAGATTCTTATAATCTTCATTTGAAAATTCACTAGAAATCAATTTAAAAAAAGCGTTATTAAACTCAATAACTTCGCTATAACTTCTGTAGTTTGTATCTAGATGCTTTACTACTTTTTCATGATGAAAAAAAGGTATCTCTTCTTTACTCAGCTCGATAAACTGCTCTGCTTTTCCTCCACGCCAGCGATAAATAGATTGTTTCGGATCTCCAACAATCATAAGAGTCCCTTTTTTTCCAAAATCATCCAAACCAGAAAGCGAATTATCAATTAGCGGAATCAAGTTCTGCCACTGCATTTCTGAAGTGTCTTGAAACTCGTCAATAAAGAAATTGCGATAACGCTCACCTAAACGTTCATAAATAAATGGCGCTGGCTGATTTTGAATCTCACGGTGAATTATCGCATTGAATTCCGAAATAGACAAAACGTTCTGTTCTGATTGAATTTTTGCAAGTTCATTACTTACTGTATTCAACAAAGAAAGTGGAGTAATATTTTTTAGAAAAGCTTTATAGAAATCTCTTTTTTCAAAGTTCTGATAAACCTCTTTTAGTATCTGAAGTAATTCTGGAATAATATTTTCGATTAAAGCTCGATCCTTTGCCGTTTTATTAATGGCAATATCTTCAAACTCATGAAAGGTTTTATTCTTTGGATTAAACTTTCCGTCTCGAATACTTTGCAAATGATTTGGAAAAGTTCCTCTCGAAAATGATTTTTGATCGATTCCGTTTTTATCGATTAACTCAATTGCTTTCGTTGCAAGACCTTCATTAGTTTCTTCAAGTTCTTTACAAAGCACCTGCATTTTCTTTTTAATTTCAACAAACTCTCCAATTGTTTTGTTTTGAAAATGCAGAATCTCATTTCGATTATTTTCATTCAAAACCAATCTTCCTGTATCGAGAATTTCTCGCGAGATATCCCAGCTTTTGTCATCATCGGTTTTTTCCATTGTAAAATCGATGAGCAATTTGGTCAATGTTTCGTCTTCACCCGCTTGTGCAATAATGGCATCAACAGCTTCAACCAATAAATTTTCGGTATCCAATGTAACCTCAAAAGTCATTGGAAGATTTAAGTCATGCGCAAAAGCACGGATAACTTTATGGGTAAATTTATCAATGGTAGAAATATCAAAAGCAGCATAATTATGAATTAAGTGCTTAATAATTTGCTGCGACTTGGTTTTAATTTTAATAATCGAAAGTCCAGTATCGCGAGAAAGATCCTCCATCAAATCAGCCGCTTTTGGCGACGGATCGTCTTTTGCAAATTCGGACAGGTTTCCAACAATACGGCTTTTCATTTCATGAACCGCTTTATTGGTAAAAGTTATGGCTAGAATATTTCTATATGCATCGTTTTTTGGAGAAGAAAGAATAATTTTTAAATATTCTTTTACCAATGTATACGTCTTTCCTGATCCCGCAGAAGCATCATAAATGGAAAAAGACGGACTTTGCATAGTTTGATTTTTTTGTATTGTAAAAATAATACAATAATATTAAATGCCAATAATGAAAAATTCCAAATTCCAATATCTATTTATTGCGAATGCCTTAAATATTGGAATTTGGAATTTTGAGAATTTTGGAATTTATGCGTGTTTTGGGAAAGCTCTCCTATTGAAAACCAAAAGTATGCCTACACCTGTAGAAATTGCAACATCAGCTACATTAAAAATAGCATTAAAGAATGCAAAATGTTTTCCTCCAAATAAAGGAAGCCATTCAGGAAGATTTCCTTCCCAAATAGGAAAATAGAACATATCTACTACCAAACCATGAAACCAAGTTCCGTATGGGGCTGGAGAAAAAATTGTTGCGAGATTATGAGTACTATCATCAAAAATAACTCCGTAGAAAACAGAATCGATAATATTTCCTGCTGCTCCAGCAAAGATTAATGCAATGGCAACAACTAAATATGTAGAGTGACGTTTTTTTATTGAATCAGAAAGCCACCAGCCAATTCCGAAAACAGCAAAAATCCTAAAAACCGTTAGAATTAACTTTCCATATTCTCCAGGTATTTTTGTTCCCCAAGCCATTCCTTCGTTTTCAATAAAATGAATTCTAAACCAATCTGCAATTACAACTTCTTCGCCCAGAACAAAATTTGTTTTGACATAAATTTTAGAAAGCTGATCAACAATTAAAACTAGAAATATAAGGAAATACGCTTTTCGTAATGACATTTTATGATTTTTTGATGGGCAAAAATAACAATTAAATCAAAAAAAACGCTCCTAATGGAGCGTTAATTCTTTTCAAACAAATCAAACAAGTTTATCTGCTAATCTAAACCTTGTAAAGTTTACTTTTTCACAGCAGCTTTTGCTGGAGTTTTCGGGCTGTCGGAGAAAAATTCTGAAATCGACTTAAAAATCCCTTTGCTTTCTTTTCCGGCAGCCAGTTTCTTAGCTTCACCCTTTTTTACATCTGCTTTAAATTTAACACGCAGTTTTTCAAATTCTTTCATTCTGCGTTCTACATCAGAGATTACTTCTTTGAATTTCAATACTTTAGCCATAATGTAAGTTTTTCGTCGTAAATAATTAAAATTATTACTGATTTGGTACTACAATGATACATAATTTAATTTATATTTGTTAATAAAAATTAACACTTGTTTAGGATAGCATGAATTAATTTTTAAAAACGAATACCAACACAAACTAAATTTAACATTCCTCCCAAAATCCTACAAATCATGAATGAAATCACAACTACACTAAATGACTTCCTTGTCAGCACCAAATCTACTGCAGCATTAATTTTAAACGGAAAAGGAAAACTCATTACCTCCTTAAATCTTGACTATGGCGACAGTATTGCCGCAATGAGTGCAGCTATTTTATCTATGAGCGAAAAATTCTTAATTGATTTAGAAAAAGGCTCTTTAAAACAATTGTACCTAAAAAGCGCCGAAGGCGTTATTGTTGGAAACAAAATAAGTGGTTCTAACTTTATCGTTGCTTTTTCTAAAGAGGGAAGCAATCTAGCATTATTAATGCGTTCTACAGAAGAAGTTTCTGCTGAATTAAGCAAAAATTCACTATTGAAATAACATAAAATTCTATTAACAAATAACCCAAATGAACTATGAGCAATGATTTTTTAAACGTGTTTTTAAACGAAATGAAAACTAACGTAAACGGCTTTATCGCTGTAGCAGTAACAGAAATTGAATCTGGATTAAGCTTTGGAAATTTAACTATCGATCCGGGCTTTGATCCTGAATTAGCTGCTGCCTATAACTTAGAAGTTGTAAAAGCTAAATTGAGTGCCGTAAAAGCACTAAACTTAAACCAGGACATCGAAGATATTTTGATTACGCTATCGAATCAAATTCACATTATCGATATTTCTCCGAACAAAAAATTCATGATCTATCTTGCTGCAGATGCTTCAAAAGCAAATTTAGGTATGACAAGAGCTATTTTAAGAAAACACAAAGCAGACGTTGAAAAAAATCTAGCATAATGATGTAACAATTTTACTTTTAAAAACCGCCATTCATTAAGGCGGTTTTTTTTATGCTTACTCCTAGGTAATTCTACTTGTTTTATTCTTACAAAAAAAATCAACATTAAAATTAATTAATTTTGACTAGTTATAAATAATTTCTTTCAATAACAGCTTGTAGCTTCAAAACAAAGCTTCATCAAACATTAAACAAAAAAAACGCTCCTAAAATTAGGAGCGTTTTTCTATTTGATAAGATATTTTTATAATTATCTCTGCAAATTTTTAGCTTCGATACTCATTGTTGCATGAGGAACAATTTTAAGCCTTTCTTTGCTGATTAATTTACCTGTTACTTTACAAATACCGTATGTTTTATTTTCAACACGGAATAAAGCGTTTTTTAAGTCACGAATGAATTTCTCTTGTCTGATAGCCAACTGAGAGTTCGCTTCTTTTGACATGGTCTCACTTCCTTCTTCAAAAGCTTTAAAAGTTGGAGAAGTATCGTCAGTTCCGTTATTCAAATCGTTCATATAGGCACTTTTGATCAAATCAAGATCTTCTTGTGCTTTTTTAATTTTTGCTTGGATTATTTCTTTGAACTCCGCTAAGTCAGCGTCTGAGTATCTTGTAATTTCATCTATCATGGTATTATACTTATTTTGAAATTAATATCATTGTTCTAATATCATCAAACTCAATTTCTGTGCCGTTTTCTAAAACATCCACAAAAACCAAATCATCTGTTAATGTCTCAGACTTAATATAGTCTTCATTTTTGGAAACTGCATCTTCTAAAATGCCATCTCTCTTTATCTGTACTTTGATCTTATCAGTAACTTCAAATCCTGAATCTTTACGGATATTCTGAATTCTGTTTACTAATTCTCTCGCGATACCTTCATTTTTCAATTCTTCAGATATTGTGATGTCAAGTGCAACGGTTATTCCGTTTGAATTTGCAACCAGCCAACCTTCAATATCTTGTGATGTTATCTCGACGTCTTCTAATGATAAAGTTACATTATTTCCAGAAATAACAATATCTAGCGTTCCCTGCTTGTCCAGCTGGTTGATCTGCTCTGGCGAAAAACCCTGTATCTCCTTGGAAATCAGACCCATATCTTTCCCGAAACGTGGCCCAAGAGCTTTAAAATTAGGTTTGATTTGTTTTACCAAAATACCTGAAGCGTCGTCTAAAAGTTCAATTTCTTTCACGTTTACTTCGGCTTTTACTAGGTCAGAAATCGCTTCAATTTCAGCTCTCTGATTCTCGTCAAGTACTGGAATCATTACCTTTTGCAAAGGTTGACGTACCTTGATCATTTCCTTTTTTCTAAGTGATAAAACCAAAGAAGAGATTGTCTGCGCCTTCTGCATTTTGCTCTCTAACGTTTTATTAACAAAGTTTTCGACAAATTTCGGGAATTCAGCCAAGTGAACACTAGCAAAATCCTCGGTTCCCGTCGAAGCAGTCAAATCTCTGTACAATTTATCCATAAAAAATGGAGCTACTGGAGCGCTTAATTTACTGATTGTTAATAAGCAAGTGTAAAGCGTTTGGTAAGCTGCAATTTTATCTTTAGCATATTCCCCTTTCCAGAAACGACGACGACATAAACGAACGTACCAGTTACTTAGGTTTTCCTGAACGAATTCAGAAATAGCTCTTGTCGCTTTTGTTGGCTCGTAATCTTCATAACATTCGTCAACAAATTTCACTAAAGTATTTAATTCAGAAATAATCCATTGATCGATTTCTGGTCTTTCGTTTAACGGAATCTCAGCTTCTTCATATTTAAATCCGTCGATGTTAGCATATAACGAAAAGAAAGAGTATGTGTTGTATAAAGTTCCGAAGAATTTACGGCGAACCTCAGCAATTCCTTCAAGGTCAAACTTTAAGTTATCCCACGGATTTGCATTCATAATCATGTACCAACGTGTGGCATCAGGACCGAATTCTTCAATGGTTTTAAACGGGTCTATAGTATTTCCTTTACTCTTAGACATTTTAATTCCGTTTTTATCTAAAACCAAACCGTTTGAAACTACGTTTTTATACGCTACTTTATCAAAAACCAAAGTTCCGATTGCGTGTAATGTATAAAACCATCCACGTGTTTGATCTACTCCTTCTGCAATGAAATTCGCAGGAAAATCTTTGTTTCCATCAATTTTATCTTGATTTTCAAAAGGATAATGCCATTGTGCATAAGGCATTGCTCCAGAATCGAACCACACGTCGATCAAATCGCTTTCGCGTTTCATTGGTTGGCCTGAAGCCGAAACCAACGTAATTTGATCTACAACATTTTTATGCAAATCAATTAAATCATAATTTGATTCAGACATATTTCCGATTTCAAAACCTTTAAACGGATTTTCTTTTTGAAAACCAGCTTCTATAGATTTTTCAATCGCATTGTACAATTCTTCAACAGAACCGATAATAATTTCTTCTTTTTTATCTTCTGTTCTCCAAATTGGCAACGGAATTCCCCAATATCTAGAACGAGATAAGTTCCAGTCGTTAGCATTTTTAAGCCAGTTTCCAAAACGTCCTTCACCAGTAGATTTAGGTTTCCAATTGATAGTTTCGTTCAGGTCGAACATTCTATCTTTTACATCGGTTACTTTGATGAACCATGAATCTAGGGGATAATATAATAACGGCTCGTCTGTTCTCCAGCTGTGCGGGTAACTGTGCACGTATTTTTCAACTTTAAAAGCTTTGTTTTCTTCTTTTAAACGAATTGCGATTTCAACATCTACCGATTTCTCTGGCGCTTGTCCTGCATCATAATATTCGTTTTTCACATATTTACCTGCAAGTTCACCAACATGAGAAGTGAATTTTCCTTGTAAATCAACTAACGGAACTGCATTTCCTTCTTCATCCAAAACCAACATTGGCGGCACTTCCGGTTTTGCTTCTTTTGCTACTTTAGCATCATCTGCACCAAAAGTTGGCGCTGTATGCACAATTCCTGTTCCATCTTCTGTAGTAACGAAATCTCCAGAAATTACTCTAAACGCATTTTCAGCATTTTGATATGGCAATACATAAGGCAATAATTGCTCGTAACGGATTTCTACTAAATCTGCTCCTTTTGCCTCAGTTAAGATTTTGTAAGGAAGTTTTTTGTCGCCATTTTTAGCATTGTCAAAATCAGCATCATCTTCACTTACGAAATATCCTTTTCCGAATTGTTTTCCAACTAAGTTTTTAGCCAAAATCACATTGATTGGCTCAAAAGTATATTGATTGAAAGTTTTAACTAAAACATAATCGATTTTTGGTCCAACTGTCAAAGCTGTGTTCGACGGAAGTGTCCAAGGAGTTGTCGTCCAAGCCAAAATGTGAATATCTCCAAAACCTTGTAAAAAGCTTGGAAGTGTTTCTGGTAAAGTTTTGAATTGCGCTACAATTGTAGTATCTGTAACATCTCTGTAAGCTCCAGGCTGATTTACTTCGTGAGAAGACAATCCTGTTCCTGCTTTTGGAGAGTAAGGCTGAATCGTGTATCCTTTGTACAACAAACCTTTATCATAGATTTGCTTTAAAAGCCACCAAACCGATTCCATATATTTTGGTTTATAGGTTACATACGGATCTTCCATATCTACCCAATATCCCATTTTTTCGGTCAAGTCATTCCATACGTCGGTATAACGCATAACGGTTTTTTTACACGCTTCGTTATATTCTTCAATAGAAATCGTTTTGCCAATATCTTCTTTAGTAATTCCTAATTCTTTTTCGGTACCTAATTCTACAGGCAAACCGTGAGTATCCCATCCAGCTTTTCTTTTTACTTGAAAACCTTTTTGAGTTTTATATCTGCAAAAAATATCTTTAATCGCACGTGCCATTACGTGGTGAATTCCAGGTAATCCGTTTGCTGAAGGCGGACCTTCAAAAAATACGAAAGGCTCAGCACCTTCGCGAGTTGTTACACTCTTTTCAAATATATTTTCTTTCTTCCAAAAATCAAGAACTTCAGACGCTACAGTTGGCAAGTCAAGTCCTTTGTATTCAGTAAATTTTGTACTCATTTTATCCTTTTCTTAAACGAGGTGCGAAAGTAAGAAATTTTGAACTATTGACCGCCAATTTCCTTAAATTTCACAAACTTTTGTTGAGATAATAGATACAAAACATAAGAATTGGTTACTTTCTGACATTATTCTCATTTTTTTGAGTGTAATAAATCAAAAAACAACCAATTCTTAAAGCAGCTTCTAATAAGCTAAAATATTATTTAAATCCTCCGAAATAGACTTCTTTCATAAAAATTCGATTTCCGAAAACTGGATTTATCTCTACCTTTTCTCTGATTTCCTGATAAAAAGTTTCGCCATTAAAATCTTCAATTTCATAGTTAATCTTATGAGGAATTTTTCCAGAATTTAATGCCGTTACAGGGCGATAATCACCAAATAGCTTTTTCTCGAAGAAACTTTTGTTACCATTATCAAACTCTGTTTTTTCTGTAGAAACTATATTGAAATTTTCTTTATCGATAAAAACATGATAATCTGTTTTAGGAATTGTTCTGTTTCCAGAACTTAATGTTTTTTCAAAATAATTTAAATGATAACATAATTTCCCTTCATACATTTCCTCGCCCAAAACCTCAAAATTATTCCATAAATCAAGTCTTAAATCGGTTAAGAAGTTTACCAAGTCAACATTCTTAGACAAATTGCTGTAATCATATGCTGTTAACTTTGCCCATTTAGCATTTATACCTGTTTCACGATCATCATGACTCCATGCTTCTGCCCCATTAACTATTTCATAATAAGATTCAGGCATTTTTTTCTTAAGAAGATAATGAGATGTTGTTGCCCATTTTTCTTCTGTTTGAGGAATATTTGTTCCTTCTATCGAAATCTTAGAAAACAAATGCGCTTTTTCTACTTTTTTCAATGCTTGGCTTCCTCCTAGATTATCGACTACTTTTGCCAAAAGATTTGCATTTAACTGATACGGTATAGAATCAAGTAAATTATGTCTTTGGGTTTTAATCTTTTCTAAATAAGCTTCACGATTCGATTTTTCGATTTCCCATTCTGCATCTTGTTGCTGAATCTTTTCAAAAAAGGCCAGTCTTTTTTCTTCTTTTTCTTCTTCTATTTTAAGGCCTAACTTTTTAAGTTCGGCAAAACGATTGGTATGACTTCTGATTTTTTTATCTACAAAATTGGCGTTATTTACTCTTTCAATAATGGAAGAACCTCTTGAATCCAATTTGTCATTTTCGACTAATAAATTGGCATATAAAAGCGCTTTTTCTTTATTTTCAAGCAACAAATAGGTTTCAGCTAAGTTGTTTGTAACAATGAATCGAATGTTTACGTTTTGTGGCGAAGGCGGATATTTAACCAATAGACTTTCCAAATATTGCAAATGAGGCATCAGCAATTTCTCATCTAAGCCTTTTTCGAGTGTTATCTTTTGCATCTGAGCCGTAATCTCATTTTCGAAATCCAGCATTTGCTTGTATTCTGAATGTCCTTTAGAGGTTACAAATTCAAATCTTACTTTTGATTCACCTACAGTATATCCAAATTTATAATTTAAAAAATCCTGAATTCTGTTTGCTGTTTTATAAACAACATTATCAAATCCGAGCCCTACGTCACTGTAATCAGAATCTCTAACTGCAGCACGTATTTTTTTATCATGTTCTGAAGCAGCAACTTTTGCAACGCCCAAACTACTCCCCGCAGACATTGAGTAAGATTCTGAGCCTCCAAAATCCTTTGTTAGCAAAATTTTATCTCCGAGCTTAACATCCAGTTTTACGTTTGAAATATAATTAGAGTGCGCGCCATAAGTCCATCTATTTTCTTTCTTATCATACACACTATCTATTTGCGTGCTGGTATATCTAGGCATGGCAAAGGTTAAATAGATTTTAAGTTTACCATTTACCGGATCTTTTATATATCCATTAATATTAAAAAAACTCTTTTTCAAATTAGATTCCTCTTCTTGCAATGATTGATCCATCTGATAAAAAGCAGTCTGGGTCAATACATTGTCTAAAGCAGGATATTCTGAATATTTAATTACTGGTATGTAGAATTTCTTTTTTTTAGAGCTTATTTTTTCTTGTGCCTGAATTGAACCAATTACAAGCAAAGCTATAAGGAGTAATATTTTTTTCATAGGCAAAAAAAAAGCCATCAGAATCAGATCCTGATGGCCGTATCTTTTTTTTATTTTTCTTTCTTATTGAAGATTTGGATTGACTTATCAGAAACATAAAAAATATTCTGAGTCGCAGGATCTACTTCATAGATTGGTTTATTGTTGTTAAAAATGATTTTATCAACTTCAACTCCATCAACTTTACTCACTTTCACTAAAATTTTTTCTCCAGAATCTGCTTTTGCAAAAATATAAGAGAAGTCTCTGTTTTGTTTCATTGCATTAAAACGAGAGTTAAATTTAGCCGCTACAACACCTAAAGCCGCAGAACCAGCTGCATAAGCTTTTGCCTGATCTTGATTCGTTTTATCTTCTTTCTTCAAAACAGAAGTTCTCAAGTTTCCGCTTTCATCACGATAAGTCATTGTCACTTCAGCACCTTTGATATCACTTGCCACAGAACCAACACCTAAACCAATGCTTCCAACAATAGCAGCACTTTTTATAAGACGTCTTGTTCCTTCTCCTGGCTGTGAATAAGTAAGGTGATATTTAACAGTACCATCCATATTAACACCCATTACTTCAAGTGGTCCAGAAAGCACAACTCCCCAAGGAAATTGCTCGATACTGTTTAATTCTTTTTCTCTTTTGATATTTACTTTAGCAAACGGCTCTGGTTTATCGCTAATGCTTGGATCAAATTTGTATAATTTCTCATCATTATACACTAAGTAAGAATTTGTAGATTCGTCATAAGTTGGTAAAACTGGACGGCTTTTTTCAAACTTAATATTACGTTTCCAAAGTTTAACTCCAGTTTTATAATCTACCATGTTTCCGTAAGTTCCTGTAAGATACATTACTTTTTCGCCCACTTTTCCTAAGTAGTAGATTGGATCTTCTTTATCGTCAGAAATTTCGATAAATTTTTTCCAAAGCTTTTCTCCGTCTTTGTTGATCAACATCATTTCATTTTCTGCAACATATAAGAAATCTTGATCAATTGGAATTACTCTTTTCAAACCGCCTCCACGAGCATCTTTTTTCCAGATTTTTTCTCCAGTTTTTAAGTCAAAAAAGTTGAAACCGCTATCATGAGCAATTAATAATTTTGTCCCCCAATCTTCTAAATAAACAACATATTTAGTTTTAATAGATTCTTTCCAGATACTTTTTCCATCTTCTGTACTCAAAACATTAATATATTCTTTAGTTGAAAGTAGTCCAGCAGAATTAACTACCACAATATTTTTGTCATTTTGTGTTTCGTAAAATCTTGTATAATCTTCGTCTGCTTTCCAGTTTAATTTTCCATTTTCTTTATTAAAAGAGTACAATTTTCCGTAAAGCAAATAATAAACTGTGTTACCATTTATCTTTGCTTTATTTGTTAAACTTGAAGCTTTAGTTGAAAAACTTATTAAAGATTTTGCTTTATCAACTGTTGTATTCCATTTGATTTCTCCAGATGCCATATCTAGCAATGCAACTGCCATTTCTCCATCTTTTTTAAGAGTAAGAAGATATTCGTTTGTTTCAGGAATAAAATCTGATTGGAAAACCCAAAATGATTCTTTTGAAGAGTTGTAAACGATTTTACCTGAATCGGTATTGATAATCAAATATTTTGAATTGATGTATGCCTCAACATACGGGCTTCCTGGAACTGTAGACAAATCTCTTTTTTCTTTAAAAAGATTTCCAAAATCAGGATCACTTAAGACATCTTTTGAAGTAAGAGTTCCAAAATCATCTTTTGTTAAAGTCCAAATAACTTTTTTTGTTTCGGGATCTAGACCCTTTACTGTTCCGCCTTCTTTAAAGACAATAACTCCTGTGATTTCATTTTGAACCAAGTCTTGTACAGCGTTTTCTGTAGTAACTATTTCATCATACTTTCTTTGGGCAATTGATGAAACTGCTACCGACAGAAGCAAAATAATCGAAAACGTAATTTTCTTCATGGTAGATTTTTTTTAAAATTAGTTGGTATTAGATATTTATGAGAATTTGTTTTTACTAAAAAATGGGATTTTTTTAGTAAAAATTTACTGAGCAAATATATAAAAATAGAAAAGCTATTATGAAAAAATTTCTTTCAAAATATCAAGTGATTTCGGACGCTTAAAACCTTCTAAATGAGAAGAATAAAAATCAATCAAAATCTTTAACAATATTTGTCTCTCAATTACATTAAAGATTTTTTGACTGTTATCAAACTTTAGATCAATAAGCTTTTTTAACAAATTGGTTTCATGCTCAGAAAGAGCACTTGAATTGTGGAAAACCGTAAAAACCCCTTCATTCATTTCAAAAAAAGGAAGATCAATATCGGACAGATCAGGATAAAATCCGAGGTATTTTGTAATTTCTAAAAGAAGAATCAAATGAAAGTTAGAAATTTCGTCATGATGATCTAGCCAAGTCAGTGCAGTTTCTAAAAACAAGAAAAGCTGTTCGTTTTTCTCTTCTTCCTGAATAGAATAATGAAGCATTTCTGAAAGAAACATCACCATGGTACTTTTTACAATATCAGTATGAATACTCTGAAACGGAATGGCAGTTTTTATTTCTTTAAAATTTTCAAGCGTGCCTTTATTTTTATGAACAGCTTCAATTTCTAAAATCGAAAAAGGCTGAAAATAAGCAATTTTCTGACTTGCTTTTCGGCTTGAAAAAGCATCGCGCACAAAATACGATTTCAGTCCGCTTGAAAGTGTAAAGCATTTTACGATCAAGCTTTTTTCCTGAAATTTTAAAGAAGAAATTACTATGGCTTTTGTTTTGACGAGCACGAATTGATTTTAGATTTTAGATTCTTTTGACTTCTGACTTTTGACTTTTGACTTTCAGACTACCGTATAATCATTACTTTTTTAACCTTAGTTTCTCCTCCGTCTTCTGCAGAAATAAAAACCATATAAACGCCAGAGGCAACTTTATATTTACCAAATGCAGTGGTATCCCATTCAATTGTTCCGCCTGAAGATGTGATTTCATAAACCAAATTTCCTTCAATATCAGTAATTTTCACATTCGCTTTATCAATTAATCCAGCAACTTTTACTGTTCCGCTATAGTTAGGTCGAACTGGATTTGGATAAACATATACATTGCTCAAATCATCGTTGGCTTCTGTTGCGATTCCGTTAAACGAAACTAAGCCTTTATTGGTAGCTATAAAGACTTCGCCTGTTTTAGCATTTATTTTGATATCATTTATATAATTGCTTGGCAATGGTGAATTATTTATAGTAAAATGATATTTGGTTTCCTGACCATTTGGCGAAACCATAAAAACTCCAGAATCTGCCGTCCCAATCCATTTATTATTTGCCCCATCAACAACGATTGAAGTAATAAATTGCTCGTACATTAATTCCTGTGCCAAATTATCTTCTGTAATAATAATTGGATTTGCTTTTAACTGACTTTCCGACTGAAAACTTCCTATATTCGACAAAACTCTCAACCCTTTTGTTGTTCCTATCCAAAGCTGATTTTTTGTATCTAAAGCTAAAGTTCTAACATCGGCTATTGGCAAATTTCCAGCATCGGTTCCAAAAGTCATTTTTTTGAAAACATTCGTGGTTTCGTTAAAACCAATCACCCCATCTTTATCTGTTCCAATCCATTTTACATTGTTACGATCAATAGCTAGGCTTGAATAATTACTCTCTTCTGCATTATCCAGAATCGAAGTCATAGCATAACTTCCCCATTGTCCATTTGTTTTTAAAACTTTCAGACCATTTTTTATTCGGCTGTTTGTAACCCAAAGATTTGCAGATTTATCAAATGATGCTGCATTAATACGAACATCAATATAATTTGGACCTTCTGTAGTTATAGACTCTAAACCGCTATTTTTTTCATTGTATAAAAAACTCGGCACATCGTTTTCAACTTTTACTAAACCTGAAAAGAAAGAACTTGCATAAACTTGTTTTTCATTATTTGGATTAACAAGAACTCTAGTAATTGATTTTGCATCATACATTTCAGAGTATGGAATGTTTAACCATCCTGAGGCATTATATCTACTAATTCCATAATTATCTAAAGGATAAGGATTATATGAAACATCATAATCTCCATATACAGCCCATAAAACACTTGAGCCGGCATCTATAGCAAAAATATTGTTGCGGACTGGCCCAGCTGGAGTATTATTTTCGAAAACTCCACCGCTATTAAGAGAAGAAGCAAACAGACCTTTTTCTTTTGTTCCGATAAAAATCTGATCTCCAACCGCCGTTGCACAGCTAAAATTTAAAGTATTGTCTAAAACCTGAGTATTTGTAATTTGACGATTCAAAGTCATCTGATTATTGTATACATAAACTGTATTGGCAGTTGTAACAAATAAATAATGATTTTTTGCTCTTGTATCGACCGCTGCTTGAGGCAATTGTGAAAAACCTATAAATGTATTTGAATTGAATCTGTGAATATATCCAGAATCGTTTACCGCAATAAGCTCCGTATCCAAAGTTTCTACGCTCGACCAAATTCCCGTATTTACAACCGACCATTGATTGTAATCTATCAGATTGGCATTTGTCTTATCTGCTTTTCTAATGCCACTCGATGTTGCAGCAAAAATAAATCCATTAAATATGGTGGTTTGCTTAACATTTATTTCAGCTCCATTATCGCCAATAAAATATGTATCGCCAAACTGAGAAGTTTTCAAATTAAATTGTACAATTCCAAAATCGCAAGAAACATAAACTAGCCCATTATCTTCCATAAAATGATTGATCTTCTTTTTGTTTGCTGGAAGCTGTTTATTAATTATGTCAACCACTTTTAAAATACTTCCATCAACTTCATTAACCAAAATCATCAAACCGTTTTCGTAGCCAATCAACGTTTTTTTGAATGTTTCACTATAATAAACTGCAGAAATTGTCTGACCTGATAGTCCGTCAACAGTAGTTGTTGTTTTAAGAATATTAGTTGTGATATTTTTAGAAAAGAATGCATTTTCGGAAGCTGCAAATACCCCCGTAGTCGACTCAGAAATATCTTTTATTTCATTAAATGAAAAATATCCCTGCCAAGACAATTTGCTTTGTGCTCCGCAAAACTGAATTAGAAGTAAAAACAAACCGCAGAAAAATATTTTTTTCATCATTTAAAGTATTCTATTAGGACAAATATACTACAAACGACATTTTATTTATTTTTTAGCACAAATAAAATACCCCCGATATCTTATAAAGATAATCGAGGGTATTTTTTATAGCAGTAAGTAAATTTTAAACAACACCTTGTGCAAGCATTGCATCAGCTACTTTTACAAATCCAGCAATGTTTGCTCCTTTTACATAGTTTACATATCCGTCTTCTTCAGCGCCATATTTTTTACATTGGTTATGAATTCCGACCATGATTTCTTTCAATCTCAAGTCTACCTCTTCACTAGTCCAGTTCAAACGGATTGAGTTTTGAGTCATTTCTAATCCAGAAGCAGCAACACCACCAGCGTTTGCAGCTTTTCCTGGAGCAAATAATACTTTATTATCTAAGAAAAGTTTAATAGCATCTAATGTAGAAGGCATGTTTGCAGCCTCAGTAACACATAAAACGCCATTATCGATTAATTTCTTAGCATCATCACCATTTAATTCGTTTTGAGTAGCACATGGAATTGCAATATCTACTTTTACTTCCCAAGGACTTTTTCCTTTATGGAATATTGCGTTTGGATATTTCTCTAAATATCTTTCTGCTCTATTATCTCCAGTAGCTCTCATTTCAACCATATGGTCAATTTTTTCTCCAGAGATTCCTTCTTCATCATAAATGTATCCGTCAGGTCCAGAGATTGTAACTACTTTACCTCCTAATTCATTTACTTTTAAAGCTACTCCCCAAGCTACGTTTCCGAATCCAGAAATAGCTACCCTTTTACCTTTAATCTCATGCCCGATAGTACGAAGCATTTGATCTGTAAAATAAACTACTCCATATCCTGTAGCCTCAGGTCTGATTAATGAACCTCCGTAAGCCAAACCTTTTCCAGTTAAAACTCCAGTAAATTCATTTCTAATTCTTTTATATTGGCCAAACAAGTAACCAATTTCTCTTGCTCCAACACCAATATCTCCAGCTGGAACGTCAAGATCCGGACCAATATGACGGCATAATTCTGTCATGAATGACTGGCAGAAACGCATAATTTCTCCGTCTGATTTTCCTTCTGGATCAAAATCAGAACCACCTTTACCTCCACCCATTGGAAGAGTTGTCAAACTGTTTTTGAAAACCTGTTCGAAAGCTAGGAATTTTAAAACTGATAAATTTACTGTGTGGTGAAATCTAATTCCTCCTTTATAAGGCCCAATTGCAGAGTTCATTTGAATTCTGAAACCTCTATTTACAATAATTTCTCCTTTATCATCTACCCACGGAACTCTGAATATTATAGATCTTTCCGGTTCAGCGATTCTTAAAAGGATATTCTTTCCATCATACTTTTTACGTTCAGATATAAACGGAATTACAGTTTCTGCAAATTCTCTAACAGCTTGAAGAAATTCTGGCTCGTTTGGATTTTTTGACTCAACAAGAGCCATAAATTCATTTATTTTTTGTTCCATCTTTGAAATAAATTTTCAGATAATTTAGATTTAATTTTCACTCTTATAAAATAAGAAACCACGTTTAAGAAAACGTTTTCGTTTTAACAGACAAAGATATAGCAAATAATGATTCGCTGTTATATTTTTCGCTTTTTTGAATCGATTTGTGTTTTTTTCAAACATTCCAAAAAAAAGACATTTTTCATGTAGGTGTTTACATGCAAATTGCCTCTTTAAAATTAGTAAATTAAGTATTTTGTTACTTATTTTTCAATACAGGTATTTAATATTTTGAATCGATTAGGTTTTTTATATATTTGCCCAGATTTGTAAGCCCCCAAAAAATGCGTAAAGCCCTATTTATCACATTATTTGCCTTGTTAGGCATCTCAACTACAGTATCAGCACAAGGATTAGCCCAAGAAATCGGAATATACGGAGGACCAGTTACTTTACAGTCTGATTTTGGAGAAAGAAACAACTTCGATAATAATGTTGGAAACACAGGTTTTGGCATTGGAATTATGCACTTTATAAACTTCTCTGCAAATAACAATAGAGAGAATTATTTCACAGAACATTTTAAAGTAAGATCTGATCTTTCTTATAGCAAAACTAATTTAAAGCATCATGGCCAGTGGGTTGATTACAAGCCTAACGGATTATTTGCAAGACAATTAAGAAACATGCATGCAAGTTCTAGCATAGTAAGCCTAGGTGCACAGATGGAATTTTCTCCTTTTATGAAAATTCATGATTATGAAAACACAGTTGGTAGCTTCAGTCCGTATGGAGCTTTAGGATTTCAGGTAAGCTATTATTCAACAAAAGTTGGATCTCATTTAGGAGACATTACACTTCCAGCTAATACTCCAGGAAAATACTTAACTCCATCTGATGGCCGTGCGCATGGGTTCTCTACTGAAACTGGTGTAGCTTTATCTGCAACAGCATCAGTTGGTGTTCATTATAAATTATCAGAAATGAGCGATTTAATGTTCGAAACTCGTTTCCAAACGTATAACTCAGACTGGATTGACGGATTAAACCCAAATAAAGATATTTACAAAGAAAACAAATCTAATGATTGGCAGGTTTGGTTTAACTTTGGATACATCTACTATTTAGAATTCTAAAAAAATTAAGTCTCAAAATATAAAAATCCCAAATTCCAAAATTATAAAAATTGGAATTTGGGATTTTTTATTGGAATTTATTTATCTTAAGCTAAAGCCTGCTCTAAATCTGCGATTAAATCCTCTGCATCTTCAATACCAACACTCAATCGAACTAAATCATCAGTAATACCAACTTCTGCTCTTTTATCTGCAGGAATAGAAGCATGCGTCATTAATGCTGGATGATTGGCCAATGATTCTACTCCACCTAGAGATTCTGCTAGAGTAAATACTTTTAGTTTTTCTAAAAATGCAATCGAATCTTCTTTCTTTCCCGATTTAAAATCAAAAGAAACCATTCCGCCAAAAGCTTTCATTTGTTTCTTAGCAATTTCGTGAAACGGATGATTCTTCAAACCTGGATAATAAACTGTTTTAATCTTTGGGTGATTACTCAAGTATTCAACTACTTTTTCTCCATTTTCACAATGTCTCTGAACTCTTAAAGCCAAAGTTTTAATTCCTCTTAAAACTAAGAAACTATCCATTGGCCCAAGTGTAGCCCCAGTAGCAAACTGTTGAAAATGCAACTGATCTCCTAAAGCTGCATCTTTTACAATTAAAGCACCAGCAATAACGTCAGAGTGCCCGCCTAAATATTTTGTCGCTGAGTGCATTACAATATCAGCGCCTAAATCTAACGGTTTTTGTAAATAAGGCGTTGCAAAAGTATTATCTACCGCAAGAAGAATTTTTTTCTCCTGAGTAATTTTTGCTATTTCTTGAATATCTGCCAATTTCATCAACGGGTTTGTCGGTGTTTCAACCCAGATTAGCTTCGTATTTTCGTTGATTAAACTTTTCAGTTTTTCGATATTCGTCATATCAACAAAATGAAACTTAATACCTGAATCTTTGTAAACACGAGAAAACATTCTGTATGTTCCGCCATATAAATCATCCATCGCAATAATTTCGTCTCCGGCTTTAAAAGATCTTAAAACACAGTCTGTCGCAGCAAGACCAGACGAAAATGCTAATCCGCGAGTTCCGTTTTCAATACTAGCCAAAGCGTCTTCTAGAGCAGTACGAGTAGGATTCGAAGCTCTACTGTATTCGTAATCTGCCAAAGGTTTTCCTGGACTTGTTTGTACAAATGTTGAAGTCTGATACACTGGTGGCATAACGGCTCCTGTACTTGGATCATGATGCTGTCCTCCGTGAATTACTTTTGTATTGAATTTCATATAGTTATAAATTTTAATTCCTTAATTCTTTTACAAATTTACCGCTTAATTTATTTTATCGCGACACAACTTCTTACCTTTGTAGATAATTAACACTTTTTGATATGAAAAATTACTTATTTATACTCTTTTTGTGTTTGATTTTTACAAGTTGCAAAAAAGAGCTTTCATTTGAAAATGAAACGTTTGAAGAGAAATCTACTGTACCGTGCGCAAATGACTGCCCAAAAATCACCATAGAAGTTCCAATTGCTAAAAATATTAAAGTAACATCAGACAGCATCAATAAAAAAGTCTTTGCTGTTATTAAGGAGATTGTTTTTTTTGAAGAAGATTCAGTAAAAGTCAATGATTATAAAGCGTTGTCAAAATCTTTTATTACTTCATACGAAGAAATGCATCAAAAATTTCCGAACGATACTTTTGGATGGGAAGCAAAAATAATCGGGAATGTAGAATTTCAATCAGACCAAATTCTGAATTTAAAAATTGATCATTACACTTTTACTGGTGGCGCACATGGTTATCAAGGTTACCGATCGTTACTATTCGATAAAAAAACAGGAAAAACCATTTTTAATAAACAGTTGTTTAAAAACGAAAATGAGTTTAAAAAGTTTGCTGAGAAAACATTCAGATCAAAATATAAAATTCCAGAAAAAGCCAATATTAATGCTACAGGTTTGATGTTTGAAAATGACAAATTTCAACTGCCGCAGAATATATTTTATACTTCTGAAGGTTTACTTTTATATTATAACTCATACGAAGCCGCATCTTACGCAGATGGGCCAAAAGAGCTTATATTTCCTTATGATGAAGTAAAAAAATATTTGAATTTTCAATAGATAATTTCAGCATGAATTAGGCGCCTGCAGCGCATGTCTACAGAAAAACCTTAGAACCTTAGTATCTCAGCAACTCAAAACCTTTTTTACTGAACATCATATTTCATTTTACGCAAAACTCGTAAAGCTTCTTTAAAAGAAGAATAGATATTTTTATAAGGTTTCAAAAGCAATTTTGCATCAATTAGCTTCTGTCTGGCATCTTCGAAACCATTCAAATGACAAATCATAAAAGTAGAAGGAAGGTTTTCTAAATCTTTCATTTCACGTTCAGATAATGACATCTCTTTTTCCAATTTTCTAAGCAGCGCTATATTAGAATTATAAATATGGTGCAACATTTTTCGGTTAAACTCTGGTGGCTGAAAAAGCATTTGGCGATCAATTTTATAATAACCGTTGTCAAAAAAATAAATCGTTTGTTCTTCTAACGGATAATAACTCGTTTTGTCATTTAAGCCAAGTGGCACGTACTCTGTGATGGTAAAAGTATCATCATTATATTCGATTGTAACAACGTCTTGTGCTGAATAAAAAAGCTTAATTTGTTCGTTTATCAGTTCAATATCAACACGTGATAAATACGTTTTATCACGCAGCTTTTTTGGAACTCCAGCCCAGCAAATCACGAATAATTCTTTAAAAACACGATATTTTGGAGACATATCTTTATGTCTAAAATTCATAAAATCGATAACACCGTCTAAAGTATATTGAATACTATTTCGAGAACTGTTTTCTATTCCGATTACGGTTTCTGTATTTTGATTGCTTTTTTCGATTTCCTCGTGTTCTTCTAGAGGAATCGAATTACTGCCTCTCCTTATAAAAACACTATTAGCAAGAATGGTGTGGATTCCTTTTTTAAAGTAAGAGATTTTACTTTTGGGTTTTATAGTAACCAGGCCGATTACTTTGTCTTTTGGAAGGTTTGGAAAAGGGACATTTTCGTATTGAATTTTCGGTGGATTTTCTAAGAAAGCATTGACCAGATTCTGAATTCTGCTATCATCGAAGAAGTCATCGCCGACAATTTCGTTATCTTGATCTTCTACTCCAACTACGATATAAGAATTATTATTTGGGTTAGAATTGGACAATGCACAAATATGCTTTAAGAACTTTCCTTTTCCTTCTCTAGAATGAAGATTCAATTGCCTTTTCTTATCATAAAAACTGCTTTCGTCATTATGAGCGAGGAGATTTTTAATTAAAAGGCGCTTATTAATCATTATTCCGGATCTTTAGACTGACTTAGATTTTAGACTTCTTAGATTGGTTTTCAGTTTCCTAAGTTAAACTAAAGATCTGATTTTCTAAGAAGTCTAATCATCTAGTTTTAAATATTCTTTTTAACAATCGTCGAAGATGCTTGTGCTGTACTCATGACAACCAAATCAGCAATGTTTACATGATAAGGTCTCGAAACCACAAAATGAATAATATCGGCGATGTCTTCTGCCTGCAGCGGATCAAATCCTTTATAAACATTCGCTGCTCTTTCAACATCTCCTTTAAAACGAACTTCGCTGAATTCTGTTGCTACCATTCCTGGATGAATGCCTCCAACTCGAATTCCAAACGGATTCAAATCGATTCGCATCCCAGCAGTTATAGCATCAACCGCATGTTTAGAACCGCAGTATACATTTCCGTTCGGATAAACTTCTTTTGCCGCTGTTGAACCAATATTAATAATATGCCCCGATTGTCTTTCAACCATTTGCGGAATTATCGCTTTTGAAACATACAAAAGACCTTTCACATTAATATCAATCATAGCATCCCAATCGTCCAAATTTCCGTTCTGAATCGGATCTAAACCGTGGGCATTTCCAGCATTATTAATTAAAACGTCGATTGTAGAAAAATCGTTTGGTAAAGCTCCTATTTTTTCTAAAACTTCTTCTTTGTTTCGGACATCAAATGATAAAGAATGAACTTCTGTAAAAGCCGAAAGTTCTTTTTGAAGTTCTTCCAAACGATCTGTACGTCTTCCGCAAAGGATCACTTTAAAATTGTTTTTTGCTAGGATCTGAGCGGTTGCTTTTCCAATTCCACTTGTTGCACCAGTAATTAAAACTGTTTTTTTCATTGTTTTTTCTTTAAAAAAGATTTTTTGCCACAGATTAAAGGATTAAAATGATTCTTTAATCTGTGGTAAAATATTTCTAATTCTTATTTTTCCACTCCTCCAAATTCAACACCATATTGAGCGCTGTCCAAGTTTCTCCATCTACTTCTCTTAAGTATTTTTTATCGGGATTTAAAGTAAACCCAACTTTTTCATAACACTTTTGAGCTCCGATATTAAAATCAAAAACATTCAATTCAATATTTTTTTCTTTTCTGTTTTCAGAAATATATTGCAGCAATAAAGTTACCATTTGTTCGCCAATTCCTTTTCCTCTTTGGTTTTTATCCATAATTAAGATTCGACCTAATTTTGCAAAATCGTCGTAAAAATAAATTTCGCAATGTCCAATCGTATTTCCATTAGAATTTTTTGCAACTCTAAAGGCAACTCTATTTTCATCAGAAAGCGTTTTATCTATCTGCTGTTCTGTTAAAGGAAAAGTAAACTCTGGTCCGCCAAATTGCATTAAATCTTTTGCACTTTTGACAGAATCGATCAATTCAAAGTAATCTTTTCTCTCAAATTTTTCTAGGTATATCATTTTCAGAATAGTACAAAATTAAGGCACATCGTCTCCCATACTTTCTGTCCAGATCGCAAACCAATCTTGCGTATCCATTTCCAATTCTACTGCTTTCATTAAAGACTGAATTCTGGCAATATTTACAGTTCCCGCAATAGGAATTATTTTGGCAGGGTGTTTTAAAATCCAAGCTAATAATAAAGTATCAGATCCTAAATGGTATTTTTCTACTAATTCAGAAAACAGTTTTTTTAAACGACGTGTTTTTTTGGTATCTTCTCTAAAAACAGTTCCAAGCGGATTCCAAGACAACGGACGAATTCCATGTGTTTGCATATAATCTAAACTCCCGTCTGTCATTGCTTCGTAATGCGTTGCCGAAAACTGCACCTGATTATAGCTCACTTCAGTTTTACTGCGAATTAATTCGGTTTGAGAGCTCGTAAAGTTAGAAAGTCCAAAATCAATAATTTTTCCTTCTCCTTTTAACTTTTCAATTGCTTCGGCAATTTCATCAGCCTGCATTAACGGACTTGGTCTATGAAGTAAAAAAACATCTACATAATCTGTTTTTAAATTCTTCAAAGATGTTTCTACAGACTTAATAATATAGTCTTTAGAATAATCATAATGTTTGATTTTGTTTTCAGGGCGTTTTTCAGCAATCATCTGAATTCCGCACTTGGTAATTAATTGTAATTTTTCACGATCAATTTTACTTGCGTGAAAGGCTTTTCCAAAATCGGCTTCGGTCGTATACGAACCGTAAATATCCGCGTGATCAAAAGTCGTAATTTTGTTTTCGATACTTACCTGTATCATGTTTTCCATTTCTTTGGTTGTAAGGTTTTTATCCCAAACTCCCCAATTCATAGTGCCCGAAATTATAGGCGATAAGACTGTTTTGCTCATAATAATTATGCGTTATTTTTGGTAATAATTATGCTTTAATAAAACATAATCATCAAAGTTCTTAAAAATATAAAAATAGATTCACAATTAGTCCTTAAAATTAAGTCATTGGTCGAAGTTTTAACCATTCTTTAACATCTTACTTCTCAAAAAATATTCAATTTGCACTCTCAAAAATTAGGCGTAAAAATCAAGGTTTTAAAAATATTTATATGGAAGAAAATACAACGACTTTAGACATTAGAGCGATAAATGAAAAAATTGAAAGAGAAAGTGCTTTTATAGACCTTCTTACAATGGAAATGAACAAAGTTATTGTGGGTCAGAAACATATGGTCGAGCGTCTATTGATCGGATTACTTGGACAAGGGCATATTTTATTGGAAGGAGTTCCAGGTCTGGCAAAAACTTTAGCCATTAATACGCTTTCTCAAGCGGTTCAGGGTTCTTTCAGCCGTATCCAATTTACGCCAGATTTACTGCCTGCCGATGTTATCGGAACCATGATTTACAACATTAAAGCAAACGAGTTCTCAATTAAAAAAGGACCAATTTTCGCCAATTTCGTACTTGCCGATGAGATTAACCGTGCTCCTGCAAAAGTTCAGTCAGCACTTTTAGAGGCGATGCAGGAAAAACAAGTTACTATTGGTGACACTACTTTCAAATTAGATCGTCCGTTTTTAGTATTAGCAACACAAAATCCTGTTGAACAAGAAGGAACATACGCACTTCCTGAAGCACAGGTTGACCGTTTTATGCTAAAAACTGTAATCGACTACCCAAAAATTGATGAAGAGCGTTTTGTAATTCGCCAAAACTTAAAAGGATCTTACGAAAAAGTAAATCCGGTAGTTTCGGTTGACCAAATTTTACGTGCGCAAGAAGCTGTTCGTGAAGTTTATATGGACGAAAAAATTGAGAAATATATCTTGGATATCATTTTTGCTACTCGTTATCCAGAAAAATACAAATTAGCCGATTTAAAACCGCTTATCAGTTTTGGGGCTTCTCCTCGTGGAAGTATCAACTTGGCTAATGCTGCAAAATGCTATGCTTTCATCAAACGTCGCGGTTATGTAATTCCAGAAGACGTTCGTGCAGTTGTTCACGATGTATTACGTCACAGAGTAGGAATCACTTACGAAGCAGAAGCAGAAAACATTACTTCTGTAGACATTATCAACAAAATCGTTAACGAGATTGAGGTACCTTAAAAAGTTGATGGTTGATAGTTTTTTGTTGATGGTTTATACGCCATCAACCAACAACCCTAAACCATAAACCAAACAAAAAATGGATACAAAAGAGCTTTTAAAAAAAGTACGGAAAATAGAAATCAAAACGAAAAGACTGAGTAATCATATCTTTTCGGGAGAATACCACTCTTCATTTAAAGGACGAGGAATGACGTTTAGCGAGGTGCGTCAATACCAATACGGAGATGATATTCGTAACATCGATTGGAATGTAACCGCACGCTACAACGAAGCTCATGTTAAGGTATTTGAAGAAGAACGCGAATTAACCATGGTTTTAATGGTCGATATTTCGGGTTCGGAATCTTTTGGTTCTAAAAATCAATTCAAGAAAGACATTGTAACCGAAATTGCGGCAACGATGGCTTTTTCGGCTACACAGAATAATGACAAAATTGGTTTAATATTATTTTCTGATACTGTAGAATTATATATTCCGCCAAAAAAAGGACGTTCGCACGTGCTTCGCATCATTCGTGAATTGATTGAATTTGAACCAAAAAGTCATAAAACAGACATTGCTCAAGCCTTGAAATTTTTATCTGGAACCCAGAAAAAGAAAGCTATTATTTTTATGATTTCCGATTTTATGTCTGACTCTTATGAGCATACTTTAAAAATCGCGTCGAAAAAACATGACATTACAGGTGTTCGAGTGTATGACATCCGTGAAGAAAGAATTCCCAATTTAGGAATGGTAAACATGCTAGATGCCGAAACTGGAAAAATCCAATTGGTTGATACAAGTTCAAAAGCTGTTCGTATGAATTATGAGAAGCACTATCAGGAGAAACTAAATTACTTTAAAGATACTTTCCGTAAATCTGGAGCAGGAATTGTAAATACCAGAGTAGACGAAAATTACGTTACTAAACTATTAGGCTATTTTAAATCACGATAAAATTTGGCAGTTTTGATTAACCATCAAAAATCGTTAATCTAAAATCTTCAATCGTTAATCAAATGAAATTTAAACTTTATATATTTTTATTGCTTTTTTCAACTATGATTTTTGCTCAGCAGAAACCAGTAGAAACAAGCATTGATACTACAAAAAACAAAATTGGTGCAGAGTTCAAACTGACACTAAAAACGGTCGTAAACTCAAAATCAAAAGTTGAATTTCCAAAGCTTAAAAACATTGGGCCATTAGAAGTTATTCAATCTTATCCAGTTGATACGGTTAAGAAAGATGATACTTATGAGTTAATCAAAAAATATGGTTTAACACAGTTTGATTCTGGTCGTTATACAATTCCAAGCGTTAAGATATTAATCGATAAAAAGCCTTTTTATAGCGATTCTATTAAGGTTGAAGTAGCCAATGTAAAAGTGGACACACTACAGCAAAAAATGTATGATATTAAAGATATTTCCACTGTTGACGAAGGCATCGGCAATTGGTGGATTTATGTTTTAATAGCTTTAGTAATTATCGGAATCGGAGCCTTTGTTTATTGGTACGTTAAAAAACGTCAGCTGAAAAAAATCGAAGAAGAAGTTTACAAAACACCTATCGAAAAAGCTACAAGCTTATTAAACAACTTAGAACAAAAAGAACTGGTTCAAAAAGGTGAAATTAAAGAATACTATAGTGAATTAACTGATATTGCACGTAATTATATAGAAGAAGCGATTCATATTCCAGCAATGGAAAGTACTACTTCTGAGTTAATTTCGGCAATTAGAGATGCTTCTACCAAAAAGAAAATGACGCTTACGCCAGAAACAGTTGAAAATCTGGAACGCGTTTTACGTCAAGCCGATTTAGTAAAATTTGCGAAATCTAAACCGCTTGAATTTGAAATTAAAGAAGATAAAAATAAAATCCAGAAAGTAATTTTAACGCTTGACAATGCTATTCCAACAGAAGTTCCTGAGGACATAGAAGATCAATTGTTAAACGAAGCGCAAAGACAAAAACAAATTCAGGCACAACTTAAGAAACAGCGCAATGCAAGAATCGGTTATGCTGTTGCCGCTATCATACTTTTATTGTTTGCCACAACAACGTTCTTTGTGGTTACCAAAGGGTTCAATTACGTAAAAGACAATATAATTGGCCATCCTTCTAAAGAATTATTGGAAGGCGAATGGGTAAAAAGTGCGTACGGAAATCCAGCCGTTATTATTGAAACTCCAAAGGTTTTAAAAAGATTGGACGCGCAAAAAGCACTTCCAAAAGAAGCAATGGCTCTTATTAAAGAAATGCAGCTTTTTGCATACGGCAGCTTGATTGACAATTTCTATGTAACCGTTTCAACATCTAAATTTAAACAGCCAACAGATATTGATTTAAGCAAAACTCTTGAAGGAACGCTAAAAATTATTGAAGCTCAAGGCGGACAAAATATTATTGTAAAACAAGAAGATTTTCAAACAAACGAAGGTATTCAGGGAATAAAAGGTTACGGAACAATGACTGTTTTGAATCCAGCAACCAAAACAAGTACAAAGGCGTATTATGAATTGCTGCTTTTCAAACAAGATCAAGGTTTACAGCAAATTTTGATTTTACATGAAGAAGGCGATACTTATGCAAATGAAATCACTACCCGAATACTAAATTCTGTTGAACTTCAAAGAGCAAACAACTAATGAGCAAGATCACTTTTTTAAATCCAGAGTTTCTTTGGTTGTTTCTATTAATTCCGATTGCGATAATCTGGTTTTTCTGGAAACGCAACCAGCAGTCGGCTACCTTAAAAATGAGTTCGACAGCAGGATTCCAAAATAATGAATCGTTTTGGACCAAGTTCAAACCTGCTTTATACGTTTTCAGAATTCTTGCTTTATGTTCATTGATTATAGCATTGGCTCGACCAAGAACAGTAGACATTAGCAACCAGACTAAAACGACAAAAGGAATTGATATTGTAATGGCAATTGACGTTTCTGGCTCTATGCTGGCAAAAGATTTAAAGCCGAACCGTATGGAAGCTTTAAAAAGAGTGGCAGCAGATTTCGTTGAAGAAAGACCAAATGATAGAATCGGATTGGTTTTGTACGCTTCTGAAGCTTATACCAAAACTCCTGTAACTAGTGACAAAGCAATCATTCTTGAAGCTATAAAAGGTATTAAATACGATACGGTTTTACAAGACGGAACTGGAATTGGAATGGGATTGGCAACGGCTGTAAATCGTCTAAAAGACAGTAAAGCAAAAAGCCGTGTTATCATTTTGCTTACAGATGGTGTAAATAATGCTGGATTTATCGAACCAGAAACTGCCGCTGATATTGCAAAACAATACGGAATAAAAGTTTACACCATTGGTCTTGGAACAAACGGGATGGCAGAATCTCCATACGCATACGCACCAAACGGAGGTTTCTTATTCAAAATGCAAAAAGTTGAAATCGATGAAAGGCTGATGAAAAGTATTGCCCAAAAAACAGACGGAACATACTTTAGAGCAACAAGCAACGATAAATTAGCAGAAATATACAACTCAATCAATAA
Organism: Flavobacterium sp. PLA-DH12; assembly: GCF_059511845.1. Classification (NCBI taxonomy): domain Bacteria; kingdom Pseudomonadati; phylum Bacteroidota; class Flavobacteriia; order Flavobacteriales; family Flavobacteriaceae; genus Flavobacterium; species Flavobacterium sp. PLA-DH12. The sequence goes on from NZ_JCAMPD010000002.1 coordinate 50,158, forward strand.
ACTGGAAACAACAGAAATTCAAGAATTAAAATTCTATGATTATGATGAAAAGTACAGAGCTTTTGTTTTATTTGCAGGCTTTTTGCTGTTACTAGAAGTTGGATTAAGAAATACGGTTTATAGAAGCTTTATTTAATATTTTAGTCGCAGTCACAGCTTACAGTAAACAACTGAAAACTGTGACCGAAAATTGCGACTGAAAACTAGAATTAAAAAATGGAATTAGACGAAAAAAAATATTTATATCTCTTACTGCTTATCCCAATTGTGGTGTGCATTTTCCTTTTCAATATGTATTGGAAAAGAAGAACACAGCGTGAATTTGGTGACTTGGAAATGGTAAAAAGATTAAGCCCAGAGAAATCGGTTTTTAAACCTGTTTTAAAAATTGTAGTTATCCTTTTGGCACTTACCTGTTTGATTATCGGTTTGGTAAATCCGAAAATTGGAACCAAGATGGAAACCGTAAAACGAGAAGGTATTGACATCGTTTTTGCTGTAGACGTTTCTAAAAGTATGCTGGCAGAAGATGTCGTTCCTAGCCGTCTAGACAAAAGTAAACAGCTGGTTTCTCAAATCATTAATAATTTAGGAAGCGATAGAATTGGAATTGTTGCTTACGCAGGAAGCGCTTTCCCTGTTTTACCAATTACATCAGATTACAGCGTTGCAAAAATGTTTTTACAAAGTATGAGTCCAGGAATGGTTTCATCTCAAGGAACATCTTTGGACGAGGCGATTAAATTGTCTTCGACTTACTTTGATGAAAAAAGCAAAACCAGCAAATTATTAATTCTGATTTCTGATGGTGAAGATCATTCTGAAGGTGCAGCTGCGGCGGCAGAAGAAGCGAATAAATTAGGAATGAAAATCATCACTATTGGTGTTGGTACAGAAAAAGGAGGTACAATTCCGTTAAAAGAAAATGGTGTTGTAAGAGGCTATCAGAAAGATCAAAATGGAGAAACTGTAATTACCAAATTAAATCAAGAAGGTTTAAAAACAATTGCAAAAGCAACAAAAGGTGGTTATGTTTATGGCGGAAGCACAAAAGAAGTTTTAGAATATGTCAAAAATGCTTTAAACAATATTCAGAAAACAGAATTTGAGGCAACACAAATGGCCGAGTTTCAATCGCAGTTTCAGTGGTTTATCGGATTTGCATTTTTATTGCTTTTCCTAGACATTTTCTTATTAGAAAGAAAAACAAGCTGGATCAAAGAGTTGGATTTATTTAATGAAAAGAAATAAAAAAGTTAGCCACTAATTACTCGAATTTACACGAAAGACAATTATTTAATTTGTGAAATTCAAAAATAATGATAAAAAAATTAGTGCCAATTTGTGACCCGAACGATAGTGAACAGGCGAAGCAAATTCGTGGCGAAAAAAAATAAAATTAGAATGAAAAATTTACTCCTTTATATTTTACTAACCGTTTCTTTTGCAGTTTCTGCTCAGGAAAAAGACAAAACATTGCCTACTGGTAATGAAGAATATAAGCAGAATAAATTTACTGATGCTGAGGCAAACTATAGAATTTCGGAATCAAAATTTCCTAAAAAATCAGCAGCGCCTTATAATTTAGGAAATACCATTTACAGACAAAATCAGATTTCGGAAGCTAAATTTGCTTACGCGAAAGCAATAAAAAATGCCAAAACAAGACCTGAAAAACACAAGGCTTATCATAACCTTGGAAATACTTTCATGAAAGAGAAAGATTATACTCAGGCAGTTGAAGCTTACAAACAAGCACTTCGTAACGATCCAACCGATGAGGAAACACGTTACAATTATGCTTATGCCAAACAAAAGCTAAAAGAAAATCCTCCTAAAAACGATCAGAAAGATAAAAATAAGGACAAAGACAAGGATAAGGATAAAAACAAAGACAAGGACAAGGACAAGGACAAGGATAAAAATAAAGATAAAGACAAGGATAAAAAAGACGATAAAGGCGATCCAGACAAAGACAAAAAAGATGGCCAAAATGATCCTAAAAAAGACGACAAATCAGACAATCAAGGCCAGCCAAAACCACAGCCTGGAGGAATATCAAAAGAACGTGTTCAGAATTTATTAGATGCTGTTAATAATGAAGAAAAGAAAATTCAGGACAAAGTAAACGCTCAAAAAGTAAAAGGTAGTCCTAAGAAAACAGAAAAAGACTGGTAAAATAAGTTGAATCGTTTAATCGTTTATTTGTTATTACAAAACGATTAAACGGTTTAACAGTTAAACAAACAACGACTAAAACAAGTAATGAAAAGATATTTAATTCTATTTCTAATCACTTTTCAAGGACTTATGGCTCAAGTACAATTTGAAGCCAGAGTCAGCAAAAACTCGCTTGGAATAAATGAAAGACTTCGCATAGACTTCATCATGAATGTGGACGGAGATAATTTCGAGCAACCTTCTTTTGACGGATTTAAAATGGTTGCGGGACCAAGCCAACAGATTAGCCAGTCTTGGATAAACGGACGCAGTTCTTTTCAAAAAATATACTCCTATATCTTACAACCTGAAAGAAAAGGTGCCTTAACAATAAAACAGGCCGCTATAGAATTCAATGGACAGGTTTACAAAACCAATCCGATAAAGGTTACAGTAACCAATGCTGTGGCTCAGGAAAGAGATCCAAATGACAGACCTCAAGGATCTGGAAATGAATTATTGGAACTCGTTGCCGAAATCTCAAAAACAAATCCGTACTTAAACGAACCAATTACAGTCGTTTACAAACTGTATTTTAATAATATTGGTGTTACTGGTTTTAAAGAATTGGCAAAACCTAAATACAATGATTTTTGGAATCAGAACATTGATGTTAAGCAGCTTTCTGTACAGCAAGGTTCTTACCAAGGTCAGCAAGCTTATTATGTAATCTTAAAAAAGACTATTCTATATCCTCAAAAATCAGGAAGACTTACAATTGAACCTCTTTCACTAGATATTGGCGTACAGTTACCAACAAATCGTCGTGACATGTTTGGTCAAATGATTATTGCAGAAGACAATAAAGTGGTTTCTGCTGGAGCAAAAACAATCAATGTGCGACCGCTTCCAGAAACAAACAAACCAGAAGGATTTACAGGTGCTGTCGGAAGATTTAATTTTACCGTTACTCCATCAAAAACAACACTTAAAAATGGTGAAGGACTTGACTTAATCGTAAGCGCACAAGGTAGTGGAAACATGAAGTTATTTACACTTCCAAAACCTGTTGTCCCAAATGCACTGGAAATGTATGATCCAGTTCACGATGAAAACGTAACCACTTCTTTGACTGGCATGTCTGGTAGAATTACAGATAAATATACTATTGTACCGCAATACAGAGGAAAGTATGCGATCAAACCAATGCAGTTTTCTTATTTTGATTTGAGTACTGGCACTTATAAAACGATCACTTCAAAAGAAATTATGATTGATGTTTTAGACGGACCGACACCTGCTGAAGCAAATACAGGAGCTGCATCTAAAAATGTTGTAGCCAAAGCAGATCAATTTAAAAACATAAAACCTAAAACAATATTAATTCCTATTGCGAAAAAAGATTTTTATGATTCAAATCTATATTTAGGATTATTGTTAGCTCCTTTTATCATTATTCCGATCATCATTTTAGCTAGAAAGAAAAAAGAGGCTATGGATAGTGATGTTACTGGAAACAGAATTAGAATGAACAATAAGCTGGCTAAAAAATATTTATCGCAAGCCAAGAAACATCTTAACAACAAAGAGCCTTTCTATATCGCATTAGAAAAAGCAATGCATAACTTCTTGAAAGCAAAACTGCATATTGAAACTTCAGAAATGAGTAAAGACAATATTAGAGAATTGCTATTGTCTAGAAATGCAAATGCAGAAACGGTTCAGAATTTTATTGCTTTGACTGAAAACTGCGAATTTGCACGTTATGCACCAGCATCGAGCGCTTCAATTCAGCAGGATTATGATAAAGCGGTTATGATTATTTCTGAATTAGAAAAACAGATTGTTTAAACGTAATAAAACAAACCTGACAGGTTTTGAAAACCTGTCAGGTTTAAACAAAATAAGATGAAAAACATACGATATCTCTTTTTATTCATCTCGCAGGTTTTCTTTGCGCAAGGTCGTTTTGAATCGGCCAATGCATTGTACCAAAAAGGGCAATATAAAGAAGCAGCACAGGTTTATGAGAACATTATAAAAGAAGATAAATTACAGTCTGCCGAATTGTATTTTAATCTTGGAAACTGTTATTACAAACTAAATCAGGTTGCGCCTTCGATTTATAATTATGAAAAAGCTTTGGTTCTTAAACCAAATGATCCAGAGACTTTAAATAATTTAAAGTTTGCCAAAAAACTAACCATTGACGAAATCAAAGAAGTTCCTAAAGTAGGTTTTGCAAAACTGATTCAGAACTTTACTTCCATTTTTGATTATAATACTTGGGCTAAAATTTCTGTTGTGCTTGGTTTTGTGTTTTTATTGAGTTTTATTGGGTATTATTTTTCGAGCGCTACAATTGCAAAAAGGATTTATTTCGTCGGAATGTTTATCATTTTGGTAGCCTTTGCTTTAAGCATTTCGGCTGGAATGTCTGAAAAAAGTCATTTTGAAAACGATCGTGTTGCCATTGTTTTTTCGGAATTAAGTCAAGTGAGACATGAGCCTCAAAAATCTTCAAACGGAATTATTTTATTGCACGAAGGAGCAAAAGTTTATGTCTTGGAAAGTGTTGCTGGCTGGAAAAAAATCGAATTGACAGACGGAACTCAAGGTTGGATAGAATCGGCAACAATCAAAGAAGTAAAATAGATTTTAAAAATATTCAAATAAAAAATTCCAAATTCCAATTTTAAGTTGGAGTTTGGAATTTTTCTTTTTTGAAATTTAATGATTAATTCACAGCATCCACCAATCTAACAAATTCAGATCTGTAACCATCTTCGTCATTTGACAAACCAGATTTTGCTAATCTTTTGATGTCCGAACTTGAACTGTTGGCTATATATTTTGATTCACGCAATTTTAATCCGAACCAAGAAACTGCAGTTGTAAATTTAAAATCAGGAGAACTATTTTCTAAATCTGTTTTCTGATCTGCTATAACATTTACAATTTCAATACTTTTGTTGCCATCAGGTTTTTTATATCTAAATTTTACTGTAGCCAATTCATCACTGTAATTTCCCTCAGTTTGTTTTGTTTTAGTGTATTTCAGATCTGACGGAACATAGTCACTTTCTACACCTATTGGAACGATTTCATACAAAGCTGTAACTGAATGTCCGCTTCCCAATTCGCCCGCATCAATTTTATCATTTTTAAAATCTTCTGCATTCAGTTTTCGGTTTTCATAACCAATCAATCGGTATGCTTGAACATGTTTTGGGTTAAACTCAATTTGAATTTTTACATCTTTCGCAATAGCAAACATAGATCCTTTAAATTCTTTTCCAAGAAAACGATTTGCTTCCTGAATATTATCGATATAAGCATAATTTCCATTTCCTTTGTCGGCCAAAATTTCCATTTTACTGTCTTTATAATTCCCCATTCCAAATCCTAAAACGGTTAAGAAAACTCCAGACTCTCTTTTCTGCTCTATCAATTTCAACATATCATCATCTGAAGAAGCGCCAACATTAAAATCTCCATCTGTAGCTATTACCACTCTATTATTTCCCTCTTTAATGAAATTTTGTTGTGCAAGTTTGTAAGCCAATTCAATTCCTTCTCCCCCAGCTGTACTTCCTCCAGCATGCAAATCGTCAAAAGCATCCATAATTTCGTCTTTATTATCTCCAGAAGTTGGCTCTAAAACGACTCCTGCAGATCCTGCATAAACTACAATCGAAACTTTATCAATGCTTCGAAGTTCTTTTACCAAGATTTTCATGGATTCTTTTAGCAACGGTAGTTTGTTTGGTTCATCCATAGAACCAGAAACATCTACTAAAAAAACCAGATTAGTAGCCGGCAAATTTGCCATTGGAATATTTTTTCCCTGTAAACCAATTTTTAGTAATCGGCTGTTTTTATTCCACGGACAATCACTGTATTCTGTATTAATTGCGAATGGATGCTGGCCATCTGGCTGTGGATATTTGTATTTAAAGAAGTTGATCATTTCTTCGACACGAACAGCATCTTTAGGAACTTTTTGTCCTTCGTTAATAAATCGGCGAATATTGGTATACGATGCATTATCAACATCGATAGAAAAAGTAGAAAGTGGTTCTTTGAGCGGAGATTCAAACGGATTTTCTTCCAATCCTGCGTAGCTTTCTGTGTTCGATTCAATGTACATTTCCTCTGGAATTGCATCGGTCACAGCCGCAGCAGAATCAACTGTCTCATAACTTTGGTCGGGTGCATACGCTTTCTTACAGCTAAAAATAGTAAGTACGAGGAATGCCATCATAAAGAAATTAAGATTTCTCATAAAGTAAGTTTTTAAAAAATTAATAAAAGGTTATAGGCTTCAAATAAAGACTAGCATTCCGGATTTACTAGAGGCGATTATTTGCATTTTGTCGAGTATCAAAATCGTGCCAATTTTTTTACAAATATTTTTCTTACGTGAAAATAAAATGAGAAACCCTTATTTTTAAAGGGATTTTTAGCTGAAAATATTTTTTTGTTTTTTGTAAAATGAGAAATGTGAGAAGTGAAATGTAATTCTATCTTTTGTCCATACAGAATTGTAGAGACGCACTGCAGTGCGTCTACGTCAAGCATATCGACAAACATTGTGTCGGATGCACTGGAATGAATATTTATTTTTTGCCACAGATTAAATGATTTTAAAAGATTAATCCTTTCTAATCTTGTAATCTGTGGCAGTAATTTATATTCTATATGTTAGACGCACTGCGGTGCGTCTCTACAGAATACCGGAATGTAAAATTAAAACTGATAAATTCTCTGAGGCGTAACGCAATAATCCAATTTAATATCCGATTCAAAAACATCATCAATTTGGTTTACGGCTTCAAAAAATGAAAGTCCGATTTTGATGGTTTCTGGTTTGCATTCGGCGAGGAATTTATCGTAGAAACCTTTTCCGTAACCAATTCGGTTTCCAAAAATATCAAAAGCCAAAAGCGGTACAAAAACCACTTCCACTTTAGACGAAGGAACTTCAATTCCGTCAACTGGTTCCGGAATATTGTATTCGTTCTTTTTAATTTTGGTATTATCTGTTAATAGAAAATGAGTCATTTTTCTAGATTCAAAATCGCTTTTAGAAATCAAGATTTCTTTGTCTTTTCCAGAAAGCAAATGCAAAACATATTCGGTATTGACTTCCTTATGCTCTTCAATCGGAAGAAAAACATGATAATAACTTTTATCCCAAATTGGCATTTCAATTAATTGATTGGCAATTGCCAAACTTTTTTCTTCTATTTCGTCAAAAGAAAGCGCTTTGCGGAGATTTTTATATTCTAATCGGAGTTCTTTTTTACTCGTCGGCATTGTCTGGAATTTTAGATAAATGATAGATTGCGTCGCCTTCATAAACAATTGGCGAATGATTGGCATTAATTACATAACCATCATGGGGTGCTTTGACTTTTTGTTCAAATTTACCAAACGGATCTGTAATGATTGCTAGGATTGTGCCTTTGGTAACAAATTTTCCGACCAAATTAAAATCATGAAGTAAGCCAGAACATTTTGCGCGAAGCCAAACCGATTGCTTGATATAAATGGAAGGAGTTAAAGCTGGCTCAGCAATTTGTTTCGAATCGAGCATTCCTAAATAATGAAGCAAACGTTTGGTTCCCAAAACACCTTGATTTGCAATTTCGTTATTGATGTCTAATGATTTTCCGCCTTCAAAAAGCAACATTTTCACATTGGCATTTTCAGAAGTTTTTCTAAAAGATCCATTTATGTTTTTAGAATACAATGTAAAGGGCGCATTAAAAATGTCGGCCAAAACTTTTAATTCGGGATTATTCTCGGTAATTCTAATTTGCGGAGCATTAAAACGGCTTGCACCACCTGCATGAAAATCGACGGCATAATCTAAAATCGGCAGAATTTCTTCGACAATATGATACGCAAATCGACTGGCAAGTGAACCTTTTTTGCTTCCTGGAAAAACACGATTCAAATCACGCCCGTCTGGAAACTCGCGTGATTTATTTACAAAACCGTACATATTGATTACCGGAATGCAGATAATAGTCCCTCGCGACGGTCTGTTGATTTTTTTACTGATAATCTGACGAACAATTTCGACACCATTAATTTCGTCGCCATGAATTCCTGCAGAAAATAAAACAGTCGGCCCTTCGTGCTTAGAGCGACGAACAATAACAGGAATATTTAGTTTTGTTGTAGTATGAAGCCGAGCAATTTCGACATTTATTGTTCTATGTTCTCCCGGCAAAATCGATTCGCCGAAAATAACCAATGGAGCACTATTTTTCATGTAGAATTATAAAATCTAAATATAGAAATTATTCTTTTGATTTTGTAAATTTGAAACTAATTCAATGTTAAGCTTCTTTTAGAAACAGGAATGTTTTTTGAAAAGCTTATCAAACATCTTCAGAAACACAATAGAATGCAAAAACCGTCCTTAGATCTTCAAATTTTAACGTTGCCTGATAATCCAGGCGTTTATCAATATTATGATAAAGACGGGAAAATCTTGTATGTCGGAAAAGCTAAAAACTTAAAAAAAAGGGTTTCATCCTATTTCAATAAAATTCACGATACTGCCAAAACTAATGTATTGGTAAAAAAAATCGTGACGATAAAACACATTGTAGTTCCAACCGAAACAGATGCGCTTTTATTAGAAAACAATTTAATTAAAACACTTCAGCCAAGATACAATGTTTTGCTTCGTGATGACAAAACGTATCCATGGATTTGTATTAAAAAAGAACCTTTTTCGAGAATATTTTCAACTCGAAACATGGTCAAGGATGGCTCTGAATATTTTGGTCCATACACCAGTTTCAAGACAGTACATACTATTTTAGATTTAATTAAAGAATTATATCCGCTTCGAACTTGTAACTATGACTTGAGCGAATCAAACATTAATTCAGGAAAATTTAAAGTTTGTCTGGAATATCACATTGGTAATTGCAAAGGCCCTTGCGAAGGTTTGGAACCTTTGGAGGAATACCAAAGACAAGTCAATGCTATTCGCGAAATCTTAAAAGGAAACTTCAAAGAAAGTTTAAAAGATTTCAAGAAATTGATGAACAACTATGCTCAGAATCTACAATTTGAAGAAGCGCAAAAAATAAAGGAGAAAATTGAGGTTTTAGAAAACTATCAATCAAAATCGACCATCATTAATCCGAAGATTACCAATATTGATGTTTTCTCTATTGTTTCAGACGAAAGTGCTGCCTATGTCAATTTTCTACAGATTTCTCATGGTTCGATTATTCGTTCGCATACTTTAGAAATGAAGAAAAAGCTAGATGAAAGTGATGAAGAATTACTGGAACTAGCCATTGTAGAACTTCGTGAACGTTTTCAATTATTATCAAAAGAAATCATTGTTCCTTTTGAAATGGATTTAGGCGAAAACATCAAAACTACTGTTCCTCAGCTTGGAGACAAAAAACAGATTTTAGATTTGTCAATTCGAAATGCGAAATTCTATCGAATCGAACAATTAAAACAATTGCAGATTGTAGATCCCGATCGTCATGTAAATCGAATTATGGCACAGATGCAAAAAGATTTACGTCTTCCGTCTGAACCTAGACATATCGAGTGTTTTGATAACTCCAACATTCAGGGAACTAATCCGGTTGCGGCTTGTGTGGTCTTTAAAGACGGAAAGCCGAGCAAAAAAGATTACCGCCATTTTAATGTTAAAACCGTTGAAGGCCCGAACGACTTTGCTTCGATGACCGAAATTGTGTATCGTCGCTACAAAAGATTATTGGACGAAAACGAACCTTTACCGCAATTAATTATTATTGATGGTGGAAAAGGACAGCTTTCGGCAGCATTAAAAAGTATCGACGATTTAGGCTTACGCGGAAAAGTAGCAATCATTGGAATAGCAAAACGTTTGGAAGAACTTTTCTATCCTGGCGATTCGATTCCGTTATACTTAGACAAAAAATCAGAAACTTTAAAAGTGATTCAGCATTTAAGAAATGAAGCACATAGATTCGGAATCACATTTCATAGAGATAAACGCAGTAAATCGGCACTTAATTCTTCGGTTGAAAGCATTCCGGGAATTGGCGAAAAAACCATGACAACATTAATACAACATTTTAAAAGTGTTAAAAGATTGAAATTGGCTACAGAAAAAGAAATTTCAGCTGTTGTAGGTGTTTCTAAAGCCAAAAAAATTGTCGACTTTTACAAAACCAATTAAAGTTTTTATGCGTTCATTCCAACTGTACATTTCAAAAATTCGGTTCAAAGGAGCTTATTCGTACGCATTCTCATTTGTTTTATTGATGACATTTTTGTTTTCGCCAAAATCTTTTTCGCAGGAAACAAAAAAAGACAGCGTGAAAAGACCAAAAATTGGTTTGGTTCTAAGCGGCGGCGGTGCCAAAGGTTTTGCTCATATTGGAGTTTTAAAAGTTTTGGAAGAAGCAGGAATCAAAATCGATTATATTGGAGGAACCAGTATGGGTTCTGTTATTGGCGGACTTTATGCTTCTGGCTACAATGCCTCTCAGATTGATTCTATTTTTAAAAAGACCAATTTTGACGAATTAATAAACGATTACATTCCGCGTTCGTCCAAAAACTTTTATGGCAAAAAGAATGACGAGTTGTATGCCGTTGTTTTACCTTTTAGCAATTTCAGAATCGGCATTCCAGAAGCGCTTTCAAAAGGAATGTACAATTATAATTTATTAAGCAGTTTGACTAGAAATGTACGTCATGTTCGCGATTTCAACAAACTACCAACTCCTTTTTTATGCATCGGAACCAATATTGAAACTGGCGAAGAAGTTTTATTAAACAAAGGGAATCTGGTTCAGGCCATGATGGCAAGTGCGGCTTTTCCTTCCCTATTTACTCCCGTAGAAATTGATGGCAATTTGTTGGTTGATGGCGGTGTTGTAAATAATTACCCAATACAAGAAGTACGCAATCTTGGTGCAGATATTATTATTGGAGTTGATGTTCAGGACGATTTGCTGAAAAGAAAAAACCTTAAAAATGCTACGAGAATCTTGGTTCAAATTACCAATCTGCAATCCATTGAAAAGATGAAGAGCAAAGTAAAAGATACCGATGTTTATATCAAGCCAGATATTCGTGACTTTGGTGTTATTTCATTTGACCGAGGCGAAGAAATCATCAGAAAAGGAGAAGAAGCTGCTTTTGCTGTTTACGAAAAACTCAAAACATTGACAGATGAAAGCACCTTTTATAAGAAGCCAAAATTAAAAGTTGCAACAGATACTCTTCATATTAAAGACATTAATACTGATAAATTAGAAAATTATACTAAAGAATATATTCGCGGTAAGCTTCGTTTTAAACCTGAAAGCACCATAACTTATGATGGACTTAAAGCAGGTATAAACAACTTAAATGCAACACAAAATTTTAGCACAATCTCTTATTGTCTTCAGCCAGATGGCGACAAAGACGACTTGGATTTAGTTTTAAGAGAAAATCCGACCCAAACTTATCTAAAACTTGGACTTCATTATGATGGTCTTTATAAAAGTGCCGTTTTATTAAACTTAACTCATAAAAAGACTTTCTTAAAAAACGATGTTACCTCTTTAGATATTATTTTGGGTGATAATTTCAGATATGATTTTAACTATTATGTTGAAAATGGTTTTAATATCAGTTTTGGATTCCGTTCTAGATTGAATCAATTTAATCGAAATGTAACTACAAGCTTAAGTGGCGTTCTAAAAGAGACCCCCAATGTCAACCTCATTAATGTTGACTTCATGGATATAACCAATCAGGCCTACTTCCAGACCATTTTTGTCCAGAAGTTTTTAATGGGTGGCGGCTTAGAATATAAATATCTAAAAATTAGCTCACCGACACTTACCAACGAAGACAACATAATAGAAAAAAGCAATTATTTTAGTGCCTTTGCCTATTTAAAATACGATTCGCTAGACGAAAAATATTACCCAAGTTCTGGATTATATTTTTCTACAGATTTACAAACTTACATGGCATCATCAGATTATACGAAGCAATTCAAACCTTTCTCGATTGCCAAAGCTGAAATAGCAGTTGTTAGACCACTATTTAAAAAAGCAACTATAAAATTTGGAGCCGATGCTGGATTTAATATTGGCAGCGACAGCGTTCCGTTTTTTGATTTTATATTTGGAGGTTATGGATACAACAAAATAAACAATTTTAATTATTTCTATGGATATGATTTTCTAAGTATTGCCGGCAACAGCTATATTAAAACGGATATTAATATTGATTATGAAATCTTCAAAAAAAATCACATCAATTTATCTGCTAATTTTGCCAACTTAGGAGATGATATTTTTTCATCTGTCGATTGGATTTCTATGCCAAAGTACACAGGATACGCAGTTGGTTACGGTCTAGAAACCATTATTGGTCCTATAGAAGTAAAACAATCTTGGTCTCCAGAAATGTCAAAAAGTTTTACTTGGTTTAGTATCGGGTTTCAATTTTAGTAGTATAACAGAGAATACTTCAATAATTTCTGCCTATTTTTTTACATCCCAAAAATTATATCAAAAAAACTAAGTTATTTTATAGTTATAAATAATATAATTTTTATTTTTACTCCGAAAAAATTACGACATTTGTTATAATGAAAACAAATTGGACAGGTTTATTAGAGTATCTTCAATTCCTCATCAAGAGAAATCCTGAGTAATGGCTCTATCGAATTGAAATAATCAGTCAATTGCAAAAATTGAACTGATTATTATCTCTGCAATTCAAATTTTCGAATTATCTAATTTACTAATTATCTAATTGAAAAAGCCATGCCACTATATCATAAACTTGGGGATTTTCCTCAAAAGCGACACACCCAATTTGAAAAACCAAATGGCGGTTTTTACTACGAACAATTGTTTGGAACTGAAGGTTTTCATGGACATTCGTCACTATCTTATCACGTACACAGACCAACACAGGTTAAAGAGATTTTAAATTCTTATTCGGTTGAACCAAAAATTGCAATCGGTAAAAATATAAAATCACTGCTTTTTAAGGGTTTTGAATTAAAACCTGAAAATGATTTTCTAGACAGCAGAAAAGCAATGTTAGTCAACAAAGACTGTATCATTGGTTTAGCTGCGCCAAAAGAATCGCTTCGAAATTACTTCTACAAAAATGCCGATGCCGATGAAATGCTTTTCATTCACAGAGGAAAAGGAAAATTAAGAACCATGTTAGGAAATATTCCATTTGAATATGGCGATTACTTGATTATTCCACGTGGTATTATTTATCAGATCGATTTCGAAACAGAAGATAACCGACTATTTTACGTAGAATCGTATTCTCCTTTTTACACTCCAAAACGTTATAAAAACCAGTCAGGGCAGCATTTAGAACATTCTCCATTTTGCGAGCGTGATTTTATTCTGCCAAACGAATTGGAAACACATGACGAAAAAGGTGATTTTTTAATTAAAATCAAAAAAGAAGGAATGATGCACGAAGTGGTTTATGCCACACATCCGTTTGATGTTGTAGGCTGGGACGGCTATAATTTTCCATACGGATTTTCAATTCATAATTTTGAACCTATAACTGGACGTGTTCACCAACCGCCACCAGTACACCAAACTTTTGAAACAGCAACTTTTGTTGTTTGTTCATTCTGCCCAAGACTTTACGATTATCATCCAAAAGCTATTCCAGCACCATACAATCATAGCAACATAGATTCTGACGAAGTACTATATTATGTTGATGGTGATTTTATGAGCCGTAATAATATCGAGCAAGGTCATATCACTTTACACCCAAAAGGAATTCCGCACGGACCAGCGCCAGGCGCAATGGAACGCAGCATTGGCCATAAAGAAACCCAGGAATTAGCCGTTATGGTGGATACGTTCCGTCCGTTAATGGTTACTGAAGAAGCTATGGGATTGGATGACGGTCAGTACTATAAATCTTGGACGGAATAGTTTTTTAATGTGACAATGTGTCAATTAGATAATTGGAAAATTTCTTTAATTAGAAAATGTGTCAATTTGGAAATTAGATAATTAAATATTGTAATTTTAAACCTACAAAATAAATTATCTCATTATCAAATTTTCTAATTATCATATTAAACAAATGACTTTTAACGAAAAATATAAAGACAACGCTCTTTTAATAAAAACCTTCAACTTTGCATTAAATATAATTGATTATACAACCGAACTTCAAGATCAAAAGAAATTCGTAATTGCAAACCAATTATTAAAAAGCGGAACATCAATTGGAGCTAATTCAAAAGAGTCACAAAACGCAGAAAGCAAGTCAGATTTTATTCATAAATTAAAAATTGCAATTAAAGAGGCAGATGAAACAGAGTATTGGTTGTTTTTATGTGATGCCCATAAGGAATATCCAAATTGCAAGCGTCTAATAAATGATCTTTCAGAAATTTTAAAAATTTTAAACAAAATAATATCAACATCTAAGAGGAATTAGAAAATTAGAAAATGTGTCAATTACAAAATTGATAAATTAAAGCATTTCAAAAATTATCTCATTTTCTCATTATCAAATTATCTAATTATGAGTAAAGAAGTAAAATCAGTAGAATACGGATTAGAAAAAATATTTGAAGGAGCACAAGATTTCCTTCCATTATTAGGAACAGATTATGTAGAATTTTATGTAGGTAATGCAAAACAAGCAGCACATTATTATAAATCTGCATTTGGATATCAATCTTTGGCTTATGCCGGATTGGAAACAGGAGTAAAAGACAGAGCATCTTATGTTTTAAAACAAGATAAAATTAGAATTGTTTTAACAACGCCATTAACAGCTGATTCTCCAATAAACGAACATTTGAAAAAACACGGTGACGGAGTAAAAGTTGCAGCACTTTGGGTTGAAGATGCTACAAAATCTTACGAAGAAACCATGAAACGTGGTGCTCGTTCTTTTATGGAGCCAACTGTTGAAGAAGATGAATTTGGACAGGTAGTTCGTTCTGGAATTTACACTTACGGAGAAACGGTTCACATTTTTGTAGAAAGAAAAAACTATAATGGTGTTTTCTTGCCAGGTTACAGAGAATGGAAATCTGATTTTAACCCAGAATCAACTGGTTTAAAATATATCGACCACATGGTTGGAAATGTGGGTTGGAACGAAATGAATACTTGGGTAAAATTTTACGAAGACGTTATGGGATTCGTGAATTTCTTATCTTTTGATGACAAACAAATTACTACAGAGTATTCTGCTTTGATGAGTAAAGTAATGTCTAACGGAAACGGAAGAATTAAATTCCCAATCAACGAACCAGCAGAAGGAAAGAAAAAATCTCAGATTGAAGAATATTTGGATTTCTACGGCGGACCTGGAATTCAGCATATTGCCATTGCGACAGATGACATTATTAAAACAGTATCTCAATTGAGAGCGCGCGGTGTTGAATTTTTATCTGCTCCTCCTCATACGTATTACCAAGCAATTCCAGAAAGACTAGGTGTTCACATGGACATGATGAAAGAAGATTTAAACGAAATCGAGAAACTTGCCATCATGGTAGATGCTGACGAAGATGGATACTTATTACAAATTTTTACTAAGCCAGTTCAGGATAGACCGACGCTTTTCTTCGAAATTATTCAAAGAATGGGTGCAAAAGGATTCGGTGCAGGCAACTTTAAAGCCCTTTTTGAGTCAATCGAAAGAGAGCAAGAATTGCGAGGAACACTGTAAAACATTAATTTTCATGCATAAAACAGCATAATTCTCCAAAAAACGATGATTTTTTTGCAAATGTTATGTTAAACTTGACTTTAGCTATTTGTTTTTTGAACTTTCTATCTATCTTTGCACTCGCAAATAAGGAAGGGGTGGTTTCCTTCCGAATTGATATAAATTTCATAATTTATAGTTTTTTGGTTAGTTAATAGCATAAAAACTCAGTCATCTTTGACTGAGTTTTTTTGTTTTGGTACATTTGGAATAAAATTTGCATTTGTCTACCTTTATAAATAAATGTAAAGATTGTACTATGAAAAAGCTCATCCTCATTATATTAGCACTAACACTACTTGCTTTCAGCCCTCAAAAAGAAGATGCTTTCGACACAGGAGAATATTTCAAATTTAGAATACATTACGGAATTGTAAATGCTGGATATGCAACACTTGAAGTAAAAGATGCCACCATAAACAACAAAAAGGTATATCACTCTGTTGGAAAAGGTTACACAACCGGAATGTCCAAATTTTTCTTTAAAGTAGAAGATTTGTATGAGAGTTATTTTGACAAAGAGACAGGAAAACCGTACCGCTATGTCCGAAAAATTGATGAAGGCGGCTACACCAAAAATCAAGAAGGTTTTTTTAATCAAGCGGAAAATAAAGTTTTAGTAAAAGACTATAAACGGAAATCAGAAAAAACCATCATGGTTTCTGAAGAAGTACAGGATATTGTTTCTGCATTTTATTTCCTGAGAAACCATCCAAATATCGACAAACTTAAATCGGGTGAAGCCATTACAATTGACATGTTTTTTGATGATGAAATCACAAAATTTAAGTTAAAATATGTAGGTCGTCAAGATATTACGACTAAATTTGGAACCGTTTCTACGATGGTCTTCAAGCCATTGGTGCAAACGGGAAGAGTATTTAAAGAAAAAGAGAGTTTAACGCTCTGGATAACAGACGATGTAAACAAAGTTCCAATTAGAATTAAAGCAGATTTGGCTGTAGGATCTCTTAAAGCCGATCTCGATGAATATAAAGGATTAAAAAGTCCACTAAAAGCAAAAAAATAATGAACCCTACAGATCATTCTGAAGCAATTTTAAAAGAAATTGACCTAAAATTTCAAGCCATAAATCAAAAAACTGATGTTCAATTAGAAGGATTGCTTTGGGCTAAACCAATCACTTATTGGGATTATATTCAAACTGATGCTCTATTAAATTTACAAATTCAGCGCACCACACTTCCTGACGAAATGGTTTTTATCATGTATCATCAGGTTAATGAATTAATCTTTAAAATGATTTTGTGGGAAATAGACCAGATTGCAGAAACAGAAAACATTCAGGTTGATTTTTTCAGCGAAAGACTATCAAGAATCACTAGATATTTTGACATGCTTACCAATTCGTTCAGCATTATGGAAAACGGAATGGAAGTAGATCAATACATGAAATTTAGAAACACTCTTACTCCAGCAAGCGGATTCCAGAGTGCTCAATATAGAATGATTGAATTTGCCTCTACAGATGTTATCAATTTAACAGATCGCAGATACAAAGCAAACTTTGATGAAAACACCGATTTAGAAACCAGTTTTGAACACCTTTATTGGCAAGCTGCCGGAAAAGACTATCACACTGGCGAAAAATCGTATTTACTAAATGAATTTGAAAAAAAATATAAAGAGCAATTTTTAAGACAAATGGCTTCGTTTAAAGCGAAAAACATTTGGCAAAAATTCACACAATTACCAATTGAAGATCAGCAAAATGCATCGTTGATAGATGCAATGCGCCATTATGACAAAACGGTAAATATTACATGGGTAATGCAGCACTTAAATACTGCAAGAAAATACATCTTGGAAAGCGGAAAAGGCAACGGAGAAGCAACAGGAGGAAGTGACTGGCAAAAATATATGCATCCAAAATACCAAAGACGCATCTTTTTTCCTAAATTGTGGACCGAAGAAGAATTGTCCAATTGGGGAAATGAAACTGAAGTTTAATTTCACCGCAAAAAAATAATAAAGTTTGAAAAGAGCAGTCGTAATTTTAATTGTCCTGTTTTCTATTTTTTCATGTAAAAAAACAGAAGAAAAAGTAGAAGCAAAAATTACTAAACCAGCAACCAAAAAAATAGAATTCGGTTTTAATTACGCAGACTTTAATGTTGTTAATGATACTATTTCAAAAGGAGATTCTTTTGGCTCCATTCTTCAAAGCCAAAATATTGGAGACAAAAAAGTCCATGATATTGTTGAGCAAGTAAAAGATTCTTTTAACGTAAGAAGCATTCGTTACGGCAAACCTTTCACTTTACTTCGCGCCAAAAACAAAACCAATAATTTAGAGGTTTTTATTTATCAGCCAGATGCTTTAAGCTATTATGTTATTGATTTAAGAGACAGCATTGCCAAAGCATACAAAAAAATAAAACCTGTTACTTTAAAAAGAAAAATTATTGGCGGAGTTCTAAAAAGTTCATTGTCTGAAACTCTAGGAAACGAAAGTGTAGAAACAGCTTTAGCAAGCAGAATTACAAAAGTCTTTTCTTGGTCAATTGACTTCTTCAAACTAAAAAAAGGAGATCGTTACGGATTAATTTTCACAGAGCGATTCATCAACGGAAAAACGTATGATGGCGTTGAAGAACTAGAAGCAGCATTTTTTGAATATAAAGGCAAAATTGTTTACGCCTTTCCATTTGAAAGAGATACTACTTCTGGAAAGATTGAATATTATGACGATCAAGGAAGAACACTTAAAAATTTCTTCCTAAAAACGCCAATTAAATTCAGCCGAATCACATCAAGATTTACTATGAATAGATTTCATCCGGTACAGCACACTTGGAAAGCCCACAAGGGAACCGATTATGCGGCGCCAACCGGAACACCAATTTCTACCACAGCATCTGGAGTTGTAGAAACAACTGGATATACGGCAGGTAACGGAAACTTTGTCAAAGTAAAACATAACGGAACCTACTCTACTCAATATTTACACATGTCTAAAATCTTGGTTCGTCGCGGACAGCGCGTTACTCAAGGACAGACAATTGGTTTGGTAGGAAGCACAGGTTTGGCTTCTGGTCCGCATGTTTGTTATCGTTTTTGGAAAAACGGTGTTCAAGTCGATGCGCTTCGATTGAATCTTCCAACTGGAGAGTCTCTAACAGGAAACGACAGAACTCGTTTCATGACTCAGATCGAACCTTTGAAAAGAGAGTTGGATAGTATTGGGAATCTGTAAATAATCTATTTTGCAATCTTTTTGGAATCGAAAGTCATGAAAAATGAACGCCTCAAAACCATTTACCATGAAACTTTTTCTGGTTTAAAACTATTTTACAGAGATACGAATCTTTCCGAGAATTTGATTTCAAATTACAAAGTCGGCCAAATCATTCAAGAAAAAGGATTTACTGACATGAGTTCGATTGGCGGAGGACTTTCTGGAAATTTCAGGTATTTAATTGCAAGTGCTCATGCCAAAGATTTGTCAAAATTTAATCCCGATTCGGCAAAAAACGGTCATTTTCTTTTAGACTCTATAGCTTATTTTAAAATATTGGACATTCAGAAAATCGGTGATAAAACTCAGGTTTTCCTTTTAAATATTCCAGATAATTCCATTTCGCTTTTCAAAAATTCATCTTCGAACTTAGAAGAAGAAATTATAGAAAAAGCTCAAAAACGCTTTCGCGAAAAAATCGATGCCAATTTAATTGCAGAATTGCAGACCGAAAATTGGAAAGAAAGAACAAAATCTCCACTCGGAATGAGTGATAATGGCGAACTTTTTTTTGATGATTCTAAGATTAAAACTGAATCTCCAAAAAGAATTGATGTCGACGTTTCGAAGAAAATTATAGAAATCAATAAGAAACCTTGGTGGAAGTTTTGGTAAAAGCCAAAGTTTCATAAAAACTTTTTTAAAACGGTAAGTATTCATGCAAAAAAACTTATTGATACTTTTATCACTAATCACTGTGGGATGCTCCAATCCGAAGGTTTTTATTTTAAATGATAAAGAAGAAAGTAAGTCGTTTGTACAGAAATTAGTCGGCAAAGCCTATGAAAAAGATTTAATTGGAAATTCACCTTTAATTGTAATTGATGGAATTCCATTTAAATACAACAAAAAAGAAGATACCATCCTATTGCCACTTAAAAAGTCCGACATTCTTACTTTAGATTTTTTAAACAAAAATAGCAGTCGCATCATTTACAATGAAAAAGAGAATGATGGCGCAATCATCATAACTTCAAAAATCCAAAACTAAAACTCATAAAACGTTTTCGTAACTAATTGTTATATAATCGCAAACCGCTCCCCTTTTAAAAGTTATTTCAGTATTTTTGTGTTTCAGAAAACAAACTCAATTATAGATAAAATGGCTTTAAACACAACAAACCCAACTGGGACTGAAGCGTGGAAAAATCTACAAAACCACTATAACGCAATTCACGAAACCACAATACAAGAATTGTTTCAACAAGATAGTGCGCGCGTTGAAAAATTCAATTTGCAATGGAATGACTTTTTAGTAGATTATTCAAAAAATAATATCAGTCAAGAAACAGTTTCTCTTTTATTAGAATTAGCAAACTCAATCGGGTTGAAAGATGCAATTGCACAATATTTTGGAGGAGAATTAATCAATCAGACCGAAAACCGTGCGGTTTTACACACAGCATTGCGTGCTCCAGAATCGGCAGTTATCAAAGTAGACGGAGAAAATGTAATTCCTGAAGTTTATGAAGTAAAAAATAAAATCAAAAAATTTACTGAAGAAGTTATTTCTGGGCAAAGAAAAGGCTACACTGGAAAAGCTTTTACAGATGTTGTAAATATTGGTATTGGAGGTTCTGACCTTGGTCCTGTTATGGCTGTTGAAGCTTTGCAATTTTACAAAAATCACCTAAACACACATTTCGTTTCAAATGTTGACGGTGACCACGTAAATGAAGTTATCAAAAAACTAAATCCTGAAACCACACTTTTCGTGATTGTTTCTAAAACTTTTACAACTCAAGAAACGCTTTCAAATTCAGAAACTATTAAAGAATGGTTTTTAAAATCGGCTTCTCAAGAAGACATTGCAAAACACTTCGTAGCAGTTTCTACAAACATTAAAAATGTAACAGAATTCGGAATTAATCCAGACAACGTTTTCCCAATGTGGGATTGGGTTGGAGGAAGATTTTCTCTTTGGAGTGCCGTTGGTTTAAGCATTGCTTTGGCTGTTGGATTTGATAATTATAATGATTTATTAAATGGCGCCTATGAAATGGATGAACATTTCAAATCGGCAGAATTTGACGAAAACATCCCTGTTATCTTAGCTTTATTAAGCGTTTGGTACAATAATTTTTATGGTGCTGAGAGCGAAGCTTTGATTCCATACACACAATATCTACACAAACTTGCTCCTTATTTACAGCAAGCTTTTATGGAAAGCAACGGAAAAAGCGTTGGCCGTGACGGAAAACCTGTTAATTATCAAACTGGAACAATCATTTGGGGAGAGCCAGGAACAAACTCACAACATGCTTTCTTCCAATTAATTCACCAAGGAACAAAGAGAATTCCAACAGATTTTATCGGATTCGTAAAACCATTATACGGAAACGAAGATCACCACGATAAATTAATGTCTAACTTTTTTGCTCAGACTGAAGCTTTAATGAATGGAAAAACTCCAGCTCAGGTACAAGCAGAATTTAACAAGCAAGGATTAGCCGCTGAAAAAGCTTCTTACTTATTGCCTTTTAAAGTTTTCACAGGGAACAAACCAACGAATACCATTTTAATCGAAAAATTAACTCCAAAAAGCTTAGGTTCTCTTATTGCATTGTACGAACACAAGATTTTTGTGCAAGGTGTTATTTGGAACATTTTCAGCTTTGATCAATGGGGAGTTGAATTAGGTAAACAATTAGCAAATTCTATCTTAGATGAAATCAATTCTAAGACTGTTAAGAACCATGACAGTTCAACTTCATTTTTGTTAAATCATTTCTTAAAAAATAAATAGAAACATTTATTTAAATATTCTATAACTTTTGAAACGTCCTAATTTCTAGTAAAATTAGGACGTTTTTTACATAAATTACCGACAAAAAGCGGAATTATCCGCCAATTTGCCTGTTCTAATTTACAGCACTGTTCAAATAATTACATTTTTAACAAAAAAGCTTTACATAAATTCAACAAAACAATATTTTTATTAATGAAAAAAGAAAAATTCATTTTAATGCGCAACACAAAAGGCAAAACTGTTTTTTCTTAACATTTCGATAACATTATCTGAGTTATTTGTTATAATTTTGCCAAAAACAATAAACTCAATAACAAAATGAAGAAAATGAAAAATTGGTTACTGACTGGACTATTTTTTATGATAGTTTCGACCGTATTTTCTCAAGGAAAGGTTACTGGTAAAATTACCGATGGAACAGGTGGATTACCAGGAGCAAATGTAGTGATCAAAGGGTCTACTACAGGAACTTCAACAGACTTTGATGGTAATTTTTCCCTTACCTCAACATCAAGCACAGGAGAGATTGTTATCTCTTTTTTAGGTTATGACAACCAAACTGTAAAATTTACAGTAGCAAATGGCTCAACTGCAAACTTAGGAACTATCACTTTGGTAGCTTCAAATTCTAACGAATTAAGTGAAGTTGTAGTAACAAGCAGCATTATTGACGTTGCAAAGGACAGAAAAACTCCTGTTGCAGTTTCTACAATTAAAGCTGCTGAAATTCAAGCAAAATTAGGATCTCAGGAGTTTCCTGAAATCTTAAAAAGCACTCCATCTGTGTATGCTTCAAAAGCAGGTGGTGGATATGGAGATTCAAGAATTGCAATTCGTGGATTTGACCAAAAAAATATTGCCGTTATGATCAACGGTGTGCCTATCAATGATATGGAAAACAGCTCTGTTTACTGGAGTAACTGGGCAGGTATCTCTGATGTAACTTCTGCAATGCAGGTTCAAAGAGGTCTTGGAGCTTCTAAATTGGCTATTTCTTCTGTAGGAGGAACAATCAATATTGTTACAAAAACATCTGACATGAAAGAAGGTGGATCTGTTTCTTCAAGCTTTGGTAACAACAATTACTTGAAAACACAAGCTTCTTACAATACAGGAGTTATGAAAAACGGACTTTCAGCTTCTGTTTTATTTAGTAGAACAGCTGGAGACGGATACGTTAACGCTACTGAATTTGAAGGATACAATTATTTCATTGCTTTAGGATACAAAGCTAGCGACAAACATAACTTCCAATTTACATTTACAGGAGCACCTCAATGGCACGACCAAAGATCTAACTCTCCTCTATTAAGTGATTACTTAAAATACGGAAGTAATGGTACAGACCCAAACATTAAATACAACTCTGATTGGGGAATGAGAAATGGTGAGCAATATAATTTAAAAACAAATTATTACCACAAACCTGTAATGTCTCTTAACTGGGATTACGATATCAACTCTACAACAAAATTATCTACAGTTGGTTATGCTTCATGGGGACGTGGAGGAGGTACTACTACAAATGGTGGTATTAGAGGAAACAATCCTTACTCAACAAACAACTCTTTAAGAACAGCTGACGGTCTTGTTAACTTTGATTTAATTCAAAACTGGAATTCAGGTCAACCAACAACTTTAGGAACAAGAGTACCTGTAAATGGTAGATATGAAAACAGTTCTGACACAGGTAGTAACAGAGTTAATGGTGCAACAGTTATCAACAACATGGCAGGTATTTCTCAAATTGCTTCTGTAAACTCACACAACTGGTATGGTGCAGTAATCAATTTAGATAAAAAATTCTCTGAAAACTTTACATTCGATTTTGGAGTTGAAGGAAGAATGTACCAAGGTATCCACTTCCAAAACTTAATTGATTTACTTGGAGCTGATGTTTACAAAAATACAGCTGACGTAAATAACAACCCTGGTTATTTCAGCACTACTTATGCTCCAAGACCAAATGGAAATCCATTTATTAGTACAGACTACCAAGACAGAATTAACTACTGGAATGACAGTAAAGTTAATTACTATGGCGCTTTTACTCAATTAGAATATACTACTGGTAACTTTACTGCTTTCCTTCAAGGAGCTATTTCTCAACAAGCTTACCAAAGAATTGACCATTTCAAGTATACTTATGATAGCCCTCTTGCTAAAACAGGTTTCAAAACTATTACTGGTGGAGACATTAAAGCTGGAGCTAACTACAACATTAATGAGCACCATAATGTATTTGTAAATGGAGGTATATACTCAAAACAACCGTTTTTCAATGCAGTATACCCTAACAATGCTTCAATTGTTAACCCTAACCTTACAAATGAAAAAATCAAAGCAGTTGAAGTTGGTTACGGTTTCCGTTCTGGAATCTTTAATGCAAACTTAAATGCTTATTACACAACTTGGGATGACAGATTTACAACTGCAACAGATCAAGCAGCTACTAACCCAAGCGGATACTACACTTTCCAAGGTGTTAATGAAATACACAAAGGTTTAGAATTAGATGTTAATGCTAGAGTACTTGACAAATTAAAACTAAACGGGATGATCTCTATTGGTGATTGGAAATACAGCGGAAATGCTACAAGTAGCCGTTTTGATGTTGGCAACAACCCAATTAGCGGAGACCAGCCTTTATATTTAGATGGAGTTAAAGTTGGAAACAATGCTCAAACTACAATGGCAATTGGAGCAGCTTACGAAATCATTAACGGCCTTAATGTTGATGCAAACCTTAACTACTCTGAGAAGTTATACGGAAACATTGATGTATCTAAATTTTCGGCAGCAAACAACAAAGGTGCAATGGAATTACCAGGTTTCGCAACTACAGATGCTGGTGTATCATACAAATGGAACATCTCTCCTAAAATCGGTGCATTAAACTTCAGATTAAATGTAAACAACGTTTTTGATAAAATTTTCATCAACGAATCATTTACAAACATCTTTACAAGTGATTACAAAACAGCTCCAACTCCTACAACGCCAGGTGTAACTTATGCACAAGCTGGAGAAGTTTACAATGGAATTGCTACTGCAAACAAAGTTTACTTTGGTTACGGAAGAACTTGGAACTTTAGTTTACGTTACGATTTCTAAAATTTAGAATCTAAATAAATAATAAAAACGGCATTGACTTTTAAGTTTAATGCCGTTTTTTTATAGCCTTTTTTGTTATATTTGTTTTGAACAAAAAACACCCCTTATGTATAATTTTCTACAAAAATTTCACTCTGGCTGGGCATACTTAGCACTACTACTTTTGGTTGTTGCAATCGTTAATGCTATCATTGGAGTAACTTCTAAAAAAGAATTTACAGCTAAAGATCGTAAAATTGCTTTATTTGCTTTAATTGGAACACACACTCAATTATTGATTGGCTTAATCTTATATTTTATTTCTCCTCTTGGAAAAGCTGCTTTTGGACAAATGTCTAATGCTGAATTAAGATTAACATCTTTAGAGCACCCTCTAATTAATATTATCGCTATCATCCTAATTACTATCGGATGGTCTAAACATAAAAAATTAGTAAATAGTGAAGCTAAATTTAAAACCTTCGCTATTTTTTACGGATTAGGATTATTGCTTATTTTAAGTAGAATTCCATGGAACCTTTGGTTCTAAAAAATACCAATTAAAAGCCCTTTTTCAGGGCTTTTTTTATCTCGGCATATTATTTGTACAAACTCCCCCCAAGTCTGAAAAAGAATAACCCATGAGAAATAAAAAAAACATTTTATTCGCCACAATCGCTTTAACTTTAATTAGCGGCTTTACCTATGTGATAAGCCAAACCAAACCTACAACAGAACCTAAAATTATTCAAGATACTGTTAAGAACATAAAACCAGTTATTATTCCATTGCCGGATTCTGTTTTTACAGACAAAGGTTTAAAACTAAGACCATACAAGAAAAACGCACATGCCTCCTACTATGCAGATCGTTTTAATGGAAAAAGAACCGCTAACGGAAGCCGATTTAACAACAACAGTTATACTGCAGCTCACAAAAAACTTCCTTTTGGAACAAGAGTAAAAGTAACCAATGAAGCCAATGGCAAATTTGTTATCGTAAAAATTACAGACCGTGGTCCTTTTGTAAAAACACGCGAAATCGATTTGTCTAAAAGAGCTTTTATGGATATTAGCAAAAATAAAGGTGCCGGAGCAATGAAGGTTACCATCGAAACCATAATCGAATAAAAAAATCCCGCTTAAAAGCGGGATTTTTTTATTAAACCAATTTTCTCAGCGCCATTGCAACTCCCGTATGGAGCCCTTCATGATAATTATTAAAATCTAAGGCTCCCTGAACATTACGAAGCGTGAAACCTACGCTCGTAGTATATTCGTGATAATCTACAAACAGACCACTTTCAAAATCATTTTTTGTTTTTTCTAATGTCGTCGAAAGCAGTATTCTAATCTTATCTACCTCAGCTTGAGAAACATCCCCTTCTGGCTTCGTCCCTTTTCTATACTTGTTAATAAAATCTTCAGAAACCATTGTTGGAAGGCCAGATAATTTATAAACCAAAAGCTGTTGCGAAGAAATGCAATGGCCTATATTCCAGATAATATTGTTGCTGAAACCATCTGGAATTTTGTTTAATTGTTCTAATGAATGACCTTCTAAGAGTTTCAAAAGAATTTCTCTAATTGTTTTTTGTACATCAAAAACTGAACTCATAATTTTAATTTTTTTTCTAAAAATACTCATTTTTACGTTTCAAATGGATTTTCTTTGCATTCTAACAAATTCATAAAATAATGAACAAAATATATTACTTAGCTTCTTGCGATACCTGCAGAAAAATTATCAAAAGCTTACCTGAAAACAATTTAGTTTTTCAAGACATCAGACAAGATCCAATTACCGAAGAACAATTGGAAGAAATGCATAAACTTGCTGGAAGCTACGAAGCGTTATTTAGCAGAAAAGCACAGCTATACAAATCCATGGGGCTAAAAGATCAATCTTTGACGGAAGCCGATTTTAAAAAATACATTTTGGAGCATTATACTTTTTTAAGTCGTCCAGTTTTTATTATTGACGGAAAAATTTACATTGGCAACAGCCAAAAAAATGTAGCCGAAGTTATAAACGCACTATCGTAAGAATAACCGTAAATTTTGATCTACAAAACTGATTCACAATTTACAACGCAAAGCAGCAAACTTTTATTTATCTTTGCGCCTTTATACTCAATTATATGATACAATCTATGACAGGGTTTGGCAAAGCTTCTTTGCAATTGCCTACAAAGAAAATTACCGTTGAAGTAAAATCTCTAAATTCTAAAGGTTTAGATTTAAATGTAAGAATGCCATCAGTTTATCGCGAGATGGAACTTGGATTACGTACTCTTATTTCGACTAAACTGGAAAGAGGAAAAATTGATTTTGCAATCTATGTAGAAAGTACTGCTGAACAAACTTCAACTAAAGTAAACGTACCTGTTGTAAAAAATTATATCGCACAGTTAAAAGAGGTAAATCCAGATGCCGATGAAACTGAATTAATGAAAATGGCCGTTCGTATGCCTGACACATTAAAAACAGAACGCGAAGAAATTGACGAGAATGACTGGGAGCAGATTCAAGTGATCATTGATGAAGCACTTCAAAATATTTTAAACTTCCGTAAAGACGAAGGAGAATCTCTTGAAAAAGAATTCAATTTAAGAATTGGAAACATTCGTCAATTCATGAACGATACATTGGCTCTTGATCCAGAACGTGTTCAAGCCATTAAAGATCGTCTCCAGACTGCGATTTCAGAATTACAGGTTAATGTTGACGAAAACCGCTTTGAACAAGAATTAATCTATTATTTAGAGAAATTAGATATTACCGAAGAAAAAGTCCGTTTAGGCAATCACTTAGATTACTTTATAGAAACCCTAAATGGAACCGAAGCTAACGGAAGAAAACTTGGTTTTATCACTCAAGAAATGGGCCGTGAAATCAATACTATGGGTTCAAAATCAAATCATGCACAAATGCAGAAATTGGTCGTGATGATGAAGGATGAATTAGAGAAAATTAAAGAACAGGTTTTGAATGTTTTGTAAACGCTATAAGCTTTAAGCAATAAGCCATAGGCAACAAAATAGCACAAAAACATAAAAGCTTAGAGCATATTGCTTAAAGCCTAAAGCACAACAATAATGAACAAAGGAAAATTAATTGTTTTTTCAGCACCATCAGGCTCGGGAAAAACAACTATCGTAAAACATTTATTAGGTCAAGAAGATTTAAATCTTGAATTTTCGATTTCGGCAGCATCACGCGCACCACGTGGAGAAGAAGTACACGGAAAGGATTATTATTTCATTTCGTTGGAAGAATTCAAAAAGCACATTAAGGCAGAGGATTTCTTGGAATGGGAAGAAGTGTATCGAGATAACTTCTACGGTACTTTAAAATCAGAAATTGAAAGAATCTGGGCTATGGGCAAAAATGTAATTTTTGATATTGATGTCGCTGGAGGATTACGTATTAAACATAAATTTCCAGAACAAACTTTAGCCGTTTTCGTAAAACCACCAAGTGTTGACGAACTAAAGCGCAGATTGAAGCAGCGTTCTACAGAAAGCGATGATAAAATCAATATGCGTATCGCAAAAGCATCTGTTGAATTGGCAACTGCTCCCCAATTTGATGTAATTATCAAAAATTATGATTTACCTGTAGCTTTGGAAGAAGCTCATCAATTGGTTAAGGACTTCATAAGTAAATAATTTTATTCCGCAGAGATACACAAAGAAAAACGCAAAGATTCGCCAAGTTGAAATAAAACTTTGCGAATCTTTATGCTATCTTAGCGACTCCCTATGAAACTCTAGAAAATGAAAATAGGTTTATATTTCGGAACTTACAATCCCATTCATGTTGGTCATTTGATCATTGCCAATCATATGGCAGAGTTTGCAGATTTAGATCAGATTTGGATGGTTGTTACACCTCATAATCCGTTAAAAAAGAAATCGACATTATTAGACGATCAGCAGCGTTTGCAAATGGTTTATCTAGCAACAGAAGATTACACAAAGATAAAACCATCAGATATTGAGTTTAAGTTACCTCAGCCTAGTTACACCATAATTACACTTGCCCATCTTAAAGAAAAATATCCAACTCATGAGTTCTCTTTAATTATGGGAGAAGATAATTTGAAGACGCTTCATAAATGGAGAAACTACGAAGTAATTCTTGAAAATCATGATATTTATGTGTATCCGCGTATTTCTGACGAACCCGAAAATGTCGAATTAAAATCGCATCCAAAAATTCATGTAATTGATGCGCCTATTGTTGAGATTTCTTCGACTTTTATTCGAAACAGCATTAAAGAAGGTAAAAACATTCAGCCTTTATTGCCGCCAAAGGTTTGGGAATATATTGATCACAATAATTTTTATAAGAAGTAATTAAACACAATCTTGTCATTTCTACCAAAGGGAGAAATGACAAACAGAACGTAAAAAACTCAAATCACAAAAAAAGCCTGAATTTAAAATTCAGGCTTCGTTTTATAATTAAGCTTCTATATTTACTTCGCTTTTTACTCTCGTTCTGATTTCACTCAGCGATTGATCAACTAAAAGTTTTCCATCTCTAAAAACCTCTTTCAATTCACCTTGTTTTTCTTCTTCCCAAGAAACATTATCAGTTAAATGATACTTGCCGTCTATTAAATCAATTTTCATCAATCCTTTAGCAGATTTTTTAGTTCCGTCATCAGTAATCGGATCTTTGAAGATAGCTCTTCCCTCTCCGTTTACTTCTCCGTAAGTTGCTTTCATGGCAAATCCGAAAGTATCTCTAGTATTGTATTGATAAGTGAAAGATCCAATTCCTAAAACCACATTAGTAGAAGCAAATCCTTTTTCTTTTAATCTTTCGCAGATCTGGGTTGCTCTTGCTACTGTAATACTGTCTCCGTAAATCGCTCCAATTTGCGGAACCAATTCTTTGAAACCTTTAGCATTTGTAGTTCCGCCAAAAACATCCCAAAGCAATTCGATAACTCCTTTTTTCTCCTGTTCTGTTTTTCCGTTTGGATTTCCACAAATGATATCAACTGGATCACCGCTATCAGGACGAATTACGACTTTACCTTCTCTTGATACAATATCCTCTCTCAATCTTGGAAGATAATCCGTTAAAACCTTCCATAAATCCCAAGTATCAGAAACAATAGAAACAATTCCTTTTGGATAAACTTCTGTAATTAATCTTTTGAAGGTTTCATACTCGCCTTCTGTAGTTCCCATACACATAACAGAATGTTCTGTTGCGGCAACTGAACCCGCAACCAATTCCTGATCTGAATTGGCTTTGTAATATTCTTCTAAGAAATCAATCGCTGGAATAGTATCAGAACCTGTAAAACTCAATAAGTGTCCTGATGCAGAAGTTAAAGCCGCTTCAATTCCACCCATTCCTCTCATTGAGAAATCGTGCGCTTGCCAATCTACAAATTCCGGAACAGATGAAGTCTTATCTGCATATTTATCTAAAACTTTTCTATACTCTTTTGCAATTGTTGCTGAGTTGCAAGGAAGCCAGATTACAGCAGATAGTAAAGTTTCGAAGTAATTTGTCAGCCAAAAAAACTCTGGAATGGTATTATACATCGTAAACATTGGCACTCTCAAAGGAACGCTTGCTCCTTCTGGCAAAGCTTTAAAGACCATCGGTATGTAACCTAAATCATGTAAATCTTCGATATGTTTAGTACCAACTTGGTTTTCGCCTAAATAATTATTGATTCTGCGAGCGTACTTTGCTACAACTTCTTCTTTTGATTTTTTAAAAAAATACTCTTCAAAGTCATGAATAATATATTTTTTGATAAAATACTGTAATCCGAAGAACACGACTTCATCAACTTCTTCTAATCTAGATTTACGAGGAGTCCAGTTAGAATATACTAATGTTGTTCCGTCTGGATATTGTCTTCTGTGGTCAACTTTGTAACCGTCGGTTAATAATAGTGGGTTCATATATTTTTATTTAATAAATTTTGAATCAACTCATCTAATGTTTTAAATTGTTGTACCGAATATCTTTCGCAAACAATATCAATATTGCCTTTTCGCCAGAAATTCTCTTCAACAACTACTTTCATTTTATTCGATTGCGCATAAAGTCCAAACTCTAGCAACGATATTGGTGACATTGTATTTTCTGCAAAATACATAATAATGATATCTGCTTTTTCAAGTGCCTCAAGTTCCCAATTTACCTGTTCCTTAAAATGAACATTTTCTATGGTTTGGGACCAGCTGCTATCCCATTCATTTCTTCTTGGATTAAAAACAACAAATTGATCTTGCAGTAACTCTTCACATTTTTTCTGCCAATCAACCGCTTTATCCATCTCTATAGAACCTGCTAAGAAAATGGTTTTTAAATCAATTTGCAAGGGAATTACTTCTGGTGCTTTATAAATTTTCTTCATGACTATTTATTTCTTCCCTTCTCATTTGGATAAAATGTCTGTACGACATCGCTCTGCCAAAAGACTTTTGTTTGAATATCTATACAACTTAATTTTCCATAAAAACCTGCTCCAGTATCAATATTCCAAACATTACATCCCTGCATCGGGATTTCGACATCATAATGAAGTGTTGGCGTATGGCCGATATAAATTTCATTAAAAAGCAATAATCGTTTTGAATATGAAAGTGAATCTTTTTGGATTCTTTTATCCATCGTCAAAGCCATTTCCCAAAGTGTTCTATCCCATGAATAATTGGTTTTGTAATGTTCTTTTTCTGGACCATGCATAGATGAAAATCCAGCATGAATAAACAAATTATTGTTTTCGTCTACAAAGTAATCTTTCATTCCATTGAAGAATTCGAGATGCTTTTCTTTTTCTGAAAGCTCAATATCAGCATAACTTTCTATAGTCGATTTTCCTCCGTGCAAAAACCAAATATCATTTATGACATCATTTTCTAACCATTCTTGACACCAGGCATCATGATTTCCTTTTATAAAAATACATTCCTGCTTTTGAGATAAATCAATAAGAAAATCAACTAACTGTTTAGATTCGCTCCAGCCATCAACATAATCTCCCAGAAAAATAAATCGGTCATTTTCTGAATAATTAATTCTTTCCAATAACTGAATTAAAGCTTTTAATCCGCCATGAATGTCTCCAAAAACTAAGGTTCTTTTCATGATTAACTAAACTTGTTATTTAGAGCTACATCCAGTTTCATGAGAAAATCTTTTCCGAATTTATCATTTTCCAACTCTTCATATAAAAACAAAGGTAATGTCTTCTCACAATTCTGTTTCTGACTTAAAATTGCCATAGACAATGCTGCAACTGTATCGGTATCTCCGCCGTAACTTATTCCTGTTTTTAGGCAATCTTTCATAGAAACAGCTTCAGAAACCATTTTAATTACCGCTTGTGTTGTCGGATATCCATGCATATCAATTGGAGAAGTAATTCGATAATTTTCATTCTCTTTTAAAGTCTCGTTCAAAAAATCCATCAAAGTAGATCCATCACCAAGATTATATTTAAAATAATGAACTGCCAGCGCAATACGTTTAGCACAGCTTATTCCTTCAACTGTATTATGCGAAGTTTTTGCCTGAATCTCACAGAACTCCAATATTTGTTTGATATCTTTTAAATGTCCAAGTGAATATGCTCTCATAGCAGAGCCATTTCCGCTGCTTCCATTATCGATTATTTTGATAAAATCGGAACCATTTTTACTGGCATCTAAAGCATTGTATACACGGTCTGAATAACCGCGTCTTTTATCTCTATGAAATACCTCAACAAACTTATCTGCTACTTTAATCTCGTTCCAATTATCATCTTCTAAAAGCAATTCTGAAATCGCAATTGCCATTTGAGTATCATCAGTATATTTTTTATAAATCTCTGTATACATTCCGTGTTTATCATACTGAGTCAGATTGTTGTTTTTAGAAATAAAATCTAAATCTCTAAACTCAAAACCCGCACCGTATGCATCGCCTATTGCTGCTTCTAAAATCATAATTGTTGTTTTTGATTATTTAAGATTTAAATTCGATATACTTTGATGGAACTTCATCTGTCAACCAAACATTGTTTTCAGACAAATAAAATTTAAATCCGTCTCTGTACATAGCACCGCTTCTAACGGTTAAAATTTGTGGAACTCCTCTTCTGCTTCCTACTTTTGTTGCGGTTTCTTTGTCTTTGGAAAGATGTACATGCTGACGGCTCATTTTTTTCAAACCTTCTTTCTGAATACTTTCCATGAATTTTCCAACAGTTCCGTGATACAGATATTCTAGAGGTTCTGTTTCGGCTAAATTCAATTCAACCGAAATCGAATGTCCCTGACTTGCACGGATTCTAGTTTTATCTTCGTTATAA
Source organism: Flavobacterium sp. PLA-DH12 (assembly GCF_059511845.1). Taxonomy (NCBI): domain Bacteria; kingdom Pseudomonadati; phylum Bacteroidota; class Flavobacteriia; order Flavobacteriales; family Flavobacteriaceae; genus Flavobacterium; species Flavobacterium sp. PLA-DH12. The sequence goes on from NZ_JCAMPD010000002.1 coordinate 83,523, forward strand.
GCAAAACGCTTTTTATCGTTATTCTCTACTACGTAATCTAAAAGTTCGGCATCGAGACGATTCCCTTTTTTAGTACATTTTTCTATTAATTCTTTGACATCTGCCCAACCGTTTTCGTCTAATTTTAATCCGATTTTTTCTGGCGAATGTCTGAGCACCAAACTTAGAAATTTGCTGACGCTCTTTGCTATATTTTCATTCATTAGTAATATATTTTTTAGAAGTCATACACTACAACCTCTACATTATTGCTTGAAAGATTTTCAAGAATGATAGGTTCAATCATTTCCCATTTCCCTCCAGCTAATCCGCATCCAATTCTAGGCATATGAACCGATGCATTCTTTGTTTTTGCGAAATCAGAAACAGTTTTTAACCCTTCTTCGATAGCATTATATCGAATTGGAGCACCTCCGTTTTCATCTTTATTGATTTTATGCTGACCAACTAAATTTGCCACCCATAAATCTTCTTCAACCTGAACAAACTGCACTTTTCCTAATTCAAAATCATTTTTAGATTTAAACCATTCACGATATTGCTTTTCTGGTGTTTTCCATTTTTTTGAAATTGCCATTACAAACCCTTTTCCCCATGCACCAATATCATTGCAAACGTGAACAATTATCTTATTTTCTGATCCTTCAGGAGATGTAGCATCGCCTTTTATATATTGAATGTCTTTCATTTTTATATTTATTTTAATCAAACGTTCCTACGGAACGTAAATTCGATTAATCGATATTTTTTTCTACCGACCAAATGTTCCTAGCGGAACATCTTTAGGATTTTAATTCATCCCTAACCTCCATCAAAGCAAAACCTAAAAGATTCAATCCTTTCCACTTCTCAGGATTTAGCGCCTCTGTATGATCACTTGCCATTCCGATTCCCCAAATTGGATCAACAGGACTTGCTTCTACAATGACTCTATCGTTTGTACTTAACAGAAAGTTTTTCAATTCAAGATTTTGATTGAACTTATGAAAGTTCCCTTCTTTTACGATTTCAAATCGGTTTTCTAACCAGATTCTATCATCATAGTTTCTTACTTTACGGCCTAATTTTTTAGCTTCAGCGGGAGAATTACATTTTATAATCTTTTCTAAAATTTCCTGATCATTAAATAATTCCGCCTTTTTTGTCATCATCCAATGTTCAGCTGTTTTGTAAGTCACACCATTAACTTCAAAAGAATTTAACCACCATTGGCTGAAACAGGTTTTAGTAACCGTTCCGTCTTTACTTGGCTGATGTCCCCAGAAAAATAAAAATTTACTTTCTGGAGCTATATTGTCTATATTGTATTTCATTTTGTTAGTGTTTTTGTTTAAAGTTTTAGCTTTTTCACTGAACCTGAAAACCATTTTTAACTTGAAACGGTTTGCAGATTTTTTTTCGTTTCAGGTTTACGTTACATAGAGAACTTGAAACCTGAAACTTGAAACATTTAAATTAATTGATCCAATCCAATTACTTGAACACTTTCTCCCTCAAAATCTTTAAAAGAATTTGTGGTAAAAATTCCGTCGAAGCAGTTTAAAACTTCAAAACCTTTATTAAAAATTCCGTGACTTACGGCTAAGTATAATTTTCCGGCATTTTTCTTTTTTAGTTCTTCTGCTAATCCTACGAAAGTTCCTCCTCCATCGCAGATATCATCCACGATTAAACAATCCATTCCGTTTAAATCATCCTCGTAAACTTTAAAACCAGATAATCTTCCTGTTTTTACATCGCGACTTTTACTGCATTCTACCACTTCAACTCCACCTAAAAACTCAGAAACTTTGTAGATCTTTTTTAAAGCGCCACCATCTGGAGAAATCAATTTTACGTTTTGACCAATTCTATTCAACACTTCTTTAATGAAAGTATAGTTCGGAACCACTGTACTATTATTCAACAAAGCTGGAGTAACCTCAGAATGCGCATCAAAAACAAAAACTTTGTTCAGTTGCATTGCGTTTATAATATCAGCATATACTTTTACAGATAACGGTTCGCCAGGAATCATAACGCGATCTTGTCTTGCAGCTGGAAAATACGGAATAAAAAGATCTATGATTTTAACATCCATTCTGCGCAAAGCATCAACCGTAACGCATAACAAGCCTAAATCGTTGAATGAATTTAATCGATGTGTAATGGTTACTTTTCTATTGACATCAAAATCTGGAGCAATTTTAATGTGTGGTTCTCCACCAGAAAATGTAAAACTTTGAAATTTGATTTCTTCCTGATTTTGAAATGGAGCGAATTTTGGGTCGAGATTTAGTATCATAGTGTTGCAGTTTGCGTTAATTATACGCAAATGTAGAATTAAATTTTAAATAAACAATTTATTTTGTGTAAAAATTACGCAAACTTTATTTCGAAGTGAAAGCCTTTATTGATTAACTCATTATATTTCAATTTATTAAACTTAAAAAGCTTTGCCGGACGGCCCGTTTTTATTGGTGAAAATTTTTCTGTTTCTTCTAAAATACCATAGCTGAGTATTTTTTTTCTGAAGTTTCTGCGGTCTATTTCTTTTTCTAAAATCGTGCAGTAAAGATTTTCAAGATCTGAGAACAAGAATTCTTCGGGAAGTAAATCGAAACCAATTGGTTCGTATGTCAATTTGGCTTTAAGCCTTTCAATACCTTTTTCTAAAATCAAATTATGGTCGAATGCCAAAGGCGGAATCTCATCTATTTTAAACCATTGCACCCGTTCGGCGTCTGTATCGGCTTTAATCTCTAAGTTTGAAGCGTCTACCAAAGCATAATAAGCAACAGAAATCACACGGTTTCTCGAATCTCTATGAATGTCATCACCAAAAGTGTACAATTGTTCCATAAAAGTCAATTGCACATTGGTTTCTTCATGCAATTCGCGAATAACAGCATCACTCAAAGATTCATCATTCTGAACTAAACCTCCTGGCAATGCCCAATATTTATCTGCTGAGCCAAATTTCTGCTCAATCAAAAGTGCGTATAGTCCATTATTTTTATATCCAAAAACAATCGCATCTACAGCAATTCTAATATTTTGTAATTTTTCCATAATCCTCAATCCTATCAAACAAATATAACGAATGAGAGCCAACTTTATAATTCAATACAAAAGCTTAAATTATAAAATTGACTCTCATCAATATCTTTTAACTTTTCCTAGTTAACCGTAACAGTTCTTTTGGGAACAGAAGTACATTCTGCACCATCTTTTTTAATTGTAACTTCAGCTTTGGCTTCATATGTGCCAGCCGCTGCGTAAGTATGTGTTACTGCAGTGCCAGTTCCTGTAGATCCGTCACCAAATGTCCATTTTACAGAAACCAAAGTTCCTGTTCCTGTATACTCTGCCGAGTAGTTCATTAATTTCGGATTAGTAGCATCGGTTGAATTGTGTATTTTAACAAAAATTGCTTCAGATAAACAATCAACTATTACCTCATCATCGTGTTTACTACAAGAATTGCTCATAAATACAGCCGCAATTACAACCAAAACAGATACAATCTTTTTCATTTTCGAAAATTTTAGTGGTTTATATATCAAAATTAGTCTTTTAAGCTATACTAACAAATGATGGAAATCATAATCTATTTCCGAAAAATAATTTCAGTTCTTTCTCAATGATATCAAAAATTGATTTTATGTTATTATTTTTTGGAGCCAACAAATACACAAATTCTTCGGGAACATGAAAACTGTTCCAAACTAATTGCAGTTTGTTTTCTTTGATATAATGTCTTGCATTACAATTCCAAGTTGCTGCAATTCCCTCATTTTTAGCTAAAAGCCTAAGCATTTCAGATTCTGATGGAATAATGTAATTCGGAACCATCGACGGTCTTTTTTTATTAAAAGCGTGCAGCCAAAATAGTTTTATATGTGGAATGCGAGCGTCGTGGCTGTACCATTTTTGAGCATTAAGCCATTGTTCTATTTCATTATAATTATCTGCTTTCAATTTCTGGCGGAATTCTGTTATGTCCAAAGAAGTTGGAGCAACTAGAATCAATTTAATCTTCCCTACTATTTCGTAAGTAGTATCAAAAGTGTCAAATCTTTTTGTGGTAATAGCAAAGTCTAATTTTTTAGCATCTACTAAAGCAAAAAGCTCATCGTTTTCTGCAAAAGTAAAATCGATTAAATCGAACTTTGAAATTAAAAGATTTCCAATGCAGTCGAAAAGATGTTTTGAAACTCCAACAGAAATTAACCGGGTAGCATCTTCTGCCTTTGCGCGAAAGCCAGTTTCGACACTTTCCAGACGATCAAGCGCATCTATTATCAAATTATTCAGTAACTTAGCGTATTCGGTTGGCTCTACCCCTTTTGACTTCCGATTAAATAATTTATTTCCAACGTGCGCTTCAAGCATTGAAATCTGCTGACTTACGGCAGGCTGACTCATAAACAACTCTTTTGCAGCGATCGAAAAATTACCATTTTTATAAACCGCTTTAAATGTTCTGTACCATTCTAGATTTACCATGATATAATTTTATTTATAACAAACATAGTTTATTTTATTTTTACTGATATCACTTTCGACGTAAATTTGTTCAAAATTTAATATTTATGAAGAAAATAGCATTACTCGCAATAGTTGCATTTACAGCTTTAGGCACATCTGCTGAAGCTCAAAAATCAAATAAAAAAGGGATGAAAAAAGTATTATTTGTTGTAACCAGCAATGATAAACTGGGCAACACAGGAGAAAAAACAGGATTCTGGTCAGAAGAATTTGCTGCACCATATTATGAATTATTAGATCAAGGAGTTGATATTACCATTGCTTCTCCGCTTGGAGGCCAGCCGCCAATTGATCCAAAAAGTGCTGATCCAGCATCGGCAACTGAAGACACAAAACGTTTTGACGCCGATAAAGTTTTACAGGAAAAATTAAAAAATACTTTAAAACTTTCGACAGTAAACCAAAAAGATTACGATGCTGTTTTTTATCCAGGAGGTCACGGCCCGCTTTGGGACTTGGTCGAAGATAGAAACTCTATCGCATTAATCGAATCTTTTTATACTCACAATAAACCGGTAGCTTTTGTTTGTCACGCTCCCGCAGTTCTAAAAAACGTAAAAGTAAACGGCCAATATTTAGTAAAAGGTAAAAAAGTTACCGGATTTACAAATGCCGAAGAAGAAGCGGTTGGTTTAACTAAAGTAGTTCCGTTTTTATTGGAAGATGCTTTAGCATCAAATGGAGCCATTTTTTCTAAAGGAGAAAATTGGCAACCTTACGCTGTTGCTGATGGACTTTTGATTACAGGCCAAAACCCTGCATCGTCTAAATTGGTAGCTGCAAAATTATTACAAGAGTTGAAATAAAAGGGGCTAAGAGACTGAGATGCTAAGGTTCTAAGGTTTTTCTTAGTTGCTTAAAAGCTTAATCTCTTATTTCATTACTATTAAAAAATTAAACAAATAACAATTGCTAGGTTGCGGATAAGTTCAAAGAAAAAAACTCAGAACCTCAAAACCTTAGCATCTTAGAACCTAAAAAAAAATGCTAAACTTTGAATTATACAATCCGACAAACTTAGTTTTCGGAAAAGGACAAATTGAAAAACTTTCGACTTTAGTACCAAAAGGGGCAAAAATTCTTTTGGCTTATGGTGGCGGAAGTATATTTAAAAATGGTATTTACGATCAGGTAATTGCGAATCTAAAAGGTTTTGAAATCGTGGAATTTGGCGGAATCGAACCAAACCCAAGATTTGAAACTTTAATGAAAGCGGTTGATGTGATTAAAGCAGAAAAAATCGACTTTATTTTGGCTGTTGGTGGAGGATCTGTAATTGACGGTGTGAAATTTATTTCGGGCGCTGTTCATTTTGAAGGAAATCCGATTGACATTTTACAAAAACGTATTTTGATTAAAGAAAATGCAATGCCTTTTGGAACCGTTTTAACGCTTCCAGCAACGGGAAGCGAAATGAATTCTGGATACGTGGTAACAATTGAAGCTACTCAAGAAAAATTATCTTCTGGCGGAAGTGCTTTATTTCCACAATTTTCTATCTGTGATCCGACTGTAATTTCTTCTTTACCAAAAAGACAGATCGAAAACGGAGTTGTAGATGCCTACACGCACGTTATGGAACAATATTTAACGTATCCTACAGATTCCTTTCTTCAGGATCGAATTGCCGAAGGAATTTTACAAACGTTAATCGAAGTTGGACCTGGAGTGGTAAAAAACCCAACCGATTATACATTGGCTTCTAATTTTATGTGGAGCTGTACAATGGCTTTAAACGGATTAATCCAAAAGGGTGTTCCAAGCGATTGGGCAACACACATGATTGGTCACGAATTAACAGCTCTTTACGAAATAGACCACGCCAGAACATTGGCTGTTATTGGTCCGAATTTGTATAAAGTGATGTTTGAAACTAAAAAAGCAAAACTGGCGCAATACGGAAGAAGAATTTTCAACTTAACAGGTTCTGACGAAGAAGTAGCAAAAGAAGCCATCAACAAAACAGTGGAATTTTTCCATATAATGGGAATGGATACCAAACTTTCGCAATACACAAATGACTATTCTAAAACAGCCGATTTTATCGTAAATCGTTTCGACGAAAGAGGCTGGAAAGGTCTTGGCGAAAACCAACTGATAACTTTAGATAAGGTAAGATCTATTGTAGAGCTTAGTTACTAAAGTATAAATTCCAAATTTTAAAAAATCCAAATTCCAATCTTAGACTTATTGGAATTTGGATTTTTTTTTATTGGAATTTCATTAAAAAAGGCGTTCTTAACAAGTTTAGGAACGCCTTTTCAAAATACTAAAACAAAACTAACTAACTCAATTTTTTTTAAATTCATTAAAATTCTAATTTATAAATTGTTATAACGCACGCGAAATGCTTTTTATTGTTCGGCACTTAAAAAAATATTTTAGTCTTAAACTTCTTGAAAGTCATTGCAATTAAAGAGGTTTGCCAAATTTCTTAAAGCAGATTTTGCTTTATTAGCACATTATTAAGTACTTTTGTTTCAAATTAATAAAATAATGAGCGAAAAGTTAAAGTTTGCAGTAATTGGAGGAGGAAGTTGGGCAACGGCAATTGCCAAAATGCTATGTGTGAATCTTTCAGAAATTGCGTGGTATATGCGTAATGAATCTGCAATTGAACATCTTCAGAAATATAAACACAATCCTAATTATTTAAGTTCTGTTGAATTTGACACCAACAAACTTAAACTGACAAGCAATATAAACGAAGCAATAGAATATGCAGATTATATCATTTTTGCAATTCCGTCAGCTTTCTTAGATGCCGAATTAAAAAATATGACGGTTTCTCTAGCCGATAAAATTATTTTTTCTGCTATTAAAGGAATTGTTCCTGAAACGAGTTTAATTGTTGGCGAACATTTCCACATTCAATATGATATTCCATATTATAATATTGGAGTTATAACAGGTCCTTGTCACGCTGAAGAAGTAGCTTTAGAAAGACTTTCTTACCTAACAATTGCGTGTGGTGATCCTGATAAAGCTAAAATGGTAGCAAAATCACTTTCTGGAAATTATATTAAAGCCAAAATTTCAGACGATATTATCGGAACTGAATATGCTGCGATGCTGAAAAACATTTACTCTATTGCTGCCGGAATTGCTCATGGTTTAGGTTATGGCGACAACTTTCAGTCAGTTTTAATGAGTAATGCGATTCGCGAAATGAAGAAATTCATCAGAAAAGTGCATAAAATGAAACGTAACATTAACGATTCGGCTTATTTAGGCGATTTATTGGTGACAGGATATTCCGTTTTCTCTAGAAATAGAATGTTCGGGAACATGATTGGAAAAGGATATACTGTAAAAAGTGCCATGATGGAAATGAGCATGGTTGCCGAAGGTTACTACGCAACAAAAAGTGCTTATAAACTAAATCAAGGCTACGGAGCAAAAACACCAATTATAGATGCGGTTTATGCGGTTTTATACGAAGGAAAAGATGCCAAAACGGTTTTCAAGAAATTGACTGAGTCTTTGGATTAGATTTTTAGTAAAAAGAGACAAGAAGCAAGAGTAAAGACTTTTGTTTGAGATAAAAAAAGAGCCAAACTGAATTTTCAGTCTTGGCTCTTTCTTTTTTATTCTATTTAAATCTAGTCTTTTCTCTTGCTTCTTGCTTCTATAACTCTACTTCACCATAACCCCTTCAACAAACAAAATCGGCACTTCTTCCGTTTTGTTTTCGTCAAGCGAATTAGCCTTAAAAATAAACTTCTTATCGTACAAAGTATTTCCGATGAAGAAAGTTACCATAAACTCGTTATTAAGCGCTAAAAGGCTTTTTTCTACCAATTCTATCTTCACAACAGAAACCGAAGGAACCTCAACAAAAGCATGACGCAGAATTGATGTTTTTTTCATTTCTCCATCAATAGTTCCAAATGCTTTTGAAACTACCATTACGCTATCTAAGTTAAAATCACTATCATTCACTAAATAAGCGTACCATACTTTTTCCATAAAATCGTCGCTCCATTCCTGCACCGCTGCTAGAAACACGTTTTCAACTTCTGGAATTATTATATCTTTTTTCATATGAGTCAAAAGTTTTAAAGTCGAAAGTCGAAAGTCAAAAGCCATCACTCTGAGACTTTTGACTTTCGACTTTACAACTTTATGACTTAAATTAAATATTTGCTTTAAACTGCTCTAAGAAACGAACATCATTTTCGTAGAACATACGAATATCGCCAATTTGGTATAAAAGCATCGCAATACGCTCAACTCCCATTCCGAAAGCAAATCCGTTGTATTCATCTGGATTGATATCACAGTTTTTCAAAACGTTAGGATCTACCATTCCGCAACCTCCAATTTCCAACCAACCCGTTCCTTTTGTGATACGATAATCGGTTTCTGTTTTTAGTCCCCAATAAATATCAATTTCAGCACTTGGCTCTGTAAATGGGAAATATGACGGACGAAGACGAATCTTAGATTTTCCGAACATTTCTTTTGTGAAATAAAGTAACGTTTGTTTCAAATCAGCAAAAGAAACATCTTTGTCAATGTACAATCCTTCCACTTGATGGAAAATACAGTGCGAACGAGATGAAATAGCTTCGTTACGGAAAACGCGTCCTGGAGAAATCGTACGGATTGGCGGTTTATGATTTTCCATATAACGCACCTGAACAGATGATGTATGCGTACGCAACAACACATCAGGATTGGTCTGAATGAAAAATGTATCCTGCATATCGCGCGCTGGGTGATATTCTGGCAAGTTTAATGCGGTAAAGTTGTGCCAATCATCTTCGATTTCTGGTCCTTCAGAAACGTTAAATCCGATATTAGCAAAAATATCGATGATTTGATTTTTAACAATAGAAATTGGGTGGCGTGAACCAATAATTACGGGTTCTGCCGCACGCGTTAAATCACCAAAAACTCCTTTAGACTCTTCTTTGCTTTCAAGCTCTTCCTGAATAACTCTAACTTTTTCTTCAGCAACTGCTTTTAAAGTATTGATTACTTGTCCAAAATCTTTTTTCTGGTCGTTTGGAATATTTTTAAATTCAGTAAAAAGTTCTTTCAGCAAACCTTTACTTCCTAAATATTTAATACGGAATTGTTCTAACGATTCTTTATTTTTCTCATTAAAGGCTTTAGCTTCCTCTATGTGCTGTTTTATCTTATCTATCATTTTCCTTCGATAATTGAGAGTACAAATTTAGTGTTTTTAGTTGAAAGTGTGCGGTCTCAGTCGCAGTTTTAGGTTTTCTGTAAATTATTTTATCAGATTTAACTTTTCTTCAACTTGTTTAATCTTTACATGCCAATAATCTAAACCTTCCTGATTGGTTACGATCTCCTTTTTGTAATTAGGAGAAATACTGCTTAGTTTATGCCAGTTTTTATTTAAATCCCGTTCTTTTTCTTGTTTTGTCGTGGGTTCAATTCTGCTGCGCCAAAAGTTCATATTTTCCAGATATCTTTTTTTTATATCTTCAAAATACTCCACTAATTTTTCTTTTGAATTTGGGATATAACCAGGTCCGCTGCATCCGCAAGAGTGAAATGTAATGCCTACAGAAAACAAACTTTTAATATGTTCCCACTTTTTGACATCGTCTTTTTTAGGCGATTCGAAATCTAGTCCCATATTGCCCATAAACTCGCCACATTGCGGACATTTGGCTTCAAAAGCCGATGCTTCACCTTTTTTTATATCAAGCATCAATCTTCTTTTAAAAGTCTTTCGACAATTAAAACAAGCATAATGAGGCTTATAAGATGTCATTGCGTATCTGCACATTTTTTTAGTGGTCAGTGGTCAGGTTTTTATGTGGTCAGTATTCCGTTTACAGCGCTGAACACTTGGCAAACTGAATACTGAACACTTAAAAAAAATCTACTCAATAAGTTTTCTTTCTAAAAAATAACTCACAATAGCTTCTTTCATTAAAACCGATTGTTCACCAGCTTTTAACGGCGGTAAATTTTCTTTTACTTTGTAATGAGGCCAGCCTTCGTCGTCGAAATATTCGAATTCATAAAATCCGTATGGTTCTAACAATCGACAGATGGCAATGTGCATTAAATTCAGTTTTTCGTCTTTTTTATATTCACGGTGTACTTTTCCGTACTCCTGAACTCCGATTAGGTAAATTATGGCATCCAAATCTAAATCTTCGCCTTGCGAAAACTGATTGGAAAGTATATCAACGAGCTTTTCCCATCGCTCTTTTAATTGTGTATCTCTAGACATTTAATTTATGATTTTAGATTGTAGATTTTAGATTGCTGATTAAAAATCAATTCTGAAGGGGGCAGAATGCAATCTGAACTCTAAATTTGATTTGCAAAGATACAGAGTTCAAACTCAATGTACCTAAAAAAAATAAATACATCGAAAAACAGAACTGCAAAAACCTCTCAACCTTTGTCACTATGAACCTTTGAACCTAAAAAAAGATATATCTTTGCGCCTCATTAAATACAAAACCAAACATGAGTTTTTTTGATATTATTGTAGCCGCACTTTTAGGATACAGTTTGTACAAGGGCATTAAAAATGGACTTTTTGTAGAAGTTGCTTCTTTTATTTCTTTGCTATTAGGAATTTATCTTGCCATTAAATTTTCTTCGTTAATGACAGGATGGATTTCAAAACATGTTTCGTGGAATCCAACCAACATTCAGATTACGGCTTTTATCTTAACTTTTATTCTTGTTGTAATTGGTGTTTATTTTTTAGCCAAAATTTTAACTGGAATTGCCGATTTTGCCATGCTAGGCTGGATGAATAAACTTGGAGGTGGATTTTTCAGGATATTAAAAACGATTCTTATTCTAAGTATTTTTATTGCTTTGTTCGAAAAGATCAATTTCAATAATACTTTCGCTAAAAAGGAAACTTTAGATAATTATATTTTTTATAATCCAGTGAAAAAAGTTGCTGCTTTTGTGTATCCGTCAATTGAAAAGTGGTACGAAACTTTTAAAAAGGAACATTCGGAGAAACCAGAAAAAGAACAAACTACAAACAAAGAATAATTCATTTTGTCAGGCTGAGCGAAGTCGAAGCCTTTCGTTTACAAATAAATAAACCCGACAGGTTTTTGAAACCTGTCGGGTTTATTATTAGAAAACCTCAGCGAGGCGATATATTTATAGAAATTAGAACCGTCCGAATGTAAAGAGCTCCAGCGGAGCGAAATATTTGAATTGTAAATAATTTATATGTCGCTCCGCTGGAGCTTTATATTGTAACTATCTATTTTATTCTATAAATATTTCGCTTCTCCGAAGCTTACTTGTCGCGTTTAAATAATTTACTTTTTCTCTTTAATCCAAAGCTGCAGAATCTTTTTTTCTCCCTTTTTCAATTCAACTTCTCGCTTATTGTCACCATAAATCAAAGTTGTCTTCCCTCCAATTTTAGAAGAAATTATTATTTCCTGAACTATTTTATTGTTCCAATTCATTTCAATTTCAAATCCTCCCCTGGCACAAATACCACTTACAGAACCTTCTGACCAAGCATCTGGCAAAGCAGGAAGTAATCGAATTTCATTTTCATCTGACTGAACCAACATTTCTGCAACTGCGGCCGTACCTCCAAAATTACCATCAATTTGAAATGGCGGATGCGCATCAAATAAATTCGGATATGTTCCTCCTCCTCTTCTTGGTTTTTCTGTTTTCTTTCCGTCTGGATCCACGTAGCGAAGCAATTCACGATACATTTTATAAGCACGATTTCCGTCCCAAAGTCTTGCCCAAAGATTGATTCTCCAACCTTTTGACCAGCCTGTGGTTTCGTCTCCTTTTATTTCTAAAGTCTTTTTTGAAGCTTCTGCCAAATCTGGAGTTTTTAATGGTGTGATATGATCTCCAGGGAAAAGTCCGAATAAATGTGATTGATGGCGGTGTTTCGGTTCGTTATCGTCCCAATCAAAATACCATTCCTGAAGATTTCCTTTTTTACCAATTTGATACGGATACAATTTTGAAAGCGCTGTTTCTAGTTTTTTTCTGAAATCAGCATCAGTGGTCAGTACTGTTGAAGCTTTTATGGTTTTATCAAAACATTCGCGAATCATAGCTAAATCGGCAGTTCCGCCATAAAACGTGGCTCCAACAAAACCATCTGCCAGTTTATATTGATTTTCTGGCGAAGTAGAAGGTGACGTAATCAAGTTTCCATTTTTGTCGGTAACCAACCAGCCTAAACAAAATTCGGCCGCGCCTTTCATCAACGGATATCCTTCTTTTTTCAAATAGGATAAATCTTGTGTAAAAGTATAATGTTCCCAAATATGTGTGCTCAACCATGCTTGTGCCATTGGCCAACACGCCCACATAGGATCTTCTTTTCCAAACTGTCCAACCGGATTGGTCATTGCCCAAATATCTGAATTATGCGCTGCAGCCCAGCCTTTATCAACTCCGTAAAAAGTTTTGGCAGTGACTTTTCCTGTTACCGAAAGATTTTTAATAAAGCTCAAAAGTGACGAATGCATTTCGGAAAGATTGGTGTTTTCTGCCAGCCAGTAATTTTCTTCCAGATTGATATTCATCGTATAATTACTGCTCCAAGGCGGGTTCACATACGGGTTCCAAAGTCCCTGCAAATTGGCTGGAACGCCCAAAGTTCTTGATGAACTTATTAATAAATAACGCCCGAAATTGAAATATAGAATTTCGAGATTTTTATCTTCGCTTCCATCTGCGTAGCGTAATAAACGTTCATCCGTTGGTAAATCTGGAGCGGTTGTTCTTCCTAAATCTAAATTGACACGATTGAAGAATTTTTGATAATCGGTAATGTGAGATTCTTTTAGTTTATCGAATGCTTTTGAGTAGGCATTGTTCAGATTTTGTAAAGCAATTGAAACATCATCTAAACCTTCTGACGCTGGATTTTTGTCAAAACCATTAAAACTTGTTGCGACAGAAACGAAAATAATCGCCTCTGTTGCGTCTTTTAAGCTCAACGTTTCTCGAGAACTTGTAACCGTTCCGTCTGTTTTTTTGATTTGAACTAAACCTGTAAATCTTGTTCCTCTTTCTTTTAAGCTCAAATATTTTGGAGAAACATTATATCCTGTATTTTCATGAATTGGCGCAGAACCTCTTAATACCAAAATATTATTTCGCACTTCGACATTGGATTGTAAAAGACTTTTTAGATTAATATCGAAATTTAAAGCTCCTTTTTGATCGGCTGTCAATTTGATAATCATGACTTTATCTGGAGCCGATACGAAATATTCGCGTGTATATTTTATACCTGCCATTTCATAACTTACTTTTGAAATAGCGTTCGAAAGATCCAGTTCTCTATGATAATTTACTGCTTTTCCTTTCTCTGAATTATTGATTTCTAATGTTCCTAAAGGCGCATACGATTCGGAATTTTTTCCCTGAACTTTTTTGTTGAGTTCTTCTGCCAGTTTGTAGTTTTCGTTTTTTAATGCCTCACGAATTGCCGGAATATTTTTGTACGCTTCTGGGCTCATATTCGCATTTACGGGTTCGCCCGACCAAAGTGTAATATCATTCAAATAAATTTTATCTGAATTGGCTCCTCCAAAAACGGTTGCTCCCATTTTTCCGTTTCCTAAAACCAAGCTTTCTTCAAAGAATTCTGCAGGCTGTTTGTACCACAAAACATTTTTGGATTGCGCAGAAATGTTTGTATAATAAGATGTTAGAAGTAAAATGAGAAATGTTTTTATAAGGCTTGAATTCATTTTGCTACGTTTTAAATATTACCGATCAGATGTTCCTACAGAACATTTTTTATTATATCCATTTTGATCAACGGATTTCATCCGTTGCTACCGATGAAATGTTCCTAACGGAACATCATTCAATGTGTTTCTTTACTTTTCACTACGAACTACTTGCTCACTTTATATTTCTCATTCGCCGTTAGCATTTCCCAACTATCCGTTCTGAAAGGCGATGCAGGAAATTTTTCTTTATTGAAAAGATTAATTGCCGTATCGTCATCAGCCCAACCGTAATGAACTGCCACGGGATTTTGAACTTTATCGCTAGAAACGATTATTTTGTTGTCTTTTATTATCGCTTTTGCGGAATGAAAAACTTTGTCTGAACCTGCAATTTCGAAACCTTTTAATTCATCGTTATTTGGCGTTGACAATCCGCTGCCGATGTTATCGAAAGTAAGAATAATTTCGTTTCCTTTTATTGTTTGAGATTTATAAGTTGGTCCGCTGTGAACTTGTTTTTTGCCGTAAATGTTATTCATCGCAATCGCTGCCAGACGCAAACCAATGTCTTGTTTGTTTGTTGGATGAATGTCTTTTGCATTTCCAATATCAGTTGTAACAGCCATTCCTGTTTTTGGCAATTTTAAAGTTTCAGATTGTGCTTCGCGAAGTTCTGCCCAACGGCTTCCTTTTTGGCTGTTGCCTCCAAATTCATCAAAAGTGGATAATTGAACAAAATAGAATGGAAAATCTCCTTGTTTGAATTTACTTCTCCAATCGTTTATCATCAATGGAAATGACTTTTTGTATTCTGCCGCTCTCCAAACATTGGCTTCTCCCTGATACCATAAAACACCTTGCATCGCATAAGGCACTAACGGATTTACCATGGCATTGTACAATAATGAAGGATAACTATTTGGCGAAACTTCGATTCTTACTTTTACAACGTTGAATTTCCAAAGTCCTTCAAGCAGTACATTTGAATCTTTAAAATCGATTTTTAAATCTGCTGGATCGCCATAGATTCCGCCACCGCCACTGTAATCTGTAATTCTTACTGCGATTATATTTGTTCCTTCTTTTAAGACATTTGCCGGAATTTTGTAAACTCTTTTGGCATCCCAAAGATTGTTTGTTCCAACTTCAACTCCGTTTACATACGTTTTGTCTTCGTCATCGACTTTTGCTAAATGTAAAACAGCTTCCTTTTTGGCTTGTTCTGCGGTTAAAACAATCGTTTTTCGCATCCAGACAATTCCGTCGATATTGCCAATCTGCTGGTTTTCCCAAAGTGATGGCACTTTTATTTCTGGCCAGTTTTTATCCTGAAAGTTTAGATTTTTAAACTGATCTTCGTTTTCCATCGAAACATCAAAACCTTGCACTTTTTTAAGATTGTCTAAAACCGACTTTTTATACGTTTCAAAAATAGCATTGATATCTACCGTTGGAACATCGCCAATCATAGCTTTAAAATCAGGATTATTTTCGAAAGCTTCACGACTTGTCCAAGTCTCCACATTGGTTCCGCCCCAAGAAGTATTGATAATTCCGATTGGGATTTTTAATTCTGAATACAGTTTTCTAGCAAAATAATATCCGACCGCTGTAAAGTTGCCTACATTTTCTTTGTTGGCTACTTCCCATTTTCCTTGCTTTAAATCGTCTTTTGGAGTTCCGCTTAAATCTTGTGCAACACCAAAATGACGAATCATTGGATAATCTGCACTGCTGATTTCTTTTTCAGAATTCATGGTTTTGAAAACCTGAAATTCCATATTCGATTGTCCACTGCAAATCCAAACTTCTCCAACCAAAACATTTTTGATTGTGATTGTATTTTTTCCGATAATAATTAATTCGAATGGTCCGCCAGCTTTTTCAGCATTCAAATTTACCGACCATTTTCCGTTTTTATCGGCTATTGTTTTCTTGATTTGTTTGTTGAAATGAACTTCTACACTTTCATTTGCCTCCGCAAAACCCCAAATCGGAATTTGCTTGTCTCTTTGGAGTACCATTCCGTCAGAGAATATTAAAGGCATTCTCACATTAGCATTAGCTAAAACACTAATTAACAGAAAAATAAACATTACACTCTTTTTCATTTTTTCAATTTAAATATTTTTTTAATCATATAAGTGATATAAGTTATTTTAAGTATTTACCTATAATTGCGCTTAAGTTTATTTATATCACTTATAGAGTTTAACCACATTTTTTTATTTTAATCCGTCTATTAAAGCGTTTAAAGCTTGTGTATCGAAGACGGTATTATTGCTTCTATTCATGATTCCGAAACCGTTGTCTCCTAAACTTCCTTCGTCCCAATAAAAAGGCAATAATCCGTTTGCTTTTGCTGTTTTTACCACCGTTTTTAAATAATACGCTCTTGAATTTAAATGTAAAGTCAAAGCATCTCCAGTTAAAGTTGTTCTGCGAATTGCACCAAATTCTCCCAATAGAACTGGAATTCCTTTGTCTACAAATTGGGTTTTCATCAATTTGAAATTCTTTTCTAAATCGGCTTCTTCTCCCCAAGTTGCATTTCGTTCTGTATCGGTTGTAGAATGAAATCCTGATCCCCAATAATAGAACATTTTGCCCCAAGTTTCGTCTTTGGTTAAACCAGCAAAATTCCATGGAGAATAGTAATGCACTTCAACCATCATTCTGCCTGTAACTTTATCTACTGGCAATGTAGTCATTAATTTGTTTGTTTTTTCGATGTCTGTTGTTGGACCTTGCACGACTAAAACACGCGTAGCATTTTTGCCTCCTGTAGAACGAACCGCATCAATAAACGTTTGGTGATACGAAGTCAAAACTGCCATTTGTGTTGCATCTTCAACAGCTGGTTCATTGGCACTTGCAAAAAATAAATGCTCGTCGAAACCTCTTAAATGTGTTGCGATTTGTTCCCAAAACGCTTTCTGTTTGGCATTGTTTTCTACTTTTTTAGCTTCGGTAATATTATTTTCCAGCCAGCCACCATCCCAGTGAATGTTTACTACAACATACATATCGTTATCAACACAATATTGCACGACTTCTTTCACTCGGTTTAACCAATCAGTTTTGATTTTTGCTGTTGCAGCATTTTCTAAATTCTGATTCCAAGAACACGGAATTCTTACCGCATTGAAACCATTTGCTTTTACGGCATCAATTAAGGCTTTAGTCACTTTTGGATTTCCCCAGGCCGTTTCGCCTCCAGTTGCTTCTAACGTATTTCCGATATTCCAGCCTAATTTAATTTTTGCTGCCAATTCAACCGCAGAACTTCCCATTCCTGACGCATCAGCTGCAATTGGGTTGGTATTGTAACTTGGATATAAACCTGTCGCAACTGTTGCAGCAGTCTGCGAAACTGCTATTGTAACTGTTTTTGCCTCATTTGAACTTAAAGTGACTGAAGCTGTTCTAGCAGCATTTTCTGTATTTGCTGAAGCTGTTACTCTAACAATAACACTTCCTTTTACTCCTGTTGTCTGACTCAATTTTACCCAGTTTGCAGAACTGGCCAAAGTCCAGCTTGAAGCTTCTGAATTAATAGTGATATCCGAAGTGTTTTCTTTGCTGTCAAAATCAATTTTGGCTGTGCTTGCTGTTAATGATTTTATCGTATTTTCTGGAGTAGTTTCTTTATCTGAACTGCAAGCTAAAACGCCTAAAAATGCAAAACATAAAATAAAGCTCAAGCAGTAATCTTTAATTGTTTTTTTCATTTGGTTTGGTTTAAGTTAAGTGTAAGTTTTTAAAATCAACGCCAGCTTTTAATGGGCTGGCGTTGATAGTTTGGTTATTTTATAGCAATAACAAGTTTTATTTAATTGTTACATCAATTTTGAATTTTAAATCTCTTGAAGAGTTTCCTATATTCAAAATATATTTTCCTGGTTCAACTGTCCATTTTTTTGCAGTAACATCATAATATGCCAATTCTTTTACTGGAACTTTAATGGTTACATTTTCTGAACCTCCAGCTTTAACAGCAACTTTTTTGAAACCTTTTAATTCTTGTGCTGCACGCGTAATTTTAGAATCAGATTTTGAAGCATATAATTGTACTACTTCTTTACCATCAACATTCCCGACATTTTTAACCTCTAAAGAAACTTCAATCACATCTGTTAAAGCATAATCTGTTTTATTAGTTTTTGGATTTCCAAAAGCGAAATTAGTATATGATAATCCGTAACCAAAAGGATATAATGGCGCTACGTTTTTAGTGTCAAACCAACGATATCCAATTAAGATTCCTTCCGCATAATTAACCGTTTTGTCTCCAGGAAAACTGTTTGTAGCATGTGCAGGAGAATCTTTTAAAGCTACTGGCATTGTCCAAGGTAATTTTCCTGACGGATTTACTTTTCCTAAAATAACATCAGCCAAAGCATTTCCGCCTTCAGAACCGTTGAACCAGCTCCAAACTAAAGCAGAAGATTTTTTGCTCACTTCATTAATATCAAAAGGAGCACCAGCCACCATTACAACGATTGTTTTTGGGTTAGCTTCTATTACTTTTTTGATTAATTCTTCTTGTCCGAAAGGCAAATGTAAATCTCTTCTGTCCGAAGCTTCTGTTTCGTAATCACGATTTGAACCCGCAAAAACAATTGCTACATCTGAGTTTTTAGCTGCATCAACTGCTTCCTGAACTTTTGCTGGATCTAATTGGTCAATTGTAACAGGACCATTAGCCGTAATATTTCCTAAGTTTCCTCTGTTCTTTTTATCGTAACGCTCTAAATATCCTTCCGCATAATTAATTTTAATTGATGAAGGCAATCTGTTTTTAAGACCTTCAAGAGGCGTAACTTCTCTTTTCGTTTTCACTCCAGCTCCAAATCCGCCAAGAGCGTTTTTCTTAGTTGCATTGTTTCCAATTACAGCGATAGATTTTACCCCATCAAGTTTTAAAGGCAATGCATTGTTTTCGTTTTTCAACAATACAATCGCTTCAGCTGCAATTTTGTAAGCGTCTTGATAATGTGCTTCGGTTGCAATGCTTCCTTTTGCACGCTCGCCACCGCCCATTGCTTTCACTTGGAATAAAACTCTTAAAATACGTTTTACATGTAGATCAATTTCTTTTTCTGAAACTTCTCCAGATTTAACTGCGGCGATTAATTTATCGGCTAAGAAAAATTCATTGAAAGGTTTTGGAGTTCCCATTTCAATATCTAAACCATTTTTCAAAGATTTTGCTGTAGAATGAACCGCAGCCCAATCTGAAACTACAATTCCTTTAAATCCCCACTCGTCACGAAGGATTTTATTTAGCATATAATCATTCTCACATAAATATTCGCCTCTAAATTTATTGTAAGCACCCATTATACTGTAGGCTTTTGCTTCTTTTACCGAAGCTTCAAAAGCTGGAAGATAAATTTCGCGAAGTGTACGCTCGTCAATTTGTACATCTACAAAATCGCGATTTGTTTCCTGATTGTTTGCTGCAAAGTGTTTTACACACGCCATTACATCTTTTTCTTGTAAACCAACAATCAAAGGCACGGCAATTTTTTTGTTTAAGAACGGATCTTCAGACATGTATTCGTATGTTCTTCCTCCAAGCGGTGTTCTCACCATATTGATCGCTGGCGAAAGCAACATGTCTTTGTCTCTTGCACGTAATTCTTCTCCTAAACTGGTTCCGAAAGTATGCGACATTTCTGCATTCCAAGTTGCTGCCAAAGCGCCTCCTGCTGGGTAGTAAGTAGCAAAATCGTTTGTCCATCCTGCTGGAGCCCAATTGTCTCTTGAAATTTCTTCACGAACTCCCAACGGACCATCGGCCATTTTTAATTCTGGAATTCCAAGACGTTTTACGCCTGCATTGGCAAACATACTGTTCCCGTGAAGCATTCCGATTTTTTCTTCTAATGTCATTTGCGAAATCAGTTTATCGATTTCTGCATCATGATCTGTACTTATTTCTTTTCCAACATATTCTTCGGTCTGCTCCGAATTTGAAGCTGTAGTCTGTGCATCATTTTTACATGAAGTAAAAAATGCAAAAACTAGAGCTGATGAAAGGAATATCATTTTGTTTTTCATAGATAGTTAGGTGTTTTTTGATTTAAAGATTTCTGATTCCTCACGCATCATCTTCAAATACCGTTAATACTATTTTTATGTTTGTGGTTTTCTCTCTATTATTGTTTAATTAAATTCAGCATTACAACATCATTTTCGTTGATTTTAAATTCTCTGCTGAAAGTTCCTTTTCCGTCAATTGTAATTTTTTCTGTGGAAATCGGAGCGCCATTATTTTTTTCTTTTATGGAATTGACTTGCTCACGTGTTAACTGACTTGGTTTATTCATTGCTAAATAGTCCGCGTAAGCGTCATTTACTTTGTAACCCACTTTATAAATTTCTAAAAGATATTTTCCTTTCTGCATTCCATCCACTTCGATTCTCACTTTCCCTTTTTCTTTTGATGGAAGATCTTTTATGTAATACGTTTGATTCAATTCTTTATCACCGGGATGCGTATTGGTAAAATCCCACAATAAAACCTGAACATCACCTTTTGCATTTTTGGAAGTCCAAGAAGCTTTATCGGAGTTTTGAAGTTCTGTTTCTCCTAGTTTATTCAATAAATAATAAGAGAAATAAGCTGGTTTTTTAATTCCCTGCGTATTCAATAATCCGAAACCGCCATGAAAAGGCGTAAATCTTGGTCCCGCTTCTTCAAAAATATCCGTAAAAACCCAATATGACATCGAGTTTGCCGCGTTTCCAACTTGTTTTAATTTCTGCAAAATATAAGCTGCAGAATGATAACTGTCGTGAATTGGATCTGCCGGCGTATAAGACGTACTCCACTCCGTATAATGCAATTCCAGATTTGGTTTAGCCGATTCTGCAATTAATTTTCTTGAATTGATAATTTCACCGCTAACACTCCATTCATCTTGATTTAAAATCGTTCCCGAAGTTCCAAATTCATCCAAATAGCCATGTTTCACTCCATAAGTATGCGTCGAAACAAAATCCATCGGAACATTATTCTTCGCGCAAAAATCAATAGTTTCAGCAACCCAAGCAGAACCTGCTGTTGCTGGTCCACCAACTTTATAAGCTGCATTTACCGCTTTTACACCGCGGGCTGCATAATCGTATAATTTATAATATTCTTGCTGTGTGCTGCTCCAAAAACCTGGTGATAAATTCGGTTCGTTCCAAACTTCAAAATACCAAGTTTTTACTTCTTCGTCTCCGTAACGGTCTTTAAAATGCTGCGTTAAATTTCGAACTAAATCTTCCCATTTTTTATAGTCTTTTGGAGGAGTAACATTTCCTTTCCACCAAAAAATAGTTTCTTTTCCGCTTGCTAATGCATTCGGCATAAAACCTAGTTCTACAAACGGTTTCATTTTCAGACTTACAATATAATCAAACAAAACATCTACATATTGGTAATTATATTCTGGATTCCCTTTTTCGTCTTCACGATAAACGGCCATATCATCAGACAATAAACCATGAAAACGGATGTATTTAAAGTCGCATTCTTTTTTTACCAATGCCAATTGCTGCTGCCAATCGGCACGAAGACCTTCATTTGCTCTTCCGGCTCCGATGCATTCTTTGAACATGGTGTTTAGTTTTCCTGCTTCTTTCTTATAATCGGCTTTTATGATTCGATTTTCAGCATTATTGTTTTGTCCAATGATTTGGATTGAATGAATTAAAACGAGTGCTACTAAAATTCTTTTCATCTGAAAATGGTTTTATTTTTTTTTGCCACAGATTAAAAGGATTCTAAAGGATTTTTCTCTTTTTTCTCTCGCAGATTTGGCTGATTTAAAAATTTAAAAAAATCTGCATGATCTGCTAAATCTGCGAGAGTAATAATCCTTTTAATTCGTGTAATCTGTGGCTAAATATTTTATTTTCTAACTACATGTTAGACGCACTGCAGTGCGTCTCTACAGAGAATCTTTGTGGATTATAATTTCTTAAATCTCACAGCTCCACCTCCAGCTCCGCCTAATTTCAATTGTAATTTATCTGAAGCTTTTACAGTTTTCTTAGAGATTGCTACCGCTTCTGGATTGTGTGTTTGATCTGTTCCTTCTGCATCAACATAAATCTGTGCTTCATAAGTTGTATTTGGATCTAAGAATGATAATGAAACTTCTACATTTCTTGGTTTCTCATTTGTCAAAGTTCCTAGATACCAGTCGGCGCTGTTTCTGTCTTTTCTTGCTGTTGTAATGTATTCACCAATTTTTCCTTCTAAGATTTTAGTGTCTTCCCAATCTGTTGGAACATCTTTTAAGAATTGTAAAGCTGGTTTTCCTTCGTAATTTTCTGGAAGATCTGCCAACATTTGAATTGGTGCATAAATCGTTACATACAATGCCAATTGCTGACCAACTGTTCCCTGAATTCTTTTTCCTGGATAACCT
This sequence comes from Flavobacterium sp. PLA-DH12, assembly GCF_059511845.1. Classification (NCBI taxonomy): domain Bacteria; kingdom Pseudomonadati; phylum Bacteroidota; class Flavobacteriia; order Flavobacteriales; family Flavobacteriaceae; genus Flavobacterium; species Flavobacterium sp. PLA-DH12. Next base: position 106,177 of record NZ_JCAMPD010000002.1, read on the forward strand.
TGTTTTACCTCAACATCAAAAATTCCAGGCGTGAAATCCATTGGTCCAGAAAGTAATCTTGTAAACGGAATAATCGTTAAATGATTTGGCGGATTTCCTTCGCTCCATGCGTTATATTCTTGACCACGAGCTGCTTCTCTCGAAACCATGTTTGGATAAGTTCTGCGTTCTCCTGTATCTTTAATCGATTCATGATATAAAACCGCTAAATCGTATTGTGCTGCTTTTTCTAAAATATATCTGAAATAATTTACTCCAAATTGTCCGAAGTGCATCTGTTTCATATTCAATTTAGAACCTACATGACCAATTTTCACCGTATGAATTCCTAGTTTTTTGTATAAAGCAAAAGCTTCGTCAACTTGTTTTAAATAGTTAATTAAGTTCGAACCAGTTTCATGATAACCAATTAACTCTACATTATGTTTCTTTCCGTATTCAACTACTTTTTCTAAATCGAAATTGTCTGCGTTTTTTGTGAAGCTAAACATGTGCATACGGTTTTCGTACCAACCTGGCGTCCAACCTTTATTCCATCCTTCAATCAATAAATGATGGAACCCTTCTTTTGCTGTAAAATCAATATATTCTTCAGCGTGTTTGGTTGTTGCACCTTGTTTGTCGCTTTCCCAGAAAGTATATTTTCCGATATGCATTCCCCACCAAATTCCTAAATATTTATATGGTTTAAAATAAGAATTTGTGTTCTTTAGTTTGTTTGGTTCGTTTAGGTTTAAAACCAAATAAGAAGTAATCAATTCTCCTGGATTTTCTCCAATTTGAAGTGTTCTCCAAGAAGAAGTAAATGAATCTTTTACACGAACTTTTACTCCATCGGCCCACGGCACTAAATCAGATTTTAATTCTGTTCCTTTAGTATTAACCAAAGTCATACTTGCGAAATCATACAAGTTTGCTTCGTGAAAACTTAAAGCTAAACCGCTTTTGCTTTCAATTGTTAATGGAGTTAAAACCGTATCCAACGTACTCACTGGCGCATCCTTGAAAAGATACTCATCACGATTTTCTCTGTTTGCCGGAATCCACCACGCTTTTCCATCTTCTTTAAGATTGAAAGTTGTTTTTTCATCCATGATGAAAATACTGTCTTTTACATTTTGTTTCGGATACATATATCTAAAAGCTACTCCGTCATCAAACGCGCGAAACTGAATTTGTAATTTTCTTTTATTGCCTGTTTTCTGCTGTAAATCAACAACTAATTGATTGTAGTGATTTCTGATGTTTTTCTTTTCTCCCCAAACTTGTTCCCAAGTTTCATCAAACGTAGAGGTTTTTGCTCCTTTTATTTCAAAATTTGAACTTAAGTCTTCGTTTCCTTTCAATACAAATCCCATATCAGACGGAGAAATTACTTCAGTCTTTCCGTGAGAAACGGCATATTTTGGAGCATTTTTTACCAGCTCAAATTTGATTGTATTCTTTCCGTTTGGCGATGCCAATTCGTAAGCGTTTTTCGTTTTTTGACTGTAGCCTATTGTTATTGAAAACAATACGGCTGGGAGAACTAGATAGTTTTTCATGTTTTTTGGTATTATATTCTTTTTGCCACAGATTAAAAGGATTGAAAGGATTTTTTCTTTTTTATTTTCTCTCGCAGATTTGGCAGATTGAGCTGATTTTAAATATTAAAAAAAATCTGCATGATCTGCTAAATCTGCGAGAGTACTAATCTGTGTAATCTGTGGCTATATTCTTTTTCGCCACGAATTACACAAATTAACACCAATTCAATTCGTGGAAATTCGTGCAATTAGTGGCAAACTATTTTTTTATTTTGCCCACTCGGTTTTAAAAGTGGTTTTTCCGTTTAATGGATTTGCTGCTACATCGAAATTGTTTCCGCTTTTGTTCACTTTTATTTCTTGTACCACATCTCCTTCTGGTAAAAACACTTTAGCTGTAGCCGAAATGGTTTTGTCGCTTGCGTAAACTTTTAATGTCAATTTGCTCCAATCCATATCTTTTGTAGACTGCGCTAAACCAATGTGTGGAATTGCAGTTCCATCTTTTACCAAAACTATAATTGGCACTTCGCCAGCTTTGATTTTATGCCAGCCCGATTGGTACACTTTTTTAGTTTGGTAATCGATCCAAGTTCCTTCTGGAAGATAAACATCTCTTTCTTCAACCTCTTCAAAAAGCGGTGCAACCAACATACTTGAACCAAATAAATATTGATTATCCACTAACCAAGCTCCTGGATCGTTTGGATATTCGACAAAAAGAGCACGCATCATTGGCAATCCTTTTTGAGAACTTTCTTTTGCTTGAGCGTAGATATATGGCATTAATTCGTAACGCATATTATCTGCTTTTCTAAATCCTTCTAAGAATTCTTTGCTGTATAACCAAGGTTCGCGAGGCGGTTCTCCGTGACTTCTTACGTGCGAAGTAAACATTCCGAATGGCGTCCATCTTCTGTAAATATTCTCTGGAGATTTTGTTGCGAAACCTCCAACATCGTGACTCCAAAAACTGAATCCGCTTAATCCTAATGAAAGTCCGCCGCGTAATTCTGCTGACATTGCTCCGTTTGAAGTTTCAGAATCTCCTCCCCAATGCAAAGGATAGCGCTGAGATCCTGCCCATGTACTTCTTGCCCAGATTAAAGTGTATCCTTTCTCTTTTTGAGTAATTTCTGCTACTGCTTTGTTGTAACGTAATGGATATAAATTATGCTCGTAAAAACCTGTTCTTCCCGAATGGTAAATTCCGTCTGGCGGAGCAGCTTCTCCAAAATCTACTTTGAAAACTGCAACACCTTCATCAAATAACTTTTTCAATTTTCCTTGATACCATGTTACTGTTTCCGGATTTGAAAAATCTAAAACAGCATCTTCGTACGGAAGATTTCCTTTTCTGTCTCTTACTGCCAAGTTTTTATCCATGATTTCCGGAAACAAAGTATTCTTTGGCGTGAAATAAGGCAACTGCCAAAGACAAACCTGAAAACCGTCTTTCTTTAAATCAGACATCATTTTTGTGGCATCTGGGAAACGAGATTTTGCAAACTCGTAGTTATTTCTCCAATCTACATCAAACCAACCGGTATCAAAGTGAATTACGTCTGTTGGGATTTTATATTTACGCAAATCTCTTGCTACTTCTCTTCCTTCTTTTTCAGAGAAATAAGTGATTCTACTCATCCAGAAACCGAACGACCAAAGTGGTGGCATAGCTGCTTTTCCAGTCAGATTCGTGTATTGGTCTAAGATGTCTTTTGGTTCTCCGATAAAGAAAAACAAATCGGCTTCGTCGTCTCCAATATACATTTCGTTGGCACTTGAAAAGTATTTTCCAAAGTCAACTGTAATTGGTGTAGAATGGTGCATGAAAACTCCATAACCACGGCTGCTCATGTAAAACGGAATTGGTTTGTACATTGTTTCATTTTGGATTCCGTTAGCATCATCCGTCCATAAAACTACTTTTTGACCGCGTTTGTTGAATTGTGTGAATGATTCACCGCAACCAAATATTTTTTCGTCTGGTTCTAAACTGAAAGCCGCGCCCATACTTCTTGAATAATCGCTGTTTCTGCGAACATAAGAAAATGGAAGTGTTGGCGTGTATGTGTTTTTAAAATCTGTATCGTGAAGCGTACTTGTCAGCAATTTTCCTTTTTCATCATAGATTTTTACGTGCCACGGTTTCGTTAAGATTTCAACTCTTCCGTGTTTGCTTGTATAACTATGACCTCCTTCGATTTTAGCATATTTCCATAATTCAGGATGATTTGGCGCAACGCCGTCAACCAACATTAAAGATTCCTTTTGCGGGTGAAATTGCGGCCCAGAAGTTGTTTTAATTCTAACTGTTCTATCTGAAACAAACTGAATTTCGAATGGCAAAACAGGAGATTCTGCATATTCTGTTGTTGGAAATTCGTTTGCTTTTTCAACATCTGGTTTCATCATCATGTTGTTGAAAGCCTGACGTGTTTTATAATTGTATCTCAAATATTTGATGGTTCCTTTTCCTGTTGCAGGATCAAAAGAAGCTAGTTCGTCTGCAAAATAAAACGTATTCAGATAGTTCTGAAAATCTTTACTGATATCTATTGGAGCATTTAATACATCTGCATTTTGAATTTGGGCATTAGCATTTGGAATTGCCAAAAATCCAAACATAAAAGCAGAAAACAATGCGGTTAATTTTGAGTTTTTCATTGGTTACTTTTTATTTTTTTTGCCACAGATTAAAAAGATTTAAAAGGATTTTTTCTTTTCTCTTTTCTCTCGCAGATTTAGCAGATCATGCAGATTTAAATCTTTTTAATCCTTTTAATCTGTGGCTATATTTAAAATTTCAAAAATTATTCTGTTGTAATTACAATTGTGGACTGTTTCAATCCATTCGCTTTAGCGGTCAATTCCAATCTTCCAGATTGATCTCCAGATTGTACAATAACCAAACATTTTCCAGCCATAGCGGTATGTTTATTTCCTTTATACGATTCATGACTAACAGGATCTCCGCTGCAAACACCTACAATTTTTCCGTTTCCTTTTAAAGAGAAATTAATTTCGTTGTTCGCATTTGGAGCTAAAGTTCCTTTATCATCTAAAATATCAACTGTGATAAATGACAAATCGTTTTTGTCTGCTTTGATGGTACTTCTGTCTGCAGTCAGTTTTAATTGAGTAGGATTTCCAGCTGTTTTAATTTCTTTTTCTAAAACTACTTTTCCTTCTTTATGGGAAACTGCTTTCAGAGTTCCGGCTTCAAAAGGAATTCTCCACATTACGTGCAAATCGTCTCCTTTTTTACTTCTCTTTCCAACCGATTTTCCGTTTACGAAAAGTTCAACCTCATCCGCTTTATTGTAGTATGCCCAAACATCAACAGTTTGTCCAGCTTTCCAGTTCCAATGCGGAAAAATATGAAGAACCGTTTTATCTGTCCATTCGCTTTGGTACATATAATAAACGTCTTTTGGGAAACCAGCTAAATCTACAATTCCGAAATACGAACTTACAGATGGCCATTCGTATGGAGTTGGTTCTCCGATATAATCGAAACCTGTCCAAACGTACATTCCAGAAAGGAAATCGTGTTTTTTAATTACTTTCCAAGTTGCTTCGTGCGTAGAACCCCAAGGTGTCTGCACCTGATCGTAAGCCGAAACGGTATTTCCTGGATTTCCTTCTGTAAATTTAAGATCCCATCTTACTGGCCATTTTTTGATAGTATCTGAAACGGCATCGTAATATCCTCGTGTTTGTAAACCTGAAGTGGTTTCGGTTGCAATAAAAGGTGTATTTGGAAAGTTCTTTAGATGATGTTCGTACGTTTGATGCGCATAATTGTATCCAATTAAATCTAAAACTCCTGATCCCGCAAGCGGATTAATCGATACATCTTTTTTCTCAAACTGTAAAGTCACGGCATCAATATTCATGTTTACCGGCGGATTCATCGCTGCGGTTAACGGACGCGTTTTATCATACTCGCGTGTAATCGCAGCCAATTCTTTAGCAATTTCAACACCTTTTTCATTCCATTGTTCTGGAATTTCGTTTCCGATGCTCCAAACAAAAATACTTGGGTGATTTCTGTCGCGAAGCAATTGATCAATTAGATCTTTTTTATGCCATTTGTCCCAATCATTTCCATAATCGTATTTGGTTTTGGTTTGCTTCCACATATCAAAAGCTTCATCCATAACAATGAAACCCATTTTATCGCAAAGATCCAAAAGTTCTGGAGCGGGCGGATTATGAGAAGTTCTGATTCCGTTTACCCCCATTTCTTTCATGATTTCCAATTGGCGTTCGATGGCGCGAGTATTAATCGCAGAACCCAACGGACCTAAATCATGATGCAGACAAACACCTTTTATTTTTACTTGTTTTCCATTCAAAATAAAACCTTTATTCAAATCGAATTTAAAATCTCTGATTCCGAAATTGGTTTTGTATTGATCGATGATTTTATCGTCAAGCGAAATTTCAGTAACCGCAGTGTACAATTCTGGATTTTCAACTGACCATAAAATCGGATTTTCAACTTCTGCCGATTGATTCAGGGTTTGATTTTCGTTGGCATTGATGGTTATATCTTGTGTAACCGATGTTACTTTTTTGTCTTCTTTAAAAATGGTGGTCGTTACTGTGGCTTTTTTACCTTCTTTGTATTGATTTTTAATTGTTGTTTCAAAACTTATAGAAGCTTTTTCAGCTGTAACTTTTGGAGTTGTAATATAGGTTCCCCATTGTCCCACATGAAGTTTATCTGTAGTTTCGATCCAGACATTTCTAAAAATTCCTGATCCTGAATACCAGCGTGAATTGGGTTGTTTTGAATTGTCAACCTTAACAATTATTTCGTTGTTTTTGTCTCCGTAATTTAAATATGGTGACATATCATATTGAAAACCTATATATCCGTTTGGGCGTTTTCCTAAATAATGTCCATTTACCCAAACTTCACTGTTTCTATATACTCCGTCAAAAGTTATAGAAGTTATTTTTGTGCTGTCTTCTGCAGCGACTTTGAATGTTTTTTTGTACCAGCCTAAACCTCCGTTTAGAGATCCTCCGCCATAACCTGCAGGACTTTTTTCATCAAATTTACCTTCGATGCTCCAATCATGCGGAACATCTAAAGTTCTCCATTTGGTTGAAGTCCCAATAGTATCTTTATCAACAATACTATCGTTTAGATGGAAACTCCAATCTGCATTAAAAGAAACTTTTCGGTTACTAAATTTTTGATCTGTTGACGATTTGCATGCTGACAATAAAAGCAAGCTTGCAAATAGTAATCCTAGTTTTTTATATGAAGTTAGCTGCAACATAGTACGAAAATTTTAATAACCCGGAAGCAGTATCAATCTGCTTCCGAGTTATTTATAAAGTGAAATATATGAATTTTTAAGGAATTATATAATGGAACACAAACCACTCATCTTTTCCTGAATCATAAGATGTTCCAAACCAAATACCTTTTTGTAGGTAGTCATTATTATAAGCCTTTACAACTTTAATAACATTTGTTGTTGGATTCATCCAACTGTCTGGATTTTGAATCAATGTATTTGTTCCTAAATTAATCTCATTTTTCGCTTCATCAATTGTAAATAATCCAGAAGTTACTACACCATTCTGGCTTCTAGTATAATTTAGTTTTCCACCAAATTGATCAAAACGAATCCAAGAATTACCTGCTATAGCAGCCCAATCATCATTCCATCCCCAGTTATACGAGCTTGAAGCACCTGTAGTCCATCCTTTTCCTTTTCCTAACCAGTCTACTGGATTTCCATTTCCGTCTAAACTCCATACTCTACCTGATCCTACTCCACCAGTAATCATTTTTAATAATTCGCCAGAAGCAAAAGTTGGATTAAAACCTTCATCATAACTTGGTCCAGTAACAGGTGGTACGTAGTTGTCTGCATATTCTTTAGAAACGAAATTCCAGATATACCACCATGCCCCTTCGCTATTAGTTCTCATAATAGCAATTCTTAATTGGTTTTCAGTAAGTTTTAAGATTTTGATATTGTTAGTCCAGTTACTTGCGTTTGCAATGTAGTTGTCTGGTCTCAGAATTGTTGCTCCTGTTGTTGTTAAAGTATGTGTATTTATATCTAAGAAATAAGTGCCACTTTCTTTAAGAGTTCCGTCGGCTTCATGGATTTTCATAAATGGACCACCTTCCAGACTGAAAGTCATTGTTCTGCCCCAATGCATATCTGCATCTGTACTTGAATTAGCATTCCCTTCTGGTTCCCAGTTTGGCGTAAAATTACCCCACTCTACTGTAGTGCTAGGATCTGCATAAGACATTGCTCCAAGAGCCATTCCGTATTTACCATTATCAGCAATCCAAACTTTTTGTTTTCCCACACCTCCAGACAAAGCTGTCCAAAGTGCATCATTAACATAATTTAAATTATCCTGATTTACGGTTACCGTTACAGGATCAAGTTCTACAATTCCGCCGCCGGTAACTGCCGAAATTTTTATCGTATAATTTCCTTTAAAAGCGTACTTTACAGTTTCTATCGCTTTGTCTGATTTTCCTGTTTCATAATCCCAGTTTAATATAACACCAGGTGTCGTATTTTTCAGAATTACAGTATTTCCTCCTGGATCTGCTGCTAAATCCTGAGTAATTTCAAAATGTATATCCGATTTATCCATCGCGCCGTCTAGTGAATAGCTATCAGGCGAACAAGATGATACCAGCATGGCCAGCATCAAAAGTGTTGTAATTAATACTTTTATATTTTTCATTTTTTTGCTTTTTTAATTAAAACTACCAGCCTGCATTTTGTTTTAAAACTCCATTAGATAATGTTATCTGTGTATTTGGAATTTGCTGTAATCCTTTTGTATTTTGGATGTTTACTGAAGAAATTGTTTTTGTAGTCTGTACTCCTCCGTTAAGTAAAGTTGTAGTTTCTGCGATAGTTGAAGATGCTTTGCCAATTCCTTGACGAAGTAAATCCCAATATCTAACTCCTTCTAGAGCGAATTCTAAATGTCTTTCGTTCATGATATTATCATAATTAACAGGAATAGAAGTGAATGCAGTTTTGTAAGCTCTTCTTCTTACGTCATCAAAATAAGATTGTGCATTACCACTTCCTAATTCTGCTGCCATTAAAAGTACATCAGAATATCTCAAAACCACATAATCTTGAAATTGGCTGATGTCCCAATACTGGCTTCCCATTGTTAATGGAAGGTCTTTTCCATCTTTATCAACCATCGGTGTATACTTTTTGTTGTAGTAACCCGTATATTCACGCTGATTATTTATTTTATCAAATGGAATTTTTTCTTCATTTATTCCTATCACAGTTGAAACACGTCTTGTATCATTTGCTGTGTATGCATTCCATAATTTAGAATTTACAGTCACACCCCAACCACGTCCGTATGGATAAGAAGAGAATTCTCTCATTCCGAACATTACTAACCAGTGGTTACCATCAGTATTTCCGTTATAATCACTTGTGTAAGTATATTTTATAGAAAATACAAATTCTTTATTGCTTTCACCTGCATATTTGTCAACTGAAGCTGCAGGCCAAAGTGTAGAAAAGTCATCAACCAAACCATGTCCGCTTCCTGCTATAACATCTTCCAAATGTGCTAGTGCTTGTGCTTTAGTTACTACTCCAACCAAATCGGTTTTACCATAATATCCTGTGTAGTATAGGTAAACACGTCCAAGCAAAGATTTTGCTGCCCATTTTGTAATACGGCCGCTAACAGTTGCACTGTAAGCTGCTGATGGTAAATGATCTGATGCAAAAACTAAATCTTCTGCAATTACTTTATATACATCATCTGGATTTGCCTGTGGAATATTTTCTGTTGAAGGTTTAGTCAATAATGGAATATTTCCCCATAGACGAACCATTTCAAAATATAAATAGGCTCTAATAAATCTTGTTTCAGATTCGTAAGTATTTCTTAAAGTAGTATCCCCTTTCCAGTCAATTTGATCCATTTTTGACAAAAGGACATTACAACGATAAAGTGCTTTATAGTAAGCTATCCAGTTATTGTTTAACATATCAATATCCGATGGCGAACGTTGAATGTTGAACTCATCAATCGCAGCATAATTGTAACCATCTGAGTTTCCTGTTCCTCCAAAACAATCATCAGACATTACTTCGCTAATTACTGGAACTCCTAAACCAGCAGCTCCTGTAGCCACCTGCATTCCGTCATAACAACCTACTAATGCTGTATAAGCATCATCTGTGGTTTTATAAAAATTCCCATCTGTCTGTTGTGTAAGTGGTTCTGTTTCTAAACTGCAAGATGCAAGAGAAAGTAAACCCAAACAGAAAATATATAAATAAGTCTTTTTCATTTTTTTATGTATTAAAGTTTAACATTTAGACCTAACATATATGTTCTTGGTCTTGGATAGTAACCTACATCAACCCCTGATGAAAACTTTTGATCATCATTAGAAGAACCAAATCCTATTTCAGGATCCATTCCATCATACTTCGTAAAAGTATAAAGGTTCAATACTGAGAAATAAACTCTAAACTGGCTTGCAAAAAATGATTTTGACTGTTTCATTTTTGCTAAATCAAATCCAAGTGTAACCGTGTTGATTCTTAAGAAATCCCCATTCTGAACGTATAGATCTGAAAATTGTGTAAAGTTTCGGTTATCTTCAGTTACTCTAGGCATTGTGTTTGAAGATCCTTCTCCATGCCAGCGGCTTAATATTGCTGAAGTATAATTACCATAAGTGTTTGCTTGGTTTCTATACGATTGTACAATTTGATTTCCTGCTACTCCATTTCCATTAAGCGAAAAATCGAAGGCTTTATAACTAGCCGAAATAGAGAAACCGTAAGTGAAATCAGGATTTGGATTTCCGATGCTTGTTTTATCAGAAGCATCAATTTTATCATCTCCATTTGTATTCACATAAATCAAATCTCCAGGAGCTGCATTTGGTTGTAAAACCACTCCGTTTGCCGATTTGTAATTGTTAATTTGTTCCTGATTCTGAAATACTCCTCCAGTTTTGTATCCCCAGAAATATCCTAACGGATGTCCGTTTTCTGCTCTATAAAATTCACCCGAGTTATCATAAAGTTCACCGCTCAGACCATGAATAATTCCGTCTGCATTTGGAATTTGTCCAACAGTGTTTTTATTGTAAGCACCGTTTGCACTCACACTGTAGTTAAAATCTCCAATTTTATTTTGATAGCTCAAACTTAACTCTACTCCTTTATTAACTACATCTCCTCCGTTAATAAATGGTGCGTTCGCACCAGCCGTTGCTAAGATTGGCGCTAAAATTAACCAGTCTTTGTTTGTCTTTTTATAAACATCAAAGTTTACACTCAATGCATTGTCTAAAAATCTGGCATCAAAACCAAGGTCAATCTGTTCTGAAGTTTCCCATTTAAGGCTTGGATTTGCAATATTCTCAGGGTATGCTCCAGGTGTTAAGGCACCTTCTTTATCACCAAAAGTGTAATTAGTATAATTTGATTTTATTAAAGATAAATATTGAAATGATCTAATACTTTGGTTTCCTACCTGACCCCAGCTTGCTCTTAATTTTAAGAAATTAAATACTTTTGAATCCTTCAAAAAATCTTCGTTTGAAGCTACCCAACCTCCAGAAACTGATGGAAAATATCCCCATTGATTTCCTGGCGCAAATTTAGAAGAACCATCAGCCCTAAGAGTCGCATTTAATAAATACTTCTCTTTGTAATTATAGTTTAATCTTCCAAAATAAGACATTAGGATATTCTCAAACTTACTTCCTTTCATTGACATTCTTGCTCCGTCTTTATTTGTTGTATTGTCAATCCAGGCGTGCTCTAAATCGTTAAAAACAGAATCAGCATTTGCCGCCTCTACAGAAGTTGTATTATAATTGATATAAGATGTACCAGCCAAAGCTTCAAAATGATGATTATCTGATACATTAAACTTATAGGTTAATAAATTGTCCCAGTTTATACTTGTACTTTTATTCATGTTCTGATTTACCCTATCAAAAGCACTATTAGCATAAATTGACAATCTGTAAATTGGAGAATAAGAGTGTCCTTCATTTACATTATAATCCAAACCTAAAGTTGTTTTAAAAGTTAGGTTTTTAATTGGCTGAATCTGTAGGTAAACATTTCCTAATAATTTTTGGCTATCGCTTTCGTTTTGATTATTATAAACCATTAAAGCATAAGGATTTGCCATTCCTGTCAACCATGGTTCTGTACTGTTAGAAGTATCAAAATAGTTGCCGTTTGCATCGTACATTGGCAGCAAAGGTGTTGCTTGAAAAGCTCCTCTAAGAGAGTTATTATATTGATTACCAACACCAATTCCATTTTTATTAATGTACGCAAAACTCAAATTCTCTCCAAATGTCACAACATCTTTGTATAATTTATGCTCTGAATTGAATCTGAAATTATAACGTTCGTAGTTTGACAAATCTTTACCTCCAACTACACCTTCTTGCCCCAAATAAGATAATGAAGCCGAATAAACCGAAGTGTCAGAACCTCCAGACGCTCCAAAAGAGAAATTCTTAGTTGCAGCATTATCTGTAAGCATTTTATCCATCCAATTTGTTCCAGAACCCATTCCAGCAATTTGAGCATTAGTAAAATATGGGGTATTACCAGAGTTAACTCTTGCTTCATTTAATATTGTTGCATATTCTTTAGCGTCAAGCAAATCTACTTTTCTCGCTACTGACTGAACGCCATAATACTGATCAAATGTTATTTGTCCTGTTGTGCCACGTTTCCCTTTTTTTGTTGTTACTAATACAACTCCATTCGAAGCTTGCGAACCATAGATCGCCGCCGAAGCAGCATCTTTTAAAACAGAAATAGATTCGATATCAGAGTTATTCAAGTAAGAAATATCTCCAGTAAGAACTCCATCTACAACATAAAGCGGATTACTTCCTGCTGTTGAACCCACTCCTCTAATTACCACATTCAGACTTTCTCCTGGTTGTCCAGAAGTAGAAGTAATTTGAAGACCCGCTGCCTGACCTTGAAGTGCCTGAAGCGCATTTGTAGTATTTGTTTTTGTCAGGCTCTCACCACTTACCTGAGTTACAGCATTAGTGACTAATGTTTTCTTCTGTGATCCATATCCAATTACTACAACCTCTTTAAGTTCTGCAGTTTCTGGCTGTAAAACAGCGTCGACTACTTTTTGAGTACCGACTGTAATATTCTTTGTTTTAAATCCCACGAAGGTAATTACTAAAACATCGCCTGTTTTGGCTTCAATTTTATATTTTCCGTCAAAATCGGTAACAGCACTCGATTTTGTTCCCTGTACAAGTACAGTTGCTCCTGGAACTCCAAATCCGTCTTCGGAAGAGGTAATTGTCCCACTTACAGTTTTAGATTCTTGAGCAAATCCAAACTGCATCATAAATACGCTAAGCAGCACCGCCATAAAATATGGAAGCTTTGTTGTTTTAATACAATTTTTGCTTTTCATAATAAGAATTGATTAAGTTTAAGTTATAGTTAGTTTTTCTTACCCTAGGAGAAATCTGGAAAACTTCCCAAGCAGGTCACGCCAAAAATGAGGGCCTGAATCTCATTTCCAACATTTAGTACTTGCTGACTATAAACAGGCGTTTTAAAAACAAGCATTTCTAAAACATCAAAATCAATTCTTTTGGTAGAATTTGATGATGGTAATCTCATCAAAAAGCTATTTAAATCAATTTTTAGAAAAAACATTTGTGGTAAGTTTAAGTTAAGTGTATGTTTGTCCTATTTTTGCTTATGGTCAATTTGAATTTATCTTATGGTAAATTTGACTACAAGTGTAAAACAAATTTTCTATATTAACAAAATATTAGGGTTATTTTTTTTCGATTCTGATTAATCCTAATCCATTTTTATTAATGTTGTAAAATCTAAAGTAGAATTGAAATAAAAAATATAGAAAAAACAACGATTTATAAAATTGACAATCAGTCGTTTAAGAAATCTTCTGAATTCAAGCGCTTTTCACACTTATTTTTAAAAGCCTGATTATCAATTTTTTGTTTCGTTAAAAAAAAATATAAGGCTTTCAAAAAGGCTAATAATCATTTTATTTATTTAATTTGTCAAAATTTATCTCATATATGGTTGAAAATGTAGACGACAAAACTGCTCAAAAAAATGAAAACAGTGCGATGAATGCCATCACGATTGACTGTGTCATTTTTGGTTTCGACAAAGGCAGTCTTGAAGTGCTTTTGGTGCAGCATGCCGAAGGTATTAGTAAAGGAAAATGGGGACTTCCGGGTGGATGGATTTATAAAAAGGAAAGCACAGACAATGCGGCTCACCGCTTATTGAATGAGCTTACCGGTCTTGATAACATTTATTTGGAACAGCTGAAAGCATTTGGAGATCCAGATCGTTTTCCGCTGCGACGCGTTATTACGATTGGGTATTATGCTCTTGTAAAAAGAGAAGATTATAATATTAAAGCAGGTTTTACAGCTTCGGATGCGCAATGGTATAAAATTGATAACATTCCGAATTTGATTTATGACCATAACGAGATCTTAGATTACAGTATAAAACACCTCAGAAGTAAAGTGCGCCAAACGCCAATCGGATTTAATCTGCTTCCCGAAAAATTTACCTTATTGCAATTAATGCAACTTTATGAAGAAATTTTAGGAATTGAAATGGACAAACCCAACTTTAGAAGAAAAATTCTTCACATGAAACTGTTGGTTGCTTTAGACGAAAAACAACAAGATGTTTCGCACAGAGCGGCTCAGTTGTATAAGTTTGATCCTGAAATCTATGAGAAATTAACTGAAAAAGGATTCAATTTTGAGTTCTAATTTTCAATACACAATATTAACACGACAACAACAAATTGACTGAAATAACTAATAACCACCACAAACCAGCCGTAGACGGAATCACGATTGACTGTGTTTTCTTCGGATTTAACAAAGAGAGTCTCGAAGTGCTATTGGTACAGCACGCCGAGGGTGAAAGTAAAGGCAAATGGGGACTTCTTGGCGGATGGCTTCAAATAGACGAAAGCGCAGATAATGCTGCTCAACGAATTTTACAGGAACTTACGGGTCTTGAAAATATCTATTTGGAACAGTTAAAAGCATTTACAAATCCGCAACGTGTACTAGAAAGACGCGTGGTTACTATTGGCTATTATACTTTGGTCAACAGAGAAGATTATAATATTAAAGCCAGTTTAAGGGTTTTTGAAGCAAAGTGGTTCAAAATAAATGAAATTCCTGAGCTGATTTTTGATCATAACGAAATTCTTGATTTCAGTTTATTGCAGTTGCGAAACCGAGTGCGTCAGGCTCCAATTGGTTTTAACCTTCTTCCAGAAAAATTCACTCTATTGCAACTAATGCATTTGTATGAAGAAATTTTAGGAATCGAATTGGATAAATCTAATTTTAGACGAAAAATTTTGCACATGAAATTATTAGTAGCTCTCGACGAAAAACAACAGGACGTATCACACAGAGCAGCAAAACTCTACAAATTTGATCCTGATATTTATAAAAAACTGACTGAAAAAGGGTTTAATTTTGAGTTCTAAAACACAAAGAGACATCAATAATTGATGTCTCTTTTTTATTTGAATTCAATTTGGCTATAAACAAGTCAACACACAAGTATAACCATCAAGCATAGGATAAGAAGTTCCCTGACAACCCGTTGCCACCAAACCATATCCCGAGGCACAAATACTTGTAGGAACTGTAAATCGGCCAACGGGTGTTACGCCGCCAGTTATATTTTTCATTTCTTCGTTAGAAAGCCTGCCAAATTTAGCGGCAAGCTGCATAGTTTGTTTTTTCATAATTTGTTGGGGTTAAATTAGTAAATAGTAAAATTCATTCTATCATTTTCGAAGATGTATCTAGTGCACAGATAAATTTTAAGAAAACAATACAAAAACCAAAGCTGATCAATCTTATAGTTACAATGACTACAAGTATACTCATATTTAATTAAACCGACAATTATTCGCACAAATTTTACAAATTACTCGGCTAAAATTCATTTTTAACATTTTTTCAATAAACAATAATTGAAATAAATCTATAAAAGCAAACATTCTTCAAGTTTTTGATTGAATGCGAAACAGTAATTTAAATAGAATAGATACGTTTAGACACTGAAAAACAGCTTTTTGACTTCAAATTTCAAAATCGTGCAACTAAATTCCAGAATCCAAAACTTTGCGCTATCTTTGCCACTTGATAAGATACGTTAAAACGATTGCTACAGCGCATTTTACAGCAAAAAAATACTTAAAACTCGATAGAGAACTGATATACTAAAATGAAGAAGATTCGTAACTTTTGCATTATTGCACACATTGACCACGGTAAAAGTACATTGGCGGACAGATTACTAGGCGCAACACAAACCGTTACAGCTCGTGAAGAAAAAGCACAATTGCTTGACAACATGGATCTGGAGCGTGAGCGTGGAATCACCATTAAGAGTCATGCTATTCAGATGGAATACACCTACAAAGGTGAAGAATACATTCTGAATTTGATTGATACTCCAGGCCACGTAGATTTTTCATACGAAGTTTCAAGATCTATCGCTGCTTGCGAAGGAGCGTTATTAATTGTTGACGCGGCTCAGAGTATTCAGGCACAAACAATTTCAAATTTATATTTAGCACTTGAGAACGACTTAGAAATCATTCCGGTTTTGAATAAAGTCGATTTACCAAGTGCAAACCCTGAAGAAGTTAGCGATGATATTATCGATTTATTAGGATGTAAATTAGAAGATATTATTCATGCTTCAGGAAAAACTGGTTTTGGTGTTGAGAACATTCTTGCTGCCATTATCGAAAAAATTCCTGCTCCAAAAGGAAATCCAGAAGAACCATTACAAGCGTTAATTTTCGACTCGGTTTACAATCCGTTCCGCGGAATTGAGGTAATCTTTAGAGTTGTAAATGGTGAAATCAAAAAAGGCCAGAAAATTAAATTTATGGCTACCGACAACGAATATTTTGCGGACGAAATTGGAACTTTAAAACTAAATCAGGTTCCTAAAAATGTAGTTTCAGCAGGAGATGTTGGTTATTTGATTTCTGGAATCAAAGAAGCGCGCGAAGTAAAAGTTGGTGATACGATTACAGATGCAAAAGTTCCTACAACAAATATGGTTGCTGGTTTTGAGGATGTAAAACCAATGGTATTCGCGGGTATTTATCCTGTAGACACAGAAGATTATGAAGATTTGCGCTCTTCAATGGAAAAATTACAATTGAATGATGCTTCGTTAGTTTTTACTCCTGAAAGTTCTGCGGCATTAGGATTTGGTTTCCGTTGCGGATTCTTAGGAATGCTTCACATGGAAATTATCCAAGAGCGTTTAGAGCGTGAGTTCGATATGACTGTAATTACTACGGTTCCTAACGTTTCGTATTTGGCTTACACCAAAAAAGAGCCAGAAAAAGCTATTGTTGTAAACAACCCTTCAGATTTACCAGAGCCTTCAAAACTTGACAGAGTTGAAGAGCCTTTTATTAAAGCTACGATTATTACAAAATCTGACTTTGTTGGAAACGTAATGAGTTTATGTATCGAAAAACGTGGTTTAATTACAAACCAAACGTATTTAACTACAGAAAGAGTTGAATTGAATTTCGACATGCCTTTGGCAGAAATTGTATTCGATTTCTACGATCGTTTAAAAACAGTTTCTAAAGGTTACGCTTCTTTTGATTACTCTCCAATCGGAATGAGAACTTCAAAATTGGTTAAACTTGACGTTCTTTTAAACGCACAAACAGTTGATGCGCTTTCTGCATTGATCCATGAAGATAACGCTTACAATATTGGTAAGAAAATGACTGAGAAATTGCGTGAATTAATTCCAAGACAGCAATTTGACATTCCGATTCAAGCAGCAATTGGAGCTAAGATTATTGCTCGTGAAACCATTAAAGCACTTCGTAAAGACGTTACTGCAAAATGTTATGGTGGAGATATTTCGCGTAAGCGTAAACTTCTTGAAAAACAGAAAAAAGGTAAAAAACGTATGCGTCAAGTAGGAAACGTTGAGATTCCTCAAGAAGCATTTATGGCTGTTTTGAAATTGAATGACTAAGTCTTTTCTTTTAAATAGAAGAAAGAAACAAGAATATAGATTAAACCCGATAACTTTCGTTATCGGGTTTTTTGTTCGAATATAATCCGTTTCTGATCTTTTAAAAAATGTAGGTTAAAACCTATTTTTTATAAAAATATTAACTTAATCGATTGTTTTTTAACGCTTTTACAAAAACTTAAAGTTAATTTTAAGATAAAATTGTATTTTTAATCTTACAACTTTAAAACTGTAAGATTATGAAAACCAAATTTTCAATTATTTTAGCTTTATTTAGTTTTTACTTTGCAAATGCGCAACAAGAAGATCAGGTTAATTCTGAAATGAATTCTGCAAAAGGAATCACCTTTGCACATGGCGATATGTTTATAGAAGGTGCAATACAAATTAGTACGGGAGGCGATCAAGACTATTATGCTTTTAATCCCAAATTTGGATATTTTCTTAATGATAAATTTGCCGTTGGAGGACAAGTGAGCTATTCTAGCAATAAAGTTGAAGCAACCGATGAAAAAACTAATATTTTTGGAATCGGTGGTTTCGCAAGATACTATGTATTGGAACTCGATAAAAAACGATTCAAAGCTTATGGAGAAGTAGGTTTAGGATACGGCAGAAATAAATACGAAAGTCCAATTACTGGTACAGATGATAGCAATAGTCTAACAGCCAATATCAATGTTGGTTTAAATTACTTCGTGACTAAAAACATTGCGGTTACTTTTACTCTTGCTAATTTATTATCATACAACAGTGTTTCTCCAGAAAATGGTCCATCTTCAGATACTTTCCAATTAAACATCAATTTATTTGAAAACATCTTCGATCAACCAAAATTCGGATTATTGTTTAGATTTTAATCCACTTATAATAATATACTTTAAGACCCTCAATAATTTAGTTTATTGAGGGTTTTTCTTAAGACATAAGTGTTCCGCATATTCCTAATCCAATAATTAAATATAACGCTCCAATAATAAAGCAAATCTTTGCTCCATTCGGACTGTTTTTCCTGATTGCAAAACCAATGATTGCCATCAAAATTGGTGGCCCAACCATAATCGCTATAAAAAATGCGACTAAACCACCTAAATTACCAACTTCTAATCTTATCATATGCTTTATACATTAGTTCTTAATTCTTCTAGCCTTTTTACTTTATCATCTCTGTAAAACAAATTCATTGTTTCGAACGGGATTATTTTATTGTCTTTATTGACAATATGAACACACGATTTTTTTATTGCTCTCACGTCAAAATTGTAGGCATCAATAAACTGCATTATGATAATTCGAAACAAATTGTCATAACCAAGTTCTGGCGCATCAATATTAGGAAGACAACATAATATCGATTTCAAATTTTCCTGCGCTACTTCTACAGAATTTCCTGTACTAAACAAATCTATCATTTTACCACGAAGTACTTCATCTTGCTCGTAAATAATAGTGTTTTTACTATTGTCTAATAAATCGTTCGGATTAATATATCGTGTTAGCGGAAAAACTTCGTCTCCCAGTTTCAAAGCATAACCCATTACCAAAGCATCTGGATTACAAGGAACAGGAAGTAAATCATCTGAATTAAAAACTGTAGTCTGCTCCAGAATTTTTCTTCTTACTTCTGTTAAAGTCATACGATCGGTTTCTAAATTGAAATTCTCCAATCGGCCCGCAATTTGAGTTGGCTGAAATGTAACGCCTCGAACACATTTTTGCTTTAGTGCAAACTCAATAATTTTACCAATTTCATGATCATTTAATCCTTTTTGAAGCGTGACAACTAAAGTTGTAGACAAATTAACTTCATTTAGATTTTCTAAAGCCTGTTTCCGTATTTCACTTAAATCAGCTCCACGCAACTCTTGCAATACACTATCTTCAAAAGAATCAAACTGAAGATAGATTTCAAAATCTGGAGAATAGCTTTTTAGTCGTTGAACAAATTCTTTGTCTTTTGCAATTTTAATTCCATTTGTATTTAGCATTAAATGCTTTATCGGAATTGATTTTGCATAATCTAAAATTTCAAAAAATTCAGGATGTATGGTTGGTTCTCCTCCACTAATCTGCACTACGTCTGGTTCTTTTTCATTTTTAACAACTGTATCGAGCATAGCTTTTACTTCTTTCAGAGTTCTGTGTCTTCCGTAATTCGGAGACGAGCCTGCATAACATGTTGGACAAGTCAGATTACATCGATCAGTAATCTCAACAACTGTTAGGCAGGAATGCTGCTCATGATCTGGACATAAACCACAGTCATACGGACAACCATAATGCGTTTTTGTATTAAAAGTATATGGCATCTCAGAGGGTTTATTGTAGTTTCGAATATTCTTGTAATACTGAATATCGTCAGCAATTAAAACCTTAGAATTTCCATGTTCTGGACATCTTTTAAGCATGTAGACATTCTCGTCTTCAAAAACAATTTTAGCATCAATTCTCTTTAAGCATTCTGGACAAAGGCTTAATGTAAAATCATAATAAGTATATTTTCTAACTGGCATTTTTTACAAATAAATTTAAAATTGTTTTGTTATAATAGAGCAGACAAATTAAACATAAGATCTGAATTGAACTTATGCCAAAAATCAGGAAATGATTTGGTTTTAAAAATTCTACAAAAAAGCGAAACGCAAAATAGGCAATCATAAAATACTGAAATAGCAAGCCGTTTTTTAGATTTTTTGTTTTCAATTTCTTCAAAAGAAAAAACAGAACAATTAGAAAAATTAATTCGTATAAAGCAATTGGATGCCTCATAATATTGTCGCCAAGATTCATCCCCGTAAAAAAAGTCGTTTCTTTTCCGTACGTAAACTCATTGGTTCCAGATAAAAAACAGCCAACTCTGCCTATAAAAATTCCTAGAATAATCGGAAAAGTAAATAAATCGCCCGATGATTCTTTTTCGCCAATAATCTTCTTAGCAATTTCAACTCCTAATAATCCGCCAAACAATCCTCCCATAATTGTTTTGGCATTAAAGAATTCCAAAATTGATCTTGCATCTAGATGAAAAACAGGATTTTCTAAAAATCCCATAATTCTAGAACCCAAAAAAGCACCAATTGCTGCACCCAAAATAATCGATAACCTGTTTGTGGAAACAATAGTATCATTCGTTCTTTTTCTCAAAAAAACATAATATCGGTATCCTAAAAAAAAAGCCAAATATTCTAGAACTAAATGGATATTAATTTCATAACCAAAAATAACCGGTTCAAAAGGAAGCTTCATTCGATATTTTAAAATTTAATACTATAATTCTGTAAAGATGCAAAAAAAATGTTTAAATTCATTCGACCTATAAAGTAAAAGCTGTTTCAATTTGGAACAGGTTTTTTGATTCTCTTTAGTTTTTACATTTGTATCTTTGAATCTTTGCATCAGCAAAAAACTTAGAATCTCAGCAATTCAGAACCTTAGAATCTTTAAAAAAATGCTAGACGAAACCCCAAAACGATTTGACCGAATTGTTGCCATTCTTATTCAATTGCAATCTAAAAAGATTGTAAAAGCGCAAGAATTGGCCGATCGTTTTGAGTGCAGTTTGAGAACGATTTATAGAGATATCAGAACTTTGGAAGCGTCTGGAGTTCCTATTTATAGTGAAGCTGGTGTTGGTTATGCGCTGATGGATGGATATCGCCTTCCACCTGTAATGTTCACTCGCGAAGAAGTCAGCAGTTTTATTGCTGCCGAAAAATTAATGCAAAAGTTTACCGATCCTTCTTTGGGAACACATTATGCGTCGGCGATGTACAAACTGAAATCAGTTTTAAGAAGTAACGACAAAGATTACCTTTCGAACATTGAATCAAGAATTGTAATGCAGGATGCAGAACCGATGTTTAATGATAATTCACCA
This sequence comes from Flavobacterium sp. PLA-DH12, assembly GCF_059511845.1. NCBI lineage: Bacteria > Pseudomonadati > Bacteroidota > Flavobacteriia > Flavobacteriales > Flavobacteriaceae > Flavobacterium > Flavobacterium sp. PLA-DH12. Next base: position 127,698 of record NZ_JCAMPD010000002.1, read on the forward strand.
AATACTTTGGCTGTTCTTTTTGAAGGAATTGCAGAAAAAAAACAAATTCTTCTGACTTATAAAACTTTTGAGAGAGACGAAACCACAGAACGTAATCTTGAACCTGTAGGGGTTTTTCATGATAATAACAATTGGTATTTTCTTGGATACTGCCATCTTCGAAAAGATTACAGACAATTTAGAACTGATAGAATTCAAGGAATTAAAAAAACAGATGTAGATTTTACAATCGAACACGATGCACTGGAAACCTATTTAACTAAAACTGAAACTTGTCCAACAACAAAAGTTCGCATTTTAATTGACCGCAAAATAGCGCGATATTTAGCAACCGAAAGAAAATATCATGGCTTTATTTCTCAAAAAGATGTAGGAGAAAAAATCGAAATGACTTTTATGTCCAGAGATATCAATAATGCTTTTCCGAGATGGTTTTTGATGTTTGGAGATTATGCAGAAATTCTCGAGCCTGAAATATTAAAAACCAATGTCTTGGAATTATTGGAAATTAACAGAAAGAGACTTTTATAAAAAAACTCCTGAGAGTAGTATCTCAGGAGTTTTTTCATTTATTTCTGTTTTATAACATTATAGAAATTATAATCGGTGTTTGAAGCATCTGTAATTCCGATATTTCGTCCCATTGTTACAATCTGGCCTCGATGATAAGTGCCGTGATTGATTACTTGAATTAAATATTCAGAAATTGGCAATTCGCATTCAAACCACGGATTTGTAATTTTTACTTCTTTTATCAAATCTTCTTCTGACAATGAATTGATAAGATGTTTCAATCTTGTAGACGAATTTAATAATCCAGCAAATATTTCTTCTTTTGACAATTCGCTTTCGGGCTTCTTTTCTGCCAAATCATTTTCAGAAATTACCGAAAACCAATATTCTTCTGTAGACCAGATATGATCTAGCGTTTTCATGATAGTAGAAAAACTCGATTGAAGTTCTGCATAAAGCAATTCATCTGCTTTTGGCGAAAGCCAGTTTACAAATTGCTGGTTTACCCATAAATTATAATCTGCAAAATTGGACATTATCTTCTTTAAACTCATAGTCTTAATTTTAGATTTCTGATATTAAGTTAGTAAAAAATTATCAATTATCTCTCCCAGAAAAATGGCGGTTCGATATTTAATGCTCTTAAATAAACATAAGCTTGTCCACGATGATGCACTTCATTATCAATAAAATATAAGATATTCTGAATTACAGGAAATTCATATTGTCCAAAAAGATTAAAGGTTTCGCTAAAATCCTCAACTGATAATTGTTCCCAATATTTATTGATTTCTGCAGTAGCTTCATCCCATTTTTCAAGATATTGCGCTTTGAAAATTAGTTTTTCAGTTCCTTCTGCAAATGGTGCAGTTTCTTTCGTTACAATTCCTTTTAAACCTGGAACTGCAATAGCCAAAAGCTCATCTACCAATTTTGAGAAAGGTCTCATTCCGCCAATTGAAAATTCAAAGAAATCTTTCTCTGGAAAAATCTCAATTAAACGACGTGTAAGTGCTCTATGCCCTTGCCAGTGTTTCAATAAATCTTCTGAAGTAATAACTTGTGCTTCTAATGTTTTCATGGTTTTAAAGTTTAAATATTTTTAATACTTCAAAAGTAAAATGGGCCGGTGACAACAGTTTGTCAGCAGCAAAAAATAAATTTTAAAATATTTTTTTCTGCCGTAGAAACGCAATACCATATAGATACTGTGTTAATTTGTTTTTTTGAATTACCTCCAGCTTTAGCTGGGGGAAGAAGGATTATGAAAAAAGGCTTTAGCCAAAACGTTAATGTTCGGCTAAAGCCTTTTTATGTTTGCATTAAGCTGGTCTCCAGCTAAAGCAGGAGGCAATTGATTTTTTAGACAGCAATGTAAATCTGATACAAAAAAAACTTAGAACCTTAGTATCTCAGAATCTTAGCATCTTTAAAAAAAACCTTTGTACCTTTGCACCTTAATAACTTTGGAACTTAACAGAAATGATTGAAGATAAAAATCAGCAGAGAACTAGCATAGCTCAATTAGGTGAATTCGGTTTAATTGACCATTTAACCAAAAACTTTGACGTTACTCAGGAATCTACTTTAAAAAGTATTGGTGACGATGCAGCTGTTCTTGATTTTAAAGACAAAAAAGTAGTAGTTTCTACCGATTTACTGATTGAAGGAGTTCATTTTGATTTGGCTTACATGCCTTTAAAACATTTAGGATACAAAGCAGTTGTAGTGAATGTTTCTGATATTTGTGCGATGAATGCAAAACCAACTCAAATTACGGTTTCGGTTGCAGTTTCTAATCGTTTTCCACTTGAAGCTTTAGAAGAATTGTTTGCAGGAATTGCGCACGCAGCAAAAGAATATAAAGTTGATGTTATTGGCGGAGACACAACCTCATCGCAAAAAGGATTAATTATCAGTATAACAGCAATTGGAGAAGCTGATGAAAATGAATTGGTTTACAGAAACGGAGCCAAACAAACTGATTTGCTAGTCGTAACCGGAGATTTAGGTGCCGCTTATATGGGACTGCAGGTTTTGGAACGCGAAAAACAAGTTTTCCAGGTTAACCCAAACAATCAGCCAGATTTAGATCCTTATACTTATTTGGTAGAACGCCAATTGAAACCTGAAGCACGAAAAGATGTTCGTACCTTACTTCATGCTTTAGATATAAAACCAACTTCAATGATTGACATTTCAGACGGATTATCTTCTGAGATTATCCATATCTGTAAACAATCAAAAGTGGGTTGTAATTTATATGAAGACAAATTGCCATTAGATCCGCAGTTTATTTCTACTTGCGAAGAATTTAATATCGACAGTACAACAGTTGCCATAAACGGTGGTGAAGATTATGAGCTTTTATTTACAATTGACATTAATGATTTTGACAAAATAAAAGGAAATCCGAATTTCTCTGTTATCGGTCACATGGCAGAAGAAAATGAAGGAATACATCTTGTAACACGTGCCAACACAAAAATTGCTTTAAAAGCCCGCGGATGGGATGCTTTGACTGAATAATTCTAACGAAACTCTAAGCAAAAGCCATGATACAGAACATTATTTTACCATTTGTGAGTTTCCTTATTGGTCTTGTTTACTCAAAATGGTTATATAAAGTAAATAATGGTTTTTTTAGAAAAAATGTTAATTTATTTTCCAATTCAAAAGATTTACAAGCTTGGTTTGCTGCTCTAGTATTAGTTGTTGCAGGAGTTTTATTTCTCTTAAAAGGTATTTTAAGTTATACATGTTGATGCTAAAAGAATAAAAAAAATCCAAATTCCAATACTAATGTTGGAATTTGGATTTTTTTATTTCGTTTTTGTGGAATTTCAACATTGGAATTTTACCTCTAAAAAAGCCCTTTGCTTTTTGCTTCTTTGACCAAATCTTGATCAGAACCGTTTCTTATTTTTAGCAGTTCCATTAAATGTTTTTTTCGTTTTTGAATTGCATTTAGAGAAATCGGAATATTTTCCAGCATTTCATGAATTGGAGTTCCTTTATCCAAATGAATTAATATCTGTTTATCGTATTGATCTATCTCGATTGCATTGTGCGTGGATTGATTCAGCATTTTTATAACCGATTGGCTATAATATTTCTCATTTTTCATGACTTTATCAAAAGCTAGAAGCAATTCGTCAAAAGTAAGGTCATTTTTAATGATTAATCCATTGGGCTGAATCGTTCTGATAATGGTTTTAATTTTCAGCAATTCGGTATACATCGTCAAAAGTATAATCTTGCAAGAAGGCATTTTCTTTAAAAGCAATTTTGCCAAATCTTCGCCAGAAAAAATCTCTTTTTCTTCATACGGAGGCATACTGATATCCAAAAAAGCAATATCAAAATCAGGTGTGTTATTATTTTCTATTATATCATAACCTGATCTACAATCGTGTGCTTGCGAAATTAAAAACCCATATTGCTTTGGATTATAACGAGTTATAGCATTTTTATATCCTTCAATAATAAAAGGATGATCATCTACTATTAGAATATTCTTAGTAACTAATTGTGGAACTGAAGCTGGTAAATCAAATGTCATTATGCAGGTTGTTATTTGGCTCTATTGGGATTTTTATGGTCAGAATTGTTCCTTCTCCTTTGGCAGATTTTATGGTAACTGTTCCCTTACACTCTGTTGCTCTATATTCAATATTATGCAGACCAATTCCGTTCTTAGTCTTATTGGCGTTAAATCCAATTCCGTCATCTTCGATTGTTAAAACCAGATTATTATTTACATTTTTAAACGCTACTCTAATAATATCAGCTTTCGCATATTTATTACAATTCTGGAGCCCTTCTTGAACAATTCTATACAAATTAATTTTGGCCATATTACTTATTAAATCCCATTTAATCTCAGGATCAAAAACAGTAATCAATTTCGAGCTATACGTATTTATCTGATTTTCAAATAGTTTATTTAAAATCGAAACAAAATTATTAATTAATTCCGATTTTTCTCTATTTAAGTCATGCGAAATTTCGCGAATATCCTGTTCAACATTTTTTAGTTCAGCAAGATATTTTTTTCTTTTAGAAATAGCTTCAGATTCGTCTAGTTTATCTAAGCTATCAAGGCTTATTCTAATACCAAACATCCGTCCTAAAACACCATCGTGCAATTCCTGCGCCACCTTTTTCTTTTCTTTTAATCTCGTAAGCTCAATTTCGTTTTGTTGCGAAATCATCAAATTGTAAATATCTTCATTTGCAATCTGCTGCTGCTGCTTAAAAAGAAGTTCACGGTTTTTGGCCTGTTGCGTTTTATAAACATAAAAAAACAACCCGAGCAATGTACAAATACTAAATACATAAACCAAAGTTTTATTTTTTTCCTGAAGACTGGAATTCTGATCTTTAATTTCGTTGGTTTCGTATTCAATACGGGAAAATTTTTCTCCCATTTTGCGCTCCGCTTTAAGCATTTTATCATTCAATTGAATATATTCTTTCGAATAAACAGAAGCGTTTTTTGGATCGACAATTGCGATTTGCTGGAGAGCACCTAAGGTATTAGCTAATTTATCTGTACTTCTAGAAATGTCTAATGCCTCTTTTGAAAATTGTATTGCTCGCAAGGTATCTTTTTTAAAAGCATAGTATTCGGACAGATGTATTTTATTTAATACAACTCCTGATTTGAGTCCTAAACTATCTCTAATCTTTAAGGCATCATAAAACAATTTTGGCATGCTTTCAGATTCTTTTAATTTAAATTTTGAATAAGCCAAATTATCTAAAACAATAGCATATAAAGTCGTATTTTCTTGATACAAATTTTTCTGCTCTATACTTTTTTGAAAATACAATTTTGCTTTATTATAATTATGCATTCTCAAATAAACAAACCCAATATTGTTTAATGACGTTGCCTTCAACTGATAATCTGACGGAATCGATTTGTCAGATAGAATATTCAGTGCTAATTCATGAAAATCCAGAGATTTATCAAATTCTTCTTGCTCATTGTAAAGTATCCCCAATAAATTATAACAATCATAAAGCTGATTATTTACATTTGTTTCTTTCTTTAAAATTCGGAGGGCTTTAAAAACACTAATTTCACTTTCAAAATAATCCCCCTCATTATACTGAAGGTTTCCTTTGCTTACAAAAGTTTTAGCTAAATTTAATTTATCATTAATCTTTAGATAGATCTTTTCTGCTTTAAAATAATTCAAGAAAGCACTGTCAGATATAGATTGACTTTCATAATAATCCCCTAAATAACTGTAGGCTTTTGCCATGTGTACAGAGTCTTTCGAGTTTTGTGCCCTCTCTAAAATTAATTTTGTAGTTTGTTTATAAGACTTCCAATCATTCATATTGTAATATCGATTGGCTATTTTAAAAAGATTGACTTTATTTAATGAGTCATCTTTTTGTCTCATAATTATCGCAAATGCTTTTAGATTATATCTTTGCTTATATTTATATGGGAGACTGATATCATTAGCTAATGATAAATAAGAAGATAGGCTATCTTTTGATAAATGCACATCTTTATCACTTTCGGTTTTCTTGGTACAACCAAAAAAAACAATGCATAAAAAGAATAATATTAGCAGTTTGCTTTTCAATAGCTTTTTGGAGTTTCACCAAAAATACTAAAACTATGGACGAAAAAAAAGGCTGCCAAAAAATTGACAGCCTTTTCTTTATATTTCTAATTTTCTTATTAGTCTACTTTTACTGTAGATCTTGTATATTGACTATCTGCATTAAAGTTGTTTGAAATGTTTTTAGTTTGAGCAAAGTCATCTCCTTTACGTCTTCCGCTTGTACCATGACCAGTTCCATCTGTATCTGTATCAAAAATATCGATACCTTTTTTTGCTGATGAATTAGAAACTGTTGGGTTTGCAAAAGAAGTTGCAACTATTACTAATGAGAATAATCCGAATGTTAAAGCTGTTTTTTTCATGACCTGAGGTTTTATATGTTTTGTATTATTTTTTGGAGATGATTCGCTGTCTGCTGCGAATCAGATTGTAAAACTAATACCGGGGTCAAAAAAAATTTATACGAAAAATTGGGTTTATGGTAAATCATACCCAATTGATAGTCAATGGATAGCAAATCCGTGTAAACATCTAGTTTTTAGACTTCTAGATAATTTCCTGCTGCAAAATCGGCAATAATCTGCTCTACATTTGCTCTATAGGTTTTAGAAAAAGGAATCTTTTTTGTGGAATTTTTTATGTAACAGATTGAGTTTCCGCTATGAATCCTCGAAATATAGTTTCGATTTATCACATAACTGTTATGAATGCGGATAAAAGGATACGTCAAAACACTTTCAAAATGCTTTAACGTTTTAAAGGCCGTAATCATTTCACCACTATTCAAATAAATATCGGTAGAGTTATTGTCGGCTTGAAAGTAACAGATATCTTCAGCATTTAAATACCGGTAATCTCCATACGATTTTATACAAATGGTTAATGGTCTTTCGATATTTTGAGGAATCGTTACGTTATTTACATTATCAATTACGATAGAAGTTGGCTCTTCTAGAAATTGCGGTGTTTTGCTATCCAAATTGGCTTTTTTAAGCCTTAAAACCGATTTTAGAAGCTCAACATGCGCAACAGGCTTTAAAAGATAATCAAAGACACCATATTGAATTGCATCAAAAGATTTTTCTTTTGTATTTGTAGTAATTATAATTTTGGGAATTTCCTGAAAGAAACGGTGCAATTCGCTTATAAAAGCCAAAGACAAATGACTTGACAGATTTTTGGGTTCGATTTCGAGAAAAATCAAAGCTGGTTTGTTTTCTAAAACCAAGTCTAAACCTTCTTGAAAATTTGAAGCCGAAGCCATAAAAGATAATTCTGAAAAACCTGAAGCGGTTGTTTGGGTTTTCAAAATACTCTCAGCGTCATCATCAATTATAATATACGAATACTTTTTCAATTTTGGGTTTTGTTGGTTTTCTCACGGCGCAATCATACTCAAAAAAAAGCTTTTAATTGCAATGTGGAGAAAAAAAATTGGTTTTTGCGCTAATACAAATTTAAAATTACGCATTTAAGCTTTTTAAACATTTCATTGTTAACACATTAAGTCAAAATGTTGATACATAAGGATGAAATGCAAAAAAAACCGATAAAATACCTGTTTTTTAAAATCAAAAATCCCAAACTCCTTTATGGAATTTGGGACTTCTATAATAAACTGTAAAGATTACATTCTCATTAACCAGTTTTTCATCGAAACTTCGTTTTCGATAATTCCTCTTAATTCAGTAATTTTTACTCGATCTTGTTTCATTGTATCTCTATGACGAATTGTTACTGTTTCGTCTTCAAGTGTCTGGTGATCTACTGTAATACAGAAAGGCGTTCCTAAAGCATCTTGTCTTCTGTAACGACGTCCTACAGCATCTTTTTCATCATAAGCCACATTAAAATCCCATTTCAAATCTTCGATGATTTTTCTTGAAACTTCTGGCAAACCATCTTTTTTAACTAATGGCAATACTGCCGCTTTAGTTGGCGCTAAAACTGCCGGTAATTTTAAAACTGTTCTTGTAGAACCGTCTTCTAATGTTTCTTCTTTTAATGAAGTAGCAAAAACTGCCAAGAACATACGATCTAAACCTACAGAAGTTTCTACTACGTAAGGAACATAGTTTTCGTTTAATTCTGGATCAAAATATTGCAATTTTCTTCCAGAATATTCTTCATGCGCTTTTAAGTCGAAATCTGTACGCGAGTGAATTCCTTCCAATTCTTTAAATCCGAATGGGAAATTAAATTCGATATCAGCTGCTGCGTTTGCGTAGTGCGCTAATTTCTCATGATCATGAAAACGGTAATTTTCTTTTCCTAACCCTAAAGATAAATGCCATTTTAAACGAGTTTCTTTCCAGTACTCGTATGATTTCATTTCTTCTCCTGGACGTACAAAAAATTGCATTTCCATTTGTTCGAACTCACGCATACGGAAAATAAATTGTCTTGCAACAATTTCATTTCTGAAAGCTTTACCTGTCTGAGCAATTCCAAAAGGAACTTTCATACGGCCTGATTTCTGAACGTTTAAGAAGTTCACAAAAATACCTTGAGCCGTTTCTGGACGCAAATATAAATCCATTGCATTCTCTGCAGATGCACCTAATTTTGTTCCGAACATTAAGTTAAATTGCTTAACCTCTGTCCAGTTTTTAGAACCAGTTTCAGGATCAGCAATTTCAAGCTCTTCAATCAATGCTTTTACATCGGCCAAATCACCTGCTCCCAAAGAACGACCTAAACGCTCTCTGATTTCTTTTTCTTTAGCTAAATATTCAATTACACGAGCATTTGTAGTTACAAATTCTTGTTCGTTGAATGCGTCGCCAAAACGAGCTTTTGCTTTGTCAATTTCTTTTTGTGCTTTTTGGTGAATTTTTTCAGCAAAATCTTCAACCAAAACGTCAGCTCTATATCTCTTTTTAGAATCTTTATTATCAATTAATGGATCATTGAAAGCGTCAACGTGACCAGAAGCTTTCCAAGTTGTTGGATGCATCAATATTGCAGCATCAAGGCCGACAATATTTTCATTCATTTGAACCATTGATTTCCACCAATATTCACGGATATTCTTTTTTAATTCAACACCGTTTTGTGCGTAATCGTATACAGCACTTAAACCATCGTAAACTTCGCTTGACGGAAAAATAAATCCGTACTCTTTTGCGTGCGAAACCACATTCTTAAATATATCTTCTTGTTTTGCCATAGTGATGCAAAAATATAAAAAGTGTATTAACTTTTTGTATTTAATTAAACTTTTACATCTTTAAATGTTAACTGGTTAGAAATAAAGATATTTATTGAAATTGTATTTTTGAGACATTTCATTTTCTTAAAACTGTATAATCTTAATTAGATATAAGTTAAAATAAACCAATCATTTTTTTATAAGAAAAAAGTATATATTTTTGTAAGAAAAAATAATACTATTCTTATGAAAAAAAGCATTTCCTATTATTCACCTATAAACTCAAGTTTATATAAAGAACTTAACATCTCCGCATGGAACTCTTGCGTAGATAACTATGAAAAAGAAAATCACAAAGAATCATTGGTAGATTTTCTAAATTATCTTGATCCCAATATTTACGAACAATACTCAAATCCAGAGAAAACTATTTTTACCATTCCTCATGGTTCCTCAATTATTATTTTAAAGATAGAAAACAACCATCTTTTTATAGAAGCTCCATTTATAAAATTACCTGAGGCTAAATTTATTCCAATTTTAAGAAAAAGCAGCGAAATAAACTTCTCATACATGACTCTTCCTAATATTAAACTACAGGATAATGAAATGAAGTTTGTGTATGATATGCCTTTAGAGCTATGCAATCCGTGGAAATTATATGACATTTTAAGAAATATAACCTTCAACGCTGACAAATATGACGATGAATTTGTGACAAAATTTAGTGCTGAACGTATTGTAGAACCAATGGTGGGCAACTATGATAATGAAAAATTGGCCGAATACCTAAAAGTATGCAAAGAAATTGCGATTGAAAGAGTTGAAAACATACAGCATTTTGAAACCAAAAGAAATTTAAATAATGCTATCGACAGTGTTTTTATTGGAATAAATCAAATTCGTTTATACTGCAATCCTACTGGTATTCTTTTAAATAAAATGGACGAAACCATTGACATTATATACGATCGAAGCATCAATATGATTGATAAGTTGAAGGCTGGAAGAGTATTTTTCAAATTTGTAGAAGAAATTCTAATTGAAGATTTTAATGATTATTGCAATGTAACTTTCAATTTAATCTCAAATAAAAGAACAACAAACAGAACGCAGCTTGAAAGTTGGGTAGAAGGATATCTTGAAAATTCTGAGGAAGACTATAGTGTTGAAAATTTTACAGAATCTGCTTTTAATAGCTATTATGCCTTGTATTATGCTTTGTCTTACTTTAATATTGAAAGTAAAGATGAAAAAGTAATGCTGTATGGGCTTCAAGAAGCATCTCAAAAAAGCTGGCAAGAAGCTGCTGAAATTTTAATTGAAGTCCTTGATTTCTTTTACCAGAATACAGGCGAAGATTTTATTTTTAAAAATACTCCCGAGCCAAACAATCCATTAGATGATAGCACACAAAACATTCAGGAGTGTGTAAAACAGTATAAAAATATGCTTTCAGGATTTTTGTCAGGATTTGGCAAATAAGAATAATAAAATTACATCAAAGTTTAATAAAAATGAAACAACAATCAATATTTAAAATAAGAACAGCTGCTGGTTCTGGATCGGCATTTTATTTGTCTGACATTAATGCGCTAATTACCAACCATCATGTTGTTGAAGGTCATAAAAAAGTTTGTGTAGAAACATTTGACAAAAATAGCTACGAAGGAACTGTTGTAATGATCAGCCAATCTGAAGACATTGCAATAATAAGAGTAAATGAGGATTTTTCTAATTTACCTGAGTTAATTTTATCAGACATTTCAACATTAAAATCAAGAGATGAAGTCTATGCGCTTGGATATCCTTATGGGTTGCCTTACACAGAAACTAAAGGAATTATTTCTGCACCTGATCAGCTTTTTCAAGGAAAAAAATACATTCAAACAGATGCACCAATAAATCCAGGAAATTCTGGAGGACCTTTAATTAATAGCGCAGGAGAAATTGTAGGAATCAATACTTCTAAATTTACAGATGCTGATAATATTGGTTTTACAGTTCCTGTTGATCGTCTTTTAACGATTTTAGATATCTACAAAAAAGAAAATCCCGAAAGTTTTTCGGTTGTATGCAACAGTTGCAGTTGCTGCATAGAAGAAGAAACGGAATACTGCGATAATTGTGGGGTTGAAATAGACAAAAACCTGTTTAGTGAAAACGAAATTACGGAGTTGGCCCAAAAAATCGAAAGCGGTATGATTACAAAAGGAATTAATCCGATTTTAGCAAGAGACGGATATGAGTACTGGCAATTTTACCAAGGAAGTACATTAATTAGAATCTACATTTACAATACAAATTTTGTTTGCGCAAATTCCCCAATCAATGAACTTCCAACAGGAAATCTTGAGCCAATTATGAGATACATTTTATCTAATGAAAATTTCCCTTATAATCTTGGAACCTGGGAGAAGACCATCTATATAACATATAGAACACATTATACAGATCTTTTTAATAAAAAATATGGGCAACAGGAATTAGACAAATTAATTGGACTTTCTGAAAAAGCTGATTTTATGGATAATTATTTAAATGAAACTTACGGATGTGGATTTGCAAGCACAGCCAAATTAAACAGTTAAAAAAACAAGCTTTTATCTAAAACCTAACAGAAATTTCTGTTAGGTTTTATTAACAATTCTAAGAGTCAGAAATGTTTACTTTTATTATCGATCTCTTTTTTCCGAAAGTTTGCTCCGGATGCCGTTCTCTTTTAGTGACAAATGAAACAGTTTTCTGCACCAGCTGTCGACATGAAATGCCTCTAACCCAATATCATTTAGATCTAAAAAATGAGGCTGCAAAAAAGTTTTATGGTAAGATCGATATTCAGTTTGCTTCTGCATTTTTGTATTTTAGTAAAAAGGGAATGGTGCAAGAACTCATTCATAATTTAAAATACAAAGGTCATCAAGAGATAGGAACTGTTTTAGGAAATTGGTATGCCGAAGATTTAAAAAAACTTCAACTCGAAATTCCATTTGATGTCGTGATTCCAGTTCCACTTCATAAAAGAAAATTTAAGGAACGTGGCTACAATCAAGTCACTACTTTTGGGAAAGCAATTGCCCATGGTTTTGAAGTTCCTTTTAATGAAAAACTATTGTTTCGTAAAGTATATTCTAAAACCCAATCAAAAAAAAGCCTTTTAGGCAGGTCTGAAAATATAGAAAACATTTTTGATGTCGAATTCAATGAATCCGATCATCACAAACATTTTTTAATTGTAGACGATGTTTTCACAACAGGCGCAACAATTGAAGCCTGTTCTCGGGCGTTATTAAAAATTCCAGGCGCTAAAATTAGTATGATTTGTATGGCGATGGCGCATTAAGGTTTTAAGCTTTCAAGAATTAATTAATCAGTATTTTTTTTATTTCTTTTCTGTTGCCATCAGTAACTGTTACAAAATATAGACCTGAAGGAACACCTGGCAATTGAATATCTTGAATAAAATATCCTGATCCTTGAAAAGTTCTATCGTAAACATATTTTCCATTAATATCATTAACGTAAACTTTAATCTCACTTACCGAATCTCGATCAAATTGTACTGTAAAAGTTCCTTTGTTTGGATTTGGATATGCAACAAAACTAACATTCTCAAAATCATCATTTCCTAATGTATAGGTTTTAGAACAAATATTTACTGACGCAGAATTTATTGTTCCCAAAGCTCCTACAGCATCATCAAGAACTCTAAAAGTCCAATTTCCTTGTGGATTTTCTCCATTAAAAGCGCTTAAAACAGTCGAAGGAATTACAATCTGACTAGTAGTTGTGTTACAGTTTAAAGCAGTTCCGCTATCATCAAATTGCAAAGCTAAGGTTGAATTTGTATTTCCACAGTTTTTATTAAATAAAGTTACAATTGTTCCGCTAGGGCTAATAACCTGCATGGTAAGATCCGAAAATTTCTCATGTTTTACATTTACGGAAACATTTACATCTGAAATAGATCCTGTTGAAGAAGGCACAGAAACTGTTCTATTTACATACACATTGTCACCGGTTGAATATCCTCCACCAAAATTATAAGAAGAACAATCTGTTGAAACCGTATATCCTACAGCAAATGGTTTACTATTTACAGCATAATAAATATTGCCAACTGGCTCTATCAAAAGTCTGCAATTTGTAGAAGCCTCAATTTCTGGAACCAATATCGTTTCTGAGCCATCATTTGGAGTATTAGAAGCCAAGACAACCGGAAATGTTAATCCGCCATCAATTGACAACTTAATATTGACATTTGATGACCCTGGAAGTGTGTTTGTATTATTTACATTCCAAGTAATTGTTTGTGCAGACTCTTTTGCCCAACCCAAATTATCGTCTGCTTGTGAAGTCACTGCAAATGGCCCAGCGGCAGCACTTACCGTTACGATCATCGCGTCTGTATTGGTTTGCCCCTTTCCTTCTGCAGCATTGTCTCTTCCTGTAAGGGTAAAATTCATTGTTTTGGCAATAGAAGAAACAGATTCCCAACTTGTGGTCAGCTGATTATTTAATACAGAACTTAAAGCAGGCATGTATCGAACAGGTGAAGTTGTTGGAGAAAAAGACCTAAACATTGGTCCGTCTGGTTTTGTAGCATACGTCAAACTCTTATTGCCAAAAGTTGTTATAGCACTATCGTATTGCTCCCAAGTGTATGTTATGGAATTTCCCTCTGGATCAGAACCTGTTCCGGTTAAAATAAATGGTGTGCTAATTGGAATCGTATAATCTGAACCTGCATTTATGACTGGCGGATTATTATCAACTATAGATGTAGAAACCGGACAAGTTTTTCCTGCTAAATTACTCTGTATCTGACTAATACTTGCATAAGAAAAATAATCGTCTGAGTGACTTTGAACATCATAATCTGTTACTCCCGCATACCCCATAATAGTTGAACCGCTTCCTGGTTCGTAACAGGTTCCATAACCTTCATTTGCATGCGAAAAAGTATGCGTACCTCCAAGCTGATGCCCCATTTCATGCGCCACAAAGTCAATATCAAAATTATCGCCTTGGGGTCTTCCATCTGCTGGAGAGGTAAATGCACTGCCTTTTCCTAGAGGTTGGCTAGAAGTAGGGCTCACGCAGACACAACCAATACAGCTTGCATTTCCTCCTCCGCCTGAAGCGCCAAATAAATGGCCAATATCATAATTGCCTTCACCAATTACAGTCGTTAATGTTGTCTGCACTTCTTTTGGCCACGCAGGATTGTCATTGTTAGCACCTGCTGATGCAATAGAATAAGGATCTGTAGAAGCGTCTGTATAAATTATAGCATCATTATTTGCAATTAAAATCAACTGTACTGCAAGATCTCGATTAAAAATACCATTTACTCGAGTCAAAGTGGCATTCATTCCAGCTAAAGCTTTCGCCTTTGTTCCTCCAAAATAAGTGGTGTATTCTCCTGTACAAGATAGCGCCAATCGAAGTGTTTTAAATTGTTTAGAGTTTGAAGCTGTTTTTGCAGTAGTAGAAGGTTTATTGTCAGAAAACGAATTTGGCGTTTTACAATCCAAAAGCTTTTTTGACGCTACGTTGTCTGCCGATTTATACAAAACATATTCCGATTTATTATCTGGATTCTGTTCAATATATTCTGTTGGTTTTGATGGTCTAAAAACCATCGTCTGCATTCCGATTGGAGCTACGCTAAAATGTATTTTAGCATTTTTATCATCTATTCCTCGCCCTACATAAGATCTAATTTCGGGATATTTTGCCTGTAATTCTGGATCAAAATTAGAGGATTCCCAAACCGAAAAACGTTCCAAAATTCCATCAGTATTTGGAATCGTAATTTCTGATGTTGTATTTTTCGCTGTTTTATTTGATGCCGAAGCTAGTTTAGAACTAAGAAGATTTTCATTTAATTTATAATATAATTTAGCAGAACTTACATCATCAGCTTTTCGCAAAAGCGATGAAGAAGTTACCTTCTGCCATAGAACATCTTGTGCATTGATATTTGCAGAACAAAAAATTAAAAATATATAAAGTAGTTGTTTTTTCATACTCTTAAGATATAGTATCAAAATTACTTCAATTAATTTGAAATCATATTATCTATACGACAATTATTGCTTTTTAATCGACGAGTCGTCTTATTTTTACAAAAAGATAGGTTACGCATTAAAATTCGATTTAGCATAGCATTAAATTTAAAAGAGAATAGTATAAATTTGCAGCATCTTAAATAATTTGTTTTGAAGCTCTTTCATTCTATAAACGATTTTCAGTCAACCAAGAAAACAATTTTAACTCTTGGTACCTTCGACGGTGTGCATATTGGTCATAAAAAAATTCTCGAACGAATTACGCAGCAAACTGAAAATGGAAGATATGAAAGTCTTGTTCTAACTTTTTTTCCGCATCCAAGAATGGTTCTTCAGGAAAAATCTGAGATAAGATTGTTAAACACTATTGAAGAAAAAATAAAGCTTTTGGAAGCAACTGGTATAGAAAACCTAGTTGTCCACCCTTTTAACGAAAGTTTTTCAAGATTAACTGCCGAAGAATTCGTTCGAACGATTTTAGTAGAAAAATTCCAGATTCAAAAAATTATTATTGGCCATGATCATCGTTTTGGTCGAAATAGAACTGCAAATATTGATGATCTCATTGCTTTTGGATTTGAATATGGATTTGAAGTTGAGCAAATTTCTGCTGAAGAAATTCAAGATGTTTCGGTTAGTTCGACCAAAATCAGAAAAGCTTTAAATGAAGGCAACATGGCTTTGGCCAACGAATATTTAGGCTATAGCTATTTTCTAAACGGAACGATCGTAAAAGGAAAACAACTTGGAAGAACTATTGGTTTCCCTACAGCAAATATTCAGATTGAGGAAGATTACAAACTGATTCCAAAAATTGGTGTTTATGTTGTGAAAGCCATTGTAAACGGTGAAACTGTTTTTGGAATGATGAATATTGGTTTCAACCCTACTGTTAATGGCGAAAAACAAACTATAGAAGTGCACTTGTTTAATTTTGACAAAGATATTTACGATCAAAAAATTGAAGTTTCTTTATTGCATTATATTCGCGAAGAACAAAAATTTGGTTCGATAGATGCTTTAAAAGCACAGCTTAATCAAGATCAAACCGATTCTTTGGCTTTTATAAACTCTACATTAAAAAACCAGACTGCATAGTTTTTATTGTTTTTAAATCATCGTAGTTATTTTTTTAGTAAATTTGATAGAACACTGTTTTTCAAATATTTACTATTAACTTCTAAAAAATAACCACTATGAAATTACCTAAAGAAATTACCAACGGGTTTTTGATTTTCCTCGGAATTGGCATTTATTTTTTATTAATGAATGTACTAGGTTTAGCAGATTTGTTTTATTTGAGAACACTCAACGTTTTCTTTATATTCTATGGCGTTAATAGGACTATGCAGATGAACCTTCATGAAGGTGAAACCAATTTTGTTTCTAATGCTGTTTCTGCAATGGCAACTTCTGTAGTTGGTGTAGCACTAAGCATATTTGGTCTGTTGGTTTATAGCTACGCTCGAGGCGGAGATGCTTACGTAAGAACTTTATCTGAAACATTTATGTTTGGAGGAAATCCATCGGTGCCAACTTATTGTATCTGTCTATTATTTGAAGGAATCGCTTCTTCTGTAATCGTTACTTTAATGATGATGCTGTATTGGAATAATAAATATGCTGCGGATTGATTTTTTCAAATCGATTAGATTAAAAAAATTAGTCTAAAGAGCTCAATAATTTCAACAAAATTTTTTAAATTGCTTATAGCTCAGACTATAAGCAATTTTTTTATTTAATAAAATGAAGTTAAAACAAATAGAAAGGGTTAAAAAAATCTCCAAAGAAGATTTTGTTTCCCATTATGTAAAAAAACAAATTCCTGTTGTTATTGAACAATTGACCGAAGATTGGCCAGCTTATAACAAATGGAAATTATCTTATATAAAAGAAATCGCAGGAAATTCAATCGTTCCTTTATACGACGACAGACCTGTAAACCACGAAGACGGATTTAACGAGGCGCATACCACCATGAAAATGAGTGAGTACATCGACTTATTAGAAGAAAAACCTACCAATTACCGTATTTTTCTTTATAATCTAATGAAAGAGGTTCCTTCGTTAAAAAACGACTTTTTATGGCCCGATATTGGTTTGAAATTAGTGAAGCAAATGCCAATGCTGTTTTTTGGAGGAGAAAATTCGAGGGTTTTTATGCATTATGATATTGACTACTCGAACATTCTTCATTTCCATTTTCATGGCGAAAAGCAATGCATGATTTTTCCTCCAGATCAGTCTAAATTTATGTATAAAGTTCCTCATGCCTTAATTTCGAGAGAAGATATTGATTTTGACAATCCTGATTATGAAAAATTTCCAGCACTCAAAAATGTCGAAGGTTATATCACTAACTTAAAACATGGTGAAATGCTGTATATGCCTGAGGGATACTGGCATTACATGAAATATCTAACACCAGGATTTTCAATGAGTCTACGCTCTTTTCCAAAAAACATTGTCAATTTATCTAAAGCAGCGTATAATGTTTTTATTATGCGCCATTTTGATATTATGATGCGAAAAATTCAGGGGCAAAAGTGGATTGACTATAAAAACGAAAAAGCTGTTAAAAATACGCATCAAAATTTGCAGCGCACCTTTTAATAAAAAAGCGGTTGAGATTTTAAAGCCTCAACCGCTTTTCATTTTATTGGAATACTATTTTCCTTGTAACCGTTTTTCCGTTATCTAAAGTCATTTTGACGAATAATACTTGAGGTCCCGATTGAAAGTTTGTTATAAGCCATTCTTTGTTTCCAATTTGTTTTTTAAGATATAATAATGTACCTCCTGTATCATAAATAGCAGCTTCTTGAAGATTTTCCTGTTCTGAAATAGATTGCAATTTGATATTTTTATCTTTAACAGAAACAACTATCTGCTGATTCTGATTATCAAAATCTTCAATACCAAGCGGTTTATCATCCTTATTTGTGTATCGTAATACAAAACGATTAAGAAAAGTTCCTGGTGCCGATGTAAAAGTATAACTACCCGTTTTAAGATTATGAATAGTCTTTGTTACATTGTCTTGCAGGTAAATATCCTGAGTACTTAAATTCCCATCAGTATGATCTATCGCCATTGTAAAATTACCTTCTGGAATTGTCGATTTATATCCTAAAGGTATCGTATCGGAAACAACAAAAGGTACGGCTCTTCCTTGGATAACTAGTTTTTTACCTTCATTTATACTATAAAAATCAAGATACGGATTTGCGTTCATTGTCGTTGCATCGTAACTATTATCCCACGAGTTAGTGGCGCCAGTTATATACCCGATAAGTAATTGCTTAAACGCTCCTTGTGTATTTGTCAAATTCAACCAGACACGATGTTTTTCTTCATCAGTATCAGCTTTAGATTTAAAAAACTGACTGTTAAAACTAGCAACACGCATCGAATTTGTATAGACAACACTCTGACCCGTTAAAGTTTTAGCAAAAAAACCTTGCCCCGAAGCAATATATCCTGCTGGTGGAACTTTATTTCCTGGAGACGATGCTCCTGTTCCTTCCATTTGTCCTACATCTACCTGTCCTGATAAATTGTAATAGGCAAAATCAGTGCTAGTGTAAGTAAAGGTATTACTGCCTGGTATTAGAGTAGGAAGGCTATTATGTGTCCAAAAATACAATGTCCCGTACAAACGATCTGCATTGTCATGAATAAATTGATCTGCATAAATCGCTGAAGGATATGGATTTCCTAGAAAAACTAATTTTCCAGCTACAGTGGTTGGTCCCGAAATAGTTCCATTATTTGGTACACCAACGAATTCTCCGCCAAAAATTTGAGGATCATTCAAATCATAAGATTGAGGAGCTCTAATACTATAACCATTTCCCTTTACCATTTCTCCTGCTCCATTATCAATTAATATCCATCCAACAGATGAATCATATCTGTGAAATTTGTCCCACAGCGTATTCGGAGACAAATCATGTAATGTAAATGCTGGATCACGGGTTACTGGAGAAGACCAATAGGTAACATCATAACGTCTTACAGGAGTTGTATTTCTTTTATAGGTAATATTTCCAAAATTCGCCACATCTGAAACTTGCACCAAACTTGAATTATTTTCAAAGACAAAAACTCCATTACCTAACACATTCACTTCATTGGTTACCGTAATTGTATTGGTGCTTTCCACAATCAAAGAACCATTATTTTGAATCGTTAATCTGCTAGCAAAAAAGCTTCCGTTTGTTCCAGAAATTATCGGATCAATACCTACATCTGGAATATCAATACAATCTGTTGCAACAGGAACTCCTGTAGGTGTCCAGTTAGCGGGGTTTGCCCAATTGGCATCAACACTTCCATTCCATGCTTTAGTCACAAAAGCATTTATTGTGACGGGTGTTGGTTGTGATTCGCATCCTGATGTATTATTTTTTACTTGCACATTATAACCTCCTGAAGATAAACCTGCAAATACTCCTGAAGTATTACTAAAATCTACTCCATCGATACTATAAGTATATCCAGTTCCTGAAGCCGGAGAAGTTACTGTTATTATCCCCGTATTGTTTACACAAGTTGGAAGTTGGGTAACAGAAGCTACGGGTGCGGTTACAACCGGATTTACTGTTAAAGAAACTGCCTGACTTACTGGGCAGCCATTAGAAGTTGTAATTGTCATGACCCCATTATAAGTTCCTGCTACGGTATTTGCTGGAACATTTATATTGACAATTTCTCCCGATCCCGAACTAAAAGGAAATGGTGTTGTGCCTTGATCGGTTAAAACAACCCAGTCAATTGCATAATTCGTTGGAGATCCTGTTGTCGAGTTATAATTTAATGTAGTAGTCTGCGCCAATGAACTCTGACAAACCGGAGTAAAGACTCCTGATGTGCTTATAGTTGGAAGACTGTTAATTGTTAGTGAAATTGCTTGTGTCGTTTGACATCCGTTTGATGTGAAAATTGTCATTACTCCACTATAAGTTCCAGCTGCTGCATTGGCAGGAACACTAATATTATTTACATTTCCTCCCGCAGAATCAAAAGAAAAAGAGGTAGTAGTTTGATCATTTAAAATTGCCCAATCTATTGAATAGCTAATAGGCAAACCAGCTGTGGCAGAATATGGCAAAGATGTTGTTTGTGCTAATGCATTTTGGCAAATTGGAGCTAAATTTCCTGATGTTGTAATTGTTGGAGACGAATTAACGGTTACTGTAAAATTACTTGGTGTCGAAATACATCCATTCGTATTTTTTACCGTCAAGGTTCCCGTATAAGTTCCCGCTGCAGTTCCCGCTGGAACAGCAATACTTATTGGACTGGCGGTTAAAACGGCATCTGCAACTGCTAAAAAATTATTCGTAGGGCTCGTGTTCCAGACAATGCTGTAAGATGCTGGCGAATTGGCGGGAGCGCTATAGCTTAAATTAGAGGTCTGAGCTGCAGCATTAAAACAAACCGCGCTAGCTGTTCCAAGCGTGATTGATGGTAATGAATTTACGTTTACTGTAAAATTACTTGGTGTCGAAATACATCCATTCGCGTTTTTTACCGTTAAGGTTCCTGTATAAGTTCCCGCTGCTGTTCCCGCTGGAACGGCAATACTTATCGGACTGGTGGTTAAAACGGCATCTGTAACTGCCAAAAAATTATTCGTAGGGCTCGTGTTCCAGACAATGCTGTAAGATGCTGGCGAATTGGCGGGAGCGCTATAGCTTAAATTAGAGGTCTGAGCTGCAGCATTAAAACAAACCGAGCTGGCTGTTCCAAGCGTGATTGATGGTAATGAATTTACGTTTACTGTAAAATTACTTGGTGTCGAAGTACATCCATTCGCATTTTTTACCGTTAAGGTTCCTGTATAAGTTCCCGCTGCTGTTCCCGCTGGAACGGCAATACTTATTGAATTGGCTGTTAAATTTGCATTTGTAATTGTCCCAAAGTTATTAGGCGGATTTGCACCCCAAGTAATACTATAGGTTGTTGGTGAATTGGCGGGAGCTGTATAAGGCAATGTTACATTTTGTAGAGCCGCACTTGTACAAACTCCAGCTATACTGCCTAATGTAATTGCTGGTAGCGGATTTACTGTAACATTAAAACTATATACTATTGATGTACAGCCTGCTGCATTTTTCATCGTTAAATTTCCTGTATAAGTACCCTGTGATGTATTGGCAGGTATTGAAATATTGATTGGACTTGCCGGTAAAGCTGCATTTACAACTGGCAAAAAACTATTTGTTGGACTTGCATTCCAAGTTATGCTATAAGTAGAAGGAGAATTGGTAGCGTTACTATACGGCAATGTGGTACTTTGCAAACTTGTACTTGCACATACTGCAGTTGTTGCACTCAATGTCAATGTTGGTTGCGCTCCAACTACAATATCTACATAATTGTTTGAAGAAAATGAAGAAACACAATCTACAGAAGTTAAAGAATTAACTGTTATTCTACTTGACCCTAAAAGATTTAAACCAGCAGCAATGAAATTTCCTGAACCTCCTGGAGACAGAACTTCCATTGAAGCCGTTAATGTAGCCGATGGACTACTTGTACTGTAGTTTACTGTATATATACCCGCAGGCAAACTTGCTGGTGTGCCAGTAAGTTGTACCTGTGAAGTTGTCCCCGTTGCCGTACAAACATTTGGTGCTGATATTGAGGTAAAACTATACGCTTTACAAGTATAAGTAATGCTAACATAACCTTTTGCACCACTTCCTCCGTTATATAAAGTTGCTGCCCCTATTAAAGGTAAAGAACTAGCCGCTCCTGAACCTCCTCCTCCATATTCCTGTCCAGGCTTCCCCGCACCATTTGCTCCTAAAAGACTAGAATAACCAACCCCTCCTTTTCCTCCTTTTTGCAGGCCAAGATTGGCTGCATCTCCACCATTTCCAGATGAAAGAGCTAAATTGAGCAAACTATTATACCCTGTTCCCGAAGCTCCTCCATTTGTCGCTGTAATACTTCCTTTAGCACCTGTAGTAGCAGGCGTTGCAACAGGAGGATTATCTCCTGTAGTTGGAAGATTGGCAACACCACCAGCTCCCCCTGGCGCGTAAAAAACTCCAGAAAAACCTGTTATAAAAGATGGTCCACCACTGGCTCCATTACCTGTTCCGCCCGCACCGGGAGCACCAACAACAACATTTAAAGTTGGTGCTGTTATTCCTGTAATATTTCCTAAAGCATAAGCCCCGCCGCCGCCGCCAGGAGCACCTCTTCCCCATCCTGAGCCCGCAAAAGCGGCTCCGCCTGCACCTCCGCCTCCCCAAGCTTCTACAGTAACAACATCCATACCTGCTGGAAGAGGAAAAGAAGCATTACTAGAAGGAACTGCATGTACTATAGTTTGTGCTTTTGAAGAAGTATAAAAAAATGATAAAACCAAAATCATTATGATTTTAAATTTCCAACTAAATTCTAAGGGTTTTCTAATATAAGTTACTAAAGTTGAAAAGCTGAAGAAACTCAGCACAGTAAGTAAATCTTTTTTCATCTTGTGGCATTTTAGTAATTGAAAAATAAATTCAAACTCAAAAAGATTAATTGCGAAATCTGGGAGACTTAATCGTTTAAAGCATATTTTAGGCTATGATTTTTATAGAGTCACAATTAATTAAAGGCTGATAAAATGACCGTTTTAAAGCTTTCGCTTTTTAAGAAAAAAATACATTAGAAAAGGCTTATAAGGAAACGGCATTTAATCGAATTAATTTGCATTTAATCGATTAAAACCTTAAACAAGGTACGATTTTGTTTACATTAAAATCATCTCTACAATACAAACCTCTTAATTTTAACACGTTTGCGCTAAAAAATACATAAAATAGGAAAAAACTGTTAATTTTCAACCAAACAACTCATTAACAATGAAATACAAAAAAACCCTCTGCTTTTTACACAGAGGATTTACAATAGATTATTTACTGTTTCTTTTAAAAAACTACTTTTTTAGAAACAGATTTTCCATTTTCAAAAATGACTTTTACTAATAAAACTTGATGCGAAGAGAACAAATTTTGAATTGATATTTTTTTACTTTCAAGCTGATTCTTTTTGTATAATTCATTTCCTGAAATATCAAAAATTATAACCTCATTGATTTTTTCATCGAACGATTCAATATTTATCACATGATTTTTATTTGATATTAAAATGCTCTTAGAAATGTTTTCAAAAGTTGTAATTCCTAAATTTTTATTGGCATAAATTATTGAAAACCGATTGTTAAAAGTTCCTGCTTCAGAATCAAATTGATATGCACTTTCGGAAAGATTATGACATTTATTTAGCGTTTTATCCACTAAAAAAATACTGATTTCATCAAATAATGGGTCTTGGTGGTCAATCTCTAAATTCAAAGCCGTTTTAACAGTCGTTTTATATCCCAAATTAATAAAATCACTTTCTGTCCATGGCATTGCTCTTCCTTGAATTACCAATTTTTTATTCTCTAAAACGCTGTAAAAATCAATTTCTTGACTTGAACTGAGAATTACCGCATCATAATAGTCTAGAGAATTGGAAGCTTCCTTGTCATAACCTAATAAAATTTGTTTTAGGGCATTTTTCCCATTATGGAGATTAAGCCAAAATCGAAATTTCTCATTTTCGACTTGACTTTGAGAACTAGGTCTAAAAAAGCTGCTATTATGAGCTTTGATTCTCATATTATTATTAAACTCAATAACACCTACTGTTTTACTTTGTACAAAAAAGCCTTGCCCAGAAGCTATTGTGCCATCTGGTGTTGTATTATAATTTTCTGAATTTAAAGAAGAACTTATTCCAACACCTCCTAAAAGATTATATACCACGCAGTCATCTGCTGAATATTTGCCATTGGAAGGAGGTGTGCTATGCGTCCAAAAATAAAGAGCACCGTGTATTTTTGAAGAATTGTTTTTTATAAAAAGATCTGCATTTATGGCCGAAGGATATGGGTTTCCTATCAGATAAAGGCTATTTACTACTTTAAACTCAGCATCTATTTTACCATTGTTCGGAATCCCTTTAAAAGTCCCCTCAAATATTTTGCGATCAGTAATTGAATAATTTTGCGGAGCCCTAATACAGTAACCTTGCCCAGGAATCATATCCATAGTTCCATTATAATCGATTATCCAGTTAGAAATTGGGTCATGCCAATAGAATTTATCTCCAAGAGTATCTGGTGAAAAATCTTTCATTGTTTGCTTATCAACAGGCGAAGACCAATAGGTCATATCATAACGGATTACCGGTTTTGTTTTTCTTATTAAATGAATAATTCCTGTATTTACCATATCATCATCTGACTGATATAAACTTGCTGCATCTTCTAAGACTAAAGTTCCAGAACCAGTATATGCAAACTCTACTGCGAGAGTATTTTTTTCTAACAAGGTCACGGTCTTACCTTGATCAATATTGCAACCGCAAATAGCAGTACTGGTTAGTTGCGGGAAATTCTCTTTAAAATATACATCTTTTCCTGCTGATGGCGGGCCGTTTGACCATATCTCGCCATTCCAAACTGTAGTATTTACACAAAGTTTTAAACGAGCGACTCTATGTTTTGATATACCTGCAACTGAATTAAAATTACCTCCAATAAACAATTTATAATCTGCACTAAATTTCATATCAAACAGGGTGTTATTTAAAGGCGCAGTAAAAGAATTATCAAAAACTCCAGAAGGCATCAACCTAATAAGTCTGGAAGATGCCGTATTATTGTATGTTCCCGAAAAAGCTCCTCCAACCAAAATTCGGTCATCTGGCTGTACTAAAATTGAACGGACATCTCCTTTACTAAAACCAGTTCCAGATTCAAATGCATTATCAAGACTTCCATCACTATTTAGCCGAACTATTCTTTTTTCAGGAATGCCATTAAACGTTAAAAATGTTCCTCCAACAATAATTTTTTTATTTGATTGGAGTGCCAATGCATAAACATATTTATCAAAACCATTTTGAATATTAAAGCTAGAATCAATACTGCCATCAGAATTTAGACGAACTAAACCAGAAAAAGACTGTGCATTAAAAGTTTTAAAATGCCCCCCAAGAAGAATCTTTCCATCAGATTGTATCAATATCGCTTCAATAGTTCCATCGGCGCCCAAACCAATATTAAAACTGGTGTCTTTTGAGCCATCTGGAAGAAGTCTTAAAATCCTATTCAAACTTGTGCCATTGTATTTTGTGAATGCGCCTGCAACAATTATTTTTTGGTCATTCTGAATTGCCAGGGCGTAGACTTGGGAATTAAACCCGTCTCCGCTATTAAATGAATTATCGATTTCTCCATTAGATAAAATTCTAACAATCCTGTTACTGTTTATATCATTATACTTTGTAAAATTTCCTCCAATAATTGCTTTCCCATCAGTCTGTAAGGCAATTGTTTTTACTAAGTTATTTGCACCAGATTTTCCAGTATTAAAGGATGGATCAAGTGAACCGTCTTCTAACAAACAGGTTATTCTTGAAACTGGTACTCCATTGAATTTACTGAAATTACCCCCAACAATTGTTTTTTGATTTGGAAGTGGTAAAAGACTCAAAACAGAATTATCAAAACCTATTCCTGATGACAAATAACCAATATCGTGTTCGCCTTCGTTATTAATTTTAGCCAATCTGCCTTGATTGAGACCATTAAACACATAAAAAGATCCTCCAACAAACCAAGAACCTTCTTCGTCAAATTCTAGACATAAAACAGATGCAGAAGAAGGCCCAGAGCCAATATCAAAATTTGATTTTACGGTTCCATCCGGATTTAGAAAAACTAGTCTATTAACATCGTTGCTATTGTACAAACCTGTAAAAGATCCTCCTACCATTAAATCTCCGTTTAAATCTATTTTTAAGGTTTGAACTCCTTCTTTACTAAAACCTAATCCTGTTTGAAAACTTTCGTCTTTTGTACCATCTATATTTAATCGAATAAGACGATTGGCTACAGCATTATTGAATGTGGTAAAGTTTCCTCCTAATACGATTTTTCCATCAGATTGCAATGCGATGGCGTTAACATCATCATTAAACCCATCCCCACAATTAAAAGTAAAATCGAAACTGCCATTACTATTTAAGCGTACAATTCTATTTGCCGAAATTCCATTAAACGTGATAAAATTACCTGTAAGAATGACTTTTTCATCATCTGTTATCTTAACATGAGTAATATTTAAAGTTGAACCAGAACCAGTCAAAAATGAAGAATCTAGTGTTCCGTTTGGAAGCAAACGAGCCACCCGATTTACTGTTGTATTTGTATATTTTGAAAAGCTTCCAACAATTATTATTTTCCCATCTGACTGCATTGTAATGTCATAGACAATTCCTGTTGTCACTCCTACCGTAGTATTAAAAGTTGGGTCATAAGATCCATCAGAATTGAGACGGATAAGTCTTCCCGCATTGATTCCGTTATACATTGTAAAATTTCCTCCTAAGATAATTTTACCGTCTGGCTGTAAATATGATGCGTAAATTTTGCCATTAAAACCTGTACCTGTATTAAAACTTTCATCAATAGATCCGTTAGGATTTAAACACGTAAGATAAGAGACTGGAAATCCGTTTAAACTAAGATAATCACCTCCAACAATCAAACTACCATTTTTTTGTAAGAGAAGAGTTCGTACAGCTCCGTCAAAACCGTCTCCGTTTTGTCCGTCATCAAATGCGTTAAAAGTATGATCGACTTTACCCTGTTGTGCAAAAAGACTTGAACCAGGAATGAGCAAAAGTGAAATTAAAGAATAAAATAAATTTTTAATCAAAACAGTATAATTAAAGTTAATTTTGTAAGAATTAAGCTAAATTTATAAAGTTAAGGTAATATGCGCAATACCAAGATTTAGGGATATTTTAAGCACAAAAAAACCCATTCTTTTATGAATGGGCTTTCAAATATTGACGTTATATTATTTACAGATTAGAAAAAATAACTTTTTTAGTAAAGGTATGCCCGTTTTCTAAGGTTATTTTCACCAATAATACTTGATCGCTAGAATGCAAGTTTTTAATTTGCAAGTCTGAAGCATTCACTTTGTTATTGCTATATAACAACTGCGCTCCAACGTTGTAAACATTTACTTCTTTAATCGTTTCTTTAGATGATGTAATATTTACTGCTTTGTCTTTCACTGAAACTAAAACCGTATTCTCAAGATTTTCAAAATCATCTGTCCCTAAAGTTTTATTTGTATAACGAATCGAAAAACGAGTTGAATTGCTTCCTGCTAAACTAAAGAAAGTATAATTCTCTTTTCGTAAATCTATTATTTTACCTAGAGCTTTATCTTCTAAGTATACAGCTTGGGTAGCAAATAATCCGTCTGCATGATCAATAGAAATCGTGAAGTTACGATCCCCTTTATCATCAACACCACTCTTATAACCTAAAGGAACTACGTCTGTATCATCAAAAGGAAGTGCACGACCTTGAATCGTTAATTTTCTAGATTCACTGATACTATAAAAATCAATATAAGCAGTACCTCCTCTTGTCGTAGCGTCATAACTGAAATCAATACCATTAGTCGCTCCTTCAACATATCCGATTAATATCTGTTTAAAAGCACCTTGCGAGTTTGCAATATTCAGCCAAAGACGGTTACCTTCAGTTTTACTGGCTTCACTTGGTTTATAAAATTGTGTATTCTGTGAGCTTGCTTTACGAAGATCATTATTAAATTTAATTGCCGTTGCACCTGCAGGCGATATTGTAAAAAAAGCTTGTCCTGCCCCAATAAAACCTTTAAATTCTGTAGCAGGATCATCATTTACTCTTGTCGAACCTGTTCCATTAAAAACCACAAAATCTGAACTTATGTACTGGAAAGTATTAGTTCCTGGAATAATTTGCGGAGGCGAATTGTGTGACCAAAAATATAATGATCCTAATTGGGTTTTATTTGCCAGCATCAACTCTTTTGCGCTTATTGGAGAAGGGTAAGGGTTACCTATCAAGTTTAATTTATTTTCTAATACAGGAACTGATACGTCTCCATTATTTGGCACTCCAACAAATATACCTTCAAATGTGTCTGGGATTGTTAAGCTAAAATTTTGTGGAGCTCTGATACTATATCCTTCTCCCTCTTTCATAACTTTTGTACCGAAGCTATCAAGAATCCATTGTCCGTTAGCAGCATCCCAATAATGGTATTTGTCCCACAAAGTGTTTGGAGAAAACTTAGCCATGGTCATATTTGCATCCGTTACTGGTGATCCCCAATAAACTACATCGTAACGGGTCAAATCAACTTTTCTTTTATAAGAAATATTACCTGAATTTACAGCATTTGCTCCTTGTAATAAACTTGAACCACTTTCAAAAACCAATTTACCGTTACTTGTTATACCGTTTGTGACGGTTAAAGTCATTTCTGACGGAATAATTACGTTAGGATCTGTTGCGCCATTTGGAACGCTAATATTTAAAGAACATGCTGTTATGTTTGGTTTAGCTGCAGAAAAAGGTTGGTCTGGCAAAACCGAGCTAATTGTAACACTTGTATTTGCATTTGGTTCACCATTTGACCATGCTGAGCCGTTCCATATTGTATTTGTACTAATGTCTATTATCTGCACAGATGCCACATCTGAAATACATCCCGAAGTAACATCTTCAACAGTAAAATTATATGTTCCAACTGGTAAATCGTGAATAGTCAAGTCAGTTTCTGCATTTTGACGAGAATATTGATGCGCCCCTGACAGATCATTTAGATAAACAGTCCATTTTACTGATGGCAAATTAGTTAATGTTATACTTCCTAAAGTACCACAAGATACATTGGTCTGTGAAGTTGATGGGGTTGCTGGTATTGGGTTTACTGTAACTGTAACCGTGAAAGGCACTCCTGTACAGGTTCCTGTAATTGGAGTAACTGTATAAATTGCCGTTTGAGCTGTTGATGTAGTATTTGTTAATGTTCCTGTTATAGTAGATGATGCCACAGTATTTCCTGCTCCACCTGTCAATCCCGTAGGCATAGATGGTGTTGTCCAAGTATATTTTGTATTTGCTGGAATTGTTCCATTTGTTCCATCAAGTGGCTTCGATGAAAAAGCTACCGCTGAACAAGCCGTCGCTGTCATTGCGCTAATTGTTGCCGAAATCATATCTACCATTACAGCTTGCGAATAATTCGGTGAAGATGAACCACAAGAAATCCCGACACGATAGTACGTCTTAGTCGTTTGAGTGGTTGTAAATGTTGGCCCTGAAGCTGTAATATCCAGATAATTAATTAATAAATTATCTATTATCTGTTTATCATTTATTCCGCCGGTTCTAGCCGCAAACTTAAATCTCCAAAGTGATTTATTGCTTGATAGATAACCTGCAGGTAACGCTAAATTTGAAACTACTACACTATTGTTTATTGTCAATGTTAATTTGCCTTTTGCATCTACTCTTAATAAAACAGGCGTATCTCCTGCTGTAGGTCGTAAGCTTGGGGCATTAATACTTGAATTATAAAGAGTGGCACCAGCATATTTAATTCTGATACGACTTCCTTGTCCTGCTATATCTCCATCATTATCATATGTATCAAATTCAACAATTAATCCCGATCCTGAGCCACTTTCTCCTCCAGCAGCATCTTCTTGCACGTCATCTGCATAACTCAAACTGAAACCATCAGCTCCTCCACCAGGAGGAATTTGATAATCAAAATTTACACTAAATGCATCAATATTTGAACCAGGTGTTTTTTTAACGACATAAGCCCCATATTGACTATTAATTGCTGGAGTCAACACTAATTGTCCGCCTGCTATAACCGCTGCTCCATAAACACCAGCATCCGAATTTGTTGTATCAAACGTTTCTTTTCCAAAGAAACTACTTGGCGCAGGTACAGCATTAGTCCATGGATCAGATCCATTTGGTGATGTTTGCCAAATATAAGTAGCCCCATCTTGTATCGTGTTTGAAATAGATAATGTAAAAGGGGTATTTGGACATACTGAAGCTACCGAAGTATTCGTTTGTCCTGGCGTAAAATTACCACTACAGGTTTCTTGAATTGAAATAGTATAATCTTCCATTTGTCCTGTACCACCGATTGCACATGCTGTATTATTATAATCTCCTATACGGCCAATAATACGCATTTTTACAGTCCCCGCTACAGAGCCTGAACCTGCAGGAATTGTAACATATAAAGAAGCGCTCTTACCATCGGCACCATTTGAATTTCTTATTGAACCAATTTGAGAATATTCGGACGAGGCAAAAACACCATCATTATTCCAGTCAAAAAACACCGAATAATATCCATTCTGGTCACTTAATGTATTTCCTGTTACCGTAAGAGCATAACTTTGCCCCTTAACTACAGTTGTTAAGGCTGGCGAAATAAGATCTTCAAAACTGCCTGTTCCTGAACTTGTTCTTACTGTATTATTCAAAGAAACACTAGTAATCTGTGCAACCGATGAAAAATTGGTACATGTGCTTGATGCTACTCTTATAATTCCTGTAGTAGCAATAAAAAAAGTATCATCTTTTCTTAAAGCAGGAGAAATTGTATTTCCCCATGTAGAAGGTAAAACTTGGTTTGCTCCTAAAGTAAGCGTATTTGTGGTATGGATTTGACCTATTCCTAAACTTGCATTTACATTTGAATTTATAATTAAATCATTTGTTACTCCTGTAGTTGCTGCAAATGTTTTTGTTCCACTTCCAGATAATCTAAGATTATAGAAATTAGGAATATTGAACGATTGGTTCGTTCCATTTAGAGTTACTATACCTGATCTTTGAATAAAAGTTCCGCCACTAGTAGTGAAATTTCCTCCAGCATTAAGAGCAAAATTAGAACCAGAGACATCCAATATACTGGCATTTCCTCCGATGATTACATTTCCTAATGCTGTTGTTGCGCCGCTTAAAGTTTTAGTTCCAGTTCCATTAATAGAAAGATGGCCATAAGTCTCTGAAGAAACTGTTTGGTTAGTCCCTCCATAATTTACTGTACTAGTAGCACCAAATGTTTTTGCCCCTGTTCCAGAAACAGTTACCATTCCACTTGTTCCAGTTAAATTAAAAGTTGAAGTGTTTTCTACTTTGAAGTTTTTACCATTATTCAATGTTATTGCAAAACCACCATTATTAAAAGTACTACTTGAATTTTTACTTCCAACAAACAGATCCCCTTTTACATTAGTCGCCGATATAGCAACACTAAGAGTTGCTCCTCCGCTACTTGTGTTATCAATATTTAAATTATTATAACCGCTATTGGTTCCTCCAAAAAAATTAATAGTTTGAGAATTTGAATCTACATAATTAAAGTTACTTGAGCTACCAGCATTTAATGTTGCAAAATTAGAATTTGTCAATGCTCCTTTTAAATTAATATTACCTGCTCCAGATATATCAATCACCTTTGTAGCAGATGCAGAATTAACAAACGTTATTCCGCCATTTGCATTTAATGTACCTGAAGTTATTGCGATTTTTCCGACTCGTGAATTTGTTGCATTTGTTCCTGCAAAAGTTATTAAACCCGAAACACTAGCAGTCATCGCATTTATATTCCATGCATTTGTAATAGAATTTGCTACAGGCTGATTAATAGTAACCGCACCATTTATTGTTAATGTACCCATGTTCTGTGTAATTGAAGAATTTGCTGTCCCAGCTACATCTCCAAGAACAATTCCGTCTGTAATTACTGTCGCACCGTTAATAGTTAAAGAACCATAAGCTCCTGCTGCTTGTCCAACTAATATCGATCCTCCATTGGAAACATTAAGTGTACCTCCATTTGCATTAACACTTCCATTACTAATCAATAAAGATCCATTAGCAGTAATAGTATTGCTTCCTGTTACAAATGTTCCTCCTGTACCAAAGGGAGCCCAGAAGTTATCATTTACTGTAAGCGTTCCATCTGCAGTTATCGTTCCCGTTGTTGCAATAGTAAGAATATTAAGCGAAGAGCTTCCTGTGTGAACAGTTTTACCAGAACCATTCATTTGCACATGCGCTCGTGCTGCAGAACCCTTAGAATATGTACCGTTTATCCACAAGTTGCCTCCCACTGTTAATTGTTTTTGAGTCGCCGTAACGCTCCAATCGACATTATGAGTAAGGGTGCCATTTGTTGCAACTACTAGATCTCCTAAAACCGTATAATTATTATCACTTGCTGATAATGTTAAATTCCCACTAGTTATATTTAAATTACCATCAATATCTATTGCTTTAGAACTGTTTGTTACTGTTCCTGTAGAAGTTGATTTATTTATCGTTAAATTATAAAATGTGGTTAATGCAGTAGAAGTTTGAATTAATGAAGCTGCACTACTATTAAATATAACCGTACTAGTACCTGGATTAAAAATAGCTAATGAGCTTAACGTAAAATTTCCACCAATCGTAAACGTTCCTGATCCTAATGTCAATGTCGGCTGCTCAGGAGGTCCGCCTGTAGAATTATTTGTAGTGAAATTTCCGCCTACACTAATTGATCCTGTTCCGTTAGCTACTATACGTACATTCCCTCCCGAATTCCCTCCTGTAGAGCCATTCATAATAAGATTATTAGTAATCGTTAAAGTAGCCCCTGTGCTAATAGTCAAGTCTCCACCTCTAGTATTACTTGTAGTTGACCGTCCATTTATTGTTAGGCTTTTTACAGTTGTACTAGCACTTAATGTCGGTTGATAACCTGGAACGAAATTTCCAATAATTACATCATCATTGGTCCCTGGAACTACCGCGGGAGACCAATTTGAAGCTGTAGTCCATGCATTGCTTGTAGTACCAGTCCATCTAGTTTGTCCTAAAGCAAAAGAAACCACAAAAAACATCCCCAAACAAAGTAAACCTAAACTTGGCGTGTATGATCTTTTAGATAAAAACTTAGGGAAAATAAAAAATAAAAACGAGTAAAGTAATTTTCTCATCATATGTTAGTAGGTATTTATTTTAAATTTGTTTTTGGTTTGCTAAAAAGCAAAAAATGGGCATTATATTTTCAAAAAAATAAAATGTTCATTTGGGTATTTTAATGGAAACTAAATGTTAAATTTTTGACTTTTACCAGAATATAAAAACTGTTAAAATTCCGTACAAAAATATTTAAATTAGCCTAATACACAAGGTTATAATTTATTTCTTTTCATAATATATTAACAAATTTTAGAATTTTTTTATAACTAATTGAGCACAAATCAATTTAAACGTTAAAATGCATGAAAAAGCCGACGAAAAGCACTTTTACTCTCAAAGAAGCTTTACAAAAATTAGAACATTTTTGTGCCTATCAAGAGCGTTGCCATGACGAGGTAACAGCCAAATTATACAGCCTAAAAATGACTTCTGAAGAGATAGACAGCATTATCGTACAGCTTATAGAAGGGAATTTTTTAAACGAAACCCGTTTTGCCTGTAGCTTTGCGAGAGGCAAACACCGAATCAAACATTGGGGAAAAATTAGAATCACCAACGAACTGAAAGCAAGAAACATTTCATCAACAAATATTACGCTTGCGCTAAAAGAAATTTCTGCAGAAGAATATTTTGAGACCTTCGAAAATCTATCAGAAAGATGCTGGAATAGTATTTCGGAAACCAATCAGCTTAAAAAACGCAAAAAGTTCTGCGACTATATGCTTCGTAGAGGTTACGAAAGTAATCTGGTTTATGAAAAAGCTAAAGAACTAGAAGAAAACTAATTTATCATAACATTTTAAAAAAGCCGCTTTTTCTATTTTTCAAATCCATTTAATTTTTCTTTTAAAACATCTTAAATTACCTACACAATCCGCGATAACTTTTGGTTATAAATTATTCTCTTTTTGAAGAATTTATACCAAATCTGACGTTTTCTAGTCTAAAATCTCAAAAAACAGTCTTAAAAAACACCGATATTTGAGATTATTCTTATAATTGTTTCTCAGGTTTTATAGGAATACTTATCGAACATTAAAATTTTTAATGCACTTCATCGACTATTTTACCAATTCATCGATTATATCGAGGTTCCAAAAACCCTAGTAAAATCAAGCTCGTAGATGTATCTATATTTGCGCGGACTCACAAGTCCTATGCCCGCATAACAAATTGATAGAAAACATTTAGCATGAAAAAAACTTTACTTTTATTCTTATTGTTACCTTTTTTAACGTTTGCTCAAGGTTTGAGTGGTGATTATATTATTAGCTCAGAAAATTTAAAAACAGAATTTCAATCTCTTTCGAGCGCCCTCAAAAAATTAGAAGAAGAGGGCTTTGCTGGTCCAGTAAAATTCTTACTTGCACAAAACCAAACAATTACTTCTCAATATATAATTAACAAATACAAAAATTCCAGCAAAGATAATACTTTGACAATTAAGCCTTATACAGATAAAGATATTGAGATTACTATCAAGAATATAAATACCTATACAGCTCTTCCAGCAATTTTTTTATTTAACGGAGCCAGCAATGTTATTATTGATGGAAGCAACTCAACCGCTAATACAAAAAATCTGACTTTAATTAATACTGATAATATAAACAGTGTTCGCAGATCTATCATATGGATTGCAAGTAATGGCGCGACTGGATCAAATAACATTACAATTAAGAATACTAAATTAAAATTTTCATCTCGTAATCAACTGCTAACACTTTTAACAGGAGTTTATTCTGGAAGCAATCAATACGGAGGCAACAATTCAATTGGCACACAAACAAATAGCTCTCCTAACGCAGACATTTCTATTATAAATAATGAAATGTTTAATGTAAAAGACGGGATCAACATTAATGGAAACAGTAACGGTACTTTATCCCCAACTGGTTGGATAATACAAGGAAATAAAATTGGCAATACCACTAATATTGAATCTGAAAAACCAGTTAGGGGAATCTATATGTCTAATGCCTTAAATTACGAAATTTCCGACAATACTATATCAGGAATTAAAAACACTGAAAATCAAGGAAATGATTGTGCCGGAATTGTTCTTTTAGGAACAAGCTCTGGTACTATTTCTAGCAATAAAATCAATAATATCGAAAACATTTGGTACAGTAACAGCTATTTAACTGCTGGTATATTGGTAAAATCTAGTGGAGTCAACACTATTGCAAACAACATTATAAGTAATGTTTACACTCCTGCTGAAACTTCTGAAAGTGGAAATATTCACTATAGGGGGCATAATATTTTTATCCAATCTGGAAGCACAACAAATTTATATTACAATACAATTATTAGTTCTGGCGGAAAATCAACACGCGCTTCTTGTCTTTACATAACTGGAGGCTCTGGCATTAACGTCAGAAATAATATTTTTGTTAACACGCAGTCTGGAATACAATACGGCATCTTTAAGGCTGGTGGTACTTTAGGAACAGTAAGCCACAACAATTATTATGTGACCAACAGCGCCAATGGTTTCTCAAACAGAATAGGCGCTAATGAATATATTGGCACAAATCCAGGCCCCACAGGTTCGGAAGGCTGGAATAGTGCCACTTCAGATACTAATTCTACAATTATTAACCCTTCTTTTACTTCTGATTATCACTTACAAGATGTTGCTACTAACAAAAATTTGCAAGGTATAGCTATTCTAGAAGTTACAAATGATATTGATAAAGAAGCAAGAGTTAAACCATATATGGGAGCAGATGAATTAGCTCCTTGCGCACCAACCCAAGATCCTGCCATATTTGGAGTTGACAAGTGGAATGGATATGTATATAAATGGGCTTCGACGAATGTAGTTCCTAATATTGGCTACAATGAAATCCCTAATACGTCAGTCGCGACTTATATCGGAACCGTAACCGAGAATGCAATTTTTGACAGAGATGTAAAAAAAGAAGCTATTACTGGTGTTACCGCAAACTTTCCATGCGAAGCTCCACCTATCGATTCTTTCTTGGTACGTTATAGAATGCGCACTTCGGTATCTGAAACTGGTCTTTACAATTTTGCAGTCGGCGGAGATGACGCGATCAGATTGTATATTAATGGTGAAATTGTTTTAGAAAGATGGGGCAGAGGAAATTATTCTATTAACTCTACTTTGTTTAAACTTGAAGCCAACAAAGATTATGAATTTGTTATAGATTATTTCGAAGTAGCAGAAGATGCTAGAACTTCTTTTTCTTTTGGCTTAACGAAAGGTGATCCTACACAATTTGGAGACAAAGTTTGGAATGTCTACGGATACAACGGCAGTGATTTAACATTACAAAAAACGGGATATGCAGGTTATTATGTAGATCCAAATCCGAATGCAAACTCAACAGCATTCTGGCCAACAGCCAAATCTCCATATGCAGCAAACAACTGGCAGGGTGCGCCTATGCCTAATGATTACTTCACAGTAGTTTCTAAACGTAGAGGTTTTGCATGCGGTCAATACCAAATACAAGTTGCAAATTATGATGACGATCTTCAAATTTATGTAGATGGTGAGCAGGTTTTCAATGAAACAGGAAATACAGACGACGCCGTGTTGGTTAAAGAAGGAAGGATTTTTTCTTTAAATAGCAAAACCGAAATAGAAATACGTTTAAAGGAAAATGCAGGTGGTGCAAAATCTTCTGTTATTTTTATAGATGTTCCAAATAATGGAAATGGCAGTTCTTTAATAATAACTGCAAATACAGAATTAAGTTCAGACCTTACAGTTTGTTCTTGCACAATAAATGATAAGGCTACATTAACTGTCAAAAAAGATGTTACATTGACTGTTGATGAAGATATAAATGTTCTTGGCGAAGGAAAACTACTCATTTTAGATGGAGGATCATTGCTTCAAACTTCAACAAGTAAAGATATGTTTACAGGAGGAAGTTCAAAAGCTTTTGAAATACAAAGAACGACTAATGTCGTTCGTTACGATGTAACATACTGGTCGTCGCCTGTAATTGGCCTATCAATGCATGATTTATCTCCAGAAACTTTGTATGACAAATTCCATTACTGGAATCCTTCAAATAACACATGGATACTGGATAATTTTGGAGAAAAGAAAATGGAAGCTGGAAATGGATACAGCATTAGAGCTCCACAAACATACGACCTTACTACTCCAAAAGATTTTACTGCAAAATTTACAGGAACACCAAATAACGGAAATATACCAATTTCGCTTGTAGCTGGAAACCTGAATCTACTAGGAAACCCATATCCATCTTCGATTGATGCTGAACAATTCATTAGAGATAATGGAGATGTAGGACCTTTATACTTCTGGTCACACGATACGCCACCGAAAATAATCGAGGGAACGAACACGTTTACTTATTCTAGTTCAGATTTTGCTGTTTTTTCATTAATGGGAGAAACTCAGCCATCTCCCAAAGGAAAAACTCCTAACGGCTACATTGCTGCGGGGCAAGGTTTTTTTGTTATACCAAAAGTAAACTCTGTTTTGTTTACAAACAAACAAAGAGTTAAGGCTAATAACACTTCTTTCTTTAAAACTAGTGAGAACGTTAGTAAAATAGAAAAAAATCGTTTGTGGCTAAATTTAACCAATTCAGAAGGTGCTTTCAAACAAATGCTTGTTGGATATGCAACTGAAGCAACCAATAGCTTAGATCATAATTATGATGCTACGACAAGAGGAGGTAACTCTTACATTGATTTTTATAGCATCAGTGAATCTAAAAAATTAACGATTCAAGGTCGTGCACTTCCTTTTGAAAATACAGATATTGTTTCTCTTGGCTATAAAAGCACGATTGAAACCAACCTTACAATATCAATCGATCACGCAGACGGATTCTTTAGTACTCAAGAAGTTTATTTAGAAGATAAAGCTCTAGGTAAAATAATAGATTTACGAAAAGAAAATTATACATTTAAAACTGCTATCGGGACCAATACAACTCGTTTTGTTTTGCGTTACACAAATAAAACATTAGGCACAGATGATTTTGAAAATCTAACTGATGGAATACTCGTTGCTGTAAAATCAAAAGTAATTAATGTAGCGAGCGGATCTGAAAACATTAAAGAAGTAAAAATCTTTTCAATCGGCGGACAATTGCTTTACAGCAAAAATAAGATTGAGGCAAAAGAATTAGAAATAACAAACTTATATTCAAGCAATCAAGTTTTACTGGTAAAAATAATTCTAGAAAATGATCATGTAGTAACAAAGAAAATCATATTCAATTAACAACAAAAACCCATCATGTAGATGGGTTTCTTGTTTTGTACTCTTTTTTTAGCGTTAACCAAAAACGAAATCTCTAACCAATTCCAAGACTTGATTAATCTCTTCCTTAGAATTATAATTATGAATGCAAAAACGAACGCGTTCCTGACCCTCAGCAACAATTGGAGAACGAATAGACTGAACATCGAACCCTTTGTCCTGAAGTTGTTGCACCAGTTTTTTAAGCTTTTCATTTCCTGGAACAATCGCAGAATGTATTGAAGATTTACTATGAACAAACATTGGTTTTAATCCCAATAAATTTTTCTGCTGATTGAAAAATACGATATTCTGACGAAGATTTTCAATAGTCTCTTTTTCTATTTCTAATTGCTGATATGCCGTAAAAATTATTGCTACATCATGAGGAGGCA
This sequence comes from Flavobacterium sp. PLA-DH12, assembly GCF_059511845.1. Lineage (NCBI taxonomy): Bacteria > Pseudomonadati > Bacteroidota > Flavobacteriia > Flavobacteriales > Flavobacteriaceae > Flavobacterium > Flavobacterium sp. PLA-DH12. The sequence continues at coordinate 166,590 of NZ_JCAMPD010000002.1, forward strand.
AAGCAGTTGTATATACAAAACTTCGAGCAAAATTGATTAGATAATCTTTAAGTTCAACACTTCCTAAAACTGCCGATCCTTGGCAACCTAAAGCCTTTCCAAAAGTTACAATTCGCGCAAAAATTTTGTCATGCAATTGTAAATACTGAGCCAGTCCTTCTCCTTTTTCTCCAAAAACACCTAAAGCGTGAGCTTCATCAACAATCAAATAACAATTGTATTTTCCTGACAGCTGTATCAATTCTTCTAAATTAGGACTATCACCGTCCATAGAGAAAACAGTTTCGGTAACGATGTAAATTGTAGAATCTGAAAATTTAAGAATATACTTTTCTAAATCTTCAAAATCGTTATGGATAAAATGATGCGATTTAGCACTAGACATCGCAATTCCATCTTTTATAGAAGCATGGCACAATTCATCATACAAAACAATGTCATTTTCTTGCGGTACAGCGCTAAAAAATCCCAAATTGGCATTGTATCCCGAATTGAAAATTAAGGCCGATTCTGCCTCATGAAATTGCGCTATAAAATTTTCTGCAATTTGATAAAGAGAATGATTCCCTGTAGTCAATCTTGAACCTGTAGCACCGTTTTGAAAAAACTCATTTTCTAATAGATAAGCATGTGCATGCTTGTAAATACTTTCAGATTTAGAAAATCCAATGTAATCACTAGAAGAAAAATCAATCAGATTATTAAACACAGGTAATTTTCTAAACTGACTGTTCTGTTTAAGAGTCTTTATTCTTCGATTAAGTTCTTCAGGAAGTTTCATAAATACAAAGTTAGACAATTCCTATTAGAATAAAATAAACAGCGGATTCTAGAGAACCCGCTGTCTGTATAAATTTAAATAGCGCTAATAAAAGGCGACTGTCTAACATAATGTGATTCCAACATTTCTTTTATAAGAAACTTCGAAATATCCAATGCTGTAATGGTATCTCCTAAACAATCTTCAAGATTTACAGAGATTTCATGACTATCATGAGAAAATACAATTAATGGAACACGAACCTGCGTCCAATCAACCTTACTGTCCATTAAAAGATCAAACGTAAATTGGCGATCTTTCTGGATCTCAGGAAAATTAGTTTTCATCCAGTCGGTTGCCATCAATGTTTTCGGGCCTTTTTTATCGAATGGAGTATCTATATTCAGTCCAGCAAGAAGAACATACCTCCGAATTCCATACGAATTCATAGCATTTAGAACATTCTTTGTTGCTTGACTCGCCACCATTGGTTCCCCTGGCCTCTGACCAATAGTACTAATTACAGCCTGACAATCTTTGAGTAATAACTTTATAGATTCTTCATTAATCGCATCGCCTTTAATGATTTCTAACTTTGAATTTTGAATGGCAAAATTGTCTGGATTTCTTAATAGAAGTTTTACACTAAACCCGTTTTCTAATAACTGGTTTACAAGATATTTTCCTGTTCTTCCGCCACCGCCAAGAACAGCAACTTTTGATATATTTTTCATATATATTCTTTATAAAATTTGACATAAAAAGTTATGCTCCACCATTAGATGAAACAAAGAGTAAAGGCATCCTAAGCCTTTACAGTTGATCAATATTTTATAAAGAGATTTTGATGGTTCAAAAATAATAAAATAAAAAAAGCCAGACAATACTATCTGGCTTTCAATTTATTATACCTTTTCCTTTTCTACCCATTTAAAATTTCCTTTTTCGGTAGCATCAAGTAAATCAATATTAAGCTTGTTGGAAAGATTAAGAGAAAATTGAAACGCTGATTCTTTATCTTCAAAACTGTACATTTTGTAATGCTTATTTTTAACATACCAAAGATTTGTCCCAAACTCACCATATCTATCTTCAAAAAAAGAAACATATTCAAATTCGGTTACTTTCAATTTCACATCGTATGAAAATGGACCAATAATATATCTTGAAATTAAAGTATTGGTCTGCAAATTTATTAGCATGTTTTTAGTTGCAGAAAATTTAAATCCGTAAACTAAACAGTATGTGCCAAACACAAGAAATGTTGCAAAAGCTCTGATCGCTATCTTAACCGAAACTTCAATAAATGCAAAATAGACAAACAAAACAATCATGTAAATAAAAGCTCCAAAAAAAAATGAAGCCAATAACAGCTCATACCAAGCTCTTTTTCCAGTAAAAATAGAAATTTCATTTTCCCTCATAAATCAAAAATAAAAAAAGCCAGACAATACTGTCTGGCTTTTCAGTTTATTTTTGAAATTGTTTTAGTCAACTAATACAATTATCTTATTGTTTTTCATTTCGATTGTTCCTGACTTAATCTCTAAAGTATAAGTTTGATCATTAACTCTCGTAAACTTATCAGCAGCCTCTTTAGAAAAACTGAAGCTTGGAGCTGCAATTTTAATTGTTCCTTCTTCTAAAATAGAAACAATTGGGGCGTGATGATTTAAAATCTGAAAACTACCATTAACTCCTGGCAAAGTAACAGATGTTACCTCTCCTGAAAATAATTTCGCTTCTGGTGATACTATTTCTAAAATCATATTTTTTTTAGTTAATAGTTGATGGTTGATGGTTGATGGTTGCTTTCTAACAACTGACAACTAACAACTAACAACCAATATTATTACGCTTCAGCTAACATTTTCTCTCCAGCTTCGATTGCATCTTGAATAGAACCTTTCAAGTTGAAAGCAGCCTCTGGAAGGTGATCTAACTCACCATCGATGATCATGTTGAAACCTTTGATAGTATCTTTAATATCAACTAATACACCTGGAATACCTGTAAATTGCTCTGCTACGTGGAACGGCTGAGACAAGAAACGTTGTACACGACGTGCTCTAGATACTGCAAGTTTATCATCTTCTGATAACTCTTCCATACCTAAGATCGCGATGATATCCTGTAATTGTTTGTATTTTTGAAGAATCTCTTTTACTCTTTGTGCACAGTTGTAGTGCTCATCTCCTAAGATGTGTGGAGTTAAGATTCTAGAAGTAGAATCTAACGGATCTACCGCAGGATAGATACCTAACTCAGCGATTTTACGAGACAATACAGTTGTAGCATCTAAGTGCGCGAAAGTTGTAGCTGGCGCAGGGTCAGTTAAGTCATCCGCAGGAACGTAAACCGCTTGTACAGATGTAATAGATCCTTTGTTTGTAGATGTAATACGCTCTTGCATAGCACCCATCTCTGTTGCCAAAGTTGGTTGGTAACCTACTGCAGATGGCATACGACCTAAAAGTGCCGATACCTCAGAACCTGCTTGAGTAAAACGGAAGATATTATCAACGAAGAACAATACATCTTTTCCTTGGTCAGATCCAGCTCCATCACGGAAATACTCAGCGATAGATAATCCTGAAAGTGCCACACGTGCACGAGCTCCAGGTGGCTCATTCATTTGTCCGAAAACGAAAGTAGCTTTAGACTCTCTCATTCCTGGCATATCTACTTTAGATAAATCCCATCCTCCATTTTCCATAGAGTGCATGAAATCATCACCGTATTTAATAATTCCTGACTCTAACATCTCACGAAGTAAGTCATTTCCTTCACGTGTTCTTTCACCTACTCCAGCGAATACAGAAAGTCCACCGTGACCTTTTGCGATATTGTTGATCAACTCCTGAATCAATACTGTTTTACCAACACCAGCACCACCAAACAATCCAATTTTACCTCCTTTTGCGTAAGGCTCGATCAAATCGATTACTTTAATACCTGTGAATAAAACTTCAGATGAAGTTGACAAATCTTCAAATTTTGGTGCAGGTCTGTGAATTGGCAGACCATTTTCTCCAGTTTTTGGCAAATCACCTAAACCGTCAATTGCATCTCCAACAACATTAAATAAACGTCCATATACGTCTGGACCGATTGGCATTTGGATTGGATTTCCAGTTCCAACTACTTCATATCCTCTGCTTAAACCATCTGTTGAATCCATAGAAATGGTACGAACAGTGTTTTCACCAATATGAGATTGTACTTCTAGAACTAAAATAGTTCCGTCTTTTTTAGTGACTTCTAGTGAATCATAAATTTTTGGAAGTTCAACATCTTTACCGTTGAAAACTACGTCTACTACTGGTCCAATGATTTGAGCAACTTTTCCTATTACTTTTGACATTACTTATGTATTTATTAAATAGCTATTTAGGTTTATCGAAAATACCTCTTTTTTCAGAGCGCAAAGATAATTTTTTAAAATATAAAATCAATTTTTTTTTCATAAAAAATAGCATCATTTTGTTTGATTCATAAAACTTGCCCAAAAAACAACAAAAACAGCATTTTTTTAATAAAAGAAAAAAGCCGCTTCATTAATATAAATGAGCGGCTTTTTGAAATTGAAAACAGCTATATGATTATAATTTTGAAGGAAACAAAACTGGATAATTACCAATATCCACCCCTTTTAAATTTGAACCATATTTAGCATTTATAGCTTGAATAAATTTATTCGCAATAAAAGCGTATCCTCTTGGCGAAGGATGGACTCCATCTAAAGAAAACATACCTCCTGTAACAAATGTCGCTTTCAATGTAAAATTATTCATTGTAATACCATTCGATGTGTTTAAATTATCCATAATTGTTTTTGCATCAACAATTGCCAAACCATTTGCCTCTGCAGCCGCATTGATCACTGTATTATAAGCATTAGTCGCTACTTCTATTTCTGCCACTTCAGAAGGAAGCAAAACATATCTATCAGGCAAAGGAAAAGTAACTCCTAATTGTGATAATGTAGGTGAAGGCGAAGCAATTCCGTCAGCAGCTACAGTTGGAACTTGTCCAATTCTAGAAGAAGCTCCTAAAACAATTAAGTCCGTCGGAAGCGCTTGTCTAGCTCGTCCAAAAATTTGCCCCATTACTGTAGCAGTAGTAGCATCTAATCCTCCTCCCATCAAAACAGCTTTTAAATTTGCCGAAAGGTCTGGTAAAGTTTCATCTACAATCAACAGAGGATTATTTCCTGTTGCAGACAAAAGTTTAATTCTGCTTCCCTGCCCCAAAAAAGCAAGAGCATTACTCAAAGGCCCATAAAGTTGAGCATTTAAAGTATTAACCAGACTAACTCCATTAGAACTTAAATTAGCCTGCGTTAACTGATTATATGCTATCACATGAAAATGAGGAAGAGTTGTAATATTTGGAAGATTCGCAATGACCCCTTTTCTTCCGCCAGCAACCAATTGAGCAACCAAACCTTTGTAAGCCGCCTCAAAAGTTGCAGGAGGCGTTAAAGGATTCACCGTTGGATCTCCTCCAGCAGTTGCATAACCTAGTTCATCATTTCCTCCAATCCATAAAGAAAAGAAAGTCGGATTCTGACTTAAAGCATCTGCCAAAACTGTAGTTGTAGCGCTCGATGCAAAGCGAGCAAAATAAGGATTTGCCGTTCCTGCCGTAACTCCCGCTGCATTACCATAACCTGGAGCCAACAAATGAAAGCTTTTTGCTCCAGGAACTCCTAAATTATTAAAAGTACCTGACAAATGTGCTGTCACCTCAGTTGTTGGCTTACCATCCACAGGAATTGGAGTGTTATTAAAATATAAGCGTGGCCCAGCAATAACATTTCCTCCCAACAAAAGCCCTCCTATATTATCATTTGCAAAAGGTGTTTTAAAATCACCACCTCCTACTAAAGCAAATTGCTGTGCCAAAATATTAGGATAAGCTCCTTCCTGACCCTTAATAAACAAAGCATTGTCACTAAATCCCGCAGCAAAAGAATCTCCTAAAGCAACGTATTTAGAAAAATCAGCACTTCCAGCAGTCAAAGCTTTACCATCAGACGACTCTACCACCGGAGCTACATCGTCATCACTATTACAAGCCATAAAGGTTAACGAAACCAATAAAAGCCACTTGAATTTTTGTACCATAATTTATATTTTTTATAATTACCTGCTTCCAAATTTGACATTCAGAAACATAAATAATGAATTTGACTAAGAGTTAACAATCAATTATGGATTAATAGTCCAAGAAGCAAAATACTGCTGCCCGATTAATCCAGCCCCAATTACTTGATAGTATTCTTTACCGCCAATATTAGCAGCACCTAATTTTACTACCGATTTCAATTTTGGAATCCCATAATTAACCTGAGCATCAATTACAGTCGCAGATTTAATCATACCATCAGCAAAACCAGCTTGCCATAAATACTCACTGTTCCATCTTCCGCTAACATTAAATCCGAAATTCTTAAACAACTTATCATTTCCAATTGACATTTTCACTCTATGTTTTGGTGTATTAAAGCCAGGCTCAAAACTTGGATCTTTTGCTTGATCAAAATCAAACTGAGCATAGTTATAATTTACTCCTAGCTCAAAGTCAGAAATAATTTTTCTAGAAAGCCCAACTCCAAATCCTAACGAATTTATTTCTACGTCTGAATTAGTATACAATTGATATGTTCTATATTCACCATTCTGAAGCGCTCTAATTGACTGAACGCCTGGATCAGAAGTTCCTGCAGCAATATTAGGATCATCCTGAGCAGTCCCATAGAAAGGAGAAACTACATTTAAATTACCAATAAAGTCGTTGTAAATATTATAGTATCCATTAATATCAATTGATGTTCCTTCAAAAACAGAACGATACCCTAACTCAAAAGCTTTTACTTGTTCAGGCTTTACGTAATTAGCTCTAGATTTTTTTAATAGAGCCGCCGCCGCAACTGGATCACTTCCTGCCATTGCAGAAAATGCAGTTACAGAACTTGCTATGTATGAGTTTCCATAAGCATCATTACCATTCATCACTTTTGTAGGACTTCCTGTATATGACTGACCTTCTGCACTAAGATTAAAAGTTTCATTAAATCTTGTTAAGTTATCAGGAGCAGAACCAAGCAACACTGCATTTCCAATATTAAATCCTATATATTGATCTTGAGTTGTAGGGTTTCTAAAACCTGTTTGGAAAGATCCTCTGAAATTGTGATTTCTTTTTTCACCAGCCGAATACACAAGAGACAAACGTGGAGAATAATTACCATCGAAATTTTTAGACTTATCGTAACGAAGAGATCCCGTGAACTTCAATCTATCATCTAAAAATTTCTTCATTAATTGTGCATACGCACCATATTCATTATAATTTATCTGACTATCAGCATCGGTATAGATTCTTCCGTGAGAGTTTAACTCATATGCTCTAAAAGAACCTCCAACCTGAATTTCGGCAAATTTTATTATGTCTCTAAAATTATAATTTGCATCTGAATGATACATTTTCGAATTATCGACCAATCTTGATCCAGTTAAAACGTCTGGATCACTTATTACTTGACTAAATGCATTTTTAAACTCTTGTGTACCAGGTAAAAAACGACCTGTATCAGCAGTAGATCTTGCAGCTGCGTGAGCCTGCTCTGGTGTCATACCTGCTAAAGTCCCTTGAATAAACGCCCCTGCGTATTGACCAAACCAAGTATTATCATCTTTCCATTTTCTGTTTATATTGATACCTGTAAAAATCATATCATAAGATTGACCTCCATCTTCTCCAGTCATATATCCTCTCACAAAAAAGTTTTTCCCTTTAAACTCTAACTTATGCTGCTGCATAAAAAAGTTATTTAAGTAATACCTGTTAGCACCTTGATAAACTGCATTTCCAGTACCAAATTTACTCTGCCAGATAATCTCTAATCTTTCATCTCCAAAAGGTCTTCCATGCAAAGAAAAATCAATCTTTGTATTTGCCGCTTTGTTATCTGTTAAATCAATTTCATTATATCCTGTTCTACTAACCATAGAATTCGGTAAAAGATTAGACGCTCCTACCGGAATCAACCCCATTGCTTCTAATTTCTGACCAACACCTTTAATATTTGTAGCAGCCTCATCTCCATAAACGTTTATACCGTCATAACTTGGATTTGCCCTATCAATACCAGCTCTTGTTTTATCATCATAATTTGTAGCATACCAATCTGTAGCCTGCATATAAGTAAAGTTTGCTTTGGCTGCAAAATATTTATTAAATGCATGAGCGAATCGAATACCAAAATCATAAAAACTATTTGTACCCGCCGCTTCTTGTGAAGTCGCACCATATTTAAAGTAAGTCGAAATACCTTGATTCGTAAACGGACTTTTACTAGTCATAAACAAAATTCCATTAAAAGCGTTAGCTCCGTACAATGCAGACGAAGCTCCTGGAAGCAATTCCACACTTTGAACATCGATTTCTGAAACCCCAATCATGTTCCCTAAAACAAAATTCAATAACGGAGAAGCATTATCCATTCCATCTACCAACTGCATAAAACGAGTATTTGCAACCGTAGCAAACCCTCTAGTGTTGATCGACTTGAACGACATACTACTCGTATTCATCTGCACCTCCTTCATGTTTTCCAAACCATCATAAAAAGAAGGAGAAGCCGTTCTTTTAATTTCTTGAACCCCCATTCTTTCAATAGTCACAGGAGACTCTAAAACTCTTTCAGGCGTTCTTGATGCCGAAACTACAATTTCATCTAGCTTTGTTTCTTCACCTTTTAAAATCACATTTATTTTTTGATTTGCCGCTGTTACACTTACCGTTTTAGATTCAAATCCTACCGCAGAAACCTTTACAGAAAAAGGCAGTTTAGCAGTGGTAGTCAATTTAAACGATCCGTCAAAATCAGTAGAAGCACCGGTGTTTTCTCCTACAACAACAACATTGGCACCAGGAACAGATTGCTTGTTACTATCTGTAACCGAACCTGTAATTGTATTCTGCGCAAAAGATATTCCGCTGAATAACAACATAATTAGCAAGTAGACTCTCATTAGGGTTAGTTTTTTTTGTTAGTATATATAGCCAAAATACACAAATATTTTAATATGCATAAAAAAACGTTAAATAAAATTGATATTTATCATGATTTTGCATAATATTTTAACTATTTACTAATTCATTTTATTAAAATAAAAACAAAGAAAACGTAAACAAAAATCAATTTACTATGCATACATATAAATTTTTATCAAAAAACTGAAAAATTCATAAAAATACATAGGCTCAAAAAAATTTTTGACAATAAAAAAAAGCGAGACCTAAATCTCGCTTTTTTAACATATTTATATTTTATTTTATTTTGACTCTACTTTTTCCAACCTTCTATTTAACTCTATAATCTTCTTATTCTGCTCTATTGTATATAAGGTCATTTCTTCTATTTTTTGAAGTAGTTTCGCATTCATTTCTCCTAGCTTTATTCCATTCTGTAATACCTCATTTTCATTTGGAATATTTTCTAGATGCCCATTTTCAACAATATGTTTTTCAACTTCTTCAAGAGTTGGTAAATTATACTTTTTTTTAAAAACAAAATCTGACCAATTATCCATGTCTACTTTCACTTCTTGTGAGTGGATAGTGCCGTTGACATCCAGTTTGTTTTGCGGGCTTGTTGTACCAATTCCAACATTTCCATTACTCGATACTGTCAATTTTGGACTTTTATAATCCCCTTTACTAACAATCCAGGAATTAGTATGTAAAGCACCAAAATACCAATTATCAGTTCCATCTTTAAGCTTAGTTTCTATTCCAGAAATAAATCCACCCTCATCTGTATCTCTTTGCAAAATTAACCTCGGAGAATAACTACGAATTGTTACATCTCCATTTGCTGGATATTGATTAGATTGAGAAAAGAGAAAATTTGTGAAAAACACAAAAATACCAAGCTTAATAATTATTCTATTTTTCTTCATTTTTTTCTATTAAATGTTTTAAACTTTGATTCATTTCCATTATGCCACACGAAAGGATTCGTGCAGGAGCGGGCGGTATATTGCAGACATTTTCATTTTTCTATTTTTATTTTTTCTAATTGTCTTACTAACTCCCTAAACTTTTTATTAGAATCCATTTTCCTAAACTCATCTCTATCTATTTCTATTTTTTTAATTACTGAATCATGCCAGCCATAATCATTAAAATTCATATTATTTTAATTATTCATTTAAAAAATATAATTTTTGCTAAAACAAACCTTCTCCTTCTAATTTGATTTTAGTTTCTATTATTTTTTTCTTTAACTCATCTATATCAGAAAAGGCCTTTGAATCCATCATATGGTCTTCCTCGTATTGAGAAAATCTACTTGTAACTTCATTGAGTTCAGAAAAAAATATTTTTTCATTATTTGTAAAGGCATTAACATTAATTTCTAAATCATATGAGTAATAAAATTCATTACAAAAAGTTGACTCATCAATCTCATTCAATAAATATTTATTAATTAACCAATACAATCTCCTTTTGTCATTTTTTTTGTACATATTTAGTTTTATTATTTTTTTGTATAATATTTAAAATGCCATATCGAATTTGTTGCTTCATCGTATAGAACTTCAAGGTTATATACTTTACCATTTCTCCACATTTCTGCAGTATGCATTAATGCTCTTGACCCTCTTGGATCAACTACTCCCTTTGAACTCTTAATAGCTTGTTCTAAAATTTGAACCGGAACAACTCTTGCCGGCTCTGTCATATGTATACCGGCAGCTCTTCCAAAATTAAAAAGTTCATTTCCACTTTTAACAAATCTGATTTCAGACAAAGCACTTTTCGCTTCAGCAGCACCCATTATACTACTATAAACATCAACCAATCCCATTACTGCCTGATCTGTAGAAGTAGCAGAACCATCTAAATTACGCATACTTGAGTCTCCTACACCCCTACCCATAAAATATTGTCCGGTGGTATTTATTCCGTTAGCGATAGTGTAGATAAATCTTTCTCCTGGCTTACCTTGAGACAAATATGTCCAATTAAAACCTAAGCTACTATGTTGAGTAGGCATTTGAATGTTTGCATACCTACTTTTATTAGACGGAGGGCCATGCTGTTTATGACGCCCAAAAATGTTATTTAGACTTATTTTGTCTTTTCTCCATCTATCCCAATTCTTCAAATTGAAATTTTTGTTAAGCCATCTGTCTATTCCATAATCTTTTCCAAATTGTTCAATATCCCAAGAAGTTCCTGTTTGGTCTCCCGGTCCAATACCTATTCCACAGCCTTTACAGTCTCCACCTTGAGATGCATTACCGCTTGGATCAATATATAACAATGGGTTATTATACACATACCCATACTGGTTGTAATTTTGAGTATTGGTTATATCTTGTATATAATTGTCTGTTTGTAAGAATCTGTGCAACATTGGGTCGTACAAACGGGCATTCATATTAATTAATCCTACACTTTGCAGATGTTCATGACCTGTATAACCGCGGTCTAAAACTGTTAATCCCGCAAGCGCAGTTCCTGCTCCATTTTCCACTTTAATAATAGCCCCCCAAGCATCAAACAAACGTTTTTCTACCACATTGGCATTGGCATCTGTAACAGCCAAAATAGTCCCCTGATAATCGCGATGTAAATATAAATAATCTGCAGTAGTAACCCCATTACTTTTTAGCGCTACTGGTGCAGTATAGCCATCGCCTCCTATGTAAGTAATAAATTCGGCAGTACCTGTTTTTATATTCTCTTTGATTTCCATGGTGCCATCTGCGGCATAATGTTTACGTAGAGGTCTTAGCTCTTCCTCTTCCATGCTTCCGTAGTACATGGTACTGCGCTGGTTATTCTCATTATAAGTAAAACTTATTTTATCTATAGTGCTTTCTGTAATTTGGAGCGGGCTTTTAAAAGCGTTGTAGGTAACATCTAATTTCCTCTCTGTACTTTGTGCGCCATCTTTAAAACTGCCTTCTCTATTGGCATAATAAGCATACGCTTCTGGCGTAAGAGCAATAGACGTATTTTGATACGGTTTTGTTGAAGTTCCGTATTCATAAGTTCCTAAAGAGTTGTTTTTTATTTTACCAGAAGACTCATAATTTTGTGTTTCCTGAGTTCCTAATGTATTGGTAAATTCCACAAGTCGGTCCAATTCATCATACTTAAACTTCTCGGTATAATTATTAAATATACTATTGGTACGATTCTCTAAATTATCTGTTTTAAAATCGAATTTTGTATCCAATGTCAAGACATTACCTTGATTGTTTGCCTTATCGTATTTAATTTTTTCTATATAACCATTCGTATCATACTCGTTGGTATTTATTATGCCATTTCCTAAAACACTTTCTTTAATTTGTCCTTTTGCGCTTAATGTATTGGTTTGCCAAAGCAGTTTTTTGGTATTATTGTCAACAATCTGATACAATACTCCATTTTTATATTCTCTCTTTATGACTACTATACTTCTTTTAGAACCTAATTGTGCTTCTTTGGTTTCGGTGCTTATTCTTCCTAACTCGTCATAAGAAAATGCAGTTGTAAACTTTGTAACTCCTGTTTTGTCCTCTTCTATTTTTAGAAGCCTTTTAAAAACATCGTCGTAAGTATAGGTTGTGATAATCTTATTGGTTCCTGTTGGCTGTTTTTTATCTGTAAAAGTAGTTTTAAAAAGCAGTTTGGTCGACGAATTATATTCGTAAACTGTTTCGGTATCTGTTCCAGAACCCGTAACTGTTTTTTTGATTGGCTTGCCATTTTCGTCACGAGTTATCGTGGTCACGACTTCTCCGTTTTTACTGATTTCTACTTCCAGCTCTCCAAAATCATTGTTTTTATACGTATATACACCCGCTGATGGATCTGTTACTTTTGTTTTGCGTCCCCAGCCGTCTTGTTCAATGTTTATTTTTACTCCGTTATAATCGGTCTGTTTTAGATTTCCGTTTGCATAATAATCATATTTAATTGTTCCGCCAGTTGTTTCTGTAGTCGAGATTAGATTTCCAATAGCATTTTTGGTAAAGCTTTTTGTTTTATTTCCGTCAATAAGTGTTGATGTCAATCCATTGTACAAAGCTGTAATTGTTCTTGAAGTAAATGACTTGCTTTGTTCTGGTCTGCTGTAAATATCAAATTTAGTTTCGTTCCATTGAGACGCATTCGATCCAAAATAAGGCTCGCTTGTTTTATAATTTCTATCGAAAATATCATACATAAAAGATACAGACGAAAAATTGCCATTTAAGTCTTTTTGAGATGTTTTAATTTTTCTACCCAAATCATCAAATGTTTCTTCTACTGCGCTTCCGTCCAATGCGTCTGCAGTAACAGAGATAATTGTATTTTCTGCATTTCTAGTATACTTATAGCTTATTGTTTTATTTAATTTATCATCTTTTGCTGTCAATCTTTTAAACCATGAATCGTAAGTATAAGACGTAGTAAGATTAAACGGGTTGGTTTCAGATTTTAAGGTTCCATTAGGATTGTATTCAAATTGTGTTGAAAGCTTTTCTGAGTCCATAATTTTTGTCAAAAATCTGCCTGAAACATCATAACTATAAGTTGTTTCTCTAGGTGTCACGCCAACAACTGTTATTTTTTTATTTACAATATTTCCGAAACTGTCATAATTGTTATTCTCTGTAATATAATTGGTATTGGTTCCTTTTCTTTTAACTTGGCTAAGAAGTCCGCTGGCATTATAATCATATATTTCTTCTGAGCTCATTGTACTTCCTGTAATTGAGACACTTTCAGATTTATTTGATGGTCGTCCAATTATGTAAGGCGATGATGCTGTATTATTGTAGTAGGCAACATTTGAGACAGTTGTCTGCACTGTTGAAGCGCCTTCCTTTATAATAGCAGTAGATTTTACTGGATTATTGTATGCATCATATTCTGTATTTTCTTCACTATTGGTATTAGTAAGAGTATTAAATTGTTTTGTACTTGTATTAGTCAATTTAAAAACCTTATTGCTCAAAAGACTTTTTTCATAAGCCAAGACTGATTTTGTTATATAATCTGTAGGCGTATTTGGAGAATCATTGGCTACTGGATTTATTTTTGCAGAAAATGTACTTCCTGCTTTTATCACTGTTTTTGGCTTTAATATAATACTTTCTGTAGCAACTAAATTATCAGACGTGGTTACATTGTAATCTTCACTTTGGCCTTTTATAATTATATTAGATGTTTTAGCGCCAATTTTCTCTATCAATGGCTCTCTAAATCCCTGAGCATAATAATTCTCAACATTTGCTCCTCTTAAATCCATATCGTTTTTCACAATATTTGAGAACATTGGGTTATTATCATTATACCAATCTGTTTGTGTTACTGAACGAAACCCCATAAATCCAAGTCCTTCTACATTTGATACAGCGCCATAATAAGTAAATAATTTCTTTTTATAATTATCCTTACTCTGTTGTTCCAGTTTTGAAACCACGTAAAGGTTAGGATCAATAAGAATATCCAAATTGGGTTAAACGGCAATTTCTTTACTAGGCTTATAAATTGGCGTATTTTGATACGTATTTGCAAACTGTGTATTTAATGGAACATAACTAAGTGATTCTTGAACTCCATTACCATCTGTTATATTGGTTATTAAATTTTGTTTTTTATAATCATATCCAGAATTAAAAAAATGTATTCTATTTTGATTGAAAAAAGCGATTTCAAGTGTTGAATTAACTTTATTCCTTATTTGGTTTGACACATTTAACGATTGAGGCAAATATACAGGCAGTGCATAGATATTAATATCTGCTTTTGGCCCAGTACTATTTACGTTTGGCTTATTTACAAAATCACCATTTGTATTTCCAAAACACTGTATAGTAACATATCCTTGTGCATTTTCAGTAAAATTCAATACTTTTACTAAGTCTGTTCTGCCATCATTATTGTAGTCTGTCGCGATGTAATTATAAGTATAAGACGAGTTGTTAGAACTAAAATCTACTGAATATGCTTTTTCTTCCTTTATAAAAGTGCTTCCTGTTGAAGTATATTTCCACCATTGCCCCTTATTATAAATTCTTGGAAATAAAATATCCGATTTTCCATCTCCGTTAAAATCTCCAATTAATATTGGATAATCAGTAGAAAAAGGATTATTCATCGAAGAATACAACACAATAAGTTTATTGTTTGCATCTAGTGAATAAACAGACAAATATCCATTGTTAAATATATATATATCAGACTTTCCATCTCCATTAAAATCACCAATTTCTATTTTAGTTTTACTTGACACAACTATATTGCCTGCAAGTTTCATGAAATCTGCAGCATTATCTCTCTTTAAATCAATAAAGTAAGTCTTTGTCGATGTATAATCTCCATCATGGCAGGGTCTTTCATAATCACATTCTTCTTTTGAAATGTGAGGCATATCAATAACGAGAATATCTGTTAAACCATCTCCATTAAAATCTCCAGAAAGTATTCTTTTCGGAAAAACTGCACCTATTCCATTTAATGTATAACAATTAGAATCACAATAAGTATAATTACCTGATTTTGGAAAACTAACAGTCCTATCGTATTGCTTTTTGACATTAGGGATTCCTAAATATTGAACCATACTATATACTGAAAAAGTATAATCAGTACCATTTTTTTTAGCAACAACCCAACCTTGAGGTAAAACTTTATTTTCTTCACTTAAAAATGTAGCAGGAAAAATATCTTCAAAAGCACCAACCTTATGTTCTAAGCCCATGTTAAATCCTGATTCAATTCCTGCGTATAACCAATACTTTGTTTTAGCTTCTGCTCCCAAAG
This sequence comes from Flavobacterium sp. PLA-DH12, assembly GCF_059511845.1. Lineage (NCBI taxonomy): Bacteria > Pseudomonadati > Bacteroidota > Flavobacteriia > Flavobacteriales > Flavobacteriaceae > Flavobacterium > Flavobacterium sp. PLA-DH12. Next base: position 182,173 of record NZ_JCAMPD010000002.1, read on the forward strand.
TTGGATAAACCAAACAATCCATTTTGCCATCAGCATCAAAATCTCCAGAGACTGCTGCAACATTTAAAGATTTTAAATTTCCAATATCAACTTTAGCGTTTATATCTAAATATTTAATTTCCTCAGAAACCATATTATAATCAAAAAGGGTCGGATTATAACTTTTTGTAGCATCACCACTAGTTTCTGTAATTTTATTAATCCGATCAACGTTTAAATAATCTAAGCTATAATTTCTAAAACCTATTCCATTTGTAAAGACTTTGATTGCTTTAAGTCTTTTACTTCTTATTATATTTTTTCCTCCAACATAAATATTATCAGGGACTCCTCTATCCTCATAAACAAATTTTACTTCATTAGGCTGAGAATTATTTCCAAGGGCTCCAAACTTGATTGAATCAATATATAAAGTATTATTTAGCAATATGTAACTATAATTAACACGAACTCCTTGAGCGTTTTCAAAATATAAAATAGACCATTCCATAATTGATCTAGAATCTGTCGAATTGCCATAATAAGCTTTTGATCCATCTGGATACTCAACTAAAAAATAGGCTGGACCATAATTTGAACCATAAGGAGAAACTCCATAGGACGTTATTTTTAAGTTTGAAAAATATTCGGTCTCATAAATCGTCCTATCAGCTCCATAAACTCCATTTGTTCCATTTTTCACTATTAACCTTTGCCCATCAAGCGCGAATCTGTCTAATGCATTAAAATCGACAGGATCAATAACTCCATCATGAAATTTAGTTGATGGAATTCGTGTTATAGATGAAATTCCCGACATATCCCAGCCTCTAGCTATATTTCCATTAAGTCCATTTTGACTGTTATAAGTAATACTTACAGAAGGCTCAATACCATTAATTCCTTGTGGAACTTTTATAGGAACTGTATAATTTGCATTACCATTTAATGAAACTGATAGCTCTCCTTCTGTAACACCAACTTCTGCAGACTGTCCAAAACCAAATAACCCAACAAATAAAAACAATAGGCTAATATAAAACTTCTTCATTATGAACTACTTTTTAATGATTTTAATAGATTTTTCTCCTCCATCTCTATAAGAAAGCAAGACCAGATAAACCCCAGTAGTATATTGCTGAAAAGGGATGCTTAAATTATTAGTATTGGAATTAGGCTGAAAAACTCGCAATACTTGTCCCGCCATCGAATAAACCTGTACAGAAGCAACATAATTATCATGTGCCAATTCCCACTGTAAATAAAGTTCTTCTCTTACAGGGTTTGGGTAATAGGAAATAACATCTTCGGGAGAGAATTTTTGTAAATCATTTTCAGTTAAAGCTTCTGGTTCTACAATATCTTTTGCAGATTTAGCCGAACAATTGATACATAATGTTCTCGTAATTTGATTTCCTGCTTGATCGTAGCTGAAATTGAGCTTGGTTTGAGCAAGGGAAAAAAAGCAGCAATGAAGAAAAATAAGGAGTAGAATTTTTTGCACGGCATATAAAGTTTGAAATATTTCTTACAAACATATAAAATAATTATATTCTTACAAATTTTATCTTAATTTTAACTTTTGGGCACAAAAAAAGCGAGACCTAAATCTCGCTTTTTTAACATATTTATATTTTAAAATAGAATCTTATTCTACCGTCACCGACTTCGCTAAGTTACGAGGCTGATCAACATTACAACCTCTCATTACAGCTATGTAATAAGAAAGCAACTGCAACGGAATTGTGGTAACTAATGGCGATAATGCATCTGAAGTTTCTGGAATTTCGATTACATAATCTGCCAATTCGCGAACTTGAGTATCTCCTTTTGTAACTACAGCAATAATTTTACCGCTTCTAGATTTAATTTCCTGAATATTACTTACAATCTTATCGTAATGCCCTTGTTTTGGAGCAATCACAATAACCGGCATAAATTCGTCAATTAAAGCGATTGGACCATGCTTCATTTCAGCAGCAGGATAACCTTCTGCATGGATATATGAAATCTCTTTTAATTTCAATGCACCTTCTAAAGCAACTGGGAAATTGTATCCTCTACCTAAATAAAGACAGTTTGGCGAATCTTTAAATGCAGCCGCAATTTCTTTTGCTTTATCATTAGTCTCTAATGCTTCAGCAACTTTCTCAGGAATAATTTCTAATTCTTGAAGATACGTATGGAAATCTGTGTTTGACAGTGTCCCTTTTGCTTTTCCTAAACGTAAAGCAATCATATTTAACACAGTAATTTGAGTAGTAAATGCTTTTGTAGAAGCTACTCCAATTTCTGGCCCTGCATGTGTATAAGCACCCGCATGGCTTTCTCTAGAAATAGAAGACCCCACTACGTTACAAACTCCAAATACAAATGCCCCGTTTTCTTTAGCCAATTTAATAGCCGCCATAGTATCTGCCGTTTCACCAGATTGTGAAATAGCAATTACTACGTCATCTTTATTGATAATTGGATTTCTGTATCTAAATTCAGAAGCATATTCTACCTCTACAGGAATACGTGTAAATTCCTCAAAGATATATTCTGCCACTAAACCTGCATGCCATGAAGTTCCGCAAGCTACGATCAGAATACGTTTTGCATTTAAGAATTTCTCCAAGTTGTCTTCAACACCAGCCATCTGAACAATTCCTTCATTTGCATGAAGTCTTCCTCTGTAAGTATCTTTAATTACACTTGGCTGTTCATAGATTTCTTTAAGCATGAAGTGATCATACCCTCCTTTTTCAATCTGCTCCAAATTCATTTGAAGTTCTTGAATATAAGGATCCACTAAAGAGTCATCTTGGATTTTTCTAATTTTAATAGGTTTATGCAATCTAATATTTGCCATTTCGCCATCTTCTAAATAAACTGCATTAGAAGTATATTCAATAAATGGTGAAGCATCAGAAGCAACAAAATACTCCCCTTCTCCAACTCCAATTGCCAAAGGGCTTCCCAATCTTGCAGCAACAAGTTCGTTTGGATTTTTTTTATCAAAAACAGCAATTGCATACGCGCCAACAACTTGGTTTAATGCAACTTGAACAGCTTTACCCAATTTAAGATTTTCGTTCTTTTGAACTTCTTCGATTAAATTAACTAAAACCTCAGTATCTGTATCCGATTTAAAAGTATATCCTCTTTTGATAAGCTCCTCTTTCAAAGGCGCATAATTTTCAATAATTCCGTTATGAATGATCGCTAAATCTCCAGAATTAGAAAGATGAGGATGCGAATTCACATCATTAGGAACCCCATGAGTTGCCCAGCGTGTGTGTCCAATTCCAATATTTCCGTTTGTTGTAAAACCTTCATTGGCTTTAGCTTCAAGATCAGAAACTTTACCTTTGGTTTTACAAACTTTAATGCCCGCCTCTTCGTCATACAACATAACGCCGGCACTATCATATCCTCTGTACTCAAGACGCTTTAATCCTTTTATTACAATAGGATAGGCATCTCGATGACCGATATATCCAACAATTCCACACATATATATTTATTAATTTGGTTTCGTGTAGTATACTTCGAGTTTCAATCTTTTCTTTTCTTGTTCTGAATCAGGTGAACCACCTTTCTTCCCTCCAAATAAGACTGTCCCCAAAGGATTCATGACTGATGTTCTTGGTGCTGCAGAAAAATATTTCGCAGGCTCATCTGGTTTATCCTTATTCAATTGAATTTTTTCCTTTAACGCATTAAACGTAAGTGTTGTAGCACTTTGAGAAACAACCAGTCCTAAATCAACATTTTTAGCCGTTGCATCCTTAATCAGATTACGGATATGGCCTGTGATTCTAACTTTATAACTCTTCCCTCTTTTATCAGACCCTACAGTAATCAACCCTCCATAAGTCGAAGAAGCATCTGTAGAATAATCTAATAAAATAGTATTATTTGTCAAATCGTATAAAAATATTCTATTTGGCTCTTCTGTTCCTGCCATTTTATCAGCATCAATAGTAAATACCAGATTAGCTTCATTAACCTTCCAATTCTTAACTACAGCATTGCTTCTCATTTCATCTAACTGATCCGGAACGCCATTTGCTCCGGTTACCGGCTCCCCTTTAGAATTATAACTCAACACATCAGTCGGATTAAAAAGTCTTAAGACCGCTAATGAACCCTGACCTCCTTTTAAATAGAGTTTTTCATCTCCATCCGTTTTATTTACGTTTGTTGTAATAGCACTTGTATAATCTGGATTTCGAACATCTTCAAGAAAACTGGCAGTATTTGATGTTGTTGCGCTAGCACCCTTCAAATTCAAAACAATTGTTTTATTCTCCGTAGCATCACCATCTGTTGTAGATTCTGTTTTAGCCTTGTAATAAACGGTAATTTTACCATCATTAAAATTTATCAAAGCCATATTGCTTGGATTAGCTCCAGACTTTTCTACATTAAAATACAAACCTCTAAAATATTCTTGAAAAAGATCCTCTGCTGAAAGTTTTGAAGCAGTGGCATTCAATATCTTATCTTGAAAAAACTGCTTATTAAGATCCAATGTCATTTGAGGTTTTTTCCTATCCGTTGTAACCACCTTAGTAGTAGGATCAGTGGTTTTGATTACAATTTCTTTAGCATCAAAAAAGAACTCATCATTTTGCAAAGTATTCTCTTTATCATTTAACCTTGCTCCTATTTTTTTATTAAAAAATTCAGTGTTTTGATCTGTATAATAAAATTGAGGCAACTGATTACCGCTATTAAAATAGCTATATCTCATCTGAATTCCAGACTCATATATACTTAATTTAAATTTCCCATTTTTATCACCGTAAATAGAATCTAACTCATAAGTGCTATTCCCTTCTTTATCGGTACTGAGAACATGGCTAAAGTAAGGAATCTCTATTTTAACACTATCAATAACTGGCGATTCACCAATTGTTGGAGAATATGACGCAAGCCCGATCTGAGTTACAAAATTTGCTGTTGTAGTTCCAAAAAGCGGATTATCAAAAATACCTAAAGCATTTGTCACCATATTATTTGACTGAATAGGCGTAACTTCTTGATTAAAAGCTAAAACATCATATTTTTCAGATTCAAGTCCAAAGTGGTCATCTCCAATCAAACCTTCACCAATAGCATTAAAATCTTTGTCACAAGAATATAGAAAAATAGCCATTACAGCCAAAAGAGATTTCTTAAAAAAAGAAGTTTTATACATGTCTAATAATAAAATTAAAATTTAAAGTCCAAATGTTCTGTAGAAATTTGTATAAGCATCAGCAAATCCATCTTTCCCGGCGAAAGGTAAAAAAGGTTTTCCTGAAGATTCTATAAATTTTGTTAAACTTGGAGAAACATTTTCCGACGCAATAATCACCCCATCAGAATGTAAAATACTGGCTTTTAAAACATTCTCGTAATTTGGAGTTTCTAAATCTGACACAGCTTCATGAGGAACACCGTCAAATTTAACTTTATTGATCATCTCTAAATCTAAATTTTCATCAAACGACTGTCCGTAAACAGATGTAATAATTTTAGTTTCAGAAAACAGTGCTTCATGTTTATAGTAATGCTTCATATAAATTGGAAGCATTGCTGCAAGCCAACCATGAACATGTATAATATCTGGAACCCAGTTTAATTTTTTTACAGTCTCAACAACACCTTTTGCAAAGAAAATGGCTCTTTCGTCATTATCGGGATACAAAGCACCTTCTTCATCTGTAAAAGTTGCTTTACGTTTGAAGTATTCATCGTTATCGATAAAATAAACCTGGATTCTTTCTTTCGGAATAGAAGCTACTTTAATAATCAACGGCATGTCTAAGTCATTCACTACCAAATTCATTCCTGAAAGTCTAATCACTTCATGCAATTGGTGTCTTCTCTCATTGATATTCCCATATCTTGGCATGAAAATTCTTATCTGACCACCTTGATCGTTAATCATTTTCGGTACGTCATAAGACATTAAAGAAACCTCATTTTCAGCCAAATAAGGCACGACTTCAGATGATACGTATAATATCCTCTTATCTTTCATAATAGTATTTTACTTAATTTTGGTAATAAAAACGTCGCAAAATTACAAAAATTTATGCAGTTTATAACTAATATATTATGTTTGCACTAAATTTTAATAATACCTCAATGCATATTTTCTACAGTAAAGCAGCGTTGATAGCCTATCTTAAAACTATCAAAACCACAAATTCAACTATCGGATTTGTACCGACAATGGGCGCTTTACACCAAGGACATTTGGCTTTAATGCAACGTTCGCTTAAAGAAAACGACGATACAGTTGTAAGCATTTTTGTCAATCCAACACAATTTAACAACCCAGAAGATTTAGCAAAATATCCTAGGACACTAGAAGAAGATGTTAAGAAAATGCGTACATTAAGTGATAAAATTATTTTATACGCACCTTCTGTTGAAGATATTTATGAAGGAAATACAGTTTCGCAGCCTTTTGATTTTGACGGATTAGAAAACCAGATGGAAGGAAAATTCAGACCTGGACATTTCAATGGTGTTGGAACAATTGTTAAAAGGCTATTCGAAATCGTAACTCCAACAAATGCTTACTTTGGAGAAAAAGATTTTCAGCAGCTTCAAATTGTCAAAAAATTAGTTGAAAAAACAGAATTGCCAGTAAATATTGTTGGATGTCCAATTTTTAGGGAAGAAAATCAGCTTGCAATGAGCTCTCGTAATGAACGTTTGACAGCAGAGGAAAGAAAAGATGCGTCGATCATTTACAAAACTTTAACCGAGGCAAAAGAGATTTTTCAAAATCATAGTCCGCAGGAAACAATCGAATTTGTAGAAAATTCTTTCAAAGATAACAAAGAGTTCGAACTAGAGTATTTTGTTATTGCTGATGAATCAACACTTTTATCTATCGATAAGAAAGAGAATGACAAAAAATACCGAGCATTTATAGCGGTATTTGTTAATTCTATAAGACTGATTGACACCATTTCATTAAATTAATCTAACTTTGCATCATGCAAATTCAAGTTATAAAATCAAAAATTCATCGTGTTAAAGTAACAGGTGCCGATTTAAATTATATTGGCAGCATTACTATTGATGAAACTTTACTAGAGGCTTCAAATATTATTGAAGGCGAAAAAGTATCTATTGTTAACATTAATAATGGCGAACGTTTTGAAACTTACGCTATTAAAGGTGAAAAAAATTCAGGCGAAATCACTTTAAACGGTCCTGCAGCAAGAAAAGTTCAAAAAGATGATATCATCATAATCATTTCTTATGCAACCCTAGATTTTGAAGAAGCAAAAACCTTCAAACCTTGGATTATTTTTCCGAATGAAAATGACAATTCTTTAACCTAAGACTTTCTTTTTCTTACCGAATTTCCCTACTTTGTCAAAAGTCAATTTTGAACAAAAAAGCTCTTCTTTGGTCTTAATCTAAAATGATTTTGACCATAAAACACTCTGCTTCAATTTTTAATCTACGTAACAAAGAAGCAAATAAAATAGTATATTGCTACACTATTTTCAATACGTTTTAATTTACTGAAATGCCACAAATCATGAAAAAAGTTTACCTACTAACACTTTTGATTTCGTTCTCGTCGTTTGCCCAAAAAACGTTCGACAACATTAAATCAGAAAAACTGGGAGAAGAACGAAGAATTACGATCGGACTTCCTGCTTCTTACGAAGCAAACAAAGACAAAAAATATCCTGTTCTTTATTTATTGGATGGAGATTACTTATTTGATCCATTTTCTGGAGCCGTAAGTTATGGAACCTATTGGGATGATATTCCAGAAATGATCATTATCGGGATTCATCAAAACAAAGACGAAGAACGCTATGATGACACCACAATAGATCAAAACGAAGGTTTGCCATTTGAAAAAGGCGCAAAATTTTTCGAATTTATTGGAGCTGAATTAGTTCCATATATTGAAAAAAAATATCGCACCTCACCTTTCAGACTTATCGCAGGTCATGATGTAACAGCAAGTTTTGCTAATTTTTATTTGTACAAAGAAATACCGCTTTTTAATGCCTACATCTGTTTAAGTCCAGAACTTGCTCCAAAAATGGAAGTGCGCATTGCGGAGAAATTTGCAAAAGTAAAAAGTCCTATTTTCTATTATCTTTCTGCTGGAGAAGGTGATATCAAGAAAATTAAAGAACCAATAGATAAATTAAACAGCAATATTAAAATCGCTAATAATCCGTTAGTGAATTATAAATATGATGTATTTAAAGGCGCAACACATTATACAGAAGTATTGCATTCTATACCAAGTGCATTATACCAGATTTTTGAAGTATACAGACCTATAAATTCTGCCGAATACAACGACAAAATTGCGGTTCTTCAAACTGGTTATGCAGAATATTTAGAAAAAAAATACGCGACAATGTCTGAAGTTCTAGGAGTTCAAATTCCTGTTAGAATGAGCGATTTTAAAGTAATGGAAAATCTTATTTTAAAGAGAAACGCTTATGATGAATTGGGAAAGATGGCCGAAATTGGAAATGTGAATTACCCAAAAGCTATGTTGGGAGAATATGAATTAGGTTTGATGTACGAAAAAATGGGCGATCCTAAACATGCTTCAAAAAAATACCAAAACGCTTCACAAATGGAGCCAATTGGTGATTTGAACAAAGACTTGATGTATGAGAAAATTGACGAAATGAATACACTTGCTAAAAAAAGTAAATAATGTCAAAAGTTAAAACTTCCTTTTTCTGCCAAAACTGCGGAACCCAATATGCTAAATGGCAAGGGCAATGCAACGCGTGCAAAGAATGGAATACGATTGCCGAAGAAATCATTCAGAAACAGGATAAAGTGGCTTGGAAAAGTGAGCCTACTCCAACCAGCAAAGCGCCAAAGCCTTTAAAAATTAATGAAATTGATTCGACGCAGGAAGTTCGAATGGACACAACCGACGGCGAATTGAATCGTGTTTTGGGTGGCGGACTTGTTCCTGGATCTTTAACCCTTTTGGGCGGAGAACCCGGCATCGGAAAAAGTACACTTTTGCTTCAAGTATCATTAAAGTTACCTTATAAAACATTATACGTTTCTGGAGAAGAAAGTCAGAAGCAGATAAAAATGCGTGCAGAAAGAATTACACCAAACAGTGACAACTGTTATATTCTTACTGAAACAAAAACTCAGAACATCTTTAAACAAATCGAAACTATTCAGCCTGAAGTAGTCATTATTGACTCCATTCAGACTTTGCATACCGATTATATCGAATCGACTGCAGGAAGTATTTCTCAAATTCGTGAAACCACTGCCGAATTAATCAAATTTGCTAAAGAAAGCAATATTCCCGTAATATTAATTGGGCACATTACCAAAGACGGAAATATCGCAGGACCAAAAATCCTAGAGCACATGGTCGATACCGTTTTGCAGTTTGAAGGGGACAGAAATCATATTTATAGAATTTTGCGTTCGCTAAAAAATCGTTTTGGTTCGACTTCAGAACTTGGTATTTACGAAATGCTCGGAAGCGGTTTACGAGAAGTTAGCAATCCTTCAGAAATTCTAATTTCACATAAAGACGAAGAATTATCTGGAACCGCAATTGCCACAACTCTTGAAGGCATGCGTCCGTTGATGATCGAAATTCAATCTTTGGTTAGTACCGCAGTTTATGGAACTCCGCAACGAAGCACAACAGGTTATAACGCAAAAAGACTAAACATGATTTTGGCTGTTTTAGAAAAAAGGGCTGGATTTCGTTTAGGCGCAAAAGATGTTTTCCTGAATGTAACGGGAGGGATTTCTGTTGACGATCCTGCCATTGACTTGGCTGTTGTTGCTGCAATTTTATCTTCTAATGAAGATATTCCTGTTGGAAAAGGTTTCTGTTTTGCTGGCGAAGTCGGACTTTCTGGCGAAATTCGCCCTGTAAACCGTGTGGATCAGCGCATTCAAGAAGCTGAAAAATTAGGTTTCGATACTATCTTTGTTTCTAAATACAACAAAATTGCTTTAAAGAATACAGGAATTAAAATTGAACTTGTGGCAAAAATTGAAGATGTTGCAAGTATACTTTTTGGTTAATTTTTTCTTTTTGCCACGAATTACACAAATTAAACACGAATTTTATTTTAAATTTAAAATCTGAATTTATACATTTTACATTATCTAAAATTAATTCGCGTAATTCGTGACAGACAAACAATACTACGTTTCAAAAATTTCTAAATTCTTTTGAAAACCAACTTTATGAATTTTCCAAAACAAAAAATATACAAAGCATTAAAAATACTAGGAATCGTAATTTTAGTGCTTTGCATCGGACTGTACTATTTTCGTAATTCACTTTTAAAACAAGCCATTGCAAAAGTTACCCATAAAATGGCTGTTCAGTACAACAGTAATTTTTCTGTTGAATCGGCCTCATTTGATGGTTTATCTACAATAAAATTGACAGATGTTGTTTTGGCGCCAATTAATGCTGATACGCTTGTCAAAATAAAGAATGTGGAAACCAGCATCAGCTTAAGCAATTTACTTATTGGAGATGTTCAAGTTGGAACTTTAAAAGTAGACAATGGCTATATTCAATTAGTAAAAAAAGGCAAAAAACGAAATTTTGATGCTTTTCTAAAAAGAGATCGTGAAGAAACAGAATCTAACGAAAAACGCAAATATGCATCGTTCGCTTACCGAATCATTTCGAAAGTACTAAATCTAGTTCCAACCGATATGGATTTGAAAAACTTCAAATTCAAAATCGACGACAATGGAAAACAAACCAATATTGATGTAGACAAACTCGTTTTAAGCAACAAACAGCTTGAAACCAATCTTCATGTTCAGGCGAAAGATTTTGATCAGCGCTGGAACATTAAAGGATTTGCTGATCCGAGAAATAAAAAAGCTGACATTCGATTTTTTAATCTTGATACTGGAGCCATTCGCGTTCCGTATTTGGATCAGCGTTATAACCTAAAAGCAAGTTTTGATTCTATTCGATTGAATGTTCAAAACATTGACAAAAGTGGCAGCGAACTTCATATTGACGGTTATACTTCAATTGCCAATCTTAAAATCAATCATCCAAAAATTGCCAGTAAAGATGTGGTTATAAAAAATGCCCGTTTTGACTACCGCTTTTTATTGGGAGACAGTTTCATCTCGATCGACAGTACTTCAACAATGCAGTTGAATAAAATCAAAGTTCGTCCTTATATCTCTTATGACACCGAAAAAGACACGGTTTATACTTTGAAAGTGGATATTCCGAAAATGAAGGCGCAGGATTTTATCGTTTCACTTCCCGATGGATTGTTTACACATTTTCAGGGAATGCAGGCAACTGGAAATTTTGATTATAAACTGGATTTCAAATTCAATAAAAACAAACCAAACACACTTGTTTTTGACAGTAAACTCAACAAAGAAGATCTACGAATCACCAAATATGGAGAAGCCGATTTAAATAAGCTAAATGGCGAATTTGTTTATCGTGCCATTATTCAAAATGTATTGCAAAGACCTATTTTGGTTGGAAATGCAAATCCGAATTATACGCCTTTAGATCAGATTTCCCCTTATTTAAGAAAATGTGTTTTAACGACAGAAGATCCATCTTTCTTCTCTCATCGCGGATTCATTAATGAGGCTTTCAAACAATCTATTCTAAAAAACATTAGAACCAAGAAATTCTCTCGTGGTGCTAGCACAATTAGCATGCAGTTAATTAAGAATGTCTTTTTAACTCGTGAAAAAACACTTTCGCGAAAGCTTGAAGAAATCCTATTGGTTTACATTTTAGAAAATAATAGAATTGTAAGCAAGGAAAGAATGCTGGAAGTGTATTTCAACATTATTGAATGGGGACCAAATGTTTATGGAATTGGAGAAGCAAGCCATTTTTACTTCCAAAAAAGCCCTTCAGCTTTAAATGTAGACGAATGTCTGTACTTGGCAACGATAATTCCGAAACCAAGAAAATTCATGTATCAATTTAATGATGAAGGTAACTTGAAAGATTATGCTATTAAAAATCAGAAATTCTTAAAGAATTTAATGTTCCGAAGAGGGCTTTTAGTTCCGGAAGATACAACTGGAATACTACCTGTTTACATTTCAGGAAATGCACGTTCTTTAATCAAAATTAAAATTCCAGATTCTACAGCAGTCAAAACAGATTCTTTAGCTGTTGATGATGAATTTGATTTATAGTTGTTTTCTGCCACGAAGGCACTAAGACACAAAGTTTTTTTCTTTTTAATCTCGCAATCCCGATAGCTATCGGGAGCAAAGTTTAATCCATTAAATTCAATAGCGTCCAGCTTTAGCTGGATGAAAATATAAATGCAAATCAAAGGGCTTTAGCCAAACTTTACTAGTTTGGCTAAAGCCCTTTTCTATTTCGATCATAACCCCCTAGCTTAAGCTAGGGGCTATTAAAAAAAACTTTGCTCCCGATAGCTATCGGGATTGCGAGATTAAAAAAACTTCGTGTCTTAGTGCCTTCGTGGCAAAAAAACTTAAGGCGCTGGATCAGGAATTATAGCCTGAACCGCATCAATTTCTGCTAAGATTTGTTTAGAAAGAACTACATCAATAGTGTCGATGTTTTCTTTCAATTGTTTCATAGTTGTTGCTCCAATAATAGAACTTGTCAAAAATGGCTGTTGCAATACAAACCCCATTGCCAATTGCGTTAACGTTAAACCATGTTTTTTAGCAATTTCCAGATACAATTTGGTCGCTTCGGTACATTGGTCGCTATTGTAACGTTTGTATTGCGGAAAAAGATTAACTCTCGCTTTTGGGTGACTTTCTCCAGTTAAGAATTTTCCAGTCAAAATACCGAATGCTAAAGGCGAATATCCCAATAAACCAACATTTTCGTATTTTGAAACTTCTGCAGAATTTACTTCAAATAAACGGTTCAATAAAGAATACGGATTCTGAACAGTTTTGATTCTTGGCAGATTATTGTATTTGCTTTCTTCCAAAAGGCGCATCATTCCCCAAGCGTTTTCATTTGAAACTCCAATATGTTTGATTTTACCTTCTTTAATTAATCCGTCAAAAGTTTCTAAGATTTCTCTGAAATTATCTTCCCAAACATCATCGTGCCCGTGAAAAGCGCGCTGACCAAAATTATTCGTTTTTCTTTCTGGCCAATGCATTTGATACAAGTCAATATAGTCTGTTTGAAGTCTTTTTAAACTATTTTCAACTGCGTATTTAATACTTGCTGGAGAAAAATCCAATTTCTCACGCATATAACCAAAATTCGGATTTGGACCAGCAATTTTAGAAGCCAAAACCACTTTATCTCTATTTCCTGATTTCTTAAACCAAGTTCCAATAATTTTTTCTGTGCTTCCGTAAGTCGCTTCACTCGCCGGAACCGAGTACATTTCGGCAGTATCAAAAAAATTAACGCCTCTTTCAAGAGCGTAATCCATTTGTTCGTGCCCTTCTGCTTCTGTATTTTGTTGCCCGAACGTCATCGTTCCAAGGCATATTTTACTAACTTTTATATCGGTGTTGGGTAATGTAGTGTATTTCATTCTTTTTTGAGTTGCTAAGGTTCTAAGCCGCTAAGATTCTAAGTTTTCTAATTTTGAGTTATAAAGCTTCAAAGTTACGAACGGATTTCTCAAATCTAAAAATGAGAAAGGTTAAAAAAAGTACAAGATTTATTTTGAGAGGCTAAGTTTCTGAGATACTAAGATACTAAGATGCTAAGTTTAGATTCCAATTAATAAAAAAAGGGTTGAAGTAAAACTTCAACCCTTTTTTAAAATCTTAGAAACTTAGTATCTCAGAACCTTAGCACCTTTAATTTATACTATTCAACATCTCCGCAATCTCATCTAATCTTGGAGTCAAGATAATTTCGATTCTACGGTTTTTTGCTTTTCCTTCTGGAGTTGCGTTACTTGCTAGCGGAGAAAATTCGCTTCTTCCAGCAGCAGTTAATTTTTGTTTATTGATTTTTGGGTTTTCGCTTAAAATAGCTACAATTGCTGTTGCTCTTTTAGTTGATAAATCCCAATTGTTTGCAATTGGTCCAGAACCAGCATACGGATCGTCGTCTGTATGTCCTTCGATTAAAACAGAAAGATCTGGATTATCGCCTAAAACTTTTCCAAGTTCTACAACGGCTTTTCGTCCTTCAACACCAACTGCCCAGCTTCCTGAATTGAAAAGCAATTTGTTTTCCATAGAAACATATACTTTTCCATTTTTCTGTTCCACCGTTAAACCTTTACCTTCAAAACCATTTAAGGCTTTAGATAGTGTTTCTTTCAGTTTGCGCATTGATTCTTCTTTTGCCGCAATCATATCTTCTAATTCTTTCAAACGATTAGCCGTTTTATCCAAACGAGCTTGTTCGTCTGCAAGAGCTTTTCCTTTTGCCTCTAATTGTGCTAAAAGCTCACGGTTTTTAGCCATGTTTTTCTCTAATGCATCATTGCTATTTTTCTCCAATGCATTGTAAGAGTCCTGAAGCACTTTATATTTCTTTTGTTCTGCAGCAAGATCGGCTTTTTGTTTTGCCAAATCATCATTAGCAGTTGCTAAATCTTTAGTCAATTTATCACGATCGGTTTCTAACTGATTCTTCGCTTTCTTTAAACTTTCGTTTTCATCAGTGATAGAGCGGTTTTCCTTTTTTAAATCTGAATATTTTGTTTCCAGATCATTATAAATTTTCTTAGAAACGCATGACGTTGTGGATAAGGCTAATGCCAATAATCCGATGGAGGCTTTTTTAATCATCTTACTTTAATTGGTTTTTATTTTAGGCGTTTAAAATCTCACAATTTCAAAATTCAAAATCAATTCTTGAATTTAAACCACCTTTCTCTCAACAAGAACAATACCAAAAATTAGTCAATTTCGACTAAAATAGGGCAATGATCTGAATGCATAGCGTCTGGAAGTATAACAGCTCTTTTTAATCTATTTTCTAACGCATTGCTTACCAAATTATAATCGATACGCCAACCTTTGTTATTTCCTCTTGCCCCTGCACGGTAACTCCACCAAGAATAATGGTGCGGATCTTTATTAAAATGACGGAAACTGTCAATAAAACCAGATTTCATAAATGCATCCAGCCAAGCACGTTCTGCCGGAAGAAATCCTGAAACCGTTTTATTACGAACTGGGTCGTGAATATCAATCGCTTCATGACAGATATTATAATCTCCGCATATTATCAGATTTGGAACCGTAAGTTTCAATTCATTAATATAATTTTGAAAATCATCCATGAACATAAATTTGTGATCCAATCTTTCAATATTTGTTCCAGACGGAAGGTATAAACTCATTACAGAAACATCATCAAAATCTGCACGAAGATTTCTTCCTTCAAAATCCATGTGGTGAATTCCTGTTCCGTAAACAATATTGTTTGGCTTTGTTTTAGAAAGAATCGCCACTCCGCTGTACCCTTTTTTTGTTGCAGGATAGTAATATTGAAACGGATAGCCTGCTGCTGTAATATCATCAACTGGAATCTGATCTTGTGTCGCTTTTATTTCCTGAAGGCATATTACATCAGGATTTGCTTGCTGCAGCCACTCGATAAACCCTTTGTTTATTGCCGCTCTAATTCCATTTACATTATAAGAAATAATTTTCATTAGTGATTTTTTTAGGATTTCAAATGTAATAAAAAAGTGCAAAGTTTGTCTTGGAAACAGCGAAAAGTAGACTTTTTTGTTATCTTTGTTCGCTGTTCTAATAATTTAAAAGTAGTAGATGGGTTTAGTTACCGCGAAAGAAGTTGCAAAGGCAATAAATGTTGAAAAGTACGGAGTTTTCGGTACCTTTTCTGGCTGGATTCTTATGAAGGTTCTTAAGATCTCGACCCTTAATAAAATTTACGATCGTAATAAACATTTGGAAGACCTTGACTTTTTGAATGGAATTTTGGATGAAATGGAAATTAAATTCGAAATCCCAGAAGAAGATTTAAAACGTCTGCCAAAAGATGGTGCGTATATAACCATTTCAAATCATCCGCTTGGAGGAATTGATGGAATTTTATTATTGAAATTAATGCTCGAAAGAGAGCCAAATTTCAAAATCATCGCCAATTTCTTGTTACACAGAATTGTTCCGATGAAAAAATATATCATGCCGGTTAATCCTTTTGAGAATCATAAGGACGCAAAATCGAGCGTAATTGGAATTAAAGAAACATTGCGTCATCTAAGTGACGGAAAACCGTTGGGTATTTTCCCTGCCGGTGAGGTTTCGACTTATAAAGATGGTAAATTAGTAGTAGACAAACCTTGGGAAGAAGGCGCACTTAAACTAATCAGAAAAGCTAAAGTTCCTGTTGTTCCGATTTATTTTCATGCAAAAAACAGTAAATTATTCTACTGGCTTTCTAAGATTGACGATACTTTGAGAACTGCAAAATTGCCTTCTGAATTGCTTACGCAAAAAGATCGTGTAAT
Source organism: Flavobacterium sp. PLA-DH12 (assembly GCF_059511845.1). NCBI lineage: Bacteria > Pseudomonadati > Bacteroidota > Flavobacteriia > Flavobacteriales > Flavobacteriaceae > Flavobacterium > Flavobacterium sp. PLA-DH12. The sequence continues at coordinate 198,594 of NZ_JCAMPD010000002.1, forward strand.
TAAAGTTCGTATTGGAAAACCAATTTCTGTAAGTGAGCAAAATGAAATTGAATCTTTTGAAGAATATTCAGAATTCTTAAGAAAGAAAACTTATATGCTGGCTAATCCGTTTGAGAAAGACACCAAACTGATTGACACGGCAAGTCTTAAAATACCGAAAGCACCTAAAAAAATCGTAACCGCTGCAAGCGAATCAAAATTGATTGATGAAGTGCAAGCATTACGCGACAGCGACAGCAGGTTTTTACAAAGCAAAAACTACGAGGTTTTCTTTGCAAGCGCAAAAGAAATTCCGAACATTTTACACGAAATTGGACGTTTACGTGAAATCACTTTCCGCGAAGTTGGAGAAGGAACAAATGAATCTATTGACATAGACGAATACGACCAATATTATCACCATATGTTTTTATGGGATGATGAAACCAAAAAAATCGCAGGAGCTTACCGTATGGGATTAGGTTCTGAGATTTATCCAAAATACGGAATTGAAGGTTTTTATTTGACTGATCTATTTAGGTTTGAACCAGAATTGCACGATATGATGCATAAGTCAATCGAAATGGGACGTGCTTTTATCGTAAAAGAATATCAGCAAAAACCAATGCCATTGTTCTTATTGTGGAAAGGTATTATTCACACCACTTTACGTCATCCTGAACACAAATATTTAGTTGGCGGTGTAAGTATCAGTAATCAGTTTTCAGATTTCTCTAAATCATTGATGATTGAGTTTATGAAATCAAACTACTACGATCCGTATATTGCACAATACATTCATCCGAAAAAAGCGTACAAAGTAAAACTGAAAGACGCAGACAAAGATTTTATCTTCGATGAAGCAGAATCTGATTTGAATAAGTTTGACAAAATTATTGACGAACTAGAACCAGGAAACTTACGTTTGCCTGTTTTAATTAAGAAATACATCAAACAAAACGCAAGAGTAGTCGCTTTTAACGTTGACCCGTTATTTAATAACGCTATCGACGGTTTAATGTACATTAGAATCGCAGATATTCCAGAAAGCACGATGAAACCTGTTATCGAAGAGTTTCAGATTGAATTGGAAAAAAAATTGTCTGAGAAAGAAGATTAATATAAATGAAAAAGCCGCTTCAAAATTTGAAACGGCTTTTTTTGTATTATTAAAACTAGAAAACTACTCTTTTCCAATTTCATCAATCTCCTCCAATTGATTTTTAGGATCTGCACCATACTGATTTGGTCCTTTTTCACCATCTGTACATGCTAAAACCAGATTATATATAGGGAAAATAATATACCAGCCACTTTTTCCTACATCGTGCATTCTTCTAACTCCTACTGCAATCGAAGGAATTAAAACTGCTAAATTATACAGGCTGCTTAACAATGCTAGTTTTTCAGAAATAATTCCTAATCCAAACAATAAACCATAACCAATAATAGCATTAACTAAAACGAATAACCAATATTCTTTTCTTCTTGCTCTGCCGTTAAAATTTGCATAGTTCTCAAAAACTACCTTTTTGTACATTTCAATCATAATAAAATCATTTAAATTCTCTCTTACTCTTAAGGATTTTCAGTTACTCCATCACTCTTTAACAAAGCGCAAGATTAACTATTATCGATTTAATTTGCAGGAACTAAAAGTCATAATTGTATTACAAAAAGACATTTTTACACAAAAAAATCCCATTCATTTCTGAATGGGATCTTGAGTAAATATTTGTTTTTCTCTTAAAACCAGCCTTTTTTACCAACTTGATATGTTTGGTAAAAATCTTCATCTGATTTTGTTAAGTAGATGATTCCTTCAATAAATCCAATTATACTACCAACACCGCAAGTTACGATTGTAATTACAATTTGGATGATTCCTTCTTGAGTGTATCCTAAGATGAATTTATGAATACCTAAGTATCCAAAAATAATTCCCATAATTCCTGCTAATACCTTTTTATTCTCTTGCCTAGGTTGAGATGGTGTATTCCAGCTTTCTGGTTTTGTAGTTTCCATTTTTATATTATTTAGTTAATTATTAATTCCGATTTCATCAATTTCTTCAATGGTACTTTTAGGATCTGGACCATAATAATTTTCCCCGTGTTCTCCTTCTGTTGCTAACAAAACAAGAAACCAGATAGGACCAACCAACGGAATGAAAGAAATTAGAACATTCCATCCACTTTTACCCAAATCGTGCATTCTTCTAACCGTTACAGCCAAAGATGGGATTAAAGCAATAAGAGAATACAAAGCGATTAACCCAATTGCAACTGGAAAACCTAAAAATCCTCCGCCAATTATTGATACTATTATCGCTAAAGCAATAAACACAAAAAAGATTACAGCGGTTGCCAAACGAAAATACCAATATTCACTTCTTCTAGCTCTTCCGCTAAAATTCGAATAGTTCTCGAACATTGCAATTTTATACCATTCAATCATAATTTTTAAATCGGTTATTTTTGGCCTACTCTTGGGATTTTCGGTTTTCTCCTTACTTTAAAAAAGAACCTATTTAGACTCATTCTTTTAAAATTCGGAAACAATATTATTAAAAATTAACAAATAAAACTAATCTCACTAAATAAAATTTACAAGAAAAAACTCGTTATTAAATTCTAAAGGCTGTAGGCTAGTTTTTATGATACACCGCTTTAATTTTATCTACAATTACCTGAGCCAGACGTTCATGACTTTCAAATGTCCAACCTGCAATATGAGGCGTCAGTAACACATTTTTTGCTTCCATAAGATATTGAAGTGCTTCTGGCGTATTGTTTTCTTGAAATAGGGTTTCAAACGAAAGTTTTTCATATTCTAAAACATCCAAACCTGCTCCTAGAACTTTTTTCTCTTTCATTGCCTCAACCAAATCGGCTGTGACGATGTTTTTGCCACGCGATGTATTAATTATCCAAAATGGCTTTTTAAATGCATTTATAAAGCCCTTGTTGACCATTTTATCTGTTTCTGGTGTCCAAGGAAGGTGAAGGCTTAAAACATCCGCTTTTTCGCGTAATTCTTCCAAAGAAACTTGTTTAGCATTTTCGTCGCCAACATTATCCAAAATATCATAGCATAAAACTTCTGTTTCAAAACCTCTCAGTTTTTTTGCAAAAGCTTTTCCCATATTTCCATAACCAATAATTCCGACTGTTTTTAAATCCAATTCATGACCACGGTTGCTTTCGCGATTCCATTGTCCTGCTTTTACTTCAGCATCAGCTTGGTTTAGATTATTAAATAAAGATAAAATCACGCCTAAAGAATGTTCTGCAACAGCATTGCGATTTCCTTCGGGTGCTGCAATTAGATGAATTCCTTTTGAAAAAGCATACTCACAATCAATGCTTTCCAAACCAGCACCAACTCTCGCAATAAACTGCAACTTTGTTGCTTTATCCAAAAAACCCTTATCAATCTTGAATCGACTACGAATTACGATTCCGTTATAGTCATGAATTTTTGCTTCAATTTCTTCTTTTGAAGATTTGAAATCAGCATGATTTTCAAAACCCGCTTCTTCCAATTGATTCCATAGAATTGGATTATTACTGTCGATATGAAGAATTTTTACACTCATTTTTTCTAAATTTTATAAAAAACAAAAATACGGTTAATTTAATCTCGCAAAACCACAAAACCACAAAGTTTTTCCCATTGCAATGCACTTTGAACTTCTGGAATCTTTGCAGCTTTGCCTCTAAACTTTTTATTGGTCAGATTTTTTTTTAACTTTGAAAGAATAAGGATTTCGCAATCCATCATATAAATCTTCAGAAAATCTTCCCATAATGAAACTAACCAAGACTTTTAAAGCCTTTTTTGAAAACGAAAAATCGGGAGGAATTATCTTGCTCTGTGTTACGATTTTATCTCTATATCTTGCCAACTCTTCAATTCAAATTCCGTATGTTGCTTTTTGGGAAAAAGAATTTTCAGGGCATTCTATTACGCACTGGATCAATGATGGATTGATGACAATTTTCTTCCTTTTGATCGGATTGGAGCTGGAACGCGAAATTTATCACGGCGAATTATCCAATATTAAGAACGCTTCTTTGCCTATAATGGCCGCTTTTGGCGGAATGCTGGTTCCTGCAGCGATCTTTTTGGTCTTAAATTATGGAACAACAACACAAAACGGAGCTGGGATTCCAATGGCGACCGATATTGCCTTTGCAATCGGAATTTTATCGCTTCTAGGAAAAAAGGTTCCTACATCTTTGAAAGTTTTCTTGACTGCTTTAGCCGTTATTGATGATTTAGGCGCTATTATCGTTATTGCAGTTTTTTATACCACATCAATCTCTTTTTTAAATCTAGGAATTGCACTAGGAATTTGGGGCTTATTATTCATCTTGAACCGAATGAAAATCCATAATCTAATTCCATATCTTGTTGGTGGAGCTATTATGTGGTATTTTATGCTTAATTCTGGCGTTCATGCAACCATTACAGGAGTTATTTTAGCATTTGTAATTCCGTTTGGAGATGGCGGAGAAAAAACTTCTTCGTATAGACTACAACATTTTTTGCATCAGCCCGTTGCCTTTCTAATATTGCCTCTCTTTGCAATTGCAAATACCGCTATAACCATTACAGAAAACTGGCACGAAGGTCTTAATCATGTTAATACATACGGAATCATTCTTGGTCTTGTGGTAGGTAAACCACTTGGAATTTTGCTTTTCTCTTCTGTCGGCGTGACGTCTGGTTTGTGCATGTTACCTAAAAACTTAAAATGGACACATATTTTAGGTGCAGGAATGCTGGGCGGAATTGGTTTTACCATGTCAATATTCATTACGGTTCTTGCTTTCAAAAATCCCGAAGTTATTGTTTTTTCTAAAATAGCGATTCTTATAGCCTCTTTCATGGCTGGACTTATGGGATTTGTTTATTTGAAATACATACTAAACAGATCGAAATAAAATCCCAATAAAAAAATCCCAAACTCCAGTTTGAAAATTGGAATTTGGGATTTTTAATATTTGAAATTTCTTTAAAACCTAACCTTTGATTTGTTTTAAAGAAGTTTTGATTCCTTTAATTAATGATGAACTAAATCCATTGTGTTCCATTTCATTTAAACCGACAATTGTACAGCCTTGAGGCGTCGTTACACGGTCGATTAATTGTTCTGGATGCACTCGTTCTTCTAAAAGCATTTTTGCTGCCCCCTTTACCGTTTGTGCCGCAATTGCAAGAGCAGTATTAGAATCAAATCCAATTTCGATTCCTGCTTGCATAGAAGCGCGAATATAACGTAATGCATATGCAGTTCCGCACGCACCTAAAACTGTTGCTGCATCCATTAGTTTTTCGTCAATTACAGGAGCAGTTCCTAAATCTTGAAACAAATCAACAACTGGCGAAGCATTTGCTGCATATTTTTCAGGGAAAGAAATACAAGTTGCCGATTCTCCAAACTGTGCAGCAATATTTGGCATAATGCGAACAACTGGATATTCAAAATTTGTTTTGGTTTGAAGCATATCCAAAGACAATCCGCTAACTGCTGAAGCGATTGTTTTATTTTGGATAACTGGCAGAATTTCGGCCAAAACAGTATCTACTTGATAGGGTTTTATAGTCAAAATTAAAACATCAGCTTGCTCGATGTTGTGTTTATTATCGTTAGAAACAGTAATTCCGTACTCAGATAAATATTGAATACTTGCTGTGTTTCTTCTTGTGACAGTAACTTGGTTGTTTTTCGAGAATTTAGCAATTCCTAAGGCAATAGAAACCCCAAGGTTTCCTCCTCCAATAATGTGTACTTTCATTTTGGTTTGGCTTTAATTTATTTCTGGCTGGTAAACAGCATTTTCCGCCTGCAAATTACGCAGATTTTAGAGATTTTAAATCACTGCAAATGGCTAATTTGTGGCAAAAATCTAGAATCCAAGAATCAGATTTGCTACTCCAAAGTATAACATGATTCCGAAGACATCGTTGGTTGTTGTAATAAACGGACCAGTCGCAATGGCGGGATCAATTTTGTTTTTGTTCAAGAAAAGCGGCACTAATGTTCCTAAAGTAGCAGCAAACAAAATCACGACAATCATCGAAATTGAAATGGCAAACCCAACTAAATACTGCTGATACATGATAGAATGGTAACACAATAAAAGAAATGAAATAATACTTCCCGAAATCATCGAAACGGTAATTTCTTTAGTAAAATAAGCACGGCTGAAATCTTTCAATGTTCCATTTGCTAGACCTTGCACTACGATTGCCGAAGCCTGAACTCCAATATTTCCAGCAGTTGCAGAAAGTAAAGGCACAAAAATGATTAATGTAGAATATTTTTGAAAAGTTGCTTCATTGCCTTTTAAAACAAAAGATGCAACAATTTCGATCACCATTCCGATCAAAAGCCAAGGCAGACGCGCTTTGGTCAATTCGTAAACGCTGTCATTCGATTCAACGTCCTGTGTAATACCGGCAGCTAATTGGTAATCTTTATCGGCTTCTTCTTTGATTACGTCTACGATATCATCGATAGTAATTCTTCCTACCAAACGACCTAACTCGTCAACAACCGGAATTGCCTCCAAATCATATTTCTGCATGATACGAGCGACTTCAACATCTTCTGTATCAACATTAACAAAATTTAATTTTCGGATATAAACTTCACCAATCTGAGTTTTGGTAGAAGAAGTCAACAAATCTTTAAGAGAAAGTCTTCCTTTTAGTCTATTTTCATCATCCACTACGTAAATAGAATGTACTCTGGATACATTTTCTGCCTGAATTCTCATTTCTTTAACGCAGGTCAAAACATTCCAGTTTTCATTCACTTTTACAAGCTCTTTACCCATTAGACCTCCCGCCGTATTTTCGTCGTAACGCAAAAGATCAACAATGTCTTTGGCGTGTTCAACATCTAATATTTCAGAGATTACTTCCGCTTTAATTTCCTGCGAAAGTTCTGCGATAATATCGGCGGCGTCATTGGTTTCAAGCTCGTCAAGCTCTTCTGCGATTTCCTTTGGTGAAAGTCGGCTTAAGATATTTTCACGCAGATCCTCTTCCAATTCAAGAAGAATTTCGGCGGTTTTATCACTATCTAAAACCTTAAAGATGTAGGTTGCCTCATCGAAATCTAATTCGTCTAAAATTTCGGCAATATCAGCGTGGTGCAGATCATTAAGTAAAACTTCTAATTCGCTGTCGTTTTTCTTATTGATCAGTTCCTCTAACTGGTGTATAAATTCTTTACTAACTTTGAACTCCATCGGTTTCTATTTTTAGAGTTAGTTCAATAAATTCATCGACGCTAAGCTGCTCCGGACGTTTATCAAAGATAGTGTCTTCTCGCAATTTGTCTGATAAATTTAATGTTTTCAAACTGTTACGTAATGTTTTTCGTCTCTGCTGAAAAGCGGTTTTTACAACTGTAAAAAACAACTTTTCGCTACAAGGAAGACTGTAATCTTCCTTTCGGGTCATTCTCATCACACCCGATTTCACCTTGGGCGGAGGAATAAAAACGTTTTCATCAACCGTAAACAGATACTCTGTAGTATAGAAAGCCTGGGCTAAAACGGATAGTATTCCGTAGGTTTTCGAGCCTTTCTTTTCGCAGATGCGCTCGGCTACTTCTTTCTGGAACATTCCCGAAAATTCAGGAATCTGATGTTTAAGATCTAATGTCCTAAAAACAATCTGAGAAGAAATATTGTACGGAAAGTTTCCAATTATGGCAAACTGTTTGTCTTGGTAAACTTCATTTATATTATACTTCAGGAAATCCTGAGAAATAATCTTGTCTTTTAATTTTGGATAATGTGCATCCAAATACGCTACCGATTCTGTATCGATCTCAATAACGTGTGTGGTAATTGGCTTTTCAAGTAAATATTTAGTAAGCACGCCCATTCCTGGCCCTATTTCTAGAACCTCCTCATATCCTTTAAGACTCAAAGTATCTGCAATAGCCTTTGCGACACTTTCGTCTTTAAGAAAGTGCTGTCCTAAATGTTTTTTTGCTTTTACTTTTTCCATTTCATTTCTTGTTTGCCACGAGGCTGCAAAAGTATTCTTTTTTTGCCACAATCCCGATAGCTATCGGAACAAAGAGACAAAGATTTAATTTCTTTTGACTGAATACTAATTACTGAAAACTGAACACTAAATATTAGTGCTCCGAAATAACTTCCAATTCTGTTCTGAAAGAAAGCATTTTATCAGCAAATAAGCCTAATGCTTCTCTATGAAATTCTGGTTCATCTTCGATATAAAACTTCTCCAGAGTTTCTTTGCTGTCTGTTATATACTGTACAGAATAGGTGATTCCGCCCATTTCTTCTTCAACGAGAACTTTTACAATTCGTGCTGAAGAAAATTTATTAGTAGCCAGAATTTCTGGTATATGTTTTTCCTGCATCCATTTTAACCATTGGTCATGAACGCTTTCGTGTATGTTTGTGGTAACGTTGTAAATAATCATTTCTTTTAGACTTTCTTAGATTCCTTAGACATCTTAGATCTCTAGACTTTCTTCTTTCATCTAAGAAGTCTAAAGATCTAACAATCTAAAAATCTCATTTATAAATTCTTATCACCTCTTAACTCTCGATATTTTTTTCTGGCATCAACAAAGTAAATACTGTCTTGTTGATTAAAAATTACCTTTTCATATAAAGGCTTTGCCTTTTCTGGATCTTTTAGTTCGTCGTTGTAAATTTCTGCTGAGAAAAACAATGCTTCATCAACATAAATTCCGTCGCTGTGATTGTCAATGATTTGCTGATATTGGCTTAAAGCCGAAGCAAAATCTTTCTGACTTTCGTACACTTTTCCTAAACGAAGCAAAGTTACCGCTTCTATTTCTTGACCTTTAAAGGTTTTTAAAATATTCTGAAACTGCGTTATCGCTTCTTGTTTTTTATTCTGATAAATTAAAAAATCGCCCTTTGCAAATGCTTTTAAAGCAACTTGAGTTGAATCGGCGGCGGTATTATCATTAATTAAAAGAAAATATTCTAGAGCGTCATTGGCGATTAACTGCGTATTGGCCGCTTTTAATTCTTTGAATTGTTTATTTGCCCATTCAAAATCACCTTTGTAATAACTTGTTTTAGCTGCTTTCAAACTGGCTTCGTGCGCCATTACATCATTTTTCAAGTCCAATTGAATTTGCGAATAATAAATCAGCGCCTGATTGTACTTTTCTTCTAAAAGCAAAATATCGGCCAGCTCCATTTTAGCGTCAGCTTTTTGATATTCATTTAGATTTAATTCTAAAGCCTTTTTGATTACTGCCTTTCCTTCTTCTGTCTTTTTCAAATTAAAAGCCAAAAAATGCGCTTGAATGATTTGCAAAGATAAGGTAAAAGGACTGATTTCGTAAGTAGCCAGCAATTGGTTCAATTCCTGATCGATTAACGGATAGTCTTTTTCCTGTGCATTATCAATCTTTATTTGCATTAAATAAGCATTAGACTGAATCAGCAAACCTAAATCTTTCGTGTTTTGAAGAATGAAATTCAGGATTTCAACAGCTGTTTCGTCATCGTTTTCATTCATCGCAAACTGACTCAAATTGACAATACTCATTAACGATTCTGGCTCGCGTTTGTAAATGGCTTTTTCCTGAATAAAGGCTTTTCCGAATTCTTTCTGCTGCACATAAAACCAGCTTAAATAATGATTCCAGAAAACGTCTTGATCTTTTTGGGTTCTTAAGATTAGTGCTTTTCGCATTGCATCTTTAAAAGCCGTATTATCAGTTTCACCATTCATGAATCTTGACAATTGCGTCTGAATCAAATTGGTGTTCTGCGGATTTGTAAAAGATTCTGTCAACAACAAGTCAATCATTAAATCGGTTTTACCCAACTGTCCGTACAGCATTCCGATTTGAAAATTAAAATTGAAATTGGGCTGAATCTGCATTGCAGTCTGATACGCTTTTAAAGCATATTCTAGCAATACTTTTTTCTCAAACGAGCTCGCAATTCCGTAAACATCATTCGGATTTACCTTTATTTTTTCAATTGCCTGTTCGTAGTAATTTTTGGCTTTCGCGTCATTTTTCTGTAACTGGAAATTGTATCCTAACTCCACCAAAAAAACACCTTGTTTATAGCGATTGTATCGATCTTGAATAGCTTTTTCGGCATTCGCGAATTGCTGTAACTGCTGATAACATTCGACAGTTCTTAAAAAATACTGCGTATTAGAGGGCGCATTTTTCAAAAGCTCTTCATAACTGATTTTAGCTTTATCAAAATCACCTTTATCGTAATAATATTGTGCCAGCTGCTCGTTTTGTGCAAACGCAAAACCAGAACATAACAAAACGATACCAATCAATATGTTTCTCATATTTTTTAAGTTTTCAGTCGCAATCGCAGTTTTCAGTCAATACCTAAAATTATAAACTGGAAAAATTTAAGCTTCCAGTTACTGTAAACTATCACTGTAAACTGAGACTTTTCTAGTTTTCCAAAAAATCAGAGCTAAACCAATTAAAATAAATGGAATACTTAAGATCTGTCCCATATTAATCAGCATATTGTTTTCAAAAGCTTCTTGATTTTCTTTAAAAAATTCAATTATGAAACGAGCTGTAAATAATAAAGTTAAGAAAGTTCCAAAGATTAATCCTTGTGCATTTCTAATTTTTTCTGATTTATACATGTAAAATAGAATTCCGAAAATCAGTAAATACGCAAAAGCTTCATACAATTGTGTTGGATGTCTCGGAATCAAATCATCTCTTTCAAAAACCACTCCCCAATTTCCATTAGTTGGTTTTCCATAGATTTCAGAATTCATAAAATTTCCCAATCTAATAAATGTACCCGTTACAGGAACTGCAACAGCCATTTTATCTAAAAGCCCTAAAAATTGCACTTTGTATTTTCTGCAGTATAAAATCATTGCCGTAAGTACTCCAATAGAACCTCCGTGACTTGCCAAACCTTGATAACCCACAAATTGATAAACTCCTTTTATTTTCTGAATCGGCAAAAGGATTTCTATCGGATGTTTTAAGAAATACTCTGGTTCGTAAAAGAAACAATGCCCAAGTCTGGCTCCTAAAACCGTTCCAACAATTACATAAATCAATAATGTATCGAGATTATCTAGCGAAAGATTTTCTTTTTTATAAATATTTCTAACAATGTAAAAGCCTAAAAGAAGTCCGCAAGCAAAAAGAGCTCCGTAATATTTTAAAGGAAAACTATCTGTAATCCAGAAAATAACAGGATCTACGTTCCAGTTTAAAATTCCATTCATCATGCTCTGTTTTTTAATTTCTATAAATTAAGAAAACCTAACAGGTTTTTAAAGTCTGTTAGGTTTGTATCTTAAAAACTATCTTTTTTAGTTTATAATATCAAATCCACAGTAAGGACGTAAAACTTCTGGGATTACGATTCCTTCTGGAGTTTGGTAATTTTCAATAATTCCAGCTAAAACTCTCGGAAGCGCTAATGAACTTCCGTTAAGTGTATGTGCCAGCTGATTTTTTCCGTCTTTGTCTTTGAAACGTAATTTCAAACGGTTTGCCTGGAACGTTTCAAAGTTAGAAACAGAACTGATTTCTAACCAGCGATCTTGAGCAGTAGAAAATACTTCAAAATCGTAAGTCAAAGCAGATGTGAATCCCATATCGCCACCGCAAAGACGTAACACTCTGTAAGGCAATTTTAATTCTTTTAAAATGCCTTTCACATGTTCTACCATTCCGTCTAAAGCTGCATAAGAATTATCAGGATGTTCGATACGAACAATTTCTACTTTATCAAATTGGTGCAAACGGTTTAATCCGCGAACGTGTGCTCCATAAGAACCTGCTTCACGACGGAAACATGGCGTATAGGCTGTCTGTAAAACAGGCAATTCACTTTCGTTTAAAATCACATCGCGGAATAAATTGGTTACTGGAACCTCAGCCGTTGGAATTAGATATAAATCGTCAATTCCAGCGTGGTACATCTGCCCTTCTTTATCTGGCAATTGACCTGTTCCGTAACCAGAAGCTTCGTTTACCAAATGTGGCACCTGAACTTCATTGTATCCTGCAGCAGTGTTTTTGTCTAAAAAGTAGTTGATCAAAGCACGTTGAAGCTTTGCTCCTTTTCCTTTATAAACAGGAAATCCTGCTCCTGTGATTTTTACACCCAATTCAAAATCGATGATATCGTATTTCTTAACCAATTCCCAGTGAGGCTGTGCGCCTTCGTGCAAAGCTGGAATATCTCCTTCTTGGAAAACATTCAAATTGTCATCTGGAGTTTTTCCTTCAGGAACAATATCGGCTGGAAGGTTTGGTAATGTGTATAATTTATTGGTCAACTCAACAGCCAAAGCTTCTGCTTTTTCGCTCAGTTCTTTGCTTTTTTCTTTTAGTGAAACTGTTTTTTCTTTTAAGATTGCTGCTTTAGCTTTCTCGCCAGCTTTCATCAATTCACCAATATCTTTGGACAATTTATTAGATTCTGATAAAGTATTGTCTAATTCCACCTGTGCAGCACGACGATTTTCGTCTAATTGAACCACCTCTTCAACAACGCTTTTAGCATCGATATTTCGTTTTGCTAAAGCTTTGATTACTTTCTCTTGATTTTCTCTAATAAATGCAATTTGTAACATAGCTTGATTTTTATAACTATTGTATTTTTTATAACGGAAGCAAATTTAAGGAAATGTTTGTTAACAATAGGTCAAAGTTTTGCAGTAAAACAGAAATCCCCTATAAACAGCAAAAGCACCGTAAAAGTGCTCTTGATGTTATTTGATTTTTTTTGAATTTTATTCTAAAAAACGGAGTCTGTCATCTCTATGAAAAGCATATTCTCGTCCGTTATACTTTATTTTTTCTAATTCCTTTTTAATTTTCAAGTCACTTTTTTCTTCAATTCCATTTTCTAAATCACTTTCTATTGCTTCTTCATAAGAAAAGTTTTTAGATATGATCAAATCAAAATAACCATTGGTTTTATGATCAGAAAAGCTCATTCCGGTTTCTAAAGTTTCTATCTGAAAAGTTCCATTTCCGTTAGAATCACCATTGCTTAATCGAATTGGATATTCGTATAAAACCTTTTTTATCTCTTTATCGGCTAGAGTTACTAGTGTAAATTTCTTTTCTGAATACAGAACAATTCGACTGCTCGCATTGGCTTCGGTATAAAAAGCAATTGCTGGAGTAGTTTCATTTAGAAAAACCAGATCTTTCAAAATATGCGATTTCGAAAACTGAATAGCTTCATTATCATAATAACCTAAATTATCATCAAACTCTTCGGCAATTACGCTTCCGTCTTCACGGTTTACAAATAAGTATTTACGCTGAAAATAATTCCCCAGCTCATTGTCATTATCATTAGTTCTAAATGCTTTTTTATCGTGCGAAACAGTTGTCAGGACAAAAAAAGCAGTTTGGTCGTCGTAATTGATAGAACTTGTTTCTTTAATTTTAATATCTGAATATTTGATTTTGAGATTGGATGCCACTTTAGAAAGCAACTCAAGATTCATTTCTTTTGAATCTTCAATTTCGTCCAGATTTTTAAAAATAAGTTTTTTTATCTGTCTTTTGCTAAAACCAAGTTCCGTTTGCGAAAGAAGTTCTTGATCTTGAACTTGAACATTGTCTTGAACCTTTTCATGTTTCCCACAGGAAAATAAAAACATCAAAACGCCGCTTAAAAGAATCGTTTTTTTCATAGGCTTTGATTTGTTAGAAATTTAGGGTATTTCAAATATATAATTTTCTTACAAACCTCAGCGGGAAAATTAAAATTTAATCTCTCTTAATTTCGTGTCCTACAAACTCTTCCAGTGTTTTAAACATTTCGTCGACCGAAAGCACTTCTGTATCCGGATGCGATTTTAAAAATGCAGCATTCAATTCGGTCAGATTTTCGTCCAATTCAAAATAAGCATTGTTATTTAGCAAGTCTTTAAAAGCGTTCGGAGCCTCATATTTATCTTTTAGAAATTTTCCTAATTTAATGTTACTCTGCAAACGCAATTTGCGACTTTGTTCTTTAAACAATTCCAAATGCTTTTGGGCACCAATTAAAGCTAAGCCTTCTTCGATTAATTCGTTCAGTTCTTTATTCCAGCCCGAATCATGAACAAACTTCGAAAAATTTCCTTCAGCATATTTCGAAGCATAAAAATCTAAATAATAACTCATTAAAGCATCTTCGTGAATTAAATCGTCGTCTATTTTTTCTTCGCGCATTAAATTGATTACCGAAATATTCGAATTTACAACGTCTTGAGGATTTTCGCTGTTTGCCGCCGTTTCTGAAATAATGATTTTACCGAATTCCATTTGAATGTTTATTTAAAAAATTGTTTTGCAAAGTTGAGGGAAATAATTGAATGTTGCTTTTCAAACTTATTTATTTTGCGTTATTTTTTATGCCTTTTAACTTAAAAAACAGTCTTTTTGACAAGAAATACAATTTTTCTGCTTTTTCTTCGTTTGTCCTTACAATCTTTAACACAAATTCCCGTTATCAATATAAATTAAAAAGTTTGTCAAAAATTGATTACCTTTAAGCAACCATTTATAAAAAACCACATCTGTTTAATAAACAATACTTTACACCAAAGTTTTCCTAGCTAAAACCAAAAACGTGAAACAGATTTTATTAATATTTAGCATCCTGCTTTTGCTGGTTGGCTGTGACAATGATGATTTGCCACAGTCCGACGTTCCTTTTGCGCTAGTAGGTAAGGGAGATTCTTTTGCAAACGACCAAAGCCTCGCTCAAAGACATTTGGTTATTAAAGATGCTAAAACGTGGAATAATTTTTTGAAAGAAATGAATATTTCAAGTGCTAAAATAAAAGGTTTTAAAGAAACTAATATTGATTTTAGCCAATATCAGGTTATTGCCGTTATTGATAAAACACAACCCAATGACGGGCATTCGATCGATATTGTAGAAATGACCGAAAACCGCAATACTATAATTGTAAAGGTTGAGAAATTAAAAAACGGGAATCTCACCAAGAAATCTTCTAGACCTTATGACATTGTAAAAACAGCAAAAACAGATAAAAAAGTGGTTTTTGAGCAGTAATAAATCTTCTCAAAGTTTTAAACTGATAAAAAACTTACTGTTAATTTCCTGTATTTTCGGTTAGTAAGGCTTTCAATTCATTCGTTTTCACATACGCTGCAAAACGTCCAGACAACAGCAACATCTCTTTTTCTTCGGGAGTTATTTTTAACTTGGTTTCGATATGTGACGTATACTCGTAAAGCATTAAAAGTTCTTTTGCATCAAAATCTTTAAACTTTTCTTTGTCCAAACTAGAAAGCTGTAGCTGACTGTATTTGTCCTTTTGAAAACTATCTTCTCCAAACTTTTCAATCAATTCTGCTTTAAAATTATCATGAATTTTTAGCCAGCTTGGGGCTTCGTCATCAGTATTTTTCAGTTCTGTTACCAAATCTTCATAAGCCTTGTTTTTATTTAACTTTTGAAGATATTCTTTTAAAGTTGTAAAACCAATAATCTGATAATTGGAAATCGGTATCTTGTATCGTTCCAAAACATTTTCGACATCTTTTTCAAAAGTCATATATCTGGTTTGAACCGTGTACAAAGAAGCAGTTTCTAACAACGAAATAAGTCTGATTTTTTCATCATTTATAAAAGGAGCTTTTTTCCCCTGTCCTAAACAATCAATAAAAAGTGCCTTTTTGTTTTTGTCTTTTACTTTTGTATCGTTATGAAGAAGTTCAATCAGCGTTTCGTAACCCATATTATCTGACGCCCCACCGTCAATTACACACAAAATTTTATCCTGATTTTTAATTCCGAATTTGGTTTTAGGGAGAACTCCCGGAAAAGCCGAACTTGCTGTAATAGCATACGTCAGCGGAAAATCATAACCGTTGTTAATCTCATTTTCGTCAAGCGAAAGCGGTGCCTTATTAGGAGCAAGAGACGAATTGATTTTTAAAGCCCGAATAATATGTGGCATAAACGGAAATCGTTCACCGTTGTTATAAGCCGTTCCATTGGCAACCATTATGGGTAATTGCGGATTTTGCTTGCTGTCCTTCGGAATAAAAAAATCAGACAAAAGCATTTGTGTTCTAAATTTATTCTGATTCTCTGGATTTGCGCTGTCGTATTGCAAAACCTCCAAATCTAATCGCTGCGCCATAGAGATTTTTTCCCCTTTTTCGTTTCGGCTGTTGTTCAAAAGAGAAAAAAGCGAAGCCGATTTACTAACATCAGCTTTAAATGCATCGGCTTTAGAAAAATAAAATTCGTTGAACGAACAATTATCGTATTGCAATTTGTTTTTAAAAATGGTCAAATAATATCCCGCAGCATAACAGCCTCCAGAAACAGTAGAGAAATAATCAATTTCATTCAAGAAATTACGATTCGTGTTTTCTTCCTTAATTTCTTCTAAACCCAAAAGAACACCCATACCGAAAAACTGGGCTCTTGATCCACCACCCGAAATTCCCACTCCTAAAGCAATATTTGGATTCTGAAGTCGGCTATCACGATCCTGAACCGACTTATATTCGCTTAAATCAACCGCAGGAATTGAGTTATAATTGATTTCTGAAAAGAGATTTATTTTGTTTTGGGCGATTCCTTCGTTTATTATAAAAAGGAAAAAGAATCCTAGAGAAAGACCTTTAATTTTCATTCTAATTCCATTTAATTACTATCTATTCAACATTAAATAATCGCAATATATACGAGAGTTCGTAAACAATAAAAAGCACAGCTAAAATAGCGTGAAACTTTTTATTATTTATTTTTATTGCAAATAAACACAACACAATATGGCTTATAACCCGAACAAAATATTCGCTTTGATTATATAAAAAATAATCGCCACCTTTGATTGCCGTATCGACTATATCGGCTCCAAAACTTAGTGCCAAAACCGAAAAAAACCATTTTTTTCTGGAATAAAAATAATCTTCATATCCTGAATAATCTACTAAATCGTCGGGATAAAGAATGGCGCATAGCAAATAATAAATCAAGATATAGCAGATAATAAAGAAATAATCTGCAAAATACCATTCATGGATTAATTTTAGATTAAACTCCCACCACCAAAAGTGAATAAGCATCAAGAATACATAAAATACCCATAAAGCATGCACAAAATAAAATTTCTTGCGTCCGGGATGCTGGATAAAAATTACGGAACCTTTTATAAGATGCGTTAAACTCAAACCTAAAATGATTCCGATAATTGATTTAACATGCGTAAGTTCTTCCATAAAACATTATTTACAACGAAATAAAATTAATTGAATTAATCCAAAATGAAATGTTTACTAATTGATTTTTAACTTTTTCTGATTCTAATTTTTGATTTCTAAAGCAAATTTTTTATGGAAAAGTAATATTAAAATAACCACGAAAAGCAAAACCCATTCAGGAAATACAAGAATAAACAGTAAATTTATTGCATTCAAACTCCGTTTAGCAGTAAAAACAGAAAAGTATGGGTCAAAGAAAAGTATTAGAATATTACGTTTTAGACGTATTCTCAAACGAGAGCTATAAAGGGAATCCGCTTTCTGTAGTTTTTACAGATGGAAATCTAAAACTAGAAACTTATCAGGATATTTCTAGAGAATTTCGCTATTCTGAAACCTCCTTTGTTTATTATTCTACAAAAGAAAAATCGCTTGTAGTACGTTCGTTTACTCCAACAGGAATCGAAATTGATGGCGCAGGACATAATTTATTGGGCGCAGTCTGCGGTGCTTTGCTAAAAGGACTTCCTATTTTTGATGAGCAAAATGAAAGTGAGCCTTTTGTAATTATGAAACATTCGGCAATTCCAGTAACGGTTAGTTTTGATCTGGATAATTTTTCTCCCGTTGTTCAAATGCATCAGAAATCGGCGGTTATCAAACAAGAAATTCCAACCTACAAAATTGCAGTAGCATTAGGTTTAAAAATTGAAGATTTGGATGTAAATGCTTTTGTGCCAA
Source organism: Flavobacterium sp. PLA-DH12 (assembly GCF_059511845.1). Classification (NCBI taxonomy): domain Bacteria; kingdom Pseudomonadati; phylum Bacteroidota; class Flavobacteriia; order Flavobacteriales; family Flavobacteriaceae; genus Flavobacterium; species Flavobacterium sp. PLA-DH12. The sequence goes on from NZ_JCAMPD010000002.1 coordinate 216,568, forward strand.
CAATAGTTAAAACAGAAGTTGCACATACCATGGTTCCTATAAAAAACAGTCAGATCCTTAACAGTTTTATTCCCGACAGTCAGCTTTTAATCGAAATTTCGAAAGAATATAATTTTGAAGGATTTTATTGTTTCACCCCAGCTGAAGAAGGTTTAGACCACATAGTCGAAACACGATTTTTTAATCCGATAATCGGTATAAACGAAGATCCTGCAACAGGAACCGCAGCAGGACCTTTAATTGGTTTTTTAACGCAAAAGAAATTCACTAAATCTGACAAAGAATATAAAATTCTTCAAGGCGTAAAACTAAAACAGCCATCAATGATTGAAGTTATGAATCGCGAGGAAGATATTCTGGTGGGTGGTTCTTCGATTATAACGATGAAAGGAGAACTGTATATATAAAAAAAGCTGCATCTAGAAAATGCAGCTTTTTTTATATTCAAAACCAAATAAAAATTTAGTTTGTTTTCATTGGCGGTAAATCGAACGCTTTTGAATCGTGTTCGAAATTATTACGGTGTGCTCCATCGCAAAATGGTTTATTTGCAGAATGTCCGCAACGGCAAAGTCCTAGCGCTTGTCTTCCTTGTAAACCGTAAAGTGTTCCTTCTGGATCCATGATTTCAAAATCGCCTTCAATTTTGATTGATCCGTTTTTATTGATGATTAATTTTGTCTTGCTCATAAACTTGTTTTTTTCGGATGCAAAGATTGCGAAATATATCTTTATTTGTAAGTGCGAAACGTAGTTTAAACTGGTTCTATTTTATGTTGGATTTGCCACGAAGGCGCCAAGACGCAAAGTTTATTATTTCAAGCTCCCAATAGCTATCGGGATTAAAAGATTTAAGTTGATCAACATAGATGACTTTTTTAAGAAACTTCGATTCTTAAGAAAAGAACTTTGTGTCTTCGCGTCTTCGTGGCAAAAAAACCTACAGCGTCTTGTAAACAAAATTCTTAAATTTCACACTTCCTTTTCCAATCGAACAAAGACCAATTCTTAATCCCAAAAATCCGCTTAAGACATTATGATTATATCCTGAAACTTCTACCGAGTTTTCGATTTTTTTCCAGTCTTTTCCGTCTAAACTATAAAACATATCTACGGTATTTTTAATGTTTTTAAGTTTTAAAAAGACTTTTCTATTATGTGTATTTTTTTCTGTTGGAAACTGCCATCCTCTCAAATTTGCCAAAATATTGTTTTGATCGGCTAATATTCCTGAGTAATATTTATTGTCATAAAAAAGAACTAAACCGCCTGTTGCGTCACCTTCTATTTCCATTTCAACTTCGGCTGAATAAGAATGGCCGCCAGGAACAACTACGAGAGGAGAACTGTTTCCAACTCCGTCGCCTTTTCCTTCAATAGTCAAAGTGCTATTCGCAACTTTAAATCTTGAAGCTTCTACTCCGTTGTAAAACTTCCATTGCGGTTTTAAAGCCGATCCTGAGAAATTATCGCTTAAAGAAAACTCAGTAAGCGTTTTCCCTTCTGGTTTTGCAATCGGTTTATCGGTTTCGATATGATCTGGAACTTTATACCAACCGTCTTTTGTCCATTCTACAGGCTGAAGTAAAGTTTGACGTCCTAAATTGTAATAATCCTTTTCGTAACCGTGAAAAATCATCCACCATTTTCCGTTAATATCTTCAAAAATAGTACTGTGCCCTTTTGACCACCAAGTTTCAGAACTGCTATTGGTTCGTACAATTGGGTTATAAGGCGAGTTTTCCCAAGGACCAAGTGGCGATTTTGATCGTGCAGAAATCACCATATGACTTGTCGCTGGGCCAGCTGTTCCGCCCTCAGCAACTGTCAGATAATAATATTCTCCGCGCTTGAATAATTTTGGTCCTTCCATACAAAAACATTCAATACTCCATTCGCGCGGAATTTTCCATCCATCGTAAACATGTTTTAATTCGCTAGTTACTGAAAGTCCGTCTTTTGATAAGGCAACATAACCTCCATTATTGAAATACAAAAATCTATTTCCTTTATCATCTGTAATATGTCCAGGATCAATATTTCCGATTTTTAAATCTACAGGTTCGCTCCACGGACCATTGATAGAATCTGCTGTAACTACAAAATTGGTATTATTAGCAGGAAAATAGATATAATATTTATTGTTGTACTTTATTAAATCGGGCGCCCAAACGGATCCAACATATTTATGAAGCGCATTGGTTACAGGCTCCCAATTCATCAAATCGGTCGAATGCCAAATTAAAAGTCCAGGGTAATAATCGAACGAAGAATGAACGACATAATAATCTTTTCCGTCTCTCAGTAAACTCGGATCAGGATAATCTCCCGCAAAAATTGGGTTTGAATATTGTCCTTGCTTTAAATTCTTTTCTGATTGTGATTGAGAATAACCGTAATATGTAAACAATACTAAAATGGCTAAATATATTTTATTCATGTTTCTGATATTTTTTTTTCAAATATAGTCAAAAAGACCATAAGATATAATTGGCCACAGATTAAAAGGATTAGAAATGATTTGTGAATTGCCTCCAGCTTTAGCTGGATATAATAATTAGATTGCTACAAAAGGGCTTTAGCCAAAAATGAGACTATTTGGCTAAAGCCCTACCTCTTTGTACTAGAGAACCTCCAGCTAAAGCTGGAGGCAATTCACATTTCAAACTAAAATCCTTTTAATCCTTTTATCCCGATAGCTATCGGGATTGCGAGATTAAAAACATCACAATTCTCAGTAAAAACTCCAGTGAATCTCTGCGTAATATTAAAATCTCAATTCTATTGCTTATTTTTGCACTCAATAAAATTGAGTTATGACACAGAATCCAAAGAGATATACGATCACGGCGGCATTACCTTACACCAACGGACCTATTCATATTGGTCACTTGGCTGGGGTTTACGTGCCTGCAGATATATATTCGAGATATTTAAGATTGCAAGGAAAAGATGTAGCATTTATCTGCGGAAGCGATGAACACGGAGTTGCAATTTCGATGAAAGCCAAGAAAGAAGGAGTTACACCACAAGAAGTTATTGATAAATATGATGGAATTATTCGTAAATCGTTTGCTGATTTCGGAATTTCATTCAACAATTATTCTAGAACTTCTGCTAAAATCCATCACGATACCGCTTCAGAATTCTTTAGGACTTTGTACGATAAAGGCGATTTTATTGAAGAAGTTACCGAGCAATTGTACGATGCAAAAGCAAATCAATTTTTAGCAGACCGTTTTGTGGTTGGAACTTGTCCAAAATGTGATAATCCAGAAGCTTACGGAGATCAGTGCGAAAAATGCGGATCTACTTTGAATGCGACAGATTTGATCAATCCGAAATCGACAATTACGGGAGAAACTCCTATTCTTAAAGAAACAAAACACTGGTTTTTACCTTTAGATAGATATTCTGATTTCTTAACAGAATGGATTTTAGTCGGACATAAAAACGACTGGAAACCTAACGTTTACGGACAAGTAAAATCTTGGATCGACGGCGGATTGGAGCCTCGTGCTGTAACGCGTGACCTTGATTGGGGAATTGATGTTCCTGTTGAAGGTGCTGAAGGAAAAAAACTTTATGTTTGGTTTGATGCGCCTATCGGTTACATTTCTTCTACAAAAGAATGGGCAGCGCGCGAAGGAAAAGATTGGGAACCATATTGGAAAGATGAAGAAACCAAGTTGGTTCACTTTATCGGAAAAGACAATATTGTTTTCCACTGTATCATTTTCCCAGCGATGCTTAAAGCTGAAGGAAGCTATATTTTACCAGACAACGTCCCAGCAAATGAGTTTTTGAACTTGGAAGGAAACAAACTTTCGACTTCTAAAAACTGGGCGGTTTGGTTACACGAATATTTAGAAGAGTTTCCAGATAAACAAGATGTTTTGCGTTATGCGTTAACATCAAATGCGCCTGAAACAAAAGATAACGATTTTACTTGGAAAGATTTCCAAGCTAGAAATAACAACGAATTGGTTGCTATTTTTGGAAACTTCGTAAACCGTGTTGTGGTTTTAACCAACAAATATTATGACGGAATTATTCCAACGCCGAACGAATTTACAGAAGTTGACGAACAAACTTTAGCAGAATTAAAAGCGTATCCAGCCGTGATTTCAAGTTCGGTGGAACGTTACAGATTCCGTGAAGCTTTGGGCGAATTGATGAATGTTGCTCGTTTAGGAAACAAGTACCTAGCAGACGAAGAGCCTTGGAAAGTAATGAAAGACAATCCAGAACGCGTAAAAACTCAAATGTATGTGGCGTTGCAAATTGCTGCTGCGTTGAGCGTTTTGGCAGAACCATTTTTACCTTTTACAGCTGCTAAATTGTCAAGAATATTAAATTTAGGCGATTTGAAAGAACACTTTAAAGGATTTAGCAAATTCTTAAAAGAAAACCATCCTGGAGCTACAGATATTATTTTGGACAAAACATTAGGTTGGAATGACATTTCTGAAAACTCAGATTTAATTCCGGCAGGGCACAAAATTGGTGAGGCAGAATTGCTTTTCGCTAAAATTGAAGACGAAGAAATACAAAAACAAATAGACAAATTGGAAGCGACAAAAACCGCAAATATTGCTGAAAACCAAAAAGCAGAACCACAAAAAGACTTAATTCAATTTGAGGATTTTGCGAAAATGGATATTCGTATCGGAACTATTTTAGAAGCTGAAAAAATGCCAAAAGCAAACAAACTTTTGGTTCTAAAAGTAGATACAGGAATCGATGTTCGTACGATTGTTTCAGGAATTGCTGAAAGTTTTTCACCAGAAGAAATCATCGGAAAACGTGTTTCTGTATTAGCAAACCTTGCTCCAAGAGCTTTACGTGGTGTTGAAAGCCAAGGAATGATCTTGATGACAACAAATGCCGAAGGAAAACTGGTTTTTGTAAATCCAGATGCTGATGCGCCAAATGGAGCTACAGTAAATTAAGATTTTTAAAATTATATCACAAACATGTATTACAGAAGAAAAATCTTACTATCTTTGATTCAGGTTTTTGAAGGTGAATTAGAAAAAATTCAACTTCAAAAACTCTTATTTCTATATACACGTTCACAAAGACAAAAGAAAACATATGATTTCGTGCCATATAAAATGGGATGTTTCTCTTTTCAAGCAAACGCAGACCTACTTACATTAAAAAAATATGGAAATGTAAGTGAAAGTGATAAATCCTGGAAAAAAGAAGACGATGTAAATTATTTGAATGAATTAACGAAAGAAGATAAAAAGATAATTAGTGATTTTAGAATAATCTATGCTAATAAAACAAGCGAAGATTTGATTAATCTTACATATAAAAGATATCCTTATTTCGCTATAAATAGCATAATTGCACAAAATTATTTAAGTGAATCTGAAATTGAAAACTTAAATAATTATCGATCTTTTGACGAGGAAGTTATTTTATTTACCATTGGTTATGAGGGAATATCTTTAGAAAGTTATCTTAACAAATTAATAAAAAATAATATAAAGGTTCTATGTGATGTCAGAAAAAATGCACTAAGTATGAAGTATGGCTTTAGTAAAAGTCAATTAAAAAATGCTTGTAATGGTGTAGGAATAGAATACATCCATATTCCTGAAGTAGGTATTGATTCTGATCAAAGGCAAGAACTCAAATCTCAAATAGATTATGATGTTTTGTTTGACAAATATAGAGTACAAAATTTAAGTGAAACATTAGATAATCAAATAGAAATTCTAAATCTGCTTAAAACTAATAAAAGAATTGCTTTAACTTGTTTCGAAGCTGATGTTTGTCAATGCCATCGAAAGCATTTATCAGAAGCAATAACAAACTTAAAAGGTTTCAACTATAAACTAGAGCATCTATAATTTATGCCAATAAAGAAAATTCTAATAACGGTTACTACTTATCCATTACCATCTAGAAGCTATGATGAATTGGTTTGTACAGCTGGATTATTAGAAGATGGAACTTGGATAAGAATTTATCCTGTTCCATTAAGTTTTCTTAATCAAGTAAAAAAAGAAACCGGATTTAAAAAGTATACTTGGGTAGAATTAGATCTTAAAAAAAGAACAGACGATTTTCGTCCCGAAAGTTATTCTCCAAATAACTACGACATAAAAATTTATAATACTATAAACACAAATAACTTTTGGGAAGAAAGGAAACTTTTCTGTCTAAAAAATATTTATACCAATAGAGATAAACTTATAAATGATTCTAAAGCTCCTGCAAATATTTCCTTAGCAACTTTTAAGCCAACAAAAATTACTGGTTTTGAAATTGAAAATGATTCCAAAGAATGGAAAAATGAATGGCTTGAATTAAGAAAACAAACTAACCTTTTTGCAGAAATTGATAGTAATCCTGAAAAAATTATCAGGAAAGCACCATATAAATTTTATTATTTATTTGAAGATGACGAAGGCAAATCTTGCCGATTGATGATTGAAGATTGGGAAATTTTTGAATTATATTGGAATTGCTTGGCTAAGAGTAATAACAATGAAAAAGAAGCTATAAAGAAAGTTAAAAATAAATACTTTAATACTTTTTCTAATGAACATGACATATATCTTTTTTTAGGAACAACTATGCAATGGCATAGAAGAAGATCTAATAATCCTTTTGTAATTATTGGCATTTTTTATCCTAAAATAAAAAGCCAATACTCTCTCTTTTGACAAAAAAAATACAGATTTTTCTTATTTATAAAGTTTTTGTTTTATAAGTTTGCTCCGCAAAAAATACCCTTAAGGATTTTTAATTAAAACTTTAAGAGAATGACTAAAGAAAATCAAAAACCGACACACCACGATGTAATGCCATCGATGGCAAAATTCCTTTCAGACTTATGGTTTGAAGGCGATTTTAGAGAACAGCCCCATTATTTGTCTGAAATTTTCAAGCGAATTCTTGAAACAGAATTGGGAGATGACAAAGAGCTAAGATCAAAAATGATGGAATGCATCAAAACCAGTGAAATGCTTGCCGAAACACTCGAACCGTTTTCGGATAAACAAATTCAGAAAGCCTGCAGTAAAATTTTAGCTGCTTAAAACAACAAAAAAGCGTGAATCGATTACTATTTTTAATCGATTGGCGCTTTTTCCTTTCAAAATAGTCGCTTTCTAAGTTATCTTTGAAAAATAATACACGATTAAAATTCATTCAATGAAACTCACCAAACCAAGATTAGCCCTAATCTGCGGTATACTCTGCATATCTATTTTCCCGATATTGGTAAAATTACGTTTAACGCCAGGATTAATTTCGGCTTTTTACCGAATGTTTTTTGCTGTAGTGCTGCTTTTGCCTTATGTTATTTTCAGCGGAAACTTTAAACTTCCAAAGCTAAAATTTGCTCTTTTGGCAATACTTTGCGGTGTTTTATTCTCGTCTGATGTTGCCGTTTGGAATATCGCCATTCAGGAATCAAGCGCGACTCAGGCTTCATTGTTAACCAATTTATCACCTGTTTGGGTTGGTGTAGGTTCATTCTTTTTTCTGAAAGCAAAACCTGCCACAAATTTCTGGATTGGAACATTGGTCGCTTTATTTGGAATGGTAACTTTAGTCGGTTTTGAGTTTTTTATCGATTTAAACTTCGATAAAGCATTTCTATTTGCCGTTTTATCGGGCATTCTGTATTCCATTTATCTTTTGGTCAGCAAAAATGTACTTTCAGAAGTCGATGTTCTTTCTTTTATGACGATTAGTTTATTCGCTTCAAGCATCTATTTAGGAATTTTATGTTACGCATTAGGCGAACCTTTCACCGGATTTTCAAATGCTGGATGGTTTGTTCTCGTTCTTCAAGCTGTTATTTGCCAATTATGCGCTTGGCTTTCGATTAGTTATGCGACTCAGCACATGCGCGCAACGAGGGTTTCGCTAAGTTTATTAAGTCAAGCTGTAATTACCTCAATTTTAGCTTGGTTGTTTTTGGAAGAACAAATAACTTTACAGATGGTTTTCGGCGGAATCATTCTGCTTTTCGGAATCCGAATTACATTTTACGATAAAACGATTTCTTTGAAAGGGCTTTTTTCTAAGTAAAGAACAGCTCACAGATTTCCACAGATTTAAAGGATTAACACAGATTATTAATTAATTTTTTAAAAAAAATCTTTTTAATCCCAATAATCTGTGACAAAAAAATCTCTCGCAGATTCTGCAGATCAAACTGATTTATTTTCTATCTTAACAGAAGGCATTAGAAAAAAAATTAGTGATAATTCGTGAAATTCGTGGCAAAAAAACCTGAAACAAAGAAAACCTTAAACTTGAAACAAAAACACCATGTTACATAAAACTAAAATACCAAACTTAAAAGTAATCGCATTTGATGCCGATGATACTTTGTTTGTCAACGAACCTTATTTCCAAGAAACCGAACATAAATTTTGCGCTTTGATGGAAGATTACCTTTCGCATCAAGGCATTTCGCAGGAATTATTTAAAATAGAAATTGCCAATCTGCCTTTGTACGGTTACGGAATTAAAGGTTATATCCTTTCAATGATTGAAGCAGCAATGAATATCTCGAATAATACCATTCCGATGGAAGTCATTCAAAAGATCATTCAATACGGAAAAGAGTTATTAGAAAAACCTATTGAGCTTTTGGACGGAATTGAAGAAACGCTTGCTGCTTTAAAAGGCAAATACAAATTGGTTGTTGCAACAAAAGGCGATTTAAAAGATCAACACAGCAAATTGCATCGTTCTGGTTTAGGGCATTATTTCCATCATATCGAAGTAATGTCAGACAAACAAGAAATCGATTATCAGAAACTTTTAGGCCGATTAGATATTGAGCCACATGAATTTTTGATGATCGGAAATTCATTAAAATCAGATGTTCTGCCTGTTTTAGGAATTGGCGGTTATGCCGTTCACATTCCGTTTCACACTACTTGGGAACACGAAAAAATTAATCACACTATAGAACACGAACACTTTAGTTCATTTGAAACTATTGCAGAAGTGGTTCCGAATTTATTATAATGAAAACACTTTTAGACCTAGAAAATTGGAATAGAAAAGAGCATTTTGCCCATTTCAAACAAATGGAAGAGCCTTTTTTTGGTGCTACTGTAGAAATCGACTGCACTAAAGCGTATCAAACCGCAAAAAGCATCGGTGCTTCTTTTTTCATTTTCTATTTGCATAAAACTTTGGCTGCGGTAAACGCCATTGAAAATTTTAAATACCGAATTTCGGAAGATAAAATATACATTAACAACCAAATAGATGCGTCGGCAACTATTGGTCGTGAAGATGGCACTTTTGGGTTTTCTTTAATTGAATATCACCCAGATTTTAAAACATTTGAGCAAATTGCCTTAACTGAAATCGAACGCATTCAAAACACAACTGGGCTTTTTACGAGATCTTTTGATGATGATAATCTGATTCATTTTTCGGCAATTCCGTGGCTGAATTTTAGTTCGATAACCCATGCACGCAGTTTTACGTATCCAGACAGCTGTCCGAAAATTTCGTTTGGCAAAATGATGGTTTCCGAAACTGGAAAAAGAACCATGTCGATGGCCGTTTATGTGCATCACGGTTTGATGGACGGAATACATGTTGGCCAGTTTGTAGATCTTTTTCAAGAGCTTATGAATCAATAATAAGCGGAATGATTTTTGCGCCCAAAAACTTATGAAACGAATTGTCCTTTTTCTGTTTTTAATTTCTAGTACTGTTGTGTTAAGTCAAACAGTGTTGACTTCTTATTCCATTGATTTAAAAAACAAATTAGGCCAGTCCGAAATCATGACGGGAGAAAATACCACAACTCACGATGTATTTGTTTTTGCCGCAAGCGCAGACAGTCTTTCGATATTAAAATACAATAGCGCTTTATTCTTAAGAGATAAATTTGTTACTTCTCGCCAATACACCGAAAACAGATCCTTGATGGGATACAGTTTCAGCGAAGATGGGAATCCTACTTTATATTGGTTTTCTCAAGAAGAAAAAACAATCATTCTGATTAAATATTACTTGGAAAACAAAACTTCGAGGGCATTAAAATTTCAAATTCCGCTTGAAGACAACTATCTCTTAACGCAATATCAAAAAGATAACAATTTCTATTTATTGCTCCAAAGCAAAACAAAACAGGCATTGACTGCTTTTGTTTTTAAAAACGGAATGGCAGAGGAAAGGTTTCTCGATTTCAGTTCTTTCAAATTCATAGATAGAAAAACACAGCCCAAAACATTCAATCAGATTTTGAACGAAAATCCGATTGAGAAGATGGATGCTGGCGAGTATAATCCGTTGTATAAAGTTAGTGCTAAAAGCAAACTTTACACGCTTCCAAACCGTTTGATTCTAACTTTGGACCAAGGTTTCAGAAAGACACAATTGTTTGATATTAATTTAGACAATCAGGAAATAAAAGAGAAAACATTTGTGAAACCAGTTGGAGCGAAAAATCCAAAAACGTCAAACTCTTATTACCACGAAAACAAATTATATCAAATCAATGTAAATGCTGACGAACTTTTGTTTGACATAAAAGATTATGAATCTGGCGAATCTATAAAATCATTTACAGTCTCAAAACAAGATACTATTCGTTTTAGCAATTCGCCTTTATTGATGCAAATTGAAGATCGAGCGCCCAAACAATTAAAGAATACAGCAAAGTTTTTAAAAATATTATCTTCTCTTGATGCTGGAATTTCGGTTTATAAAAACCAAAAAAATCTCTTTATCACTTTAGGAGGATCGGGAAGCGATTTAAAATCGTTTTCAATGAACGGTTTTAATTTTAATGATCCTTTTGGAGATTTTCCATCAAACAGTTATTATAATGTTGAGACCAATTATTCTGCTTTTTTCGAAAGCATTTGGACAAAAAAATTGGAGTTAACCAAAGAAACGCATGAACCTTTTGGTGCCGATCAAGTTTATTATTTTTTAAATTCTCATAAAGAAGCCGCACTTTTTAGTACTCTTAAACTAAACAACTACACCATTTTAAGTTATTATGACATGGTTGCTAAACAAATTGTTTTGCGCAAATTTGCCGACGGCTTTAATTAAACAAATTCGTTATCAACAACTTACTTCAAAAACCCTGCATTTACGGGGCATTCCTTATTCTTTAATTTTTTGCCAATAGTCTTATTTTATTACTTTTTTGACTTTTAAAGAAAGTTTTTACTTACAATTTAATGTTGTTTTGGGCAAAAATTTAAAATTAAAAACAATGAAAAAAATTGTAATGACTCTTGCATTAGCTTTAGCGTTAACAGGAGTACGTGCACAAACAGAAAACAATAAAGGGTATAATAAATGGTCTGTAGATTTAGGAGCAGGTTTAAATAAGCCTCAACGGCCATTTAGCGATGGATATTCTACAAATACTGTAAGCCCATGGACTGGAGATCTAGGAGTTCGTTATATGTTTAACAACAAATTTGGTTTGAAAGCAGATTTTGGATACAACAGTTTTACAGCAAAAGGAAACTCTATTGATTTTGACTCAAAATACTACAGAGTAGATTTACAAGCTGTTGCCAACTTAGGACGCATCATGAATTTTGAAACATGGACCAACACTATTGGTTTATTAGGTCACGCTGGTTTTGGATACGCTCAATTAAGAAGCGATAATTTTAAAGGTGCAGATGAAATGGGTAACTTTATTGCTGGTGTAACCGGACAAATTAGATTATCAAACAGAGTTGCTTTAACGGGTGATTTCTCAACTATTCTAAACGCATCTCAAGATCGTACTTTTGAGGGAGCATATGCTGCTGGCAACAGAGGTTTTTCTGGATTGGCTTTTAACGGAACTGTTGGTTTAAACATTTACTTAGGCAAAAACACAAAACATGCAGACTGGACAGTAATTTCTAATGAAGATAGTGATATTTCTGCTTTAGAAAGCAAAGTAGCAGATCTTGAATCACAAATCAAAAACAGACCTGCTCAAAAAGAAGTAGTTGTTGAAAAACAAGTAAGTGCGCCACAACAAAATGATAATGAATTAATCAGAAAAATGATTAATGACAAGTATTTCAGTGTTTACTTCGATTTTAATAAAACAACTCCAATTGAGAACTCAACAGCTGCAATTGATATTGTTTTAAACTACTTAAGAAAAAACCCTTCTGCTACTCTTGACCTTATAGGTTATGCTGATCAAGTTGGAAAAGCTGAATACAACGAAAAACTATCTAACATTAGAGCAACAAACGTAAAAACAATTTTCGAAAAAGCTGGAATTGCTTCTTCTCGTTTAAATATTGTTGCAAATGGTGCAGATACCTCAATTCAAAAAGACTCTGAGGAAGCTAGAAGATTAGCTAGAAGAGTTACTTTTATTGTAAAATAACTTCTTTTTAAGACTTGATTAAAAGTCCTTAAGATTTTTTCTTAAGGGCTTTTTTATTTTTCAAAAATTTAAAATGATGTAAATACGGCATAAAATTTGAACAAATTGCTACTGAATATATTTTAAGAAGCACATTTATGAAAAAACGACTACTTTTTTTTCTTTTGTTTTCTAAAACAGTTTTGTTTAGCCAAACAGTATTAAATTCTTTACCATTAAATATAAACTTCTTATCAAAAACTCAGATTTTAAATATTGAAGACAAGAAAAACAAAGAAATCTATGCCTTTGCCTGGGACAAACAGAGCATAAACATTTTAAAATACAATCAATCTTTATTTCTAACGAGTCAGTTTACAGATTTAATTAAAAAAGAAGCAAATCGAAATTTAATTGGCAGCACTATTAGTGCCGAACAAAGGCCAACCTTGTACTGGATTTCAGGAAATAATAAAAATATTTTAATTACCACTTACAATCTTGACCGCAAAACATCAGAATCTGTAAATTTTGATTTTCCAAGAAATCATGATTATATAATAAATTCTTTTCAAGATAATAATGCCTTTTACATTCTTGCCAAAGAGATAGATTTCGAGCATCTTCTTTTGTATAGATTTGAAAATCAAAAGTGTGAAATTAAAATGCTTGATTTTTCTACTTTCACTTTCAAAAATAAAGGGAAAGTGAACATTTCTTTCAATGCGCTCATCAAACACTTTCCGATTAAAAAGATGGAATTGGATATTCTTAATCCCATTGATTTTACATCACAAATAAGTAAAATGTATGTGGTTAATGATTATCTTATTTTAACATTCGATAATCGTTTAGAACGAACACAAGTTTTTGAGGTTAATTTAAATACTGGCGCTATGAAAGAAAGAACTTTTGATCAGCCTGTTTCCAAAAACCCATTGCGAACATCAAATTCATTTTACAATGATGGAAAACTATTTCAAGTCGCGGCCAATAAAGAGGAATTACTGTTTCAAATAAAAGATTTTGATTCTAAAAATACCATTAAAAAATTTTCGTTTTCAAAAAATGATAGCATTCCATTTAAAAACTCACCTTTCTTTGTTCAAATTAATGACAAGAAACCGCAGCAATTAAAAACTACTGCAAAATTCCTTAAAGATTTAGACGGACTTACTGCTGGTATTTCCGTAGTTAAAAATCAAAAAAACAGTTTTGTCACTTTTAGTGGTTTTGGAGAATCTATCGATTATTATTTTAAATCTGATTCTCCTGATACTTTTGGAGTGCGTGAATATTATTCATTAAGCAAAGTAGTCTATTTTGATGCTGCCTTAAATGAAAATTTAGATTTCATAAGCAACAAACATTCAGAACCATTAGCAATTGAAAACTTATTTTACTTTTTAAACAACAACAAAGGCATTCAATTATACGATACGCTAAGATTAAAAAATTATTACATCTTAAGCTATTACGACAAAGCTTCTCAACAATTTGTTATGCGAAAATTTACTGATGGCTTCATGATGGAAGAAAATAGAAACCCAATCATAAACAAATCTATATTTTCAAATCCTGCTGCATTTGAGAAAATTAATTTTAAGAAGAATTAATCTTAAAGTCTAATGTTTTCGAGGTTTCTAAAAAGTGTAATGGATAATTTTTCTTAATTTTACAAAAAAGACACTTATTATGTTAGCAAAAAATATCGAATCGGCTTTAAACAAGCAAATCCGCATAGAAGCAGAATCTTCGCAAACTTATCTTTCTATGGCTTGTTGGGCTGAAGTACAAGGATTAGAGGGAATCTCCCAATTTATGTACACGCAGTCAGACGAAGAGCGCGCACATATGCTTAAACTAGTTAAGTATGTAAACGAACGCGGAGGACACGCTCAGGTTACAGATCTTAAAGCACCAAAAACAACTTATACTACTTTCAAAGAAATGTTTGAGGAGCTTTACAATCACGAACTTTTTGTTTCGAAATCTATCAACGAATTGGTTCATATTACTTTTGAAGAAAGAGATTACGCGACACACAATTTCTTGCAATGGTACGTTTCTGAACAAATTGAAGAAGAAGCTACAGCTAAGTCTATCTTAGATAAAATCAACTTAATTGGTGATGATAAAGGCGGACTTTATTTGTTTGATCGTGATATTCAGCAATTAACAGTTACGAGTTCAATTGCTATCAATCCTAAATAAAAAAGTTAAAGTTTATTTAGAATATTTAAAAATAACTTTTTTGGTTTATATTTGTCTCTGTTTTTAAAATTCAGAGGAAAAAGTGAGCAAGAAAGAAAAAGACAAGGATAAAAAAAAGGATAAAAAGAAAAAGAAAAACGCTGCTATCCTTGATAAAATTAAGAAGATTGAAAACTGTAAATCTTCTTGCTGTGAGAAATATAAAAAGAGCGAAAAGAAACGCTGCTCACGCTGTCCTATGTTTGATTTATTCAAAAAAACTGCTTAACGCGATATAGAAAAACCCATCAGATTTCTCTGGTGGGTTTTTTAGTTTTAAATTGCAGTCACTTTCGACTTTTAAATTCTATTATGGAAAACGCTATTACAATTCCCAAATCTAGTCTCGATTTTTTGGTTGAGCTAAAACAAAACAACAACAAACCCTGGTTTGAAGAACATAAACCGCAATATTTAATAGAACTTAATCATATTGAAAATTTTGCAGGCGCACTGCTTAAGGAACTTTCTAAAACCGATGTTTTAGAAAACGCTTCGGGTAAAAAAAGTGTGTATAGAATCTATCGTGATATTCGTTTTTCTAAAGATAAAACACCTTTTAAACATTATTGGGGCGGAAGTTATACTCGAGCAACCGCAGCACGACGCGGCGGTTATTACTTTCATCTGGAAAAAGGAAATAGCTTTTTTGCAGGCGGTTTCTGGGGACCAAATGCCTCAGATTTAAAACGAATAAGAACCGAATTTGCTCAAGATCCTGAAACCTTTCAGAAAATATTGAATTCAGAATCTTTTAAAAGCAATTTTGGCACTTTGCAAGGCGAACAGCTTAAAACAAAACCAAAAGGTTTTGATGTTGATCATCCAGCTATTGATTTGCTTCGTTTCAAACAATTTTTGGTCATAAAACGTTTTACTGATGAGGAAGTATTAAGTCCGCAATTTTTAGAACTGGCTTTGGACGCTTTCAAAAACATGAGACCTTTTTTTGATTATATGAGCGAAGTTCTTACTACTGATGCTAATGGTGTATCAATTTTATAAAAACAATTTTCCGTAAAGTATAAAACCCGACAGGTTTTAAAAACCTGTCGGGTTTAACCAACGATATTCGTTAAAACGTTATTTACTCAATAGTAAAATTTCATTTACGACCACTTCCGTTATATAACGTTTCTCTCCATTTTTATCATCGTAGCTTCTGTGCGTTAGTTTCCCTTCAACAGCGATTTCTTTCCCTTTTACAACATACTTTTCGATAATTTCTGCTGTTTTCCCCCAAGCAGTTATGCGATGCCACTCGGTTTGCTCTACTTTTTCGCCTTTATCATTTCTATAAATCTCATTTGTTGCGATTGTAAGATGAGCAAGTTTTCTACCGCTTTCTAATGTTTTAATTTCTGGATCATTACCAACATTCCCGATTAATTGTACTTTGTTTCTAATTGCACTCATGGCGTATACTGTTTTAATGTTATTATTAAATTGAATCGTTTATCGAATTCAACACTGCAAAGATGCCAAACCACAACATTGACAGTCGGTTATTAACTATTTACTATCGACTGTAACTATTTGTAAGCGTTTGTAAATGGAATTTGTTTTTTGTATATTTGAGATAAATCTTACGATATGCAAGCAAAAATTAAAAAAGTAGAGTTAAGAAATCTTGAAATAGAAGACTATAAACAATTAAAGAAATCAATGATCGAATCGTATCCAGAAATGGCAGATTCTTATTGGAGATCTGAGGATATAGAAAGACTTCTTGCAATTTTTCCAGAAGGACAGCTGGTGATTTTGGTTGACGGAAAAGTTGTTGGCTCTGCCCTATCTCTTATCGTTGACGAAAAATTAGTAGAAAAAAGACATAACTATCAGCAGATTAGTGGCGATTATACCTTTTCGACACACAATCCAAATGCTGAAATTTTATACGGAATAGATGTTTTTATTCACCCCAATTATAGAGGCTTGCGTTTAGGGCGCCGTTTGTATGATGCAAGAAAGGAACTTTGCGAACAATTGAACCTCAAGGCGATTGTCTTTGCAGGGAGAATTCCGAACTATAGAGAACATGCCAAAAAGATGTCTCCAAAAACGTATATCGAAAAAGTGCGTACCAAAGAATTGTACGATCCGGTTCTTTCTTTTCAGTTAAGCAATGATTTTCACGTTTTGAGAATCATCAAAAATTATCTGGAAGGTGACGAAGAATCGAAAGAATTTGCGGTTCTATTGGAATGGAATAATATTTACTATGATGATAGTCCGAAACTGATTAATTTAAAGAAAAACATTATTCGTTTAGGATTAATTCAGTGGCAGATGCGTCCGCTGAATAATGTTGAAGCCCTTTTTGAACAAGCAGAATTTTTTATTGATGCCGTTTCGGGTTATGGGTCTGATTTTGCTTTGTTTCCAGAATTGTTTATTGCGCCATTAATGGCCGATTATAATCATCTGTCTGAAGCAGAAGCTATTCGCGAACTTGCTCGTCACTCTGACCCTATTAGAAAAAAATTTCAGGAATTTGCCATTTCATATAACATCAACATTATTACAGGAAGTATGCCTTATTTAGAAGGCGGAAATCTTTACAATGTTGGTTTCTTATGCAAAAGAGACGGAACTTCAGAAATGTATACCAAAATTCATATCACGCCAAACGAAGTTATACATTGGGGAATGAAAGGCGGATCGGAATTTAAAACCTTTGATACCGATTGTGGTAAAATTGGAATTTTAATTTGCTACGATGTCGAATTCCCAGAAATTTCCAGACTTCTGGCTGATGAAGGAATGAACATTTTGTTTGTACCATTTTTAACCGATACGCAAAACGGATATACTCGCGTAAAACATTGTTCGCAAGCTCGCGCCATCGAAAATGAATGTTATGTAGCCATAGCAGGTTGCGTTGGAAATCTTCCAAAAGTGAACAATATGGATATCCAATATGCGCAGTCTTCTGTATTCACGCCATCCGATTTTG
This sequence comes from Flavobacterium sp. PLA-DH12, assembly GCF_059511845.1. Taxonomy (NCBI): domain Bacteria; kingdom Pseudomonadati; phylum Bacteroidota; class Flavobacteriia; order Flavobacteriales; family Flavobacteriaceae; genus Flavobacterium; species Flavobacterium sp. PLA-DH12. The sequence continues at coordinate 234,117 of NZ_JCAMPD010000002.1, forward strand.
CTTTTCCAAGTAACGGAATCAAAGCAGAAGCTACTCCAAACACAGAAATGACGCTTATTGTTGATGTTGATTTAAATTTATTGAAAGAGCTTCACGAACATGGAAGCGTAAAAACATTAAAAGACAGAAGAACAGATCTTTACGAAATTAAAAAATTGAATTCATAAAGACCTTTTTAAATTAACAATCAATGAGTGTCATTCGAAAAAATCCGCTATTTGAAATTTATATTAAAAATGATCACCTCGTAATTAACAATACCGATTTCAGAAAGGATAATGCCATATTTGAAATTGACAGCATTTTAAGCTTAGAATTAATAAGACATTTATCTTTCATTAATAAAATCATTGAAATAACATTTGGACTAAATGTCCCTACAAAATCTTGCGAACTAAGGATCAATTTAGAAAATGATTTTAAGGATATTGTTTTAACCGACTGTGACATTAAAAAAGTGGAGGTTTTAATCTACGAAATTAATCAGGTAATTATTAAAAGTGTAAATGAAAAACCTAGTTTATCAACAAAATAAAAATGTTAAATGAAAACATGCCTCGAATGCTCAGCCAAAATTTTCGGACGAGAAGACAAGAAATTCTGTTCCGATAGCTGTCGAAATGCCTACAATAACAAAATAAATAAAGATAGCACGAATTTCATGCGAAATATAAACAACAAGTTACGCAAAAATTACCGTATTTTGGCAGAGTTAAATGTAGACGGAAAATCCAAAGCTTCTAGAGACAAATTACTCACAAAAGGCTTTGATTTTGAGTTCTTTACAAACATTTTACAAACCAAAACAGGAAACACATATTATTTCTTGTATGATCAAGGATACCGTTCCTTGGACAATGATTATTTTATGCTTGTTAAAAAAGAAATATAGTTAGTATTATTTACCATGAGAAAAAACCAAACCTCAATTCTAGCCATAGTCTGCATTTTAGCGTTACTTGGCATTATATATGCCACGATGATGCCGCAAGGAATCTCTAAGGACGATGAAGCGCTTGCTGAGTTTTCGACCGAAAGAGCTTTTAACCAGGTTGAGATTATAGCGCAGAAACCGCACTATGTCGGATCGACCAATCACGAACTGGTTGCTAATTATCTTAAACTAGAATTAAATAGAATCGGGTTAGAAACGAGTGTTCAGGAAGGTTTTACACTAAATGATAAAGGTCTTTTGGTAAAGTCAAAAAATATTTTGGCTCGCATTAAAGGAACAAACAATACAAAAGCACTTTTACTTCTTTCTCATTATGATAGCGCACCGCATTCTTTCTCAAAAGGAGCAAGCGATGATGCTTCTGGAGTTGCAACAATTTTAGAAGGTGTACGTGCCTTTTTATATTCTAAACATCCTCAAAAAAACGATATTATTATATTATTCTCTGATGCCGAAGAATTAGGATTAAACGGAGCTGCTTTATTTGTAAACCAGCATCCTTGGGCAAAAGATGTTGGTTTGGTTTTAAACTTTGAAGCAAGAGGAACTTCTGGTCCAAGCTATATGTTAATGGAAACCAATAAAGGGAATCAGGCATTGGTTGAAGAATTTACTAAAGCAAAACCTTCTCATCCTGTTTCCAATTCTTTGATGTACAGCATTTACAAAATGCTTCCAAATGATACCGATTTAACTGTTTTTAGAGAACAAGGAAATATTCAAGGATTTAATTTTGCTTTTATCGATGGTCATTTCAACTATCATACGCAGCAGGATGATATTCAACATTTAAACAAAACTACCCTAGCGCATCAAGGCACATATATTATGCCTTTGCTAAAATATTTTACAAACATTGATTTGAATCAAACAGAGTCTACCGAAGACAATGTTTATTTTAGCGCTCCATTTTCATTTATTAGTTATCCGTTTACTTGGGTAATGCCGATGACCATAATTGCTTTCGGATTATTGTTTTTGTTCATTTTTGTTGGAAGAGTAAAAAGAATCATCACTTTCACAGAAATTTTCAAAGGTTTTGTGCCGCTATTAGGATCTCTTATAATTGCAGGATTAGTAACCTTTTTAGGATGGAAACTTATTCTCGAAATTTATCCTCAATACTCTGATCTTCTAAACGGATTTACTTATAATGGACATGCTTATATTGGCGCTTTTGTTACGTTGAGCATCGCAATTTGTTTTGCTTTCTATCATCATTTCTCTGAAGCTAAAACTACCATGAACCATTTTGTAGCTCCTTTATTGGTTTGGATTATCATTAACGCATTTTTAGCCAATAGCCTAACGGGAGCTGGTTTCTTAATAATTCCTGTTTATTTCGGAATATTATTATTCGGAATATTTGTGTTTACACAGCATTACAGTTTAGGAATGAATCTAATATTCTCTATTCCTGCCTTGGCAATTGTTGCGCCTTTTATCATAATGTTTCCAATTGGTCTCGGCCTTAAAATCTTATACGGAAGCGCTATTCTAACCGTTTTATTATTCGGATTATTACTTCCAATTTTCGGTGCATTTGCCAAAAAAGGTGCTTGGATCGTGGTTTTCTTTATTGCTTCTATTTCATTTTTCGTTTACGCAGGATATCATTCAGGTTACGAATATGGCAAAGCCAAATCAAACAGTTTATTATACGTTTACAATGCCGACAACAATTCTGCTGTATGGACCACTTATGACAAAAATTTAGACGAATGGACTAAATCGTATTTAGGCGAGAAAAATCAAAAGGCTGTTGGTTTAAATTCATTGCCTCTTTCAAGCAAATACAACACCTCTTTTACGTACAGCGCTATCGCACCAGTTGTCGATGTTCCGAAACCTACAATTCAATTTTTAAGAGATAGCGTTATAGGAAATAATAGATATTTGAAAATCAGGATTACTCCAAATAGAAAAGTAAACCGTTATGATATTTATGCAAATCCAAAAATGACATTTTATAACTTTAAAGCAAATGGAGTGTCAACTTCTGGCGAAAAAGGAAATCGTCTTGAAAGAGAAGACAGCAAAATTTTATGCTATTATGTAGTAGGCAACGAACCGCTGGAAATGGATTTCTACATAAACAAATCTTCTGTTTTTGATATGGATTTAATTGAAAGTTCATTCGATTTGATGACCAATCCGCTTTTAAAAGTTAAGCCTAGAGATAATTGGATGATGCCAACGCCATTTGTATTGAATGATGCCGTATTGATTCAGCAGAAAATCAAAAGATATACACCGCCAATAAAACCACTTGAACCTGTTATGGTGCCAAGTGATAGTTTGGCTGTTCCAAAAGACAGCTTAAAACCTGCCGTTAGCAAACCAGAATAGTAATAAATTACAATAACCCTTAATCTTTTAAAATGAAGAAAAACTTCTTGTTATTTTTGACTTTTAGCAACTTTTTAGCATTGAATGCACAAACTGTAGAAGAAAAAATCGCTGCAAAAGCATGCGAGTGTTTAGAGAAAAGTTCAAAAATTACAGAAGATGTTTTCAGAGAATGTTTAACAAGCCCAATGGGTGAGTTAATTTTAACAGACAAAGATCCAAAAGTCAGAGAATCTATAAATACCGTTGATGGAATTCAAAATATGGTTCTGAAAGTTCAAGCTGTAATTTCAAAGAAATGTCCAAACTTGATGCCTGAATTAATTGAAAACAAAGACAATGTTTTTTATAGCGAATCAAAAAACAAAAATGCACAGAATTCTTATGTCATCGCAAAAGATTTTATGCGACAGAACAACTACAAAATGGCTATTGAAAGCTTTCAACTTGCTTTAAAAGAAGATCCAAACTTTGTTCTTGCACTTGATGACATAGCAGTTTCTTACAGGCAATTGAACGATTACGATAATGCAATTAAATATTATAAGAAATCGCTTGAAGTTTATCCCGAAGGAAATTTTGCATTAATGAACATTGGTGTTGTGTATACTTTTAAATCTGATTATAAAACGGCCATAAGTTATTATGAAAAACTTATTCAATACCATCCCAACAATGCTGAAGGCTATTTTGGTGCTGGAAAAAACTATTTCATGATGAAAGATGATGAAAAAGCATTAGATAATCTTTTTTTGGCCCATATAATCTACACCAATGAAAATTCAGAATATGCAAAAGATTCTGAACAGCTTATTGGTGCTCTTTACCAGAAAATGAAATCAGAAAATAAGGAAGCTTTATTCAAAAAAATTGCTGAGAAAAACAATATTAAAATAGAATAAATATGGCAACAAATATTTCTAAAATCGTTTTGAATGCACCAGTTGAAAAAGTATGGAACGCACTAACACAGCCAGAATTAGTCAAGCAATGGCAGTATGGAAGTGATTTAATTACAGATTGGAAAATCGGCAATGAAATACGCTTTAGAAATGAATGGGAAGGCCAAGTTTTTGAGCAATGGGGAACTGTTTTAGATGTTCTTCCAAATCAAAAAATAAAATATTCTTTGTTTTTCCCAAGACCTGGATTGGAAGATAAACCCGAGAATTATTTCATAATGAATTATGTTTTATCTGAAGAAAATCAGAAAACAAAACTCGAAATAATTCAGGAAGATAATCGTCCGGGAGCAGTCCAGGAGAAACCGCAAGGAGAAGAAAATCCAATTCTACAGGCATTAAAAGCCATAATAGAATCTTAAATAAAAAGAGCAGATTTGTTAATCTGCTCTTTTTATTTGATTCATAGTCAAAAAAACTTTCTGACTCTGTAACTTTGTTCCTTTGAATCTCAAAAAATGACAAAAATAAGCATACTTGGCTGTGGCTGGCTGGGATTTCCTTTAGCAAAAGCATTACTTAAAAAAGGAATTTCAATAAACGGATCAACAACCTCAGAAAACAAACTTCCATTTTTAAAAGACGCAGGAATAAATCCGTTTTTAGTAAGTGTTGAAAGTGACGGAATTTCCGAAAACATTACTGATTTTTTAGAAGAAAGCGAAATCTTAATTATAGATATTCCGCCAAAACTAAGAGCTGTCGATCCAAGTTCTGAGAAGAAAGCATTTGTAGAAAAAATCAAGAATCTAATTCCTTTTATAGAAAAATCAACGATTAAAAAGGTGCTTTTTGTAAGTTCAACCTCTGTTTATGGTGATGATAATGGTCTTGTAACAGAAGAAACTATTCCGAATCCAGAAACTGAAAGCGGTAAACAATTGCTTTTAGCCGAAAATCTCCTTCTTGAAAATCAAAACTTCGAAACCACAATTTTACGTTTTGGCGGATTAATTGGCGAAGATCGTCATCCTGTTAAGTTTTTAGCTGGAAAAGAAAACATTGAAAATCCAGATGCTCCCGTTAACCTAATTCATCAAACTGATTGTATCGGTATTATTGAAGAAATCATAAACAAATCTAAATGGAATGAGGTTTTTAATGCTGTTGCGCCTTATCATCCAACTAGAGAGGAATATTATACTCAAAAATCAATTGAGATGAATTTATCAGAACCGAAATTCAGTTCTCAGCAATCTAATATCAAAAAAATAATTTCGAGTGAGAAAATAGAATGCACTTTAAACTATAAATTTAACTTAGACGAATATTAAAATTTTCGAACCACAGATTTAAATAAAAAACACTATTTTTCCTTCATAAAAAATAACTGTTTTTCCAAATGAAAAAATTCAGGTTTCTGTTTTCAATCAGTATTTTACTGTTTACTTTTTTCCAAAGTTACTCCCAAAACGATTCTATTCCCGAGAAATCAGAAAAAATAAAACAATTTCACGCTGATATCGTTGTTAAGAAAAATGGGAACCTTATCGTTACAGAAAACATTACTGTTTATGCTGCTGAACTATTCATAAATCACGGAATTTATAGAGAGCTTCCGATGGAAAGCAATTCACCGAAAGTTTCTAAAACCAATTTCTATAAAGTTCTAAGCGTATACAGAGGTAATTCGAAAGAACCATATCACTTAAATATAGACTCCGAAAAATTTGGAATCTACATTGGGGATGAAGAAATATATCTGCCAGAAGGGACTTATACTTATAAATTGACGTATGAAATTGAAGCACAAATACATTCTTATAGCGATTTTGATGAAGTTTACTGGAATATTACAGGAAATTATTGGGAGTTTGATATTGAAAATGTCACTGCAAAAATAACTTTACCGAAATCTGCAAAAGCATTTCAGACCGCTTGCTACACAGGTCTTTTAGGTTCAAAAGCACACGATTGCAATTCAAAAGTTATAGACAATTCGATTTATTTTACTTCTAAAAATCTAAAAAAAGGAGAAGGTTTTACCGTCGCGGCTGGTTTTCCTAAAGGATTTGTTCATCAGCCTTTTTTTCGTCCGCATTATAAAATGGATGAATTTTTATCTCCAAACAAAGTATTACTTGCTCTAGCTTTCGTCGCTTTTTGTTTTGCTTTTTACTATTTTTCTTGGAAAAGTCATGGAGAAGATCCTTTATTGGATAAAACCAAGAAAATAGATTTAAAAAGCCTTTATTCTGCAACAGCTCTACAATACATAAAAGACAAAGGCGTTGATTCGAAAACGCTACTAATCACAATAATCAATCTTTCTATAAAAGGTGCTCTCGAAATTTTTGACAATGGGAAAAAAGTTTGGGCCGATGATTTTAAATATTCACTTAAAAAAGGAAAAGAAACGTTTCATTTATCTCAGGAAGAAACCGCAGTTTTAGAAGCCTTATTTAGAGAAAACGATTCATTTGAGCTTGACAAAGAAACGTATTTGATTTTCGATAAAGCAAAAGAAGCCCTTGAAAAAAAATTAGAAAAGCAATATAACTTAGCCGATTATTTTTTAAGTAACTCCAAACAAATTCTTATAGGTTTTATTATTACAATAACAGCTTTATTAAGCTATTGTTACATTGATAAAGGAACTATATTTTGGGCTGCTATCTTTGGTTTTATCCTTCTAATAATTACGGCATTGCTTTTTAAAGTAATCATTCAATCTTTCACAAAAGATTTCGGAATGGCTTTGCTTTGTATTTTTTTCTCCATTTTTACCGGTGGTTTTTGCTATGGATTATTCGCTGCAGTCAACTTAGACAAAAGCTACTCCGTCTTAAATTTGATTGTACTGTTCTTAATAATTTCAGGATTTAGCTTTTATTTAAGCATAATCGGCAAGTATACTAAATTAGGCGCCGAGATCAAATTTGAAATCGAAAGATGGAAAAAAGAACTGCTTGATTATAAACCAGAAGAAAGCTCTGCAATAAGCGTTTATGAAGAAAACCTGCCTTATGTATTTGCCTTGGGAATTGAAGAAGAGTGGAATTCAAAATTTGCAACTATTTTAGAAAAACTGAATTATAAAAATAATTGGATCAAAACAACTGGCAGCAGCTCTTCACAATTTACTTTAAGATCAGTTACCCATTTTAGCTCTTCTTACGATTCATTTTCTAGCAGTTCCAGCAGCGGAAGTTCTGGTGGCGGAAGCTCTGGCGGAGGTGGCGGTGGCGGAGGCGGCGGTGGCTGGTAAAATCCTCTAAGATTTAACTTATATAATTTATTGATTTAAAAAAACTTTGCGAACTTCGCGATAAACTTTTGCCTTTGCGGTTAAAAATTATGGAAACAGCCTATATCAATTCACCTTTAGGAATCACCAAAATAATTGGAGATGAAAATGGTATTGCCGTAATTTCTGTTTCTGATGTTGGAACCAATGAAGTTTCTAAAGAAATTCCAGAAGTATTACAAGAAGCCGTTTCGCAGTTAAATGAATACTTTGAAGGCAAAAGAACTGATTTTGACCTAAAACTGAATCCGCAAGGAACCGAATTTCAACAGAAAGTCTGGAAATCACTTCTTGAAATTCCATACGGAAAAACGGTAAGCTATATGGATCAGACCAAAAAGCTGGTAGATATAAAAGCAATTCGCGCCGTTGCATCAGCAAATGGTAAAAATCCACTGTGGATTGTGGTTCCTTGTCATCGCGTTATCGGCACAAACGGATCTTTGACCGGATATGCTGGAGGTTTATCCCGTAAAAAATGGCTTTTAGAACATGAATCACCGTCTCTTCAACAAAGTTTATTTTAGCAGAACTCATTAATTTGTTTAAAAATTATGGCAAAAGTAATTCTGGAAAGTTGGAGAGAAGGTACAAAAGGAATTTCGTTTATAAAATTGCAAAATGAAATCTTAGAAATAGGTTTGAAAGAAAGTAAAGCTAATTTTGACAACCTTTTAGATGATATTCAAATAACCCTCGAAGTTGATGATGAAAATTTGGCTAAATGTTTTTTGAAAGAAGCAGACAAACTTGGAATCAATTGTCGATTAATAAAATAAAACTCAAAAACAGTAGGAATTTTACGCATATTTGTAAATATAAATTCAAAAGTCTAATATCTAAGAACTCTAAAATATGATTGAAAAAATAAATCTCAATAACATTTTATTTCTCGATATAGAAACCGTTCCAGAAGAAGAAAACTTCAATTCGCTTGACGCGGAAATGCAGTCACTTTGGGATTTGAAAACGCAATACCAACGAAAAGATGAGTTTTCTCCAGAAGAATTTTATGACCGTGCTGGAATCTGGGCCGAATTCGGAAAGATAATCTGTATTTCTGTTGGGTATTTTACCATCAAAGGAGATGTTCGCAATTTTAGAGTGACTTCATTTTTTGGTGAAGAAAAGAAAATCCTAAAAGACTTTTCGAATCTGATTAACAATCATTTTAATCAGCCTCAGCATTTGCTGTGCGGACATAATTCGAAAGAATTTGATATTCCGTTTATTGCCCGAAGAATGATTATCAACCAAATGCCAATTCCAGATAAACTGAATTTATTTGGTAAAAAGCCTTGGGAAGTTCCGCATTTAGATACTTTAGAATTATGGAAGTTTGGCGATTATAAACATTATACTTCTTTAAAATTATTGACTAAAATCTTAGGAGTTCCTTCTCCTAAAGGAGACATCGACGGAAGTCAGGTTGCTCATGTCTATTATGTCGAAAAAGATATCGACCGAATTATTACCTATTGCGAAAAAGACACCATTGCTGTAGCTCAGATTTTCTTGCGCCTTCGCCGAGAAGATTTGCTAATTGATGATGAAATAATTCATGTATAACTTCTTTAGATGCTAAGATTCTGAGAGCCTGTTGCATGAACTTATATAACTTATATGGTTTAAAATGATTCATTCCGAAATTTCACATCATCGTATGGCTTCTCAGAAGCTTTATCACGAAAATCAATGTTTTCCTCAAGAAATTGTGCAGCATTTTGGCGCTATGCAGGCTCAGGATTATGCTATGGCAAAATGGGCAATTGGTTCACGTTGCAATTCCTCAGAAAAGGAAATTGAAGAAGCCGTTAATTCAGCAAAAATAATCAGAACTCATATTCTGCGTCCAACTTGGCATTTCGTTTCTGCTGATGATATCTATTGGATGCTTGATCTTTCTGCTCCACAGGTACAAAGATTTACTATTTCTGCCGCTAAAAAATTTGATTATGATTTGAAAAAATTGGATCAGATCAATAATAAAATCCAAAAGCTGTTATCGGGCAATAACCATTTGACTCGGGATGAAATCATGCTGGAACTTGATATTAAAAGAACTTCCAAAGAAGATTTTTTAAGCGCTGCCATTATGATGCATGCCGAACTTGATGGTTTGGTATGCAACGGAAGAATGAAAGGCAAACAAATTACGTATGCTTTACTTGAAGAGCGCGTAGAAAAGCCTAAAACCAAATTGAGCAAAGAAGAAGGTTTGGCCAAACTCGCTCTCCGTTATTTTGAAAGTCATGGTCCGGCAACATTACTCGATTTTTCGTGGTGGTCAGGTTTCGCGCCGACTTTTTGCAAAAACGCAATTAACGCAATAGAGTTGCAATTAAGCTCTATCACTATTGATAATCAGACTTTTTGGTTTAAAAAAGATGATGCATTAGAAAATAACTTTCGCGAAAGCGTACATTTTTTGCCCGCATTTGATGAGATTTTAATTTCATATAAAACGCGCGAAGCTTCATTTACTGGAGATCATCAATCTAAAACTTTCACCAATAATGGCATTTTTAAACCTATCATTTTAGAAAATGGAAAAGTAATTGGAATCTGGAAACGAACCATTAAAAAAGATCACGTAAAAATTGAAACGGAATTCTTTAATGAAACTGAAAGTTCGAAAAAAGAGATTTTGTTTGAAGGAATTAAAGCTTTTGAAACTTATTTGGAAACCAAAGTTGTGATTGAATAATCAATTTTAAAAATAAATAAATTAGATTTCTCACCGCTGGGACTTTTTCAATTATAACCTGTTTGATTTCTCTAGATATTTCGCTGTTCTCGAGCTTTTTCATTTGCATATAATTTTATTTAATAAAGTTTAATAGCTCTGGAAGAGCGAAATATCTATAGTAAATGAAATTTCCCTATTTAAAAAAGCCCCAGCGGGGCGGTATATCAACTCAAATTCCAACCTCAATACATAAAATATTTATGCATTTTATTGCTAAATAATTACATTTACAAAAAAATGTAATTATGGTATTGAGCAGATTTTGGTTAGTTATTTTTATTTCTTCGATTCTTTTTATTGTAGTCAGTTTATTTACTGCCAATACTTATACCATTGACTCTGTTTTAAATGGAAAAAAAGACGATCCTGTTTTAGTTTCTGAAAAATACATCGAAGAGCTTCCTGCTTTCTTAAAAGACAGCATAAAAAAAGCGCCAGATCAGACGATGATTATCAATCGTGATACGCTAAATGCTGACACGACTTATGTTTACAAAAACAAAACCGTAAAAATTTATAGCGGTCTTCAAAAATCTGATGGTTTATTGCCAACTTGTAAAAGCACTTTAGTCGATTTAATTTTGCCGCTTATTGCCTATCTAGCTTTTTTCTGCGGATTAATGGAACTTCTAATCGTTTCTGGAGCTTCTGGAAACCTGGCAAAAGCTTTAAGTCCGGTGTTTGTAAAGGTATTTCCAAGTATTCCTAAAAACCATCCTTCGATATCGTACATGACTTTAAACTTCGCTGCCAATTTCTTGGGATTAGATTCTGCTGCGACACCATTCGGATTGAAAGCCATGGAAAGTTTACAGGAAATAAACCCTGAAAAAGATAAAGCCAGCGATGCACAAATCATGTTTATGTGTCTTCATGCTTCTGGTTTAACATTAATTGCAACTTCAATTATCGGGTATCGCGCTGCAGCAAATGCAAGTAATCCTGCCGATGTGATGCTGCCATGTATCATCACTTCATTTATCGGAACCATTGCGGCTTTTTTAATTGTCGGAGTCAAACAGAAAATTAATTTCAAAAGTGCTTCTCTTTTAATTGGTTTAATGGGATTAATTGCAGCAATTGTTGGATTGCTGATGTATGTAAATCATTTAGATTTAATTGGAAAAAACTACTTCACTTCTAACCTTTCTGGATTAATCTTACTTGCAATTATAGTATTTACACTGATTTTTTCTTTCAGACATGAGAAAAAATTCAGAGAAGCAGATACTACAGTTTTTGACACTTTTGTCGTAGGCGCCAATAACGGAGTGAAAACGGGAGTAACTATTTTCCCTTACGTTTTAGGAATGTTAGTTGCAATCTCATTATTTAGAAACAGCGGTTTATTTGAAATCATCAGTGATGCAATCGGATTTGTTTTCTCAAATCTAGGCGTAAGTAAAGAAATTACAAATGCACTTCCTGTTGCTATGTTACGCCCATTTAGTTCTGCTGGTTCTAGAGGTTTCTTAATTGATTCTATGAATACATTTGGAGCCGATTCTTTAACCGCTAGATTGAGCAGTATTTTCCAATGCAGTGCCGAAAGCACATTTTATGTTATTGCCGTTTATTTTGGTTCTGTAAACATTAAAAATACTCGTTATGCGCTAGGCACAATGCTTTTGGTCGATTTGGTCTGCGTTATTACAGCTATTTTTGTGGCAACTTGGTTTTTCTAAAAGAAGCTAAAAACAATCAAATTAATAACTTCTTATTTTTTGTAAATCTCTTTAAAACAACAAATAAAGATTGTCGTTTTAAAGTTTTTATATAAGTTACCTCTATGAATTAGGCGCATTATCCTACATTATTTTTTCATTTTTTATAAAAAACCTCTTATAATTTTATACTTTAGCCTTCTAACATAAATAAAACAATTAAATATTCCCCCAAATATGTTTAAATGGTTTTTAAGTAAAAAAAAGGACTCTAAGAGTCCCGAAAAAATCGAATGCGCCAAAGAGCCAAAACCTACAGAAATACCTGTCGCGCAAAATAAATTCGATACGAACAAAATAGACTGGCTCATTAATGACTCGCTTCTTGCCTTTATGCCTCGCGAATTATTTATGCACTATTCTGATTCCACCACAACAAAAGATCCTCAGGATCCTTCTTGGCAAAATCAAGGATTATACTTTTGGAGAGAAAAAGAAGCTTTTGAAAACAAATCTCTTCCAGAGTTTTTTGAAACTATGGAACAGAAATTGTTTATTATCAATGAAGTGCCAGATTATATTTCGCTAGTTTCAGGAAAAGCGATGCCGTGGTTTGGAATGCCTGGAGGTGGCGAAAAATTCTTTTTCAGATATGATGAGACCACTCCTGTCACTTTAGAAGAAGCCTACAAACTTAATATAATAAATTATGTTGAAATAGTGGAATTGAATCACGACAATCTTAGCGTTTTAAATGATCGCGATAATTATTGCTTTTTGATTGATCCATATGAAGTAAAATACGAAGACCAGCTTTTTTATCTTAACGGAGAAAAAATCTCATTAGCAGAACTTTATCAAAAAAAGAAACTTTTAGTTCTATCTGTTGAATAAAATCATATTTGAATTATAATTATGAAAATCCACACTCTTTTTTTCCTGCTTGTTTTAATAGGATGCCAAAAAACAAAACCAACAGATGCCACATCTGTTGCAGAAATCATTGAGCCTCAAGAAACTTTAGAGGTGACAAACGATGAAAAAATCATCAAAACCGACACTGTGTCTATTTACACTAACGGAACAGAATCTTCTACAGATTATGTCTTAGCGCATTTAGTAGATCAGCAGGCAGATAAGGACAGTATTGTTACAGTAAAATATCGATTGGATTTTTATCAGAATAAAAATAAAACTGCATCTTCAAAAATCGCTATCAAAGGTTTTCAGAAAGGATCAGAATGGATGGCTTCGTACGGATTGACATCTGAAAGTTCAAAAAATTCTCCATTTATACAAATCTCACTCGGATATCCTGCATGCGGTTATTCTCATGACCACTATCTGTATTACCTAAAAAACAAGGCATTACAATTAGTGCACCAATGGAGCACAATGACTGATAGCGGCTGGGGAAGTTGGGTAGAAATTGAAAACCCTTCTACCAATTCTGACCCAAAATCTTTTTATTGCAAAACTGTTGCGTTTGTGCCTGCAGACGAAGATGAGAACGTAGACATGGGAATCCTTACACACTCAGACTCAATATCTTTTGAATTAAAAGACAGCAAATGGAAAAAAGTTTTACTTTCTGTTAAAGACAAACCTTACTTTGAAAAAAAGATGACGTTTGATCAATTCAATAGCGTCGAATAAAATCATAAAACTGTCAAATGAGTCCTTATTCAAATTCTTTCTTAGGTAAATAATTTCTAAATTTGTAAAAAAACAAAACTAATGATTGATTTTATATACCAAGATCCTTATCCGATCTTAAAGGACGATACGCAGTACCGCAAAATCACTTCTGATTTTGTGAAAGTTGAAAAATTTGGAGAACGCGAAGTTTTAACCGTTGACCCAAAAGGTTTGGAATTATTGGCTGAAGAAGCTCTGACTGATGTTTCGTTTATGTTGAGAACTTCTCATTTGCAAAAATTGAGAAAAATTCTAGACGATCCAGAAGCAACGGACAATGATCGATTTGTAGCTTACAATTTACTTCAAAACGCATCTGTAGCTGCTGAAGGTCAGTTACCAAGCTGCCAGGATACTGGAACTGCAATTGTAATGGCAAAAAAAGGTGAAAGTATTTTTACTGGTGTTGATGATGCAGAATGGTTAAGCCGCGGTATTTTTAATACTTATCAAAAAAGAAATTTACGTTATTCTCAGATTGTTCCGATTTCGATGTTTGAAGAAAAGAATTCTGGTTCAAATCTTCCAGCACAGATTGATATTTATGCTAAAAAAGGAACTTCTTATGACTTTTTGTTTATGGCAAAAGGCGGAGGATCTGCTAACAAAACTTATTTATACCAACAGACAAAATCTTTATTGAATGAAAAATCGATGGACGAATTCATTCGCACAAAAATCAAAGATTTAGGAACTTCTGCTTGTCCTCCGTACCACTTAGCATTGGTTATTGGTGGAACATCTGCCGAAGCTAACTTAAGTGCTGTTAAAAAAGCTTCTGCTGGATATTACGACAATCTTCCAACTTCAGGAAACATGGCTGGTCAAGCTTTCCGTGATCTTGAATGGGAAGAAAGAGTTCAAAAAATCTGCCAAGAAAGTGCAATCGGTGCTCAATTTGGAGGAAAATATTTCACTCATGACGTACGTGTAATCCGTTTGCCTCGCCACGCGGCTTCTTGCCCAGTTGGATTAGGAGTTTCTTGTTCTGCCGACAGAAACATTAAAGGAAAAATCACTAAAGACGGAATCTTTGTTGAGCAATTAGAAACAAATCCGAAACAGTTTTTACCAGAAACAGCTCCACACTTAGAAGCTCCTGTAGAAATTGATTTAGATCAGCCAATGGCAGATATTTTGGCTAAATTGTCTCAATATCCTGTTAAAACTCGTTTAAAACTAAACGGAACCGTAATTGTTGCTAGAGATATCGCTCACGCAAAAATCAAAGAATTGTTAGACGCTGGAAAACCAATGCCTGACTATTTCAAAAATCACCCAGTGTATTATGCTGGCCCAGCAAAAACTCCAGACGGAATGGCTTCTGGAAGTTTCGGACCAACAACCGCAGGACGTATGGACGTTTATGTGGATGAATTCCAGAAAAATGGCGGAAGTATGATTATGCTTGCAAAAGGAAACCGTACTAAACAAGTTACTGATGCTTGCAACAAATACGGCGGATTCTATTTAGGTTCAATCGGAGGCCCTGCTGCTATTCTAGCTCAAGACAACATCTTAAAAGTTGAAGTTGTTGACTTTGAAGAACTAGGAATGGAAGCCGTTCGTAAAATTACAGTTAAAGATTTCCCTGCATTCATTATTACTGATGATAAAGGAAATGATTTCTTTGCTAATTTATAAAAGTGTTTTGCCACAAAGTCACTAAGACACAAAGTTTTTTATAATAAAAGCCACCTATTGGTGGCTTTCTTTTTCCCTTCTTTTAAAAAAATCTTCGCGTCTTAGTGCCTTTGTGGCAAAATAACTACGCACTTAAATCCTGTTTTTCAAAAGCTATAAAATGCGATATTTCGCCTTTCAAGTTATAAACTGGCGAAGCATCTATTTTACATTTATAAGTCTGTCCGTTTTTTCTATAATTTTCGAGTGTTTTTGCAAACGGAATCTGCTTTTTTACTGCTTCTCTAATATCTTTTAAGTCTTTTTGCGAGGTTGCTGGTCCTTGAAACATTTTTGGAGTTTTCCCTAAGACTTCTTCTTCTTTGTAACCTGTCATTCTTTTTATTCCGCTTGACGCGAAAACTATTCTTAGATCCAAATCTGTTACTAGAACTACTTCATTTTTGATTCTTTCCTGAATATTCAGCTTTTTTTCATCCCAGATAAATTCATCTGAAATTTTGCTCATTCTTTTCAAATCAGCGCTTAGTCCTTTTAACTCATTTAGATACTCGTAATGAAAATCCCAAGATAGGATTGGGACTGAATTTCGCTGCAGTGAATCATCAGAATTTTTATTTTTCATATCAAAATTAATTCAGGATGTTGATGGATCTTTTTTCTCAAAGATACAAGAAAAATCTTGTTATTAAAAGACCTAAATCTTAATATAGCATTGAAAAGCATTATCAAAATGTAAATTTTAATTGGACTACAACTGCTTTCTTCACTTCTGTATTCAAGTTACTCAATGAAATTCCAAGCAATCTTACCGAATCTTTCATTTTTTCCTGATACAATAGTTCTTCGACATTTTCCATAATCAAACTTTTATCAGAAATAAAATAAGGCAGGGTTTTACTTCTTGTCTGCTGCGAAAAATCGCTGTATTTAATCTTGAGTGTAATTGTTTTTCCAGAAACATTATGTCTCTTCAAGCGTTTTTCTAACGAACCTGCAATTCGTTCTAATTGTTCCATCATAAAAATTTCGGAAGACAAGTTCACATCAAAAGTATGTTCTGCTGCTACAGATTTAGCAATTCGAGAAGATTTCACTTCACTATTGTGAATACCTCTAACGACATGGTAATAAAATGCTCCTGATTTTCCGAAATGTTTCTCTAAAAACTCTAAAGATTTGCTTTTCAAATCGGTTCCTGTAAAAATTCCAAGCTGATACATTTTTTCTGTAGTAACTTTACCGACTCCATAAAATTTACGAATGGGCAGATCTTCCAAAAAAGCTTCAACTTCGTCAGGGTTAACCGTTTTTTGCCCGTTTGGTTTATTATAATCACTCGCAATTTTGGCAACAAATTTATTGACTGAAATACCTGCAGATGCTGTCAGTCCCACTTCACTAAGAATCCTTGCTCTAATTTCCTGTGCGAGAAGACTTGCACTTGGATTTCCTCTTTTATTTTTAGTGACATCCAAATAAGCTTCGTCAAGTGAAAGAGGCTCAACCAAATCGGTATATTCATGGAAAATTTTGTGGATTTTTGATGAAATCTCTTTGTAGCGATCAAATCTTGGTCTAACAAAGATAATTTCTGGACAGTATTTTTTGGCTAAAGCGCCGCTAAGAGCACTTCTTACACCAAATTTTCTAGCTTCATAACTTGCTGCCGAAACCACACCGCGATTCTCTGAACCGCCAACTGCAACGGGTTTTCCTCTTAATTCTGGATTGTCCATCTGCTCTACCGACGCATAAAATGCATCCATATCAATATGAATTATTTTACGATATGTTGGTGTTTCAGACATGTTACAAATTTAAAAAGGAAAGCAATAAAAAAGCGCTTCAAATAGTTATAAATAATACCAATCTTTAAAGAATATAAATTCGTTGAGTCCAAACCAATTATTCTTTCTATTTTTGTTCTTCTACTCGAAAAATTAAATAATGCGAACATTTGTTATAGGTGACATTCATGGCGGATTACTTGCACTTGAACAAGTAATCGAGAGAGCTAAAGTTACCACAGAGGATACTCTAATTTTTTTGGGCGATTATGTTGACGGCTGGAGTCAGTCTGTTGAAGTAATTGACTATTTGATCGATTTAAAAAGCAAACAAAACTGCATCTGCATACGAGGAAACCACGACCAACTGGCTTTGGACTGGCTGGAGAACAGACATGATGATTTTGACGAAGAAATGTGGTACAAACATGGCGGAAAAGCTACTGTTGAAGGCTACTCTAAAATTTCTGACGAGAAAAAGAAAACCCATATTCAATTTCTAGAAAATCTTCAGGATTATTATCTTGATGATCAAAATCGATTATTTGTTCATGCTGGATTCACGAATTTAAATGGTGTAAAATGGGAATATTTTTCAAAG
Organism: Flavobacterium sp. PLA-DH12; assembly: GCF_059511845.1. Classification (NCBI taxonomy): domain Bacteria; kingdom Pseudomonadati; phylum Bacteroidota; class Flavobacteriia; order Flavobacteriales; family Flavobacteriaceae; genus Flavobacterium; species Flavobacterium sp. PLA-DH12. Next base: position 251,776 of record NZ_JCAMPD010000002.1, read on the forward strand.
CTATTTTATTGGGACAGAACTCTTTGGGAAACAGCCTTATCATTAGACCCAAAATTAAACGAAGACGACATACACTATCCTAAAAGATTTACCGTTTATAAGGAAGTTTATATTGGTCATACCCCGGTTACCCGAATCGGCGAAACGGTTCCTGTAAATAGAGCTTGTGTTTGGAATGTAGATACAGGCGCAGCATTTAGAGGTCCGCTCACGATTTTAGATGTCAACACCAAGGAATACTGGCAAAGTGAACCGTTGAACGAACTCTATTTTAACGAAAAAGGTAGGAATTAATTTCTTTAAAAGTTACATTTGCTGCCCAAATAATTAATATTAAATTTTTATGAAAAAGGTTATTACACTTTTGTTTTTAGTGACATTCGGATTTGTTAATGCTCAAGAAGCTTTCAAAGGAAAGGGAGATATTAAAGTAAACGTAGGAGCTAATTTACAAGATGGTGGTTCTGGAATTCAAGGTTCTGTTGATTTTGGTTTAGGAGAAAATTTCTCTTTTGGTTTTGTTGCCAACTATATCCTAGGATTTGATAATTTTAATGGTTTCTACCACGGTAGTTCAAGTGCTTATTATGATGCTGAACCAGATTTCTCAGATCGTTTTGATGCAAAAGCAAGAATCAACGCTAACTTATCTAGTGTAATTGGCGTAAAAGAATTAGACGTTTACCCTGGATTAAGTCTAGGTTTACATAATTTTGGTGGCCATGTTGGAGGTCGTTATTTCTTCACTGACGGATTTGGTGTTTTCACAGAAATCGGATTCCCAATTGCAAAATATGGTTCAAACAATGATCCTTTTTATCATTTGAATAATCAAGCTACTTTTAGTTTAGGAGCTTCGTTCAACTTATAATATTTTTTTGCCACAAAGGCACAAAGACTCAAAGTTTATTAAATAAAAAACCGTCCAAAAGGGCGGTTTTTATTTTTACTTAAAAAATCTTTGAGTCTTTGTGCCTTTGTGGCAATTCCCTCTAAATCGACATCTCAGGAATTTCACCTTCAATAATCAAATCGGCTTCAGTTGAAGCGATGATGTGCTCTACTGAGACACCTGGCGCTCGTTCTAAGAGCTTAAAACCTTTTTCAGTCACTTCGAGTACCGCAAGCTCAGTTACAACCTTTTTAACACATCCTACGCCCGTTAATGGCAAAGTGCATCTTTTTAAGATTTTGGACTCTCCTGCTTTGTTTACGTGCATCATGGCAACGATGATGTTTTCGGCGGAAGCCACCAAATCCATTGCGCCTCCCATTCCTTTTACCATTTTACCCGGAATCTTCCAATTTGCGATGTCTCCGTTTTCAGAAACTTCCATTGCTCCAAGAATCGTCAAATCTACTTTCTGGCTTCTGATCATTCCAAAACTGAAAGCCGAATCAAAAAAACTTGCGCCCGGAAGTGTTGTGATGGTTTGTTTTCCTGCATTGATAATATCTGCATCTTCTTCTCCTTCAAACGGAAAAGGTCCCATTCCGAGAACTCCATTTTCACTTTGAAATTCTACTGCAATATCTTCTCGAACATAATTCGCTACTAACGTCGGAATTCCAATTCCTAAATTAACGAAGTATCGGTCTTTTACTTCTTTAGCAATTCGTTTTGCTATATCTTCTTTACTAAGTGCCATAATTTTTTAATGTATCTTTTTAATGTGCCAATTAGTCAATTTGATCATTAGAAAATGCTTAACACAATCTAAATTAATTATCTAATTGACAAATTATCTCAATTATCTAATTTTTATTCGCGAAATAATTCCAAGTCACTTTAGCTATATCTGCAATTATTTTTTCAGTATTTTCTTTAGTTTCAGTAATCTCTTTTAAATAAATAGAAAGAATAAAATGTTTTCCGTTTGGAAGTTTAACAATTCCAATGTCGTTCATTGCAACTCTCAAGTTATTATCATTTGTTCCCGAAATTCCCGTTCTGTGTGCCAGTTCAGTTCCCTCAGGAAGTCCAGCCTTCATCCAAGTAAGACCTCGTGAAGTTTCAACCATTATTTGATACAAATACTTTGTTGTTTCTTCTTTTAAAACCTCACCTTTAAAAAACTTCTCAAGCAATTCTGTTGTTGCTATCGGAGTTGTGGTATTGACATAAAGATTTTTCCACGTCTTCATTTGGTCTTCGTTCATTTTAATAACGAAATCTTTGATGCCCTGATCATTTATAAACTTTTGAATGTATTTTGTACCTCCAACTAAATTGATCAAAATGTCGCATCCGTTATTATCACTATGCGAAACCGCATAACGAAGTATTTTATCTAAAGTCAAATTCACATTTCCCTCTGGATAATCTACTTTCATCGGACTCCATGTATCTTCCTTTAAATCTTTCTTTTTTATAAAGATTTCCTGAGTAAGATTAAGTTTTCCTTCATCAACTTTATGCAAAACCGCCAAAGCAATATGAAATTTAAACACACTCATCATCGGCATTTTTAAATGTCCGTTAATGCTTAAAGTATCCTTATCTTCAATACTTTTAATAGAAATTCCAACTGTTGCATTCTTATTTCCAATAATTTGATTTAGTTCTTTTCGAAGATCAGACGTTGTCTGAGAAAAAGCCTGAAAAGTTAAAAACGAAATTAGCAGTATAGAAAGTTTTGCCATATTTTTTAATGTGTCAATTAGTCAATTTGATAATTAGATAATGCCAAAACAATTATCTAATTACCTCATTTTCTAATTATCTAATTTCTAGCTCTTACAGTTCGTTGTTCGATTCTCTTCTCAAATTTTTCTCCCTGAAAGATACGCTGTACCATGATTCCCGGAATATGAATCTGATTTGGATCTAAAGTTCCAACTGGAACCAATTCTTCTACTTCTGCAATTGTAATTTTCCCAGCTCCAGCCATACAAGCATTAAAGTTTCTGGCTGTTCCTTTAAAAATCAGATTTCCTGCTTCATCACCTTTCCATGCTTTTACAATAGCAAAATCGGCTTTGAAAGCTTCTTCCATAATATGCATTTTTCCGTTGAATTCGCGTGCTTCTTTTCCTTCTGCCACTTCTGTTCCGTAACCTGCTGGAGTAAAGAATGCTGGAATTCCTGCCTGAGCTGCACGACAGCGTTCTGCAAGAGTTCCTTGTGGAGTTAATTCAACTTCCAATTCTCCAGAAAGCATCTGACGTTCGAATTCTGCATTTTCTCCCACATAAGAAGAAATCATTTTTTTGATTTGCTTTTTTTGCAGCAATAATCCTAAACCAAAATCATCAACTCCCGCATTATTTGAAATACAGGTTAAATCTGAAATTGAGGTGTTTACCAACGCTGCAATTGTATTTTCAGGAATACCGCATAATCCGAAACCACCAAACATGATGGTCATGCCGTTTTTAATTCCTTCAATAGCTTCCTGAACCCTATTTACTTTTTTTGTTATCATAACAAACTATCTTTATTGCTGAATATTTTTGATAAAAATAAGATTTTTAGATTAAATTATAACGATTTCGTAAAAATAAAACCAAAATAAAATCCCTTTACTCATCTTCTAAAAAGAGTCGTAAAGGGATTGAGATATAATCAGATAAGCTTTATTGCAACGTTGTTACAATTCAAACTCGTCAGTATTTTGTTCCGTTTGCAAAGTATTTTAAAAAATAGTTCCTTAATTTGTAAGAGATTCCTTTTTCAGACTCAAATGTTTTTTATAAGCTTCTTTCGCAATAAACTCTAACTCACAACTAGCATAATAATGCAAACAATTTGCCATATATAATATTTGTCCTCTTCACAATTTTCACATACTGGCTTTGGCATATTTTTAATAAATTCTTTTGCTATTCCTCTTGCTTCGTTTATTTCATCAACACTTAAAGCACCATTAGGATTGTAAACGTTTTTTATCTCTAACATTTGAAAAATAGTATCATTTTGAATACTCTCTTTTAAGCTCCAAAAAAAGACATTATCTTGAAATGAAGCTATCCAAGAATTATTATCTTTATTATAATCATTTTTTTGATAAGTAATACACGAGCTTAAACAAATCAGGGATATTATTATAATTCTTTTCATCATATTAATTATTTTAAAATTCATAGATATAATTTAAAATTTGGAAATTCATAAAATGGCATTTTTGCCTCTCTTACATTTTTCCAAAACTTCATTTTCAATTACTCTTCTGGAAAATTTACAGGTGACCATTTTAAATAGGTACCATCATCTTGCTTTATTATTAAACAAAACTGAGACGAAAACACCTTGAATTCATTTAAAGTCTGATAAGCAAAATTTAAAGTTATTATCTTTTCGGGTTTTCCAATATCAAAATAATTAACAGAAAACGTAGGAAGTCTAATGTAATCTCTCCTTTTTTGTTTATTCCATTCGTCTTGACGTGCTTTAATTGCTTTATCCCTTTTTTGTTTTGATTCATATCCATTTACATAAAAGCTTATAGACATTCTAGAAGTATCTTTACTAACAGAATAATAAGCTATTAAGGGATCATCTATCGTTACAAGAAGCGGAAGATCATTATGGCATTTTTTATTTTGTGAAAAAATCATATTTGATGATATTATCACAACATAGATAAATATTTGCTTGATTATTGACATGACGCATTAGTGTTTAAAAAGTTTCTGTAGGTTAATAAAATTTGCAGTCTTTGAGATTGAGGGACATTTTTCCACGCTACAGTAGGAACTGGAGGTAATCCTGTAGGACTATCAATCGGTAATTCTCCTTCTCCCATAAGTCCAATCCATGCTAATGCATTATAAAGCTCATCTGACTGTGCATTACCGTCATATTGCTTTAATACTTGGACAACAATTTGTCTATAATGCTGCGCCATTAATTCGTGGTGCGGATCGGAAATCTGTTGATTGGGAGGAATATTATACATATATCTCATATAGTACTCAAAAAGAGTTGGAAAATCATTTTTTAAATTATGAATGTAAATCTGCCACTGTGCATCTGTCATTTTACCAACATTGACATGAGGCAATCTGGAGCAGCTTAATAATTTTCTGTAAATTTCAGCATGAATTAATTCATGAATAAATGTTCGTGCAATATCTAATGCTGGTCTATTTAGCTTTTCAGAATTAAATTTTATTTCAATTAAATAATCAACTGGTGAATAAGTTACTGCATTTACTTTTGGATAATTAGGATCCACACCAGCACTCAACCTCAAATTAGCTACTGAAAAATTTCCATCAAATTTTTTTAAATAACTATCAAATTTTGATCCTTGTCCAAGTTTATTATAAACCCCGCTAAGACAAGGATTTTGCGTAAACGATTTGTCTTCAATTATTCTAAACCCGTAATCAGCTCCTCCACCATCTTTAAGAGTAAAAACAGCTTCTCTAAAAAAATCTAATGTTTCAGGTGTATTTTCAAACTTATTTAAAAAATAATATATATTGTTAACATGCTCAACATTATTATAATCCATCATCCATAATAATACTATAGAATCTGTAGTACCTAACTTTCTAACAATATCTCCAACTTGCATACGATGATACTCCGATTGTGCCTGAGTGGGAACAAAAACTACAGGGTTGGAACTACTACCACTACTACTATTACCATAATAAGAATTTCCATAACCTGAATAATAATCACCTCCTCCGTTAGGAGGGCTTATGCTAAGAAAATAGTCCCCAGCGTAGTAATCTCCACCACTATAATAATCTCCAGAACCAAATGAAATATTAATATTACTAAATAGCCCGCGAATCCAGCTAAAAAATTGTGACAATAAACTACCTCCACCTCCTTTACATCCACAGCCATCATCATTATCTTCTATTTGATCTGGTAATTTTCCCGTTATATTGTTTATTGACGCTGCCTCTACTCTTTTGACATTGCCATTTTCAAAATACAAAGTGCTCCTCAACTTTTTAGCATAATCAAAGAATTGCATTCTTCCTGTAAATTGATTTAACTCAAACTTTTTCGTTTTATCTTCTGGAAAGTATCTTACAATAAAAGATTCATACTTGTCCCCATCTTTCAGAACATGAAGATTTTCAAAATAATAATCTTCCATTTCAGTTGCTTTACCTATAACTGGCACCGTATAACTCTTGAAATCATCTGCGCCTTCATATTCAATTATGTGCTCGAGATCAAGTTCTACTTCGTCGACGTTGTTACCTGAAGTTTTGTTAGTTATTGAATTACTCGACTGATAAGTTTCAATATTTGGTCGTAAAAAAGGAGCATCCTTAATTGTCAGATGATTAATTTTAGCTTCTTTACTCTGCTCTTTTGTGGGTAGTTCTTCATTCAAATCTTTTTCACAGCTTTGAAAAGTAAAAGAAATTAAAGTAAACAGATAAACCCATTTCATTTTTGTATTCATATTAAAAATCTTTTTACCTTTTTATTTTGCATTATGCTGGGCTAAAAAGGATTTATTGATTCCCGCTATTTTAAGCGTGGTATTTAATATGTTTTTGGATATATCTTTTACAAAATCACATTGTCGAATATACAAATAATCTCACAATAAAATGTTAAATTTGTAAGTTTTTTACACATGTAAAAAAATAAGTTTTATTTATAAAAAAAAGAGGCTAAATCACACATTCATGATTTAGCCTCTTTTTCGAAGAAAAGTTTATCCTTTTACAATTCAAACTCATCAGTATTTTGTTCAGTCTGTGTGGTATCTTTTACAACAGCAGGTCTTTGATAGCAATCTACTTTAATAGAAAGATTTGCCGGACGTTCAAATTCAGATTTTGAAATCTGAAGATCTTTATCCGCATAACACTTTTTCATGTAATACCCCCAAACAGGTAAAGCTGCTGTTGCTCCTTGTCCGTAAGTCAAACTTTTGAAACGTGCTGAACGATCTTCGCATCCAACCCAAACTCCAGTAACTAAGTTCGGAACCATTCCCATAAACCAACCGTCAGACTGGTTTTGCGTTGTACCGGTTTTACCAGCAATTGGATTTGTAAACATGTATGGATATCCTGTCCAACGGTTATCTCCGCTTCCACCGCCTTGCGTACGTAAACGTACACCAGAACCACTTTCTGTTACCCCTTGAAGCAATTTGATTACTGCAAAAGCGATATCTTTATTTAAAACGTCGTGAGACTCTGGAATTGGCTCATAAATAACCTCTCCGCTTTTATTCTCGATACGGCTTAAAAATTGTGGTTTTACATAAACTCCTTGATTTGCGAATGTACTGTAAGCCGCAACCATATCTTCAACCGTAATATCAACTGCTCCAAGCGCAATTGAAGGTTGCACTGGAATTTCAGTCTTAACACCTAATTTTTTTGTCAATTCAACAACCGCTTCTGGACCCGTTCTGTCGATTAATTTAGCCGAAACTGTATTAATAGAAGCGGCTAAAGCTTGCTTCAAAGTCACCATTCCGCGGTATTTGTAATCGGAGTTTCTTGGCTCCCAATCTTCTGTTACGTGGTGACGCCCTTTATGAATCATAAACGGTCCGTCAAGAATAGAATCGCAAGGCGACATATTCAATTCTTCGATTGCCGTTGCATAAACGAAAGGTTTGAAAGTAGAACCAACCTGTCTTGCTCCTTGCCCAACGTGATCGTATTGGAAATATTTGTAATTGATACCTCCAACCCAAGCTTTAATTGCCCCCGTTTGAGGCTCCATTGACATTAAACCAGATTGTAAAAAGTGCTTGTAGTAACGAATAGAATCTAATGGCGTCATTACTGTATCTCTTTCTCCCTTCCAAGTAAAGACACGCATTTTTGTTTTTACTTTGAATGAAGCAATAATATCATCTTCGCTTTTGTCCATTTCTTTCATTTGTGCCCAGCGAACAGAATTCTTCATCGCCTGCATCATGATTCTATCTGTCTCAGCTTGTGTAATATTTACGAAAGGAGCATTTTTATTGTTTTTTTGATCAATAAAAAACTGCTGTTGAAGATTTTGCATATGTGCTGCAACAGCTTCTTCTGCATAAGTTTGCATTCTAGAATCTATAGTAGTATATATTTTAAGTCCGTCTTTGTAAATATCGTAATCCGATCCGTCTGGTTTTTTATTTTCTGCAACCCATTTCTTCATGTAATCACGAAGATATTCTCTAAAATAAGTCGCTATACCTTCACGGTGGCTTTCCAGTTTAAATTTCAAAGTAATTGGCAAAGCTTGAAGTCTTTCTTTCTCCGCCTCTGAAATCATTTTTGCTTTTGCCATTTGAGATAAAACCACATTACGACGGTTTTTTACTCCTTCTGGATTTCTAACGGGATTGTATAAACCCGAGTTTTTGAACATTCCGACCAAAATGGCCGATTCGTCAACAGTCAAGTCTTTTGGATCTTTAGAAAAATAAGTCTGTGCAGCAGAACTTACTCCAACAGAATAATTTCCGAAGTCGTAAACATTGCAATACATCGCCAAAATTTCATTCTTGGTATATTGCCTTTCCAAACGAATAGCGATAATCCATTCTTTTATTTTTTGTACAATCCTGAAAGGAAGAAATTTAGATCCTTCTCCATGAAACAACTGTTTTGCAAGCTGTTGTGTCAATGTACTTGCACCTCCGTTTGTTCCTAAACTAAAAACGGCTCTTAACGTTCCGCGTCCGTCAATTCCTGAATGTTCGTAGAAACGTGCATCTTCAGTTGCAACAAGCGCTTCAACCAGATTTTTAGGTAAATCTGAATATTTAAGTTGAGATCTGTTGGTTTTGAAATATTTACCCAACACTACTCCGTCAGAAGAAATAATCTCTGTAGCAAGGTTTGAATCTGGATTTTCTAAATCTTCAAACGAAGGCATAGAGCCAAATAAACCCCATGAGGCAAATAAGAAGAAAGCTAAAACTCCTAATAAAGAGTAAGCAAATACCCTCCAGAATTTCTTCTTGTAATAATTAATATCCTTAGTTTTATTTGATGGATTGTTTTTTTTAGCAGCCATAACTATTTTTCTAATCTTTTTGTTCTATTCTAAAACCAACGTCTGTAATTCCTTGTAAAGCTTCAACTCCAGGAATTTTACCTGATTGTCTAACAGCTTGTTTGATATGAACTTTATATTTTCCTGTAAATTTTACATCTTCCTTGTAAAAGAGTTTGCTTTCTTTTATATCAGAAAATCCATTTCCTAATAAAGTCCCGTCTGGCGCTGCCATTTGATATTCTAACGTATCTACTTTTGTGAAACCGCTTGGGGTTTCTAGAGCCACAATCAAAAACAAATTATTAAACGGATAATTGTTGTTATCTCGTATGTTTACAAAGGCATTGTATTTTTTTGTAGAATCTAAAACCGGCAGATCAAAGCTTATAATACTGTCTTTATGCCACGCACTTCCAACAGATTTATACTCATCAAATACTCTTTTTTTATCACAAGAAAAAAGAAGTATTGCTGCCAAGAGAAGAATCCCGCTATTTTTTATTCTCATTTTTAGTATTCGTTATTGGTTTCCTAGGTTCAGCAGGTTTATTTTCATTTGAATTTTGCTTATTCGGATTGTTTTTATTCGAATTATGCTTTTTCTTATGATTTGGCTTATTTGGATTGTTTGGTTTAGTCCCAGCATTAGCATTATTCGCGTTTCCAGCGTTGTTTGGATTATTATTTCCTACTGGTTTAGCATTGTTATTCGTGTTTTTCTCCTGCTGTGGTTTTACCGGAGTTGCAACGCCAGCCGTTTCCGTACTTTGTTTGCGTTTGCGATTTGGTTTTTTCTTTCTTTTTGGCTGGTCAAAACGAGTCAAACTCTCTTGTCCCATTGCATTATTAAAGTCTTTTTCTGGTTCTGCAACTACCTCAACAGCAAAATCTTCTAGAGATGAAACTTTGTTTTTCTGTTTATTTTCGGCAATAATTTCTTTTACCTGATCAATTTTTAAAACATGCCAGTTTGCGAAATTATTGGTGTAAGCAAACCACATTAATCCTTTAAAAATATCTTGTTTTTGGCAAACAGCATCTCCTTTTTCCGTTACTAATTTTGTATCGTAATCAGGAAAATCCTTTAATGCGTCCATGTAAGTATCTAACTCATAGTTTAGACAGCATTTTAATTTACCGCATTGCCCCGCCAATTTCTGCGGATTCAATGACAATTGCTGATAACGAGCTGCAGAAGTATTTACACTTCTAAAATCTGTTAACCAAGTAGAACAGCAAAGTTCACGTCCGCAAGAACCAACTCCACCTAAACGAGCCGCTTCCTGACGGAAACCAACTTGCTTCATCTCTACTCTAGTACTGAATTCTTTCGCAAAATCTTTAATCAGCATTCTAAAATCGACACGATCATTTGCTGTATAGTAAAAAGTCGCTTTAGAACCGTCTCCTTGAAATTCGATATCCGAAATTTTCATTTCCAATTTATGCTGAATTGCCAATTCGCGAGCACGAACTTTCATTGGTTCTTCACGATCACGCGCTACAGACCAGATATCAATATCTTTTTGAGATGCTTTTCTATAAATTTTTGGAACATCATTACTTTCGTAATTCACTCCTTTTTTCTTCATTTGAATCTTTACCAACTCTCCTGTAAGAGTCACAATTCCAATATCATGTCCTGGCGAAGCAACAGTTGCTACAATGTCGCCAATACTTAAAGTTAATCTCTCCGAATTTCTAAAAAATTCCTTGCGTCCGTTTTTAAAACGAACCTCAACACAATCAAAAACCGCCTCTCCATTAGACGGACTCATGTTCGAAAGCCAGTCAAAAACAGTCAATTTATTGCAGCTATCGGTGCCGCAAGTCCCATTATTTTTACAACCTTTTGGTGCGCCACCGTCTGAGGTTGAACAACTTGTACATGCCATAATTATATATGTAGTGCTGCCAGAATGCAGCTTAAGTTCATAAACGTTTGATCGGTAAAGATAGTATTTTTTTTATTTTGCTTTTTATGCATAAAAACTAAAGGCCTGTTAAATTAAAAAACCGGTTTTTTTGTACGCAATTTTTTACCAAATTACACAACTCTTCATCTTCTATTTAAAATATTTTTCGAAAAAACCTTATTCTGTAAGTTTTATGACCTAAAATGGTAATTTTACTTTTTATCCTGAAATATATTTAGCATTTTTATGTTTTATCTTACAACAGTGTTTGAAAAAGCCCAATTTTAGGCACTTTCAAATCTTAATCTTTCATTTTAAAATTCATCAAAATGCAAACACAAAACCAGATTGAAAATTTCCTTTTTCAGGGAAAATTTGACGACGCCAGAGAATGCCTAAATAACGGAGAAAAATTTGACGAACAATATCTAAAAAACAATTTTTCGCAGATTGCTGGTAAAATCATTGATGCCAAAGAAATTGATTTTATAGAAAAATTAATAAAAGCCGAATTTATTGAAACTGATATTTACGAATTGGATAGTTTTGATCAATCTATTTTCAAACCTTTAAGTTTATATTTAAAAGATGATGAAGAGTCAATTGCTTTTTTCAAGGAATTGATGTCGAAAATGGATAACATCAACGATGAAATAAGCGATAAAACCCTTCTTGGTTATTTTCTAGAAAAAGGTGTTTCGCCAAAAATAGTTCAAGTTTTAGTTGATGATTTTGGGGCTAACACTCAGTATAAGAACAATGCAGACGAAAATTTCATTCATGCTGTTTTGAATGTTTACGGACTAGATCCTGAAAAAGTGAAAGAGTACATAGCCATTTTGACAAATAGCGGAGTTGACATCAACAAAAAAAATATCGTTGGAACCACTCCGCTTTTATGTGCCGTAAAAAGAAACCGAAAAGAACTAGTCCCTTTTTTACTAGAAAACGGTGCAGATCCAAACGAAACTGACAACCTCAACAATACTGCTTTTTATTATGCTGTTGCTGAGCAACTTTCATTTGATATGTACGATGCTTTAACTTCAATTTCTTCTCCTAATTTTAATATTGTAAATAAAGACGGCCGAACTCTATTTACTAGTTTTATCAGTTCTGCTTCGGGTTCTGCAAGTGATATTTCATTCATAGAAAGATTACTGTCTGATGGCGTCGATGTAAATTTCTGTGCACAATATTACGGACAGCCAAAATCGGGAATTGATTTTATTGTCGAAAAGAAATCGGATATCTTAAAATCTGTTTTAGAAAATGTTTCTTTAGATGTGAATGAACAAGACAATCAAGGAAACACCATTTTGCACAAAGTATGTGCTTATAATGTCAATTACGATGCAGAAATGGCAAAAGAAACGTATAGAAAAGTAAAACTGTTATTAGATCAAGGTGCAGATATTTCTATTACAAACGACAAAGACGAAACTGCTTTAATGCTTGCCTCTGGAGATAACCTCAAAATTAAAACCGTCGAACTTTTAATGAAACAATAAAACGATCATTTACTTAAAATTACTCAAAGATGTCAATGTCATTTATAGTTGCCTGCGAAAATGGGAACCGAAAAATAGCCGAATTGCTGCTTCAAAACAAAGAAGTAGACGTAAAATATACTGATGAAAAAGGAAGAACTGCGATTCATTATGCCGCGCACCGCGGTTATCTTGATATCGTAAAAATTCTACATGAAGAAGGTGCCGATATTAATTACGAAGATCATCAGGGAGAAACGTCTTTGCACTTTGCCTGTCTTCAAAAACAGAAACAAACTGCACTTTATCTTTTAGAAAATGGAGCAGAAATCACAAAGAATGATAAATACGGAAATAGTCTCCTTCATTTAGTCGTTCAAACGGCTCAAATCGAAATCGCAACAAAGTTGCTTCAAGCCGGAACTGATGTTAATCTACTGAATAACAATGGAGAAACCCCTTTAATATTGGCCTCAATAAAATTAAACAGAGAAATTATCCAACTGCTTTTAGACAATGGAGCCGATATTAACGTAACCGATAAACAGGGAAATACGCCACTTATTTATGCTTGTTATACCAAATCCATTCCGATGGTGACTTTGCTCTTGGACAATGGCGCTGAGATAAACCACACTAATCATTCTGGCGAAAATGCGCTTTTAATTGCCTGTTACGAAACCAACAGAATGTTAGCTAAATTATTGATTGAAAGAGGTTCAGATGTATTTACTTCAAGCAATAATGGATATTCTCCGATTTGGTACGCTTGCGCGAATAATCAAAAGGAGATTGTGGCCTTGTTTTTAGAAAACGGAGTTGATGTGAACTATAGCAAGCCCGTCGCCAGCGATACTTCATCTATGAATGATTATTTGGATTGGATTGTAAGCGCAACAAACATCTCAAACGAATCTACTTTTACACTTAACAATTCTTATACTTATGGCGGCGAAAGCCTGTTGCACGTAGCTACCAAAAAAGGAAATTTAAGTATGGTGAAACTGCTTATTGAAGCTGGAGCAAACATTAACATTCAAGACGAATCTGGAAATACGCCTTTGCATTACAGTGCCGCTAATGGTAAGAAAGATGTTGTAAAATATTTATTAGACAACAAAGCCGATGCTTCAATCGTAAACGTAAAAGAACAAAAAGCGATTGATTACTCGAATGTAAAAGGCTTTAATGAAATTACAGAACTAATTCTGAAATACGCTCCGTCTGGAACTGTTGTAACCTCCATAAATGTTCCGCAAGAAACACCAAAAACTGAAGCTTCAAATTCGATGGAAGCAAAGAAAAAGGCATTATTAGATTTAAAAGAACTTCTAGATGCTGGAATTTTGACTTCGGAAGAATTTGACGCTGAGAAAAGTAAAATATTAAAAGGATAAATAATAAATAAACCCACAATGAAAAAAATCTTAAATACCACAACTCTATTTTTAGTATTAATCGCTACAGCTATTGTTTCTAGTTCTTGCACCAACCTCTCTCCAGAAAAAACCTTTGAAATTGCCGCTTTAAATTCGAATTTGTTATCTCGTTTTGGAAGTAAGGAAATTAATGAAAAGCTTCAATCTGAGCCTCAGGTTTATGATGAAACACAAAAGAAAATGATTCCGTCTACTTATCAAGATTCTTTTAAATACGATATAACTAATTTAGAAGCTAGATTAAAAACGATTCAGGACATACCAGAAGATGAAGATAATAAAGAACTTCTTCAGGCCTCAAAAGACTTGTTTTCTTATGCAATTGCGAAACAAAAGGAAGGTTATGTACCAATCGCAAAATTGAAAGACGAAAAAGCTTCTCCAGAACAAATTGAAAAAGCAATTACTGATTTTGATGCTTCAACTCAAAGCGAAATAGAGGCAAAATTTAGCAAATTGATGAATGTGGCACAAACTTATGTTGACAAGCATAATATCAATGCTAAAATTGGAATCTAAATTTTCTCCTGCTGGCGCAAATTTTATACTAGCGCCAGCATTAGATTTTAGCAAGAAAATTGTAAAACAAGCTCAAAAAATATGATAAAAAAATACTCTCTAATTATTGGAACATTTGCATTGCTAGCAATTACCACTAGCTGTAAAGATGATAAAAGCAGTAATAAAAAATCAAATAATGCCGAAATCACAGATTTACAAGAAATCCCAGAAGTAGATGAAACTACTGTTGTGACCAAAAAGAATCCAATTGACTTTATTCCTAAAAACTTTGTGGCTTTTGACACTATTTACGGCGATTTAAATAAAGACGGATTAGACGATTGTGTACTAATTATTAAAGGCACTGATAAAAGCAAAGTAATTACAGATGAATATCGTGGCGAATTAGATCGAAACCGAAGAGGTATTATTGTTCTCCTTAACAAAAAAGGCAGTTACGAATTGTTTACAAAAAATGAAAGCTGTTTTTCTTCCGAAAATGAAGATGGTGGCGCTTATTATGCCCCTGAGTTAGAAGTAGAAATAACGAAAGAAAAACTATTTATAAGTTACGCGTATGGAAGATACGGTTACTGGCAATATATGTTTAGGCTTCAAGATAATGATTTAGCTCTTATTGGTTATGATTCTAGCAGTAACAATGGTCCTGTAGTAAATGTCGAAACCAGTATAAACTTCCTTACCAGAAAAAAGATTACCAATGTAAACACAAATGATGATGCAGACAGCGGTGAAGAAGTGTTCGAAAAAACCGAAACAAAAATTGCAAGAACTAAACTTCTGAAATTATCAGGAATTAAAGATTTTGATGAACTTCGTTTTTTTGATGAATAGTTTCATAAACCTTATCCCGAATTAAGCATGAAAATAAAGCTTCTCCTTTTTCTAATTGCACAGGTGTACATCTCAAATGCCCAGAAAGCATATATGAGTCATGATTTTTTAAAAGGTTATACTTTATATTTTCTGAAACAAACTAAGAATTCAGAAATAAAAGAATATTATAAACTTACAGAGAATCAAACCAAGAAAACGGTACTCGAATATGGCGCTAAAGAATTTTCTAATTCAGAACCGCTAAAAACGGCTAAAATCACTTCTTTCAAAAGTATTCCTGAATCTAATATTCGAGTTTTAGGAGATGTCAACTTTGATGGACGTACCGACATTATCATTTTTAACAATGAGAAAAATGACGATGAAGGTTGTTACACACCTCAGCCAACAGCATATATCTTTATTAATTTGGCAAATTCTTTTGTGCTAAGCAATAGTATTAGCGACTTATATTACAATTCCTTTTGTGTAAGAGGTGGCGCATTTGAAATTGACGCTAAAAACAGACGTCTTATAACCTCGAGTAGCGGTGGCGCAGCGCTTCATGTTTGTTCCTATTATAGCGTTTCTGGTTTGGAAGCTGAAGAAGAATGCACTTTTGAGGAAGATGGCTATTCTTTTCCTTTTTTAAAAATAACAGGCAAAAAACGAAAAGGTAATGATTTCATACCTTTTTCGACTTTATCTGTCTATCAACCAAACCTAGACAAAGTAGTTTCTTTTGATACTAAAAATGGTAAAGGCCACATAATTCTATTTAAATATAATGCTATTTTGTACTATGCATTTCGACAAAATGATGAGTATGAGTTTGTTTCGTTTGCTCACCCATCAAGTCCTGAAAAAGCAGACAAAGCAGGATTTAAATTTCGAAAACAAAACACAGTTTATGAATTGGAATTTAATAGTGGCAGCATAAAATATATAATTTATGAAAGCGCTACAGACATTGGAATCAAAATTTATGTAAACGGAAAACTATCTGATTGGCAAGGAACTTCTAAAAAAGGAAGTTTATCTTTATTATCAAGTAGTAGTTTCAAAAATATGGTCAAAGAATAAATTTATTGTAAAAAGAAAGACCCGATAGCGCGGATTTGCAATCCGTGCACGTAAAGTATATTAACAAAGTGAAAGAGAGAGAAAAAATAAAAACTGTGAGAATAAATAAGATTTGCCAATTGAAACGGGCATGGATTGCAAATCTGCGCTATCGGGTTTCGTGCAGTAGCGACGACTACACAAAATAGGGTCATTTTTTTATTTCAAAAGAATTAAAATTTGTTAAGTTTACTCGTACCAAAATTTTGAGATTTAAACTAACCCAAAACAAACCGCCACAAATGAACACCGAAGTTTTACCAAACCAACCAAAAGAGGAAATAAATTATTTTTACCGTTTTAACTTTTCAAAATTTAAGGCGATCGCTTTCCCTCTTGCCATTATTGCCTTCCTTCTTATTATAAAACAATTTATCATCAATAATTTTTCCATTTCTAGTGTTGGAGGATCTGGATTATCAGGTATGCTAATCCCTTTTCGAGGACCCCAAAACCTACCTTTGTGGGCAAATGTTTTGAACACAATAATTAATGCCCTAATTATAATAATAGCTCTTTGCTGGGAAGCGGTTAATGAAAAGAAATTCGATAAACTAAAATATCTCCTTTTGCTATGTCTGCCAGCAATACTATCAGACATAATCTTTACTTTTTCAGATCTTCGCGAATCTTATGCTAATAGTCCCTTTTTTATACTTTATTTTGCTTTAGGTTATTTGCAACCATATGCCTTGTATGGTCTCTTAAGAGGAAAAATACTTTATAGTAAAGAAATTGGCTTCTTAGGCTATCTAATCGGAATGTTTACTTCTATAAGCATCGAGGCTTTATATCAAAAAACAGTTTCTGTATTAACTTTTAGCGATTTTTACGGCTCTGCTTCGCCTTATGAAGTAGTGTTTTTTAGATTATTTTCGATATTGACTTTTTTCTATTTTATATTTCTATTAGATGCTGGATTTTCTTTTAGGAATTTTATAAAAATGCCTACAGCTACTTTTCTTAGCTATAAAAAATTCACGATACATTTTTCTCTATTGTTTACTTCTTTCCTTGCTGTTCATTTGGTTTTTACAGAACAGTTTTCAGTCAATTGGTTCAATTCTTCAGGTCCAAATATTTCAGGAATTTACAACAATATCTATACTGTTATTCGTGTCATTTTTCAAATTACATTTGTCTATTTATTATTCTCCCAACTATTGCTTTCGCAATTAGCTGCTTTACGCAGAAGACCTTTTTGGATTTACCTGTTGAGTTTTATACCTGTAATTAACTTAATTCCTTTTCTATTCTTTTTCCGCAAAAACACTCCTTTAACGAATGAAGAATATTTGGAAATCGAAGAAGATGAAAATCAAAGGAAATCATACTTTCAAGTATTTCTTTTGTTATTACTGAGTGCCTATGCCATTTACAAATTTATAAGGCTTGAATTAAACCGTCAGGACTTAATTTATTTAAGTGGATTAGTTATCTTGTTGTATATTTTTATAATATACTTTAGAAAAGGTGTCTGGATAGGTTTTGCACTATTAGCTATGGGATTCTTATTCTTTTTATTTCAAGATCGCCCTAACGGTTTCTATTATTTCTGCATTCTCGCTTATGCCGCAATTGGAATATATAATCTTCATATTGCTATATTTTGGGAAGCTCCAGAATGGACTGAAATTGATGAGAATATCGAAACAGTAAAAATTGAAGAAGCATAAACAACAGCACATTAATACAATTGTCACAACGTATTTAACCAAAAAGAGTCGCAAATGTGCGGCTCTTTTTGATGTAATTAAAATACCCCTAAGTTTCTTTAACCGTAATAATCTTTACTGGACAAGCCTTTGCTGCCAATTCACAGCTTTCCACAATCGCATGATTAGGAGATTTTAAAGTAAAAAATCCTTTTGCATTCTGCGAATGAATGAGAACCGATTTTCCGTCTTTTTTTGACATTTGAAAATGAATAGGATCCATCTCGACACAGTAATTACAGCCAATGCACTTATCTCTTTGTAATGTTACAATAACCATTATGCCTCAACAATTTTATATAATTTGTCCGACATTCTGATTCTGAATGGCAATTTGAAACTGCAATCATCTCCTTTTGTGGCTTTTTCACCAGCAGCATCATTCACAAACATTTCGTCGATAATCATTTCCTGTGCTCCTGTACTTGGTCCCGTTACTAAAATTTTATCGCCAATTTTAATGTCGTAAGCTTCAATCTTAAATTGCCCTACTTCTGCTTTCGGGAAATAATGCGTTCCTCTTCCAACATAAACCTTTTTCTGAGTCGCTGCAGATCCTGGAATATCGCTCCATTCTCCTAATTCTTGTCCTAAATAATACCCAGACCAGAAACCGCGATTATAAACTGTTTCCAAAGCTTTCATCCATTCTGCAGTTTTTTCTTTTGAAAAAGTGCCTTCATAGTAAGAATCAATCGCTTCACGATAGGTTTTGGTTACCGTTGCCACATATTCTGGCGCACGGCCACGTCCTTCGATTTTCAAAACCTTAATTCCAGAATCGATAACCTGATCTAAGAAATCCAATGTACATAAATCTTTTGGTGACATCATGTATTCGTTATCCAATTCGATTTCAAAACCTGTTTCCTGATCGATAACGGTATATTTTTTTCGGCAGTTTTGTTTGCATGCGCCACGATTTGCAGATGAATTATGCGAATGCAGGCTCAAATAACATTTTCCTGAAACCGCCATACACAAAGCTCCGTGACCAAAAATTTCGATTTCGACTAAGTTTCCATTTGGTCCTTTTATCTGCTCTTTCTCAATTTGGTCTGTGATGTTTTTTACTTGACGCAAACTCAATTCACGGCTTAAAACCATTGTGTCGGCAAATAGACTGTAAAATTTAATGGTTTCAATATTCGTTACATTCAATTGAGTTGAAATATGAACTTCCATTCCAATCGATCTTGCCATAGCTATTACAGCTTGGTCAGAAGCTATTACCGCTGTAATATTGGCTTCTTTAGCTTTTGTCAATAATGTTTTTACGACAGATAAATCGTGATCGTAAATAATGGTATTTAATGTCAAATAGCTTCTAACTTTTTTGGCTTCACATCGATTGGCAATTTCTTTTAAATCGTCAATAGTAAAATTCACCGTTGAACGTGCTCGCATGTTGAGCTGTTCAACTCCAAAATATACTGAATCACAGCCATTATCTAAAGCAGCCTGAAGCGACTCAAAATCTCCAGCTGGAGACATGAGTTCAATTGTATTGTTAATTGTCATTTTCGATTTATTATTCAAATGACAAAATTAATGTGGGTATAGATTAGATTTCTATGATATATATCATAGTCTATATTTTAAAAATTATTCGCAGTATATTATTAAAAAAGCCCACGATTAAAACCGTGGGCTTTGTTTTTCTTTACGTATGTTTTCTCAAATATAGCACGTGGTTTTAACCACGGGAAACGTATCGTTGAGAACATTCTTTGCGTTCCGGCGGTTGAAACCGCAGGCTATGTTTTATTCTTTATGTTTTTCAAATATAACCCGTGGTTTAAACCATGGCGAACGTATAGATTAGAAAATTTCTACAGCTTGTAAATCGTTGCGGATTTGCTTTGCGTTCCCGCGGTTGAAACCGCAGGCTATGTTTTATTCGTTATGTTTTTCAATATAGCCCGTGGTTTAAACCACGGGAAACGTATTGTTATCCATTTCAAACCATAAAAACGCTCCGTTGAGCTAAAATCATTTGCCTTCTAACCCATGTAATTTTACAAAATCATCAAATTCATCTTGTCCATTTTTCTTAAGATGATGTTGTTTTTGATTTTTAATATAATTGTAAACGGCATTTAACTGAGATTCGCTGACAGAGAATGCACCAAACCCAGTTTGCCATGCAAATTTTTCAAGGATAAATTCTCCTCTATTCATAAAATGAGAAGAACTTCCTTTTACTTGCTTTACAATATCTGTGATAGTTTTTTGTGGATTTTGTAAAAATAAAACATGTACATGGTCTGGCATTCCGTTAATGATTCTAACTGGGCATCCAAGTTCTGTTAACTCTTGCCAAATATAATCGTAGAGCGTTTTCTCAATTGAAAAATCAATCAAATCCTTACGATTTTGGTAGCCCAAATTACATGGATCCATAATTTGGTAAACGATTGTGACATAAATAAATTAGCATAAAAATTTTGCTAATTTACAATTTTATACAATTTATCTGACAAACGAATACGAAATGGAACCTCAAAAGTAACCTTATCACCAACTTTTGCAGATTGAGCTTCTGCGCCATTAACAATGATTTTGTCTAAAACCAATTCCTGATCACCTGTTGTCGGCCCAGAAATAAGTATTCTATCACCTCTGTTTAATTCGTGATTTTCTACTGTAAATTGTCCAACTTGCGCTTTTACATAATAATGTTCAGCTTTCCCAAGAAGTACTTTTTTTACTTTTATTTTCTGACGGATATCTGCTGGCTTTTGAGCTGTAGCCAAAGCAGTTTCTGGTAATTCTCCTGAATGTTTGAATTTCAAGTTTTCAGATTTACCTTTTCTGAATACTTTATTTCCAACTTGTTTTCCAGTTCTTAAACGAACTTGATCAACTAAAGGCATGTGGATGATTTCTAAACATTCTGTAGAACAGCAGTTTTCCATTGCTGCTTTACATTCATCACACTGAATAAACAATAAATGACAACCGTCATTTTCACAATTTGTGTGATTATCGCAAGGTTTTCCGCATTGGTGGCATTGCGAGATAATATCATCCGTTATTCTTTCGCCCAGACGATTATCAAATACAAAGTTTTTACCAATGAATTTGCTTTCTAAACCTTCTTCTTTCAATTGTTTAGCGTAATTAATAATTCCGCCTTCCAACTGATAAACGTTTTTGAAACCTTGGTGTTTGAAGTAAGCACTCGCTTTTTCGCAACGAATACCTCCAGTACAATACATTACCAGATTTTTATCGTCTTTGTGATCTTTAAGCTGATCGTTGATAATTGGCAAACTTTCTCTAAATGTCTCAACATCTGGAGTAATCGCATTTTTAAAATGTCCCACCTCACTTTCGTAATGATTTCTAAAATCAACTACAATTGTATTTGGATCGTCAAGGATTTCGTTGAATTCTTTGGCTTTCAAGTGAACGCCTATATTGGTTACATCAAAAGTGTCGTCGTTTAATCCATCGGCAACGATTTTGTGACGAACTTTGATTGTTAATTTTAAAAACGAATGGTCATCATGCTCTACAGCTTCATTCAAACGAATGCCTTTCATGAAATCGTAAGCTTCAAGAGTCGTTCTAAAAGCCTCCAAATTTTCGGCAGGAATACTCATTTGAGCATTTATTCCTTCATTGGCAACATAAATTCGGCCTAATGCATCTAGGGCATTCCAGGCTACGAACAAGTCATTACGAAATTTTTGTGGATCTTGAATTTTGGCATACGCATAGAAAGACAACGTTAGTCGTTGTTTACCTGCATCATCGATCATGATGGCTCTTTCTTCTGCGCTCAAAGTGTTATACAGTTGCATGCTATAAACAGTTTTAAGTTAAGAATATATGTTTTTTTAGATTTTTCTCTAAATCTGCGGCAAATTTAGGGTTTATTTTGAGATTAAAAATGATCTTACCCTAATTATCTGATTTTTTTAACATGAAAAAAGAATTCTATTCCTAACAACCTTCACTTTTTACTTAACTATTATCTTGTATAGCATGCTGCACCAAATCATCTACAGAAATAGAACGGCTAATATGCCCAAAGAGAATTTCAAGATTCTCTGCACGCAGACTATCTCTAACATCTGAGCGGGCTTCGGCTATTTTTAGAGTAATGTTCTTTGCCTGCAAATCAATAAATAAATTCTTTAAGAAACGTGCACCAGCAATATCGATGCGAGGTGAAGAGTTGAGATCTAATATTACTGTTTTTAAAGAATCTTGTTCGCTGTAGATTTTTTCCAAAATCCGTTCTTTAATATACTCAGCATTGAAATAAAAGATGGACGATTCTACTCTTACGATCAATATGTTTTCCATTATCTCATTGTCGGGATGTCTTTTCAGATCCGTATAAATTCTCGTTCCTGGAATTCTTCCTAAAAAAGCTACATGAGGTTTTGAAGCCGCTTTTAATAAAAGCAACAAGGTTACGAGTGTTGCAAGCAAAACTCCTGCAAGAATTCCCCAGATTAATACTCCGGCAAGCGCAATCATCACAACAGCAAATTCTTGTTTGTTTATTTTATAAAGATGTCGCATTTCTTTCCAATCAAAAAGACCTCTTATTGCTACTAGAACAATGGCGGCCAAAATTACGGTTGGCAGATTTTGAAGATATCCTGTTAAAAACAAGAGACAGCAAGCAATTGTACCCGAAGCAAACAAAAGTGACAATGGCGTTTTAGCTCCAGCAGCATCGTTTACAGCTGATTGCGACAAACCGCCCGCAACAGGATAACCGTGTCCGAATGAAACAGCCGCATTAGCAACTCCAAGTGCCAGAAGCTCCTGACGCGGATCGATAACATATCCGTTTTTTTGTGCTAAGGTTCGCCCAGCAGAAACGCTTTCGATATAAGACAATAAAAAACATGCCATCGCAAGTGGCAAAACTCCCTCAACATCTCGAATACGAAGCGAAGGCAGATGAAATTCAGGAAGACCAGTCGGAATAATCCCAACTGTATTGAATTCGGCATATTGTAATGATGTAGCCGAAATAAGAATAATAGATAAAATGACAATTACTATTGCAACTGGAAACTGCGGTGCTATTTTTTCTCCTATAATTAATATCAGAATAGCAATTATTCCAAAAATAAAAACAGCTGTATTCATGTCTGGAATTTGATGGAAAAGAATAACAATTCGTTCCAAGAAATTATCCCCGCCACCTTTAACTCCAAATAATTTCGGCAATTGGGTTAAACCGATAGTGATCGCAGCGCCTGCTTTGAATCCAACCAAAACGGTTTCACTAATAAAATTAATAATTCCACTTAACCTCAGCAAATAAGCAACAATGGCCATTCCTGCAAATACTAAGGCTGTAAGTGAAGCGATTTCAGACCAGCGCTGTACATCTCCGTTTGCCATACCTGATATAGTTGTGCCTACCAATAAAGAAATTGCAGATGTTGGACCTATGGCAAGCTGTCTGCTAGATCCTAAAAAGGCATAAAATATTCCGCCAATGAGATATCCGTAAATTCCATATTGTGGAGGCAAACCACCAAGAGTTGCATAGGCAAGAGAAACGGGAATTCCATACGCGGCAAGAGTTACTCCTGCAATGAAATCTCTTTTGAAATTCTGTTTTTCATAATTTTTAATCCAATCTAGTGAGGGTAAAAGCTTAGAAATCATATTAAAAAAGATTAAGATAGTACTAATTCACAATTATAAATGAATGTTTATAGCTGCAAAAGGTTACTCTTTCTCTTCCAACAATGCTTTCTTAACCTCATTGAGTTCTGCAATTTTCTCTGGACTTACTTTAGGATATTCCAAATCCATTTCGTCTAAAGCATGAATAATTGCAGAAGCAATCGCAATTCGAGCATAAGATTTATCGTCGGCAGGAATTACATACCAAGGCGATTTTTTGGTCGATGTGTTTTTAATTAATTCCTCATACGCATGCATATAATCGTCCCAATAGCCTCGTTCTTTGGCATCGGCTGCACTGAATTTCCAGTTTTTATCAGGATTATCAACTCTTTCAATAAATCTTCTCTTTTGTTCTTCTTTAGAAACATTTAGAAAAAACTTAATGACAACGGTTCCGTTTCTACTCAGATATTTTTCAAAGTTTCGAATGTCTTCAAAACGATTATCCCAAATGTCTTTGGTAATCAATTTCTCAGGAAGTTTTTGCCCTCTCAATATTTGTTCATGAACACGAACCACCAAGACTTCTTCATAGTAAGAACGATTAAAGATTCCTATTCTTCCTCTTTCTGGAAGATGTTTTTGACAACGCCATAAATAATCATGATCTAATTCTTCTGAACTGGGTCCTTTAAAAGAAGAAACCTGACAACCCTGCGGATTTATTCCTGACATTACATGCTTTATAGCACCATCTTTTCCAGCTGCATCCATAGCTTGAAAAATAATAAGAACAGACCACTTATCTTGCGCATACAAAATGTCCTGCATGGCAGCTAGAGCCTTAACTCCCATTTTTAATGTTTTTCGAACCGAGATATTGTCATTTTCTATAGCGTAAGAAGTCGGTTTACCTTTTAACGTGAAGTTCTTATCGTCTCCAACACAATATTGCTCAGAAAATTTTTTTGCCCGATGTAATAATTCCTTTTTAGTTAATTTTTTTAAATCATTATCATCTCTTTCTTCTTTTTTGTGTTTTTTCTTGTTATTTTTTGACATGATTATAAAAGTTTTTGAATTATTATTACTAGTCTTTTGAATAATTTATTCTTACAAAAATGCAGTTTGTCGGCAGTAAATGGCATTTCATCCTAATTTGTATTATCAATTGAAATACAGACAGATAAAATTTTAACTAAAATTAACAAAATTCGCACAATATTTAATCACCTAACCAAAAAAACGCTAACTTAGCTATTGCACTTTATTGGTTTTTAGTTAGTTGTATTTAATGAATTTTACCTAAAAGAATTTAACAATGAACAAAATCTATTCCTCCGCAGTCTTACTATGTCTTTTAATGATTTCTTGCAAAAAAGAAACACCTCCAGCACCCAAACCACTAGAAATTTCAGTTACAACGGTTTTACAGCAAGATGTAAAATTAGAATCTGAATACACGGGGCAGACTTTTGGTCAATCTGATATACAAATTAACCCGCGAGTTGATGGTATAATTGAAAGTATGAACTTCAAAGAAGGAAGTTTTGTCAAGAAAGGACAGGTGCTTTATACAATTGACCCTTTACCATATAGAGCGAAACTTAACGAAGCACAGGGAGTTGCCGCAGAATCGCAGGCACGATTATCTAAAACCAAATCAGATTTGGATATGATTACTCCGTTGGCAAAAATGAATGCTGTCAGCCAAAGAGAATTGGTTTCAGCAAAAGCGGCGTACAATGCTTCATTAGCACAGATTAAAGCATCTGACGCTTCGGTTCAAAATGCTAAAATCGAATTGGGCTACTGTCAAATTTTAGCACCAATTTCAGGATTAATTGGTTTGTCTAAAGTGAGAGTAGGCGATTATGTACAGCCTGGACCGTTATCAGTTCTAAATACAATTTCTGATCTTGGCGATGTGAGAGTTCGATTTACAATAAGCGAACAAGAATTTTTGCGTCTTTTTAGAGAATTCAACAAACCAAATTCTCCTTTAAAAGGCTCTGGAGCAAGTGTTACCATAAAACTATCTGACGGTTCCACTTATCCGCATACCGGAAAAGTAAGTTTTGCCGACAGACAAATTGATCCTTCTACAGGAGCCATCACTTTTGAAGCCGCTTTTCCTAATCCAGATAAATTATTGCGTCCTGGCCAATATGTAAAACTTGCTTTGCTTACTGATATTCGCAAAGAAGCAATCGTAATTCCGCAGCGCGCAGTTATTGAAATTCAAGGAATTTATCAAGTATATGTTGTAGGTAATGACAATAAAGTGCAAATGCAAATTGTAAAACCAGGCCCTATCGTTAAAAACGGTTATATTATTGAAGATGGATTAAAACCTGGCGACAAGATAGCCATGGGAGGTACTTCTTTATTGAAGAATGGAAGTGTCATTACCCCTAAAATCGTTCAATGGCAATTGGGCGATCCAGAAACTGTAGCTGCAAAGTAATCTAAATCACATACTATTATGGGAGAATTTTTCGTCCGAAGACCAATTGTTGCCATTGTTATTAGTATTATTATTGTGATACTTGGATTACTGGCATTACAAAAAACACCTATTTCACAATATCCGGATATTAATCCGCCAGTTGTAAAAATTACCACTTCTTTTACTGGAGCAAATGCGCTGAATGTTGAACAAGCAGTTGCAACTCCAATTGAGCAAAAGGTAAACGGTGTTGAAAACATGTTGTACATGAAATCGATCAACACTTCTGATGGTGCTTGCACTATCGAGGTAACTTTCGACGTAGGAACCAATCTGGACAACGCTAATATGCTTACGCAAAACAGACAAAACCAGTCTGCTCCCTTTATGCCATCAAGTGTAAAACAACAGGGTGTTGTGGTAAAAAAATCGCTTTCGTTTCCAATGATGTTGTTTACAATTACATCTACCAATCCAAAATATGATGCTAAATTTTTAAATAACTACGCAAGTATCAATGTTGTTGACCAGCTGGCTCGTATCAAAGGAGTTGGAGAGGTTGCTCTTTTTGGAGGTAGTGATTACTCAATGCGTATTTGGCTAAAAGCTGACATGATGAGTAAACTCGGCGTAACAGTTGAAGATGTAAAAAATGCGCTAAACGCACAAAACATGATCAGTCCAGGAGGAAAATTTGGAGCTGAACCAGCACCTCCCAATACTGAATTCACATACGGTGTAACACTTCAAGACCGCTTGGTAACCGAAAAAGAATTTGGAAACATCGTAGTTCGAAGCAAAGAAGATGGAGCACAGGTTTTACTTGCCGATATTGCCCGAATCGAATTAGGAACCGAAAATTACAGCTCAACAGCCAGAAGAAACAGTTCTCCAAGTGCTGTTATTGCTATGTATCAAATGCCAGGAAGTAATGCTCTCGAGGTCGCAGAAATTGCAAAAGCCACCATGAAACAATTGTCTGAAAGATTTCCGCAAGACATCGAATACCAAGAATCTTTAGATACAACACTTGCTATTACTGCAGGGGTTGATGATATTGTTCACACTCTTTTTGAAGCTATTATATTGGTTATTATAGTAGTATTTATATTCCTTCAAAACTGGCGCGCTACTTTAATTCCGTTAATTACCGTTCCCGTTTCGCTTATTGGTACAATTGCCGTTTTCCCAATGTTAGGATTTTCGATCAATACCCTTTCGCTTTTAGGATTAGTACTCGCAATTGGTATCGTGGTCGATGATGCGATTGTGGTTGTAGAAGCCGTAATACATCATATCGAGCATGGAAAAACTCCTAAAGAGGCCACAGTTCAAGCAATGAAAGAGGTTTCGGGGCCAGTAATAGCGATTGCATTAATTCTATGCGCCGTTTTTATTCCAGTAGCTATGACACCTGGAATTACGGGACGTTTTTACCAGCAATTTGCCATAACCATTGCCGTCTCGGTCGCCTTTTCTGCATTTAGCGCCTTGTCTTTAAGTCCGGCACTTTGTGCCATGCTATTAAAACCCACAAAACCTATTGATCAGCAAAAAGGATGGCTTGCTAAATTCTTTACTTGGTTTAATAAGGTTTTCGAAAATGTTACTGGAAAATATATTGGTGGAGCAACATTTTTTGCAAAAAAAGCAATGCGTATTGTTGTTTTACTAGCTGTCATTCTTGTTTCAATTGTGCTTTTAGGTAAAAAGATTCCAGTAGGATTTATTCCTGAAGAAGATCAAGGATATGTTTTGGTAAATATTGCGTTGCCGCCTGCATCATCATTACAGCGTACCGATGAAATATCGAAAAAAGTAGATAGTTTCCTTAAAGAAGAAAAATCTATTCTGTCTTATACCACGATAAACGGATTTAGTATGCTTACAAACTCTTATCAGCCAAATAACGCTTTTATTTTTATTTCCCTAAAACCTTGGGAAGACAGAGCAGAAACGGCCAAACAGTTTGTAGACCGATTCAATAAAAAACTAGCTACTCAAATTACAACTGCGACTTGTTTTTCATTTGGTCCACCCGCGATTCAGGGTCTGGGTGCTTCAGCTGGATTTAGTTTGATGCTGCAAGACCGAGGAGGAAATACACCGCAATATTTAGCAGAACAAACACAAAAATTTATTGCCGCCGCGCAGCAACGTCCTGAGATTAAACGAATTTACACCACTTTTAATGCTGGTACACCGCAAATTAAACTGGATATCGACAATGATAAAGCCATGAAATTAGGAATACCAGTCTCTAAAGTTACCGAAGCCCTCGGTGCCTTTTTGGGAGGAAGTTATGTAAATGATTTTAACCGGTTTGGTCGTCAATATAAAGTTTATGTACAGGGAGAAGCTGTTAATCGTGTAAAACCAGAAGACCTAAACCTGATTTATGTAAAAAATAATAAAGGAGATATGCTTCCGGTTTCGACATTGGTTACGGCGACTAAAGTATCTGGTCCCGATTTTACGAATCGTTTAAACTTATTTAGATCTGCAGAAATTGGAGGAAGTCCGAATGATGGTTATAGTAGCTCGCAGGCTCTGACCGCATTAGAAGAAGTCGCCAAAGAGACCTTACCTGCAGACATGAGTTTCGATTACATCAACTTATCGTATCAGGAAAAGCATTCGCCAGGTGGATCTTCTGTATTTATTATGGCATTGGTTTTTGTATTCTTAATCTTAGCCGCGCAATACGAAAGTTGGAAACTTCCATTTAGTGTACTGCTTGGAGCGCCTTTTGCAGTATTTGGAGCCTTTTTAGGCCTTCTTTTGGCAAGATTTGGAAGTGATGCTTATGTCAACAACGTTTTTGCCCAAATCGGACTCGTTTTACTTATCGGATTAGTGGCAAAAAACGCCATTCTTATTGTTGAGTTTGCCAAAGAAGAATACGAAAGAGGGAAACCGCTTTACGAATCGGCAATGTATGCAGCAAGACTTCGTTTTCGCCCGATTCTGATGACTGCTTTTGCTTTTATTCTTGGAGTTGTGCCATTATTAACCGCTACAGGTGCTGGTTCTCAAGCTCGTATTGTAATGGGAATGGCCGTATTTAGCGGAATGTTAATCGCTACAGTTCTCGGTGTATTAATTGTACCAGGTCTATTTGTTATGATTGAAAGAATTGGACATAAGAAAGAGGAAACAATCGTAGAAGGAGAAAACAATGTAGAATCAAATACTACAGACCATGAGTAAGAAATATAAAATAATCGTTATTGTATTGGTTCTTTCCTTATTTCCGGCGGGATGTATGGTCGGACCAAAATATAAAAAACCTGAGCAGTTAAAATCAGATTCTTATAAAAACGAAAGAAATTTAGACAGTCTCGCTTCGGTAACCAACTTAAAATGGTTTGATTTGTTTAATGATGATGTTTTAAAAGGTCTTATTCAAAAAGGCCTTGAGAATAATTATGATTTAAAAATTGCGGTTTCGAGAATTGAACAGTTTCGTGCTGAATTAGGTTATTCCAAAGCCGATTTATTTCCGGCTTTTCAATATGGAGCTACCATAAACAGCAATAAGAAATACATTACTCCGTCGACCGCTGGTGCAAGTATGTCTTGGGAACTAGATTTCTGGGGGAAATTTCGCCATGAAAATAATGCTGTCAAAGATGAACTTCTCGCTACAGAAGAAGCTCGTAAAGTAATATTGTCTGATATCGTTGCCAATATTGCAATAGCGTACTTTCAGATGCGAAATTTTGATGATCAGCTGGAAATAACCAAGCATACTCTTGAAACAAGAGAGAAGTACTATCAAATCATAAGTGAGAGATTTGAAAAAGGGTACATCTCTGAAGTTGACAAAGTACAGATTGAACAGCAGGTTGCCATTGCCGAAGCAGCAATTCCTAACATTGAAAGACAAATAACCTATCAAGAAAATGCAATTGCGTTGCTTACAGGTCAGCTACCTACCGAAATTCCGAGAGGAAAAAGCAATACCGAATTGCAAATCGTGAGCAAAATTCCATTATCAATTCCGTCTGCCTTATTAGAAAACAGACCCGATGTAAAAGCGGCCGAATTAAGATATGCAGCAGCAAACGAAAGAATTGGCGTAGCCCAGGCAATGCGTTTTCCGTCTATCAATCTAGCTGCAATTGCCGGATTTGCCAGTGCCGATTTGAGTAATCTTTTTCTCGGAAGCTCCTATATGCAAAATGCTTCTGGCGGAATTGCAGGACCAATATTTGCATTCGGAAAAAACAAAAGAAGAGTTGAAATAAACAGACAACAAGCAGAACAGTTCAAATTTCTTTATCAACAAAAATATATTGATGCTGTTTCTGAAGTAGAACAATCTATACAAAACGTTAGAACTTATCAAGAAGAATGGAAAGCCCGCAACAGACAAGTGCAAGCGGCTTTGATAAACTTTAAGCTATCTCACGAAAGATATGACAGCGGTTACGTTTCTTACTTGGAAGTTTTAGATGTAGAAACCAACCTTTTCAATGCACAGTTAAGTCTAGCTCAATTATCTGAAAGACAATTAAGTTCAATGGTTGAATTGTACAAAGCACTTGGTGGAGGATGGAACCTCTAAGAAAAGGTTCTGAGTTGCTAAGATTCTAAGGTACTAAAGTTTCAAAAATTGTATAAACAACAAAAGCACTATTTTCATAGTGCTTTTGTTGTTATTCTTTGTGCCTATATTACTTTGTGTCTAAAACCTTAGAACCTCAGCAACTCAGAACCTTAGTCCCTTAAATTAGCAGAACTCGTTAAACGCATCCTGTAAATTCTCAGCAATTAATTCAGCTGGACGTCCTTCAATGTGGTGACGCTCTAACATGTGAACCAATTCTCCGTTTTTAAACAAAGCCATAGATGGCGAAGATGGAGGAAATGGGAACATGTGTTGTCTTGCAGCATCAACAGCTTCTTTGTCTACACCTGCAAAAACAGTAATTAAATGATCTGGTTTTTTAGCATTATCCAAACTCATTTTTGCTCCCGGACGTGCATTTCTTGCAGCGCACCCGCAAACAGAGTTTACAACTACTAAAGTGGTACCTTCAGCTTTGATAGCATTCTCAACAGCTTCAGCACTATGTAAATCTTGAAAACCTGCAGCTGTTAATTCAGCTTCCATTGGTTTTACCATGTCTAGTGGATACATATTTTTTGTCTTTTAAATTGTACTTTTTGAACTGCAAAGTTACAAAGTTTACTCGCAACTAGTTACTTTGAAGTATAAAGTTTTGTTATAGTTCGATTGATTTAGTCGAAAGTTCGAAAGTCATAAACAGGAAAGCCTCAATTCAGTCTGCTTTTATGTAAAAATCGCCCGTAATAAAGCCTTTAGAAAAGGCAATTTTGGGCATTTCATAATCACTCGAAAATCTTCAATGAGATTCGTTTCTTCATCCAAAAACTTAAAAATCAATTTTGGATTTCCCTTTTTAAATAACGAAGAAAAAATGGCGCTTCCTAATTCATTATGCCGATAAAGAATATCCAAAAGGAGCAAATCATAAAACCAGAATCTGCTTTTTTTATGAAAATCTTTCATTTTGAAATCATCATTCTGAATAAATTTCACCAATTCTGTAGACTTTTTATCTGAGTTTTTAAAAGTATAACCTGTACTTGCTTTTGTCCAGCCACCTGCAGAGCCAATATTCAAAACTCTTTTAGTATTTCTTTCCCAAAATGGATAACATGTCATTGGAATGCTTCCCTCCTCTTTTTCAATAATTTGATATTGGCTTACACCCATCTTCTTCAAATACATTTGAATCTCGTTTTCATATTCCTCTTTTGCAAGCAGTTTTTCTGAAAACAACGTATGTTCTACCAAAGCTTCCGTTTTTGAAGTTGGCAGCACGTACATAAATCTTGTATTTCCTCTTTGTTCAACCGAAAAATCCATGAAAGTTACTTCTTCAGGATCGAAAACTTCCTCTTTCGCTTTTACAAACCAACCCACAAAATGCTGTTGCAAAACGGGATATTTATTCTGCCCTTCGGCGAAAGCCTTAGTATAAATACTATTGAATAAATAATTGCAGGTAAATCTATTTTCTTCTGTTCCTACAAAAACATGAGTTTCCAATTCGTTGATGTCGGTCACTTTTTCGTTTAAAAACGTAATATTCGATTGTTTTGAAATAGTTTCAAAAACGAAATTATAAAAATCTAATCCGTTGATTTTTTGGTATGAATAGGGTTTTAAATCTAGATCGCGTCTGAAATTCTCATTAGAAAAAAGAGCCGAATCCCATTTTTTTGAAATAACTGAATCCCAGATGCTTTCTTCTTTTTCCCAGAAACACCAAGTTCTGTCATTGGATTTCTTCAAATCCTGATCTAACAGTAAAATGGTTTTATCAGCGAATTTTCCAGACAGAATCATTTTATAAACTGTCATCAAAGATGCTAGTCCTGTGCCTGTAAAAATGTAATCGAAATGTGGGATTTGCGAAGAATTCATTCTCAAAAATAAGAAATTTTATTCTTTCCTTTTTTCTAAAAAAAACATAAAAGGACCGCAATTTATTATTTCGTTTTGCCGTTTGTTTACAATATGATTTAATTCTATCTTTAGTAGTACAAAAAATAAAATTTCTGCCTTATGCATAAATTGATCCTTTTCATTAAAACTTATGAACCTGATTTTAAAACCGTTTATAAGCTTTTAGATTCTATAGATGAGTTTAACAAAGACAGCATTCCGGTAGTTATTTCTGTAAACGATGAGCATTTTGGTTTCTTAAAAAAGGACTGTCATGAGAAATATAAAGTCTATCGCGATTCTGAAATCTGCAAAACAACAATTACCGAAGGATGGAGATATCAGCAAATCATAAAATGCAATGTTTACAAGCTTAATATCTGCGAAAATTATGTTGCTATAGATTCTGATGCTGTTTTTATAAAGGACTTTTACATTTCAGATTTTATGTATGACGAAAATACGCCATACACTATCATGCAGGAATCTAAAGATTTACTTGAAATGACAGAAAGAATTGGTATGGATTCTGAAAATCTGTTTTTTAAAAGAGCTTTGAGAGATACTCGTCCGTTTTTTGGAAATAAAGGTAAAGAATGGGATTATGGTCCATCTCCCTATATCTGGAATTGCAAGGTTTGGGAACATTTTAATGAAGTGTTCTTAAAAGAAATAAATCTCACTTTTGATCAATTTTTTACCGAAATAGACAAAAAAAGCTATTCCCCAAGTGATTGTGTCATCTATGGAGAATATCTGCTAAAGACCAGATTAATAGACATACTTCCTATTGGTAGCCTTTTTAAAGTTTATCATTACAAAAAGCAATATGCAATCGAAAAAAACCAGTTGAAACTTGAGCAATTGCGCAAAATTTATCTTGGACTTATTCACCAAAGCAATTGGCGAAGAAAGAAAAAAAAGTGGTATCGTTTTTTTTAATGAAAATGCTATCCTACAAAAGAATTTCAGATGATAAAGGCAAGTAAAGTTTATTTGGTATTTCTAAACGGAAAATCTAATGCCGGCGGTGCAGAACGGATGGTTCATTATTTGGACGAATATCTCAAAAGCCGAAAGATTTTGACTGAAATAATAAATGAGGATCGTTTAAAAAACACTTTTATCGGAAAGCTATACTGGAAATTATTCAATAAAAGACATTTCGAAAAACGAAGAGCAAAATATATTGCAAGATTTGCAACTGCTTTTCTTTGGCTTAATTATCGATCAAATAAATTAGTCATTAGCAATGGTGAACCCACAGCTTATTATCCAACCGATTACGTAATTTCTCATGGTTGTTATCATAAAATGGAACTGGACTACGGAAGAAAAGATCCTAGATTAAGTAGAGTGGCCAAATTGCAAATGATAGCCTGCAAAAATGCCAAGAAAATAATCGCTGTTGAAGGCAATGTCAAAAAAGATCTAATACAATACTATGGAATTAATGAAAACAAAATAAGTGTAGTGCCAAATTGTATTGATAAAACTAATTTTTATCCCATAAAAAAAACTTCAACCAATTTTAAAACAGTTGTATATATTGGTCGACTTGAATACGGAAAAGGCATTTCAGAATTGCAGGAACTAGCAAGACTTGTTGAACAGCAAAACAATTGGAGGCTTCTTATTGCGACAAACAATCCTTCAAATACAGAACTTTTTAAAAATTTAAATCATACCGAAATCTTAGTTGGATTAACCATAGACAATATCAATGAACTGGCTTATTCACGGGCAGATATTGTTTTCTATCCTTCTTATTCAGAAAGTTTTGGAATGGTAACTATCGAAGCGCTTGCTTGCGGAAGACCAATTGCAGGAAACGCCGTAGGCATTCTTCCAAAATTAGTCAAAGACAATCAGCCTGGCGCTTATTTGCTTCCTAAACAAATCGATGACAATATTTTTCAGTTTTTTGATCATTGCATTGAAGATTCAAAAAAAACAAGCCCAGAGGAGATTCATGAAATGACAATGAAAAAGTTTAGCGTTGAATCTTATTTTGAACAAATGGATAAGCAGTTTACTAATTAAACCAACTGATTATCAATACAAATATTTTTGATTTTAAAAATCGCTTATGAGAATTTTATATTTCTATCCCGAAAATCCACTGCACAAGGCAAAAGGAAATAACGCAAGAGCCTTGTCATTATTAGAATATTTTAAATCAAGAAATATTACTGTTGATTTTGTTGGTGTTGAAACAGACCTATTTACTACAAATGAAATCAACAAACTCAAAGAAGAAAAACTAATTTCTAACGGTTATTTTCTTCCTGTTTTTATCAGAAAAAAAAATAAGCTGAAGTATTTCTTTCAGTACTCCCTTCCGAATAAAATCAAAGGAAAAATTGGTTTGTTTGATAATATCCGTTCCGGTCATATTCCTGCTTTTAATCAAGCCTTAAAAGAGAATGAATATGATGTTATTTTGATTTCCTATCTGTATTGGTCAAAGCTAATCAAGAATAATCCGTATCTGAAAAAGGCAAAATTAATAATTGATACGCACGATTTCCTTACTTCACAATTTCAGAAAAAAAAGAAGTTCCAATTAGGTAAGTTTTTTGAAACAGAAATAAAACTCTTAAATTCTTATGATAAAATTTTAGTGATTTCTCCAGAAGAAAAATACCTTTTCTCTCAATTTATTGATAAAGAAATCGCCTTGATAACCCATAGCTTGCCGAAAAAAAGCAATTTAAAAACAGATAGTAAGTACGACATTATCTATGTTGCCAGCGAAAACGAACATAACACCAAAGCGGCCAAATGGTTCTTTGATCATGTTTATCCTTTACTTTCAAAATCACTAAAAATTGCTGTAATTGGAAAAATCACTAAATTCATAGATGATTACCCAAATGTGGAGAAAATTAGTTTTATCGAAAATCTTGATGATGCTTACGCTCAGTCTAAAATCGCAATATGTCCAATGCTGAGCGGAACGGGAATCAAAATCAAGGTAATCGAAGCTTTGTCTCTTGGACTTCCGGTAGTGTGCAATGAAAGAGGCGTTGACGGATTAATAAATAAGTCTAATAATGGCTGTTTGGTTTCAAATGATCCGAATGAATTTGCTAATCAGATCAATACATTACTAACCGATGCCGTTTTTTATACTAAAATCAGTTCTGAAGCCAATGCCTATTTTAGTGCTCATCATAGTATTGATGCAACTTACAGCTTATTAGACAATGTATTTGAATTACAGCGATTCTAATTTTAAAAACAATGCTTCTAAAGCATGATTTGAGAATGGTTCAAGACTTTCTGCAGAGTTTTGCTGCAATTCCAGCCAAAGCGATTTGTTTCCATATAGATTAAGTATCGCCGAAGCAAATTCCTCTTTAGCATCGTAAATCAAAGCATTTCTTTCTTGAACCAGCTTCATGCCTTCCGCACCAATTGATGTCGTAACAACTGGCAGATAATACTCAAAAGCCTGCCCTATTTTTCCTTTTACCCCAGCACCATATCGCAAAGGAGCAACCATCATTTTATTTGTATTAAATAGTGGTTTTATATCACATACATGACCTTTAAAAATAAATCTAGAATCTTGAATGTTTTTAAGCTTCTCATTAAGATTGCCTATAATATTTACTTTTATAGTTTTATTTGTCTTCCAAACCAGCGGCATTATTTCGTGATATAAATAATTGACAGCGTCAACATTGGGTTCATGCTGCGAGCCTATAAAAAGCAAGTCTTCACGATCTTCAAAAGGCAAAAGTTGATCTTTACTGACTTTTAAATAATGGATATTAGAAAGTATCATCAATTTGCGTTCATCGATATACTTTGCCATAATTTCATTTTCGACATTAGAAATAGTCAGTACCAAATCTACTTTTCTGGCAAGTCTTGTTTCGATCCAAAAAAACTTCAAATAGTTTTTTGTTAATGAAATTCGGCTGGGATTAATCTTAATTGCTCTTTTGTACCTTAGAAAATGAATATCTACCATATCATAAAGTGACGTAGCTAGCGGAAAAATTTTGGATACTTTTTTTACATTACGTCCCAAAGCTTTTGCTCCGTAATACCACACAAAATCAACTTTAGGGAGTGATGCTATAAAATCAAAATAGTTCGAATACTGATTGTTTTCTACAAAAACGACAGCGCCTAACTTACTGAAATAAGTAACATAACCATTATCTCGAAAGGTATCTTTTGAACAAATAATACAATTGTAATCTTTGCTTTTGAAAAACAATATAATCTCTTTCAGTCTGTTAGAACCCGAATCATGCTCAGGAGCTGGCATATGAATATTGAAAAAAACAATAGTTTTATTTAATGGGTTGTAAGTATTATAATTTGGAATTGATTGATCGTGCTGCTTCCTAATTTCTTCTTTTCGTTTATAATAGCGCTTAATATTTTTAAATATCCCCATATTATCCTCTTATATAAGCTTAATTTTCTCTCTGTTTTTAATAATGAAATGATCTGAATCTCAATAAATTCAACATCTTACTTCATTCTTAAAACTCTTTCCATAATTTTTATATTGTATGAGAACATTATAAAAAGCTGTTAATTAACAAAGTAAAAAACATATTAAACTGATTATCAATATCTTTTTTAACTTGCAAAGCTTTACAACAATTTACAAATAAATTTTAAAAAATACCGCGTAAACAACGTTATTTATTTCATTTTCAAAGAACTAATCCAAAACTACTATTTCAATTTCTCCAACAGAATTTTAAACTCTTTTGAGCTTAAATAAATATTATATTGGAAAATGATTTCGTTTTTCTCATTCAAAACACATAAAGTCGGATAGGCAATCTGATTATTGATAGTTCCAAGCTCTAATGCCAATTCATGTACTCCAACATTATTTCCTGAAGGCTTGTACTTAAAAATATGGTTATTGAATGTAATATCTCGCTTTTCCTCGGCATTGAAATCAATAAAATAGAAATTGGAGTTTAATTTTTCGATTATTTCCTGATCTTTAAAAGTTACGGATTTCATTCTCTGGCAAAATTGACACCAATCGGTATGAATGAAAACAATGGTTTTTCGTTTTTGAATTTGCTGTAAGCTACTAATTTCTTCAAAAGTGCTGCTTTTTAATTGGCAGAACCCTGTTGAAGTTATTCCGAAGAGAATTAAGAGAAACAGCTTTTTCATTTTTTTTGTCTTGTTTGCCACAAATTACACGAATTTACGCAAATTAAAATTCGTGATAATTCGTGTAATTTGTGGCAAAATTTAGTTTAAATCTTTTACCTAAAAGTATATCTCAATCCTAAAAATCCACGAATAGTTTGGTTCTGTCCATATACATACGTCGTATCAAATGTCAAACCGTAGGGATTATCAGGCGTAACCAGAACTTTTCCTGCCGAATCGTAT
This sequence comes from Flavobacterium sp. PLA-DH12, assembly GCF_059511845.1. Classification (NCBI taxonomy): domain Bacteria; kingdom Pseudomonadati; phylum Bacteroidota; class Flavobacteriia; order Flavobacteriales; family Flavobacteriaceae; genus Flavobacterium; species Flavobacterium sp. PLA-DH12. Next base: position 289,656 of record NZ_JCAMPD010000002.1, read on the forward strand.
TGCACATTTTTGTCGAAAGGATCATTGGTTCTCGAAATCAAAAACGGATTATTCTGTTTCGGAGTAAAATTCAACAGATTCTTAATTCCTCCATAAACTTCAAAATCCTTCCATCCCGAATAGGTAAACTGAATATTTTGAATACTATACCAAGGCGAATTTGGACTTCTTGGATCGGTTTCGCTCAACAAAGGCAATTTCATCGGACTGTAAACATTCCCAGTATAATCCATCGACAAGTTCCAAGGCTGAATTTTATACGAAATGCTCCAAGTTCCGGTGAAATTCTCCGTCAAATAAGGTCTTTCAGAAATTCCGTTTTCAACGTTTTTATTGTCTAAAACCGTGGCTCCGATAATAAACTTTAATCCCGATGGAAAATTAAGATCAATATTCGTACTGATTCCTTGACTTAAGGCGTAGCCATCAATATTGTCGTAAATGATTTTGTTGGGATCTGTTTCATAATCAGAAATAATCTTATTACTGAATCTCGTGTAAAAAGCAGTTGTTTCAATTCCCATAAACGTTCCATTGCCAAAATTGATTTTCTGAATATAATTCAAATTCACATTTATAGACTGTTCGGGTTTCAAATCATTTTTAATAACAACATCTCTCGAACCCGTTAAAGCCGCATGATCTTCGGTAAATAAATTCACGACACGAAACCCAGTTCCTGCATTTAATCTAAAAATAGTGTTTTCGTTTACCTTAAATCTGTAAGCAAATCTTGGTGTAAAAATAGATCCGTGAATCGAATTGTAATCGTAACGCATTCCCAGCAAAACCTGACTTTTTGGAGAAAAGGTAATTTCGTCTTGAACAAAAATTCCTGGAAGCCAAGTATTTTCAGCTTCTTTTGTTGCAGTTGTGTTATCGTCATAATACGTATATCGGCTTGCAATTCCTGCTAGCAAATCGTTTCGACCAATTTTTTTATCCCAAGTCAGCTGTAAAAATCCAATTTTCTGATTGGCAATATAAGATGTTGTTCCATAACGGCTGTCCTGATAATGCACATTTCCAGAGAACGAAAGCATTAGTTTTTCTTCAAACGGCAATTGATAACTTCCAATTAATTCGGCTCTTTTGGTGTAAATGCTTTCGCCGTAAATTTCATCTCCGCCACGGTATTTTTTCTCCCAGCGAATATCTCCGCCCCAGCGATCTTCATACATTCCACGCACAGCAATGGTAAAAAGACGATTTTGATTTCGCTGAAAACTCCATTTATTAAAAATCGAAATACGTTCAGAAAGCGTTAAATCGGTAAAATTATCTTTGTCTTTATCGATTACTTGATCATAATTGAAATAATTAACACCAATAAGCGAAATGGCCTTTTTTCCCGCATTAAATTTCATTCCCAAATCTAGATTACTTTCAAAATAAGAAGTCGTAAAATAATCGGCAGAAAAAACGGGTGCGTTAATTGGATTTTTAGTAATGATATTAATTAATCCTCCAACCGCTTCACTTCCATAAAGAGACGAGGCTGGACCTTTTACAATTTCGATTCGTTCCACCAAAGAGTTCGGAATTCCAGACAAGCCATAAACCGTAGAAAGACTGCTCACAATTGGCATTCCGTCAATCATTACCAAAGTATACGGACCTTCCAATCCGTTGATATGAATGTCGCCTGTGTTACAAACGCCACAATTAAGCTGCGGACGAACGCCGTTTATATTCTGAAGCGCATCATAAATACTTGGCGTTGGGTTTTTCTTAAAGAAAACTGGAGAATACACCTCAACAGGAACGGCACTTTCTAATCGTTTTACCGGTTTTAACGTTCCTGAAACCACCACTTCGTTCAATTCGTTTTGATCTTCGTCCAATTCAAAATCCAAGTTCAAATTTTCATTTTCTAAAACTGAAATTCTTTGGGTTATGGGTTTGAATCCAGTCGAGGTTATATTTATTTTATACGTTCCATTTGGGATATTTTCTAATTTATAAAATCCCAAAGAATCGGCTTGTGTTTTAAAGTTTGTATTCAACAAACGAATGGTAATTTCTTGATCAATAGGAAGTATGCTTTCTACTTTTCCAGAAATATTTTGAGAGAAAACACTTTTTGTTGAAATTATTAATATTGTCAAAAATAAATATTTCATTATTATAAAATTAAATTTAGACAAAACTAAAAATTAAATTTGACAAATATTTATTCTTAAAACAAAAATTTTCAAACTGATTGTGTTCAATATGTTAGATTTCTTTTAAAACCATATAAGTTATATAAGTTCATTTTAGCACTAACTTAAATTAGCTTATATAACTTATATGGTTTAACACTCTTTTCTATTAATTAAAAATCTTCGTCGATAAGTTCTTTGTTAATCACTGCGCCAGCAAAAGAGCCCGTAGAAACCGCAATTGCTACAGATCGCATTTGTGTTGTGCAATCTCCGCTAGCAAAAACTCCAGCGATATTTGTTTTCTGCATCGCATCTACTTTTAACAAACCTTGTTCACTAGTATCACATCCCAAAGTTTCAGGAATTGGACAATGCTGCTCAAAAGGCGGTCTTGCATAAATAGCTTTAACCTCCACTTTTTCTCCATTCTTAAAAATGATGTTTTTAATATAACCTTCCTTATGCTCAAAAGACTCTATTTCTTCTTCAAAAATCTGAACTCCATGTTTTTTGAGTATTTCAGTTTGTTCTAGACTCAATTCCGATTTTCCATTGGTGCATAATCTCAGGTCTGTTGTCCAATTCGAAATCAGTTTAGCATATTCAAATCCCATTTCTCCATTGGCAATAATTGCTGTTTTTTCGTTTTTAACTTCATAACCATGACAATACGGGCAATGCAAAACCGAAATTCCCCAACAAGCTGCAAAACCCTCAATTTCAGGAATCAGGTCTTTAACTCCAGTTGCAAACAATACTTTTCTCGAAGTAAAAACAGCTCCCGATTCGGTTGTAATTTCAAAACCGCTTTCTATCTTAACTGCTTTTACAGCAAGTCCGTTAAAAAATTGAACAGTTTTATAAATGTCTACTTGCAATTTGGCTTTCGCAGAAATAACTGCTGGCTTCTCACCATCTTGTGTAATAAAATTATGAGAATGCGGTGTTTGTCTGTTGCAAGGCAAACCGCTATCGATAACCAAAACCTGACGCAAGGAACGTCCTAAACTCATTGCGGCAGATAATCCGCTATAACTGCCACCAACGATAATCACTTCAAAATGCTTCTGTTCCATATTTCTATTTTTAATGATTTTGTTTTTTATGTAATTTATAATTGATTAAATGCCCGATGATCATTCCGATTCCACCGAAATAAATCAGATCAAGATGAATTTCGAAAAAGAGTTCAGTCAAAATACTAATCCAAATCAGCGCCATTGAAACAACCAAAATGGACGATACCAAAAGAGCTGATTTTTTTATAATTTTGAGAATTGCAAATAAACCTATCGAAGCAAATAGTAAATCTATAATTGGGTTGTGACTCAAGCCTAAAGGGAGAATCGTTAAAAGAGGAAAAATCAAGCAATGCACCAGACAAATGGTTGCGCTCGAAATTCCTAAAATATCGTAAAAGGATGTGCTTATTTTCTTCATTATGTGTACTTTTGCTTAATGCAATTTTGTTGCAAATATATACAATTTTATCAATTGCAACATTGTTGCGTTTAAATTTTAATTCCGTAAAAAATGAAGACTACACGTAATACCGCAGCAAAGACGGCTGTTTTAGAGGTGTTTGAGAAATCTAAAACGGCTCTTTCACATACCGAAATTCAGAAACAATTAAATGATTTGTGCGATCGCGTTACCATTTACAGAATTTTGGACCGTTTGATTAATGAAGATGTAATTCATAAAATTTCAAATTTGGATGGAACGGTGAAGTATGCCAAATGCAATCATTCGCATCAGCGTGTACACATTCACAACCATGCGCATTTTAGCTGCGAGAATTGCCATGAGATTACTTGTCTTGAGACTGTAAAACCAAGTTATATTATGCCGCATAACTATAAAGTAAACGAGATTAATTTTACTTTATCGGGATTATGTCCGAATTGTTTAAATTCTAACATTTAACTTTTAGACTCGTCTAAAAATATTGTTTCGCGAATATAATTTTTATCTATATTTGTGAAAACAATACTTTTACAATGACCAAATCTTTAGAAGAAGTCCACGAATCGGTTGCCACACAAAATAAAAAAAAGGGTTTTAGAAAAATTTTAGCCTTCTTAGGTCCCGCTTATCTTGTAAGTGTCGGCTATATGGATCCAGGAAACTGGGCGACTGATATTGCCGGCGGAAGCCAATTCGGATACACTTTAGTCTGGGTTTTATTAATGAGTAACTTAATGGCTTTGCTATTGCAGAGTTTGAGCGCGCGCCTCGGAATTGTAACGCAGCGCGACCTTGCGCAAGCCTCTCGAGAAACCTATTCCAAATACATCAACTATATTTTATATTTTCTTGCTGAAATTGCAATTGCGGCTTGTGATCTTGCCGAAGTTCTCGGAATGGCAATCGGAATTAATCTACTTTTCGGAATTCCGTTACTCGAAGCAGTTCTCATTACCGTTTTAGATACCTTTTTACTGCTTTTCCTGATCAATAAAGGAATTCGCAAGATGGAAGCCTTCATTATTGCTCTAGTTGCCATAATTGGCTTTTCTTTCATTTTCGAAATGATTTTTGCAGAACCAGAAATGGGCAAAGTTTTAGCAGGACTTATTCCTTCGATTCCAAATTCAGCCGCTTTATATATTGCTATCGGAATTATTGGAGCAACTGTTATGCCTCACAACTTGTACTTGCATTCGTCTTTAGTGCAAACCAGAAAATTCGATAGAACGCCAGCCGGAATCAAACAAGCTTTAAAATACAATCTAATCGATTCGACCATTGCCTTAAACCTAGCTTTCTTCGTAAATGCCGCTATTCTGATTCTTGCCGCCGCGACTTTCCATAAAAACGGAATGTATGAAGTGGCCGAAATTCAAGATGCTCATCAATTTCTTGAACCATTGTTAGGAACCAAATGGGCACCAATCTTATTTGCCGTTGCCTTAATCGCTGCAGGGCAAAGTTCAACAGTAACAGGAACTCTCGCTGGGCAAATTGTAATGGAAGGTTATCTGCATTTCAGAATTCAGCCTTGGGTCCGAAGAATCATAACACGTTTAATTGCTATTATTCCTGCCGTAATCGTAATTTTAATTTATGGTGAAAGCGTAACAGGAAAACTTTTAATTCTAAGTCAGGTTATTTTAAGCTTACAGCTCGGATTTGCCATTATTCCCCTTATACACTTTGTGAGCGATAAATCAAAAATGAATGGTTTTCATATTTCCAGAACCACTCAAGTTGTTTCTTGGATTATTGCGACGATCATTGTTTCTCTGAATGCGAAATTGGTTTATGACGAAATCACTTCGTGGTTAGCAAGTTCAAATCATCCAATGGTACTTTGGTTTACGGTAGTTCCACTAGCTTTCGGATTCGCAGCTTTATTGCTGTATATCGTTTTCAAACCATTTATCGCCAAATTCAAATCAAAAACAATAAATCATTCACCACACCATCTTAAATTGAAGTTTTCGCCAAGAAAAAGTCAGAGCATTCAAAACATCGCTATTTCTGTAGATTTCTCACATGCTGACGAAGCTGCTTTAAACAAAGCCTTCGAATTGGGTGGCATTGACACAGAATATACCCTCATTCACATTGTAGAAACCGTTGGTGCTTTAATGTATGGCGTTAATATTCACGATCATGAAACTACAATCGACGAAAAGTTATTATTAAAATATAAAGAAATGCTTTCCGAAAAAGGGTTCAAAATTAAAACCGAACTTGGATTTGGGAAACCAAACAGCATAATTCCGAAAATTATAAACGAAGGAAGTTTCGATATTCTAGTCATGGGAACCCACGGCCACACTGGATTGAAAGATATTCTTTTCGGCACAACAGTAGATAAATTGAGACATAAAATTTCGATACCTTTGTTGATTGTTAAATAAAGTTTCTAAGATGCTAAGCTACTAAGATTCTAAGCTTTTTATTAAAAAGCCTGAAAGAAAACTTAGCGCCTCAGCATCTTAGAAACTTAGAAGCTTAAAAAAATGACCTTTTCAGAAGAAAACTACTTAAAATCGATCTACCATCTTACTGCTGCTTCAGAAACAGAAGTTAGCACGAATGCTATTGCGGAAATTATGGAAACGAAAGCTTCCTCTGTAACCGATATGCTTAAAAAGCTAGCAGAGAAAGATTTGGTGAATTATAAAAAATACCAAGGTGTATCACTAACTGAAAATGGAAAGTTAGCTGCAAAAATGATTGTTAGAAAACATCGCCTTTGGGAGGTTTTTTTGGTTGAAAAACTAAACTTTAGCTGGGATGAGGTTCACGATATTGCAGAACAATTAGAACATATCAAATCAGAGCAACTGATTAATCGTTTGGATGATTTTCTTGGAAATCCTACTGAAGATCCGCACGGAGATCCAATTCCAGATGCAAACGGACGAATCATTAAAATCGAGAAATACCTATTATCTGAGCTTGAAGAGAATCAAGCGGGAGTTTGTGTTGGCGTAAAAGATACTTCTTCGGAGTTTTTGAAATATCTGGACAAACAAGGAATCGCTTTGGGTTCAAAAATTGAATTGCTTTCTAAAGAATCTTTCGATCTATCAGTAAGAATTAAAGTAAATGATAGAGAATTATCCATTTCTAATAAAATTGCTTCTAATTTGTTTGTGAAGTTAGTTTAAGGGTAATTACACAGAGATTCACAAAGAAGTTTCACAGAGATGCGCTAAGAGTTTTAATAAGATTCTTTTGTTAGGCTTAGCGAATTCGAAGTTTCGCAAAGAGGATTCACCAAACTTGGGCTTCGACTTCGGTCAGCCTGACAAATTAGTTATTATTAAACAATCCCCTTTTCAATCATTTCCAGCATAACTGGCGAAGCATTTTTAAAAGTTGGCGCTTGCTCAATAATACTTCCTGCGTTCTTTTTATTTACTTTAAACGTAACATCATCGTCAGTTGTAAACAAAAGCGCAGTTAAAAAAGGATTTTTGATGTGTGTGCCTAAAATCAATAAGGCTTCATCTAAAGTGTGAATGCTTTCTATTTCTTCTGTTTTATATCTAAAAGTAAGCGAAATTGAGAATGTATTATCTTCATTGAGAACCAATCGGAAATAAACATTTTTAAGCTCTGTATCGCCCATAGTTTTGGCCAAAGTCAGTTTTGCGAAAGTTCCTTTTTGGATGCTTTCTTTAACTCGTTCACAAAAAAGGGCAAATATTGGTTCGTACATTTTTTTTAAAGGTGCTAAGGTTCTGAGATGCTAAAGTTTTACAATCTTTGTCTATAGTTTTACCACAAAGTTGCACAAAGACTTCGCAAAGTTACACAAAGATTTATATATTTTTTTTCTTTGTGAATCTCTGTGAAGTCTTTGTGCAACTTTGTGAAATAACTTATTTTCCTGTAAATTCAGCTTTACGTTTTTCTAAAAATGCTGTAGTTCCTTCTTTAAAATCTTGTGTTCCGAAGCATTTTCCGAATGATTTTATTTCGACATCAAAACCGTTTTTACCATCTGCAAAATTGGCGTTGATTGCTTTTATAGCTTTTCCAATAGCGAAAGGTGCATTTTTGATGATTTTCTGCGCGATCACATTTGTAAATGACAGTAATTCTTCCTGAGGCACAACATGGTTTACTAAACCATAATCTTTTCCTTGTTCGGCAGTAATCATCGCTGCTGTCATGATCATTTCCATTGCACGCCCTTTTCCAATTAATTGTGGTAAACGCTGCGTCCCCCCATAACCAGGAATTAACCCTAAAGTAACTTCCGGAAGTCCCATTTTTGCATTATCCGAAGCAATTCTGAAATGACAAGCCATTGCCAATTCTAATCCACCTCCTAATGCAAATCCGTTTATTGCAGCAATAACTGGCTTTTTTAATCCTTCGATCATATCAAATAACGATTCCTGACCTTCAGCTGCCAATTGTGCGCCTTCAACAATAGTATAATTAGCAAATTCTGAAATATCAGCTCCGGCAACAAATGCTTTTTCGCCACTTCCTGTTAAGATAATAACGCGGATATCTTCATTTTTACCCAGTAATTTAATCGCTTTACTCAGATCGCTAATAGTTTCTTTGTTTAAAGCATTTAATTTTGCTGGTCTGTTTATGGTAACGGTTGCGATATTCCCTTCAATAGAAATTAAAAGATTTTCGTAGTTCATGATGCTTTATTTTATGAGTTGGTGATAGGGAGAGAAACTGTAAATGTGGTTCCTTTTCCGTAAGTTGACTCAAAGGTAATTGTTCCTTTGTAATTTTCGATAATGTTTTTGATAATTCCTAGTCCAAGTCCCATACCGCTGGTTTTGGTAGTAAATTTTGGCTCGAAAATTCTTCCGATATCTTGCTTCTGAATACCGATTCCGTTGTCTTTTACCGCAATTTCAACATTATTATCTCGTCTTTTTACTGATACAATAATTGATTTCTGAAACTGACTTTCAGGAATGGCCTGAGTTGCATTTTTAACCAAATTGGTAATAACACGAATCAATTGCGTACGATCCATTTTAGAAATGATTTCCTCTTCTTCTTTCTCGAAAGAAATATAATCTTCGTTGAAAATATCTAAAGCCAATTCGACAACCTCAACAACATTTAAAGTTTCATTTTGCTGTGCAGGCATCGAAGCAAAGTTCGAAAATGCCGAAGCAACAGCCGTCATGGTATCTATTTGCTGAATTAAAGTTTCGGAATAATCATTCATTTTTTGTTTCACATCTGGAGCAGAAGGATCAAATTTTCTCTGGAAACTCTGCACCGTCAAACGCATTGGCGTAAGCGGATTTTTAATTTCGTGCGCAACTTGTTTTGCCATTTCGCGCCAAGCTTCTTCACGTTCGCTTTGCGCTAGTTTAATTGCACTCGTTTCGAGTTTATCCACCATTCCGTTGTACGCTTTGATCAGAAAGTTGACTTCTTTACTATTAGCTTCTAACACAATTTTTTCGTTTTTCTGATCCAAATTGGTTTCTTCCAAACGATCTGAAATGGTTTTCAGCGATTTTGTGATATAAGTTGAAAGGAAATACGCCAAAGCAAAAGCGACAATCAGCATAAAAGAATACACCTGACTCAAACGAATCAGGAAAGTATTCAACTCGTTATCATAATAACCATCATCTTCTAAATATGGAAGATTCAAGATTCCGAGTGGTTTGAATTTTTCGTCTTTAATTAAACTGTATGAAGATCGGTTTTTGACTCCGTCGATGGTTTTAATATCAACAAAACGTTTTTCGATAGAAGAACGAACCAGTTTAAGAATATATTCCGGAATTGGAGGTGCAATTTTATCAACTGCAAAAGACTCTTTGGATGATTTTAAAAGTTTTCCATCCAAACTGTAAATATTGATTTCGATTTTATGAATCTGTGCCAACTCATGAATTTTATCTTTAAAAATTAAATCTAAATTCTGAGTTTTTAGTGGATAAGTTGTAGTTGCCAGAACGTAATTGATATGTTCTTTTACCGCATTTTCTTTTCGTTCTAAACGTTCCTGATGATATTCTTTGGCTTCAGTTTTAAACTGAATAATCGAAATCGAAGCCAATAAAAAAGATGCCACAACAATCAATACAATCATCGACAGGAAAATCCTGGTACGAAGGGACAGCATTGACATTTTGAAGTTTAGCATTTTGTTTTTGTTTTGTTTGTTTCAGGTTTCAAGTTCCAGGTTATGGTGCGTTTGGTAACTTGAAACTTGAAACCTGAAACTAAAAAAACTATTTTCTCTCTCTAATTCTTTTATAAAAACGGAATCCTAGCATAATTAAAACCGAGAATAAAATAATTCCGATTACGCCAAAAATCCAGTTGATGGCACTTTTTAAAACTACTAAAAAGACAACAGCAAATAGAATAATCGTTGCGCCTTCATTCCACAAACGCATAAAATTATTGGAATATTTTACCTCATCTCTTTGTAATTGCTTAAAAATCTGATGACATTTTCCGTGATATAAATATAATAGGAAAACGAAACATAATTTTACGTGCATCCACGGCATTTTGATCCAAACGCTTCCTGCATCTGTAAAAAACAGCATCCAAAAAGCAAAGATGCTTGCCAAAACCGCCGATGGCCATGTAATGATATACCACAAACGGTAGGCCATTATTTTGTATTGTGCCTGTAGAATTTCTTTTTCTGGCGAAGGTTTTTCATTGGCTTCAATCTGATACACAAATAAACGCACAATATAAAATAGACCCGCAAACCAAGTAATCACGAATATAAGATGCAGTGATTTCAGATAGTTATAGTATTCCATCATTTTTTAAAAGTCGATTTTTTAAAAAGATCAATCATATCTTTGCCATAATTTTCATCTTCATACACTATTGAAGCGATAAAGATTTTGTCTCCAAATCCTTTCGAAAAAATTACTGCTGTAGCAACTGTTTTTCCATCTTCAGTAACTTCGATTTTAGATTTTCTAAATTCCAAACCCGAAATTTTTTCACTGCTTACCACGTAATCCCCCATTTTACCTTTTGGATAAACTTTTCCAATATCTTTTAAAAGAAGAAAATCTCTTAATCTCATCTTTAGATCAGCTCCACGAGCATCTCCGGTAGGATAGTTTTCGTAATTTGCAGAAAAATAATTTGCTTCATCTCTTTTAAAAGCTACAATAGAGTTTTCTTTTTTAACCAAAGCTGTATCTCCTTTTACTTCTCCTTTTTCTTTTTGGATTACTTTTTCATAATCATCAGGAATTGTAATTTCCCAATTGAATGTTTTATCAAAAAAACGATTATTTTCAAAAGCATTTTTCTTTTTGCATCCAATTATTGTTACTAAAGCAAAAAGTAAGATCGAAAAATATCTTAATCTATTCATTTATAAAAATTGAAATTATTTAGCCCAATCGTTAATCCAACTAGCAACTGTTTCGCACCATTCATCATCATCGTTCAAGCAAGGAATTGCTAAAAACTCCTCTCCTCCATTTGCTTCAAAATCTTCTTTGGCACGCATTGCGATTTCCTCTAAAGTTTCTAAACAATCGGTAACGAAAGCTGGAGTTACAATCGCAATTTTCTTAATTCCTCTTGCTGGCATATTGTCAATTTCGACATCGGTATATGGTTCAAGCCATTTGTCTCCTGCCAATCTTGACTGGAAAGTCACACAATATTTGTCTTTCGGAATTCCCAATTGTTCAACTACCAAACGAGTTGTTTCATAACAATGTGTTCTATAGCAGAATTCTGCTTCTGGAGTTCCTACTTCACAACACATTTCGTTGGTTACGAATTTTTTATGCGATTTTGTTTTATCTGTTTTGCGAACGTGACGCTCTGGAATTCCGTGATACGAAAACACCAATTGATCATAATCGAAATCTCGTAAATGTTTTTTGATTGAATCTGCAACATTTTTGATGTAGTCTGGTTTATTGAAAAACGCTGGAACATCTGAGAATTTCATGTGAGGGAATTTCTTCTTACGAATTTCTTCGGCTAAAACCAAAATGGTCAAAGTAGAAGCCATTGCATATTGAGGATATAAAGGAAAAAGTAAAACCTCTGTTACACCTTGATCGCTCAATTCCTGCAAGCCTTTTTCGATTGTCATTGATCCGTAACGCATTGCAAGCGAAACTGGAATATTTGATAAAGGCTGTACTTTTTTGTGCATTCTTTCAGAAAGAACAATTAGTGGCGAACCTTCTTTCCACCAGATTTTCGCATAAGCATGAGCCGATTCTTCTGGTCTTTTTCTTAAAATAATACCGCGAACTAATAATGCTCTCAATAAATACGGAACGTCGATCACGTATTTATCCATTAAAAATTCATCTAAATAGGGTTTTACATCTTTTGGTGTTGGACTGTCTGGTGATCCTAAGTTTATTAAAAGTGCGCCTTTCATTATGTGTTTTTTGCTTTAGGCTTTAAGCACTAGGCTTTAAGCTTTTTATTTGTTTTTAAAAATTTCGGCAAAAGTAAACGCTGTACTTTATTCGAAATATGATAATTATTACTTTTTAATTATGTTCTTATTTATAAAACTAATGCTTTTCTAACATTTTAGTTTTTATAGGTATTAAATAATTCTTTTAATGATTCATAATCTTCTTCTGTTCCAAAATCTTCTGTATTAATATTGTTTTTAGAACTTATAAAATAAGAATGACCGCACCAAAGACAAATTTTAGCGATGCCTGAAACTTTATCGTTTTTTCTAAAAACTAAAAAATCTCTATACTCAGGTGCACAAGCTTTCATTGTTCCAAAAACTTTTAAAGAAATTTTTTCTACGAAAATATCATTCTTTAAATAATCTACATCTTTCTGAGATAAATCAAACTTCGAGAATCCTCTTGAATTAATAATTTCATAAAAAACTTCATTATTTAACTTCTCTGGAAATTCAGAATAAAGAATATCGTTTATAATAGAATCTTTAATCCCATTTCTATTATTCTCCTCTATTTCTTTTTCTTTGCTTTTATTCAATGAATAATATTCAACACTATCAAAATCAAAGAACATTTTATCTTCTTTTGATTTACAAGAAAGTATTACGAAAAGCAATAAAACAACTGAGTACTTTCTAATCATTAAACATTCGCATTAATCGACATCAAATATTTTTTTGGTGTTGTTCCGAATTTCTTCTTGAAAGCTGCTATAAAATGGCTTCCCGTGCTATAGCCAATCTTCAGTCCTACTTCGTTTACATTATATGAACCGCTGTCTAAAAGTTTTCTTGCGAAATCCATTTTATAATCGAAAAGGAAACCGTAAACTGTATCGCCATAAATCTGTTTGAAACCCATTTTGAGTTTTTTCAAATTCAAACCAATTTCATCTGCCAATTCTTGCAATCCTGGCGGTTCGGCCATATTAGCGATTACAATTTCTTTGGCTTTTCTGATTTTCAAAACATTGTCTTCATCAATCAAAAACGGACATTGTTCTGCATTTGGATCTTCTGTTCTGTTGAAATATAAACTCAACAATTCATATCCTTTTCCTTTGTAATAAAGGTTTTTTATCGAAGGGTGAAGATTATAATGAAACAACTGACTTAGTACAATAGCCATTGACGGACTGATATTTCCTTCGTTATAATACTTTTTATCCTTATTGTCTGGACTTAGAAAAGTAATATAATCGGCTTCGGCAGAAAATAACGCATGAAATTTCTTAATGGAGACAATTACTGAAATCGCCCACGAGTTTGGAGCCAACTCTAGATTTAGCGGCAATTCTTTCTGTGGATTGTATAAAAGCAACGATTTTTCTTCTTTCAATTCTAAAGCGTAATTGCCTTGATTGAATAAAAATTTTGCGTTTCCTTTTATCCCGAAGTGAAACTGTATCAGGCCAGTACCTATTATTTCGTGCTGTGCATAGAAAGGTTCAGAACCATCATTTTGAAAACGGATCAGCGTAAAGTCGTCTTCAATTTTTATAACTTCTTGAGAACTCATAGCGATATTTTTTTGAAACGAAAATCAAAACAAACTCAAAATGTTATTTAGAACGACTCTAAACTAATCACTTCAAACGAGTTGATTTTGCTACAAAAGTAGTCCTTTTTACTCAAAAACACCTATTTAGGTTCAAAAAAACATACAGCGACATAAAAAGTACTTTTAGCGTTATTTTTATCGATGCTATAGTAATAATTTTGTTGCACTTTTATGAAAGTGAATTTATGGAAAACAATAACGTACCGAAACACCTTTATTTTTACTCAGTTGGTCTGAGTTATAAAAAAGCTGATGCTGAGGTTAGAGGTCAATTTAGTTTGGACGCCGTTGCGAAAACTCGCCTGCTAGAACAAGCTAAAAACGATGGAATAGAAAGTTTACTAGTTACTTCAACTTGCAACAGAACTGAAATCTACGGTTTTGCTGAACATCCATTTCAATTAATAAAACTTATTTGCGACAATAGTAACGGATCTGTAGATGCTTTTCAAAAAGTGGGTTTCGTTTACAAAAATCAAGAAGCAATTAATCATATGTTTCGCGTAGGAACTGGCTTAGACAGTCAGATCTTAGGCGATTTTGAAATTATATCTCAAATAAAAACCAGTTTTACGCATTCAAAGTCAATGGGATTAGCCAATGCTTTTATGGAAAGATTGGTAAATGCGGTAATTCAAGCGAGCAAAAGAATCAAAACGGAAACAGAAATCAGTTCTGGCGCTACTTCCGTTTCTTTTGCATCAGTACAATACATTCTTAAAAATGTAGAAGATATCAGCAACAAAAACATTTTACTTTTTGGAACTGGTAAAATCGGAAGAAATACATGCGAGAATTTAGTAAAACATACTAAAAACGAGCATATCACTTTGATCAACAGAACTAAAGATAAAGCAGAGAAATTAGCAGGAAAATTAAATTTGATTGTTAAAGATTATTCTGAATTGCATTTAGAACTTCAAAAAGCCGATGTTGTCGTTGTTGCAACTGGCGCACAAAACCCAACGGTTGACAAAGCGATTTTAAATCTTAAAAAACCTTTGTTGATTCTTGATTTATCGATTCCGAAAAACGTTCATGAAAATGTTGAGGAATTAGAAGGTGTAACTTTAATCCACATGGATTATTTGTCTCAATTGACAGATGAAACTCTAGAAAACAGAAAATTACACATTCCGGCAGCTGAAGCGATCATCGAAGAAATCAAAGAAGAATTTGTGACCTGGATGAAAGGTCGAAAATTTGCTCCGACAATTAATGCTTTAAAAGAGAAATTAAACGCTATTAAAGCTTCGGAACTAGATTTTCAAAGTAAAAAAATCGCCGATTTTAACGAAGAACAAGCTGAAATCATCAGTAACAGAATCATCCAGAAAATCACTACTCATTTTGCCAATCATTTAAAAGACGACGATACCATGGTTGACGAAAGCATCGAATGGATCGAAAAAGTCTTCAAAATAAAAGCATCTTAAATAAAATTTAAACCATATAAGTTATATAAGTTCATTTAAAAACTGTGTTTTACTCAAACCGCTTAAATTTCCTTATATAACTTATATGGTTCAAAAAACAAAACATGGCTGAAAAAACAATCAGAATTGGAACGCGCGATAGCGAATTAGCACTTTGGCAAGCACATACTGTCGAGAAAAAACTAAACGATTTAGGTTATAAAACCTCGATTGTTGCGGTTAAATCTCAAGGTGATATTATTCTGGACAAACCTCTTTATGAGTTAGGAATTACCGGAATTTTTACCAAAACGCTGGACATTGCTATGATCAATGGCGATATTGATATTGCGGTGCATTCTATGAAAGATGTTCCAACGGCTTTACCGAAAGGAATTGTTCAGGCAGCTGTTTTGCCAAGAGCTAATGTTTTGGATATTTTAGTTCATAAAGGAAATCCTGATTTTACAAATCCAAGTACCATCGCAACGGGAAGTTTGCGTCGCCAGGCACAATGGTTTAATAAATACCCAAATCATACAGTAGTTGATTTACGCGGAAACGTAAATACACGTATGCAAAAACTACAAGATAATAATTGGGACGGAGCTGTTTTTGCGGCTGCAGGTTTAGAGCGAATCAACTTAAAACCTGAAAACTTCATCAATTTAGATTGGATGATTCCAGCGCCGGCACAAGGAGCAATGCTTGTTGTGGCAATGGAAAATGACAATTATACTTTGGATGCGCTTTCTCAATTGAATGATATTGAAACTGAAATCTGCACTTATATCGAACGTCAATTTTTACGAACACTTGAAGGCGGATGTACAGCGCCAATCGGAGCTTTGGTAACGTATAACGAAGACGAAGACACATTGCATTTTCAAGGTGTTTTGCTTTCTATTGACGGGAAACAAAAATTGGAAATCAACAAAACGGTTGATATTTCAGAATGGAAAAAACTAGGTTTTCATTCAGCTCAAGAGATTTTGAATAATGGCGGAACGGAATTAATGCAGAAAATTAAAGAATCTCTAAAGAAATAATGGCAAACTCTGTTCAAATACTATCTACTAAAATATTATCTCCACTTCATAAACAAGAGTTAATGAAATATGGCGTTGAGTTAATCGAAGCCGATTTCATTAAAACCGAAAACAAACCTTTCGAATTAAAAGACCTCAACGAAAGTCTGATTTTTACAAGTCAAAATGCTGTTCATAGCGTTTTATCAGACCCAAAATCAGAGGAACTAAAAAAGAAAAACGTGTACTGTGTTGGTCTTAAAACCAAAACTTTATTGACAGATAACGGATTCAATGTTATTGCTTACACTGGCTATGCTTCTGATTTAGCTGAAATTATCACTTTGATTTATGGTAATGAAAGCTATACTTTTTTCAGCGGAAACTTGAGAAGAGATACTTTACCAGATGCCCTGAAAGAAAACGGAATTAAATTCAATGAAATTCAGGTTTACGAAACTACGCTACAGCCTCAAAAAATAAAAGCAAATCCGGAAGCGATTTTGTTTTTTAGTCCGTCTGGAGTTAAAAGTTATCTAAAAGACAACACTATAAATAAACAAATCTGTTTCTGTATTGGTGATACTACTGCAGAAGCTTTATCAAAAATTACAAAGAATATCATCGTCGCAGATCAGCCTACAATCGAGGACGTAATCGAAGATGTAATTCACGAATATAAATAATTAAAGCAATAAGCTTTAGGCAGTAAGCCGTAAGCAAAAAAATCATAGTTAAACAAGCTTAAAGCCTAAAGCTTAAAGCCTAAAGCAAAGAAAAAAATGTTAAAAAACGACCTATTTTTAAGAGCATTAAAGGGAGAAACTGTTCAACGTCCGCCAGTATGGATGATGCGTCAGGCAGGAAGATATTTACCTGAATTTAGAGAACTTCGTGATAAATATGATTTTTTTACGCGTTGCGAAACTCCTGAATTAGCTGCAGAAATTACAGTTCAGCCAATTCGTCGAATTGCTCCAGATGCTGCGATTTTATTTTCGGATATTTTGGTAGTGCCGCGTGCAATGGGAATTCACGTAGAATTGAAAGACAATTTGGGTCCGATTATTCCAAATCCGATTCGTTCTTTGGCAGATGTTCACAAAGTTTATGTTCCAGATGTAAATGAAACTTTAGGCTACGTTTTTGATGCTGTGAAATTGACTAAGGAAATGCTGAACGACGAAGTGCCATTAATTGGTTTCGCTGGTTCACCTTGGACAATTTTCTGTTATGCTGTTGAAGGAAAAGGTTCTAAAAGTTTTGATACAGCAAAAGGATTCTGTTTTTCAAACCCCGCTGCAGCGCATACTTTATTGCAAAAAATCACCGATACGACTATTTTATACTTAAAAGAAAAAGTAAAATCTGGAGTAAATGCCGTTCAGATTTTTGATTCTTGGGGAGGTATGCTTTCTCCTGTTGACTATCAGGAATTTTCTTGGAAATACATCAACCAGATTGTTGACGCTTTAGCAGATATTACTCCGGTTATTGTTTTCGGAAAAGGATGCTGGTTTGCTCTTGGCGAAATGGGTAAAAGTAAAGCTTCTGCATTAGGAGTTGACTGGACTTGTTCGGCTAGAAATGCTCGTTACTTATCTGGTGGAAACATTACTCTACAAGGAAATTTTGATCCGTCAAGATTACTTTCTCCGATTCCGACTATCAAGAAAATGGTTCACGAAATGATCGACGAATTCGGAAAAGATAAATATATCGTAAATTTAGGTCACGGAATTTTACCAAATATCCCTGTAGACCATGCAAAAGCGTTTATTGACGCGGTTAAGGAATACGGGAATTAATAAGTTGATAGTTTATGGTTGATAGTTGTTGGATATAAATACTATCAACCATAAACCAACAACCATCAACTCGAAAATATGCTTGCAAACCTAAACCTCAACAGAAACTCACCGTTTTCATTTATCGAATACGGATTTCAGGCGTACTACGCCTATGTGTTTTTGATGGTTTGGACGCATCCAGAATTGCACCCAGTAAGTCTTATAAATGACTTGGCAGTTTTGATGGCTTTTGAGTTTATAATGGTTCATTCAGGAGTTTTTATGGCGGTCATGCCAAAAAAATGGTCGCTTTTTGTGTTTTTCCCGCTCTACGGATTATTTGCCTACTCTTTTAATGAATCAGTAGTTAATACTAACATTCTTTATATTTATCTGCTTACGGTTTTAAACAGAATGAGATTTGCCTTTTCAAATGTAGCGCCAGAAGTCAGAGTATATCAAATGGGAAAATCTGCAGCAAAAGCAGTTTTCTACTTTTTCCTAATCCTAACAGTTTGCATTGGAAATTCTATAGTACCTCCATTCGGATTAACACAGGAATTTTTAGAAAAAGCACATTATTTCCAAACTGTTAAATCAAGCGGGTTATTTATAGAAAAGCCTTATGTGCCTATCTGTATGGGATTTATTTATTATGCTTTGCCTGTTTTATATTTTATTTATCGAATACTAAAAAACTTTGGTAAAAAAGATTCTTTTCAAAATGAAAAACTAGTTTTTAGCCGAACAACTGTCAAATCGAATAAATTCTAAATTATGCTAAATAAAGGCTTACGAGACGAAGAATCTATTAGAATAGAGAATACTCTACGAACTTTGCATGCATTAATTTTTGTCCCAAAGTTTTGGAATGCTGAAGATACAAGTCTTATTGATGAACAATTGAAAAGTTTTGGCTTAAGCCTACAAAGAACAATTGAAATTCCAGAAGAGGAATTAATTCTGCTTTTACAACGATGCCATTTAGACTGGAATCAGCAAGAACAATTTGCTGATATTTTAATGGGCCTTTCTGTAGAGAAACAATTTGACTTTCTAGGAAAAGCCCTCGCAATATATCAATATATCCAACAAGAAAGCAAGGTTTTTTCTTTTGGAATAAATACCAAAATCGCATCTTTAAAAAACAATCACATATGAGTTTTATAGATTGGAAAACAGACCGAATTGAAAATATTCTTCCCGAAGAATTCTACAAACTAATCGATAAGAATAAAAATCATATAGGAAAAACATTTCCTGTAACACTAGCTAATTCTGACTCACCAGAAAAAGCAGAAAATTTTATCTCATTTAATAAAAACAAGGAAAGAAATAGCGAAGGATATTATTTCTTTGCCCGAGACATCAAAACAAATAATCTAATTGGTTATTTATGTGTAAAAACTATCGATTATCGTATTTCTAAATGTGAGTTAGGTTATTTTATCGATGAGGATTTTCAAGGAAAAGGAATTACATCCAAAATGGTTTCAGACGTGCTTGAATTTTGTTTTGATGAATTAAAAATGAATAAAGTTTTCATTTGTACATCAGAAGTAAATTTAGCAAGTCAGCGAATCGCTCTAAAACATAATTTTAAACAAGAAGGAATTTTAAGAGATGAGTTTAGAAATGGTGACGGCACTTTGCAAAACACCGTTTATTTCGGACTTCTTAAATCAGAATATATAAAATCATGAAAGACAAATTTTACGCATACATACAAAACTTACAAGACCAGATTTGCGCTGGATTAGAAGCTGTTGATGGATCAACAAAATTCCGTGAAGACTTATGGAAACGTCCAGAAGGCGGTGGTGGGAGAACTCGCGTCATTGAAAACGGAACAGTTTTCGAAAAAGGCGGTGTAAACATTTCGGCCGTTCATGGAAAACTTCCTGAAACAATGCAGAAAATGTTTGGTGTTGGCGAAGCAGATTTCTTCGCTTGCGGATTAAGTTTAGTACTGCATCCAAAAAGCCCTATGGTTCCTACCGTGCACGCTAATTGGCGATACTTCGAAATGTATGATGAATCTGGAAAAGTAATTGAGCAATGGTTTGGTGGCGGACAAGATTTAACGCCGTATTATTTGTTTGAAGAAGATGCAATTCACTTTCATCAAACATGCAAAACAGGTTGCGACAAACACAATCCAGAGTTTTATCCTAAATATAAAAAACAATGCGATTCGTATTTCTGGAACGCACACCGAAATGAAGCGCGCGGACTTGGCGGTTTGTTCTTTGATTATTGCAAAGCAAATGAGCAAATGTCAATGGAAAACTGGTACGATTTTGTAACCGAAGTGGGAAATAGTTTCCTTGAAGCTTATATTCCAATTGTAGAAAGAAGAAAAAATCTTTCTTATACTCCAGAGCAAAGAACCTGGCAAGAAATCCGTCGTGGCCGTTATGTTGAATTCAATTTGGTTCATGATAAAGGCACGTTATTCGGTTTAAAAACCAACGGAAGAATCGAAAGTATTTTAATGAGTTTGCCTCCGCATGTGCAATGGGTTTACGATCATCATCCAGAAGCTGGAAGCAAAGAAGAAAAATTGATCCATGTATTGGCAAATCCGCGTGAGTGGATTTCTTAATCTAAAAATTTATTTAATTTTATAATTATATGTCGCCCCTCTGGGGCTTCTTTTTTTGTTGTCGACACAATTTCTATAAATATTTTGCTCCGCTGGAGCATTTTTTACATTTACTATTTATGGAGCTGATATAATTATAAAACAAATATTTCCTTCTCTGCTGGCGCTTTGTCTTTAGTTGTTGATTCAATCCCTATAATATTTTGCTCCGCTGGAGCATTTTTTACATTTACTATGTATGGAGCTGATGTGATTATAAAACATATATTTCCTTCTCTGCTGGGGCTTTGTCTTTCATTGTTGATTCAATCTCTATAAATATTTTGCTCCGCTGGAGCATTTTTTACATTTACTATTTATGGAGCTGATGTAATTATAAAACAAATATTTCCTTCTCTGTCGGCGCTTTGTCTTTCGTTGTCGATTCAATCCCTATAGATATTTTGCTTCGCTGGAGCATTTTTTACATTTACTATTTATGGAGCTGATGTAATTATAAAACATATATTTCCTTCTCTGCTGGCGCTTTGTCTTTCGTTGTCGATTCAATCCCTACAAATATTTTGCTCCGCTGGAGCATTTTTATATACGACTAGTTCCTATAAAATTTTAGACTATTATTAAAGAAGCTTCGGAGAAGCGAAATATTTATAGAACAATTTACATCCCCCAGTATCAAGCTCCAGAGGAGTGACATATTTATTTAATATCAAAAAAACAATATTTATCCTACAAATTAAAATTATTAATTAGCTTTACTGATCATAATTTTATTTAAAAAATGGCTAATACCTATTCTCAATTATACATTCAAATCGTTTTTGCCGTAAAGGGAAGACAGAACCTGATTTCTAAAAAATGGAAAGATGAAATCTATAAATACATTACAGGAATTATTCTCAATCAGAAACAAAAATTGATTGCAATAAACGGAATGCCAGATCATATTCATATCTTAGTTGGAATAAAACCAGATGTTTCAATATCGGATTTGGTACGAGACATTAAATCAAGTTCATCCAAATTCATAAATGAACAGAAATGGATTAATGGAAAATTTGAATGGCAAACAGGTTTTGGTGCTTTTTCGTACGGTCATTCACAATTAACACCTGTAATAAAGTATATTGAAAACCAAGAAGAACATCATAAAACCAAAACGTTCAAAGAAGAATATATCGCATTTCTAAAATTATTCAATATTGATTTTAAAAATGAATATCTGTTTAATGATGTTTAATTTATGTCGCTCCGCTGGAGCTTCAAATGCTATTCGATTATTGTAATTGCTATAAATATTTTGCTTCTCCGAAGCATTTTTAAAATACCACATGATCTTGAAACTGATTTACGCCACATTCTTTATCAGCATTTTTGGGTGTTTTGCCCAAAACGATTCCCTACAAAATCCGTATTTTAAATCATATAATGATAAAATTACTGCTAGTATTTATTATCTAGATACTTCCAATAGTTTTCAGATTGCTTCAGACAATACCGATCCAAAAACGTATGTGAATCTAATTCCGAATCGAAGAGAACAAATCGGTTTTACATTAAACTATAAAATCATTGATATCACAATTGGTTTTGCTCCCAAATTTTTAAGTCAGAATAAAGGCGATTCTCATTCCAAAAATTTTAATTTCAACACCCGTTTTTACTTAAAAAAATGGATGCAATCGTTCACTTTTATCAATCAAAAAGGATTTTACATTAGTGATGATAACATTATAGCTCAACTGCCCAATATGCGAACAACAAAAATTGGCGGGTCGACAGCTTATGTTTTTAATGATAAATTCTCTTTTAAAACATTGGTAAGCCAAAATGAATGGCAAACCAAAAGTTCTGGAAGTTTTATTCCGACTTTCTCTTTTTATTACACCAATTTAGATTTAAATACTCCCGATTCGTCACCTGGCGATATTTATGTTTTAACGCTTGCGCCCTCCTATTTTTACAATTTCGTAATTAGTGATCGCGTCTTAATTGGTGCTGGACTCGCTTTGGGTGCCGGAATTAATATTATTGATGGAGACACCTCAGCTTTGTATCAAGCAGATTTCAATTTAAAATTGGCTTATAACAAAGACCGTTTTTTTGGTTTTGCCAGTCTTAACACAATTGGTTTTGCACAAGATGACAAAGTCGATCCGCGATTGAATGATAATATTTCTACTCTAAAACTCTCTGTTGGGTATCGATTTGATCCTCCTAAAAAAGTAAAAGAAGTCTACGATAAGGTCAATGAAAAAATAGGTCTTTGATAAATCTTAATCTCAAATAAACAGCCAAAAGGATAAAAATGCTTAAATTACAGAGATTTATGAAAAACTAAAATTCATTATTATGGGAAATAAAAACACAGAACAATTAAATCTCATGCATTCTGGAAAAGGATTTATTGCAGCATTAGATCAAAGCGGTGGAAGTACTCCTAAAGCACTTTTACAATATGGAGTGGCAGAAAACCAATATACAAACGATGAAGAAATGTACACTCTTGTACATGAAATGAGAACTAGAATTATTAAAAGTCCAGCATTTGACAGTCAATATATTCTCGGTGCAATTTTGTTTGAAAACACAATGGATCGTAAAATCGACGGACAATGGACAGCAGATTATTTGTGGGAGAAAAAACATATTATTCCTTTTTTAAAAGTAGATAAAGGTCTGGCAGAAACTGCAAATGGCGTACAACTAATGAAACCCATTTCTGGCTTAAACGAATTGCTTGATCGGGCTGTAGAACGTAATATCTTTGGAACTAAAATGCGCTCTGTAATAAAAGAAGCCAATCCAGAAGGAATACGAGATATTGTTGCCCAACAATTTGAAGTGGGAAAACAAATTTTCAGTAAAGGTTTAATTCCAATTATAGAACCTGAAGTTGATATTTACAGTCCTGATAAGAAAAAATCGGAAGAGATTCTAAAACAAGAAATCCAAAAACAGCTTAATGCATTGGATAAAGAGATAAAAGTAATGCTGAAACTTTCAATTCCGACTGTAAACAATTTTTACAGTGATCTTATTTCAGATCCTCATGTGGTTCGTGTCGTGGCACTTTCTGGCGGCTATTCACGAGAAGAAGCAAATCAAAAACTCTCTCAAAACCATGGATTGATTGCCAGTTTTTCTAGAGCATTGTCTGAAGGATTAACAGCAGGTCAGTCTGATCAAGATTTTAATGCTGAATTACAAGAAACCATTAAAGGTATTTATCAAGCTTCAATCACTTAGCAAATTGAAATAATCAAACGTCCTATGGAACGTAAATAAATGGTCCTGTCAATTTTTTATACCGACGAAACATTCCTACGGAATGAATTATTAGATAAAAAATCCCTGAAACAATATTGCTTCAGGGATTTTTCTTTTTTCGATTATTTAGAAGTCATTTCTTCGGCTAAATCTAATGTCTGCAAAATAATGTTTTTATCAGATTTGAAAGAGTTCAGTTTAAAAACGAATTTCAATTTATTATCGATTAGCTTTTTAGGAGATTCTATAGAAATATCTGAAAACTGAGATGAAATTTTAGTCATTCGATCCAATTCTGAATCTGTTACTTTCTTACCAAATGTTCTCACGGTTTTTGAAAGATCTAATTTTCCAGAAATATAATTTTTACTCAAGTCTTTCTTCGTGTCTTTTGCAAAAAATCCTTTTCCAGAACCAAAATAATCTCTTGTGTTAGCAACAATTACTACATCTTTGTCTTTTGCAATAAAAATATCACCATAATCTTGTGTACCTGCAACACTATATGAATTTCCGTTTGGGATCAATACTTTTTTGCGAACACCCAATTGCAATAATTTATCTCCAAATGTTGGATGCGTAGAAGTAAAAATCACAGAAAACAACGGAATTTCTTTTTTCACTTTTTCTTCTGTTATTTTTTCTTCATAATTCTCATCATAATCGTACTTTTTAGTCATAACCTCAACTTCTTTCGTATCGTATAAAAAAGCACTTAAATCGCCATCAAAAAGCTTTGCTGTGGCCTCTTCATCAACAATTGTAGAAATCAAATCTGTAATTAGCGTAATATCTTCTTTGACAAATTTTGGATTTTGAAATATTTCTGACATTAATGACGGAAAATTTTCGAGCGCTGCTTTTGTATTGGCGTGATACGAAATGTATCCAAGAGGTTTTTCTGCTGGGAAATAATTAAAAATATTCTTATTGATTTTTCTATCACAAATTTTGCTTACAACAGCAGCAATCTCTGGAGCATATTCAACTACTTCTTCAATTCGTGAATTATCATTATCAAAATAGAAATCCAGATTAATGCCTTTTACAAAATTCCCAAAGTTCTTCTGCATCGGCAAGTATTTATCATAACCTCCAAATAGTGCTAAAGGATAATTGTATAGCGAATAAAAACTAGACATCAATCCGCTATAATTTACCCAAGTCGAAATATCTGCTGAAGCATTTATTTTTGAAAAACTTGGCGCAGTAAAACCATTTTCAAATAAACCTTTTATAATTTGGCTTTGCTGCTCGGCAAGTTTTTTATCAAACTCTGCCTGCTCTACCGTATATTCTTCATACGGATTTCCATCATACAAATAATCTTGTTCCACAGTTTCTGCAGATCCTGGTGGCACACCAACCACCATCGGCTCATCACGCATTCCAGACGGTTCTGCTATTTTTGGCGGATTTGGCGCTTCTTCTACTCCGTATACTTTCGGTGTATCTACAATTACCGTTTCTTCATACGGTTCTGAAATTCCTATTGAATCGTTTAAAACAGGAGGTCCATCTGGAGAAGCATAAAATTTATTAGGAAGTCTTTTTGTCAATTCAAATATGACCAAATAATTGTCATTCCATACAAATGATCTTTTTAAACCGCTCGGTGTAAAAACAGCATATTTTCCAAATTCTTCAATTGTGCTATTCTTTCCATTTGCACCTTGTTTTTCAATTAGATATTGTTTGACCGCTTCTTTATTTTTTATCGGAATAGTAACCTGATAAAATGGAACGCTATCTAAGAAATTTCCATGAACCGTAATCTTTTGGTCCAATTGAATAATCGAAGTATATTGGCGAAGATCAAAATCAGGTTTTTTACTAGTGTATCTTGTAATAATTGAGTGGTTCAGCACTTCGTTTATGTTTACTTTCTTCGAAAGCTGATTTCCGTTAAACTGAACAAAATAATCGTATTTGTCTGGACCCGTTTGTCCAAAAGTAAAATAGGCGGCAAATAGAAAAACTAGAGTGTAAAAATACTTCATAAAATCAAGGCGTTAATTGGATTGTATTATTCATTAAAGTCGATTTTTTAAATACGCTGTACATACTTTGTTTTAAAAAAACCGTTTTTTTATTTTTTGAAATTTGACTGTTTGTATTATCAACAGACAAAATATCTTTATCGAAAGTATAAATAGAAATAATGCTGGCTTCTTCCAGATCTTTCTTTTTCTTTGGGTCATTTACTACTTTTTCGGGAATTGGATAAGACGCAATTCTTTCAAAAGTTTTGCCACTTCCGCTAAAGTGAATCTGATCGCGCTGATTGTTTATCGTATTCACAACCGCGTTTAACGCTTTTAAATTAGCATAATTGAGTTTGATAATGAAAACGTAATTTTGAAAATCTGTTTTTGTAATAACATTTGAAATTCCATCAATCTTCAACGCTTTTTCTTTAAAGTCATTGAGTTTAGCGGTGATTTCCTGTTCGTTCGGAATTTTCACACCATCAACTTCTTCTAGCCAAATAGCCGATTTGGCCTTAAACCAAGATTTTGAAAAGTCAATCATTAGCGTGTATTCACCACTTTGATCGTCGTGATGTTTGATTCTTTCAGTAATCTCAAAACAGCTCGTTAAGAGCAGACAGCAAAATAAAGCGAGAATTTTCTTCATTTTGCAAATTTAGATGGAATATTCTGAAAAACCATGCTTTGGTTCAAACAATAAAAAATCTAAATTTTTAGATAATATTAACGGATTCTGAGGCAAGGTAAACGCCTTATTCTGTTCCTTTTTCTTTAACTTTGCGCCACTCATTAAAAAGTGAGATAAACTTCAAAAAAAATAAAAACAACTGCAGTTTTAGAATAAGGATTTATCAATCTGTTTTCATAATTCAGGTTAAAATCTGAAATCTAAAATCTAAAATCTAAATTTATATGTTCCCATTACAAAGAGGCAGAAGATTAAGAGTAAATGAATCAATTCGTTCTTTAGTACGTGAAACCAGTTTAAGTCCATCGGATTTTATGTTTCCAATGTTTATTGCTGAAGGAGAAAATGTAAAAGTCGAAATTCCGTCAATGCCGGGAATTTTCAGAAGATCAATAGATTTAACAGTTGAAGAAGTAAAAGAACTTTATGATTTAGGGATTCGCGCCGTAAATATTTATGTAAAAGTTAGCGAAAACCTAAAAGACAATACTGGAAAAGAAGCTTGGAATGCTAACGGATTAATGCAGCAAGCAATTCGTGCCATAAAAGCAGCTTGTCCAGAAATGATCGTTATGCCAGATGTTGCATTAGATCCATATTCTATTTACGGTCATGACGGAATCATAACAAATGGTGACGTAGAAAACGACAGTACAGTTGATGCTTTGGTAAAAATGGCCGTTTCGCACGCAGAAGCTGGTGCCGATTTTGTTGCGCCAAGTGATATGATGGACGGACGCGTTTTACGCCTTCGCGAAGGTTTGGATGCGGCAGGGTTTCAGAATGTTGGAATTATGAGTTATTCTGCTAAATATGCTTCTGCTTTTTATGGTCCATTTAGAGATGCTTTAGATTCGGCTCCAAGAGAAGCTGATGTTGTGGTTCCAAAAGACAAAAAAACATACCAAATGGATTATGCGAATCGTATCGAAGCGATCAAAGAAGCTTTATCAGATGTAGAAGAAGGTGCAGATATGGTTATGGTAAAACCAGGAATTGCTTATTTGGATATTGTTCGCGAAATAAAAAATACCGTACATGTTCCTGTAACCGTTTATCAGGTTTCTGGAGAATATGCTATGATTAAAGCGGCATCTGAAAGAGGTTGGCTCGATCACGATAAAATTATGATGGAACAATTAATGTGCATCAAACGTTCGGGTGCCAATCTTATTTCGACATACTTCGCAAAAGAAGCGGCAATTTTATTAAACAAATAAAATGATTGTCGATAAACAAAATGCTTCTCATTATTTATGGGGAGATAATTGCGACAGCTGGATTTTGGCAGATACTGAAGGTTTATCTGTTAAACAAGAAAGCATGCCAAGCGGAACCAAAGAAAAATTGCATTTTCATAATCATGCACAGCAATTCTTTTTTATTCTAAAAGGCACTGCAACTTTTTATCATGGAGAAAAAACTGAAATTGTAAATTCAAATCAAGGTTTATTGATTGAGGCAAAAACGCAACATTATATTGCCAATGAAAGCCAAGAACAATTGGATTTTTTAGTGATATCACAGCCATCAACAAATAACGACCGAATTACAATTGAATAAAATCTAAAAACATGAAAAAGATATTATTCCTTTCTGCTGTTTTAGCATTTGCTTCTTGCAAAAAAGAAACTTCTGAATCAACAAACACAGCAACCGAATCTGTTTCTGAAGGAGAATCGGCGAAAGCCAAAAGTCCAGAAGAGTTAGGAAAACAGCTTTTTGAAGGAACTGGAAATTGTTTTGCATGCCATCAGCCAGATCAAAAAGTAGTTGGGCCAAGCATTAAAGAAATTGCCAAAATCTATAAAGACAAAAATGGCAATATCGTTACCTTCCTGAAAGGAAATGCAGAACCAATTGTTGATCCCAGTCAGTTTGAGGTTATGAAAACCAATTTTGCTATAACACAGGCCATGTCTGATGAAGAATTAAAAGCAATAGAAAGTTACATTTACAGTCAGTTAAAATAATCACACGATGTTCCGTAGGAACATTTCATCGGTAGAAAATGATGTTATTTAGCATTTACGTTCCATAGGAACGTTTGATATGCTGCATTGTTAAAATTTACGTCAAAATCAAACGTTCCTACGGAACGTAAAAAACGGGGCGCCAATATTTTTTTTCTACCGATGAAATGTTCCTACGGAACATCGTTTGATTATCTAAAAATAGTAAAGCAAAAAAAAGGAGGTTCCGAATATCGGAACCTCCTTTTTTTATCATTAAAATATATTACCAGATTTTAACTCGTTTTTCTGGTTCAACGTACATTTTATCACCTTTCTTAATATCAAAAGCTTTGTAAAAAGCATCAACATTTTGAATTGGCACATAAGCTCTGTACATTCCCGGTGAGTGCGGATCTGTTTTTACTTGATTTTTGATTGCTTCATCTCTAGATTTTGTTCTCCAAACGGTAGCCCAAGAAATAAAGAAACGCTGTTCTGGAGTAAATCCGTCGATTAAACCTGGATTTCCATGTTGTTTCAAATACAACTGCAGACCATCAAATGCTGCGTTAATTCCACCCAAATCTCCAATATTTTCGCCTAATGTAAAATGACCATCAACATGAATACCTGGCAATGGCTCAAGAGCACTATATTGATTTGCTAAATCATTTCCTAAAGCTGTAAACTGTTTTAAATCATCTTCTGTCCACCAATCCACTAAATTTCCTTCAGCATTGTAACGTGCTCCAGAATCATCAAAACCATGAGAAATCTCGTGCCCGATTACTGCACCAATTCCACCATAATTAACAGCTTCATCAGCTTGATAATTGTAGAAAGGCGGCTGTAAGATTGCTGCTGGGAATACAATTTCGTTATAAGATGGATTGTAATAAGCATTTACAGTTTGCGGAGACATATGCCATTCTGTTTTATCAACTGGTTTAGACAATTTATCTACGCTTTTCTTAAATCTCCATTGCGCTAAGCTTTTAGTGTTTTCAAAATAGCTTCCTCCTTCTGCAATGCTTTTAATTTCTAAAGCTGAGTAATCTTTCCATTTATCAGGATATCCAACTTTAATCGTTATTTTGTTCAGCTTTTCGATTGCTTTAGCTTTAGTGTCTTTAGACATCCAGCTTAAATTGTTAATACGATTTTGATAAGCCGTAATAACATTATGAATCATATCTATCGCTTTGTTTTTTGCCTCAGCTGGGAAAACTTTTTCTACATAAAGTTTTCCAAGAGCTTCACCAACATTTCCGTTAACCACATTAAGTGCTCTTTCTTCAGCAGGAAGCTGTTTTATTGCACCTCTTAAAGTTTTACTGTAGAAATCAAAATTAGCATTATCAATTTCTGTTGTCAGTTTGCCTGCAGCACTGTTAATCAAATCCCATTTCAGGTACTCTTTCCACTGTGCTACTTTATTTTCTTTGAAAACAGCTTGCAAAGCTGTCATATATTTAGGCTCAGAAACAATTACAGTATCTAATTTAGTAATTCCTAAACCTGCAAAATATTCATTCCATTTAATAGCTGGAGTTAATTTTTGAAGATCGGCAATTGTCATTGGGTTGTATTGCAAACGGCTGTCTCTTCTTTCAACTCTATTCAATCTTGGCTGTGACAATTCTGTTTCAAGAGCTAAAATTTCAGCAGCGCTTTGTTTTGCTTTTGCTGGAGATTCTCCAATAAACTGAAGCATTCTTGCAACATGCAATTCATACTTTGCGCGTTTCTCTTTAGAATCTTTGTCATCAGAAGTGTAATAATCTTTATCCGAAAGTCCTAATTGGCTTGGACTCAGATTTACAGAGTTTTTAGAACTGTCTTTATCATCAGCTCCAATGTAAATTCCGAAAAAACCTGCGTTTCCTTCTTGTTCCATTTCAACCAAATATTTCTGAACATCAGAAATATTTTTAATTGCATCAATTTTTTTCAGATATGGCTTTAAAGGTTCGATTCCTTTTTTATTTCTTCCAACAGAATCTAGATAAGTGTTAAATAAGTTAACTGCTTTTCCTTGATCTGTATTAGACTTGTACTTTGGGTTTTTAGAAGCTTCTTTTAAAACCTCCATCACGTCTTTGTCGGTTCTTTTAATTAATTCATTAAAACTTCCCCAAGTAGTTCGGTCACTCGGAATTTCTGTTTTATCCAGCCAAGTGCCGTTCACATATTTGAAAAAATCCTGACTTGGGCTGATTTTCGTATCCATATAAGATACATTAATACCTGGCTCTTTTGGCGCTGTTTGAGCTTGAGCTGCAGTTATTGCAAACATTGCAGATATCACACCAAACACAGGTTTAGCAAATTGTTTTTTCATAAAAAATTATAGTTTAAGGGAAAATACAAACATATTGTTATTATTTCAAAAATTGTGTTAAAATTCTAACTGTACAGTCAAAAAGACGGATAAATTTCACAAATAGAACTTAAACATTGAGGTATATGTCTGCAGATACTGGCAAAAGTTACAAAAGGCTGTTAAAAAAATAATCCAGTAAAGTTTTTAGAATCTGCTTTTTGTATTTTTGCGCCAAATTATTTTTATGAAATCGCTTTTATATAAATACCGCAAATTTTTCATTGTTTTGATAGTGTTTTCGGTTGTTACGATATCTTTGTTTTATTCTGCATTGAAACCTAAAAAAACGCTTCCGATTTACAATCCAGCCGATGTAAATCCAGAATTGGTGGATAGTACAGTTCAATATAAAAGCAAATACCATACTATTGCCGATTTTTCTTTTATCAATCAAAATGGTGATACGATTACACAAAAAAATTACGAAGGAAAAATCTATGTTGCCGATTTCTTCTTTACAACCTGCGGATCGATCTGCCCAAAAATGTCAACCAATTTAGTTGATGTTCAAAAAGCGGTTTTAAACAATCCAAAAGTGATGCTCCTTTCGCATACCGTTTTTCCTGAAGTAGACAGTGTTTCTGTTTTAAAAGCTTATGCTATAAAATATGGTGTTGTAGACAGTAAATGGAATTTAGTTACTGGCGACAAAAAAGAAATCTACAAAATGGCCAGAAAATCGTACTTAGCTGTAAAAATGGGAAGACCAGATCAGCTTTATGATATGGTGCATACAGAGAATTTTGTTTTGGTTGATCAAAAACGCCGCGTTAGAGGTTTTTATGACGGAACAAACAAAGAAGACATAAAACGTCTTTTAGAAGACATCGAATTCCTTTCTCAGGAGTAAAATCCCTTATTTTTAGAAACATTTAGCATTTGTCGAAGTGTTAAATGCCTTGAAATAAAGAATAATTGCCTACTTTTGCAATCTAAATTCAATCTAAATAAGCTTGCAAAATACAATACATACTCTGAAGAAAGGCGAAAAAGCCATTATCAAAGATTTTGATATCGATCTTATTCCACTTAAATTATTAGAAATGGGTTGTCTTCCTGGCAGCTTAGTTGAATTATTGCAGGTTGCTCCTTTTGGCGATCCTTTATATTTAGACATTAATGGTTCTCATGTTGCAATCCGAATTGAAACAGCTCGTGAAATTGAAGTAGAAATTATCAAAACCAATTTGTAATGAGTGTTCAGAATATCAATGTTGCCCTTATCGGAAATCCAAATACCGGAAAAACCTCTGTCTTCAATCAATTAACAGGTCTTAACCAGCAAGTTGGAAATTACCCTGGAATCACGGTTGAGAAAAAAATGGGTTTCTGCAAGCTTCCCAATAATGTTAAAGCCAATATTCTAGATTTACCAGGAACGTACAGTTTGAACGCCAGTTCTATGGACGAAAGCGTAGTAATCGAACTTTTATTAAATAAAAACGACAAATTATATCCAGATGTAGCAGTAGTTGTAACAGATGTCGAAAATCTGAAACGAAATTTACTGATTTACACACAGATAAAAGATCTCGAAATTCCGACGATTTTGGTCATTAATATGTCTGATCGTATGGAACGCAAAGGAATTTCTTTGGATATTCCGTATTTAGAAGAAAAACTAAAAACGAAAATTGCTTTAGTAAGTTCAAGAAAAGGTTTAGGAATTGAAGAATTAAAAGAACTCATTGTTTCTCATAAAGCCATTCCGCACGAACCTTGTTTGAATGCTTCTGTAATTGATCCTGAATATTTTGAAAAATTACAAAAAGCATTTCCAAACCAATTAATGTATAAATTGTGGCTGGTAATTACGCAGGATGTTAATTTTTTAAACTTAGACCGAAACGAAATACGAGGCACTTTTACCAAATCGCACTCCGAATTAAAACGTTTACAGCAGAAGGAAACCATCAAAAGATATCAGTTTATCAATGATGTTTTAAAAGATGGTTTAAAGATTGATGCTACGATGGCGAAAGATATTCGTGCCAAATTAGATCGTGTTTTAACGCATAAAGTTTTTGGCTACGTTATTTTCTTTGCCATTTTATTTTTGATTTTCCAATCGATTTTCAGCTGGTCTACTATTCCAATGGATTTCATTGACAGCACTTTTGCTTCTTTAAGCAGCTGGGTTGCCGAAGAACTTCCAAGCGGTATTTTGACAGATTTGCTTTCGCAGGGAATTATTCCGGGAATTGGCGGTGTTATTATTTTTATTCCGCAGATTGCCTTTTTATTTTTATTTATTTCGATTTTAGAAGAAAGCGGTTATATGAGCCGTGTTGTATTCTTAATGGATAAAATCATGCGCCGATTTGGACTTTCAGGAAAAAGCGTCGTGCCTTTAATTTCAGGAACTGCTTGTGCGATTCCAGCAATTATGGCAACTCGAAATATCGAAAACTGGAAAGAACGTTTAATCACCATTTTAGTAACGCCATTCACAACTTGTTCAGCAAGGTTACCTGTTTATGCGATTATTATCTCGTTGGTTATTCCGAGCAAAAGAATTTTTGGAGTATTAAATCTTCAAGGGTTAACCCTTATGTCTCTTTATGTTTTAGGGTTCTTTATGGCCATTTTATCGGCTTACATTTTGAATAAGGTTTTAAAACTAGAATCAAAAACATATTTTGTTGTTGAGATGCCAAGTTATAAAATGCCACTTTTAAAGAATGTGGGAATCAATGTTGTAGAAAAAACAAAAGCATTTGTTGTTGGTGCAGGAAAAATTATCTTGGCAATATCGGTTATTTTATGGTTTTTGGCTTCTTACGGTCCTGGAAAAGAATTTAATGAAGCCGAAACAATTGTTAAAGAAAGATTTGCCAATACTACTTTGGATGAAACTCAATTTGAAAACGAAGTTAATTCTCAAAAGCTAGAGAATTCTTACATTGGATTAATGGGAAGAGCGATCGAACCAGCTATTCAGCCTTTAGGCTACGATTGGAAAATCGGAATTGCCTTAATTAGTTCATTTGCTGCACGTGAGGTTTTCGTAGGAACATTGGCAACCATTTATAGTGTTGGAGATACAGATAACGAATCGACCATAAAAAGCAAAATGCAAGCAGAGATTCGTCCAGATACCGGAAAGAAAGTATTTGACTTTGCAACCGGAATCTCTTTATTGCTATTTTATGCTTTTGCAATGCAATGCGCCAGTACATTGGCGATTACCAAAAAAGAAACCAATTCATGGAAATGGCCAGCAATGCAGTTGGTCTTCATGAGCGGTCTCGCTTATATTACCGCATTAATTGCGTATCAACTTTTAAAATAAAAAGTTATGTTTCAGGAAATAATAGCCTTTGCCATATTAGGATTTGCAGTTGTTTTTTTGATTAAAAAGTTCTTTTTTAAATCGAAAAAGAAAAAAGACTGTGGAGGCGGAACTGATTGCGGATGTTCGTAATTAAAAAGGGCCAAAGGAGCAAAGGTTCATAGGTACAAAGTAAAAAGCTGTTCATTTTGAACGGCTTTTTTTTATGAGTGAAAATGTCCTATTCTATTGTTTTAAAAACTTAAAATAGCTTATTGGTGTCTTTTCTAAGATTATTTTTGACTATAAAATTTATTCAAGATGACACCAGAAGATAGAATGGAAGTAATTCGAGACAATAGAGTTGCTCGATTACTGTGGTTTACAATAGGTTTTTTCTGCGCAATGATTATTACCTATTTTTCAATGAAAAACAATCATTAGTTTTTTCTCTGCTGATTTAATTATAATTTTATCCCATTAAAACAGCAGAAAAAACTTTAAAATGAATCCAAAAACTCCTTTTCTTTTCTTTCTATTTTTATGTTTTGCTCAAAGCGGAATTTCCCAAACAAAAACAGATGCAAAACAAGATTCAAATAAAACTTTTCTAACATCTGATGGAGTTTCTCTATTTCTGAAAGTTTCAGGAAAAGGTGATGCTTGTATTTTTGTGCATGGCGGTCCAGGCGCATGGAGCAAGTCTTTTGAAGAATTTGGCGGAAATGTGTTAGAAGATAAACTAACTATGTGTTATTTCGACCAAAGAGGTTGCGGTAGATCCGGATCTCCTGTAGACAACAATTATAGCATGGATAGAATGATTGATGATATTGAAGAAATTCGAATTCATCTTAAAACGGATAAAGTATTTGTAATCGGGCATTCTTTCGGAGGAATTTTAGCTACTAAATATGCCGAAAAATATCCACAGCATGTAAAAGGCTTAATTCTATTGAATGCTACATTGGATATAAATGATTCTCTGCTTAATCAAATCGCTTTTATGGGTAAAACTCTAGGAAAAGATTTTACAGTAAAAAGTAAGGATTCAATTCTAAGTACTTTTTTTGAAGCTAAACAGCAAATTAAAAAGGCAGATCTAGATTATAAAATGCTTTCTGATAATAGAGCAACTGTTGAAAAACTGGACAGCATTGATAACAGTGAAAAAAGAAACTCTTCATTTGCGCAGCATGCGTTAAGTGGCCCGTTATATTTTAGTGATTTTACAAAAGAAACAGCTTCGATTAAAGTTCCAACACTTATAATTTCAGGAACAAAAGACAACAATATTGGTCCAGAACATTATCGCCTGTTTAAATTCCCAAACCAAGAAATTAAGATTATCAACGGCGGACATATTTTGTATTACGAACAAAATAAAGAGTTTAAAAACACAATCCAGACATTTGCTAAGAAAGTTAGATAAAGAAAAAATCAAAGAATCAAGATCAATGACTTCTGTTAAGATTGAAAAAAAAAGATTGAACCTTAAAGAAAAAAATATCTTATTCAAATAATTTAAAAACCGATTTCATTAAGAAGTCAATTTCTTATAAAAATACTTTTGATATATTCTAAAGTTATCCAAAATGACAAAATTTGAAAAAAGAGAAATAGCTAGAGATAAAATCATTTCGCATTTAATGTGGTTTTGATCCAAATTATAAATCTTTAACAAATAATTTAAACACTTATAAAAAAAGCGACTCTATATCTAGAGTCGCTTTTTTTTTATAAATTAAATGATCTTACTTCAACCCTTCCCATTCTGCGTAAAATTGGGCAAGGAAAGTTTCCATAAAACGATGTCTCTCGGCAGCGATTTCTTTTCCCTTTTCAGTATTCATCTTGTCTTTTAAAAGTAAAAGCTTTTCGTAGAAATGATTAATAGTTGGAGCGCTGTTCTTTTTGTACTCCTCCTTTGTCATATTCGTTACAGGAGCAATTTCTGGATTGTATAAAGCTCTATTCTTAAATCCGCCATAATTAAACGCTCTAGCAACACCAATAGCGCCAATGGCATCTAGACGATCTGCATCTTGCACAATATCCAATTCGAGAGAAGAGAATTTTTTTTCGAAATTTCCACCTTTATAAGAGATATTTTCAATGATATTGACTACATGAACAATTATATCTTCAGAAACATTTTCAGCTTCTAAAAACGCTCTGGCTGTTTTTGGCCCAATAGTTTCATCTCCGTTATGAAATTTACTATCGGCTATATCGTGCAATAAGGCTCCTAATTGTACAACTGTAAGATCGCATTCTGTTTCCTTTGCAATCAATAGTGCATTTTTATAAACACGTTCAATATGAAACCAGTCGTGGCCTCCTTCGGCATCGTTTAATTTTTCTTTTACAAAAGCAATGGTTTTAATAATTAATGCTGCGTCGCTCATAGTGAAGTTTTTACGGTTTATAAAAAAAGTTGATTGCCAAAGATTTAAATCTTCAACAATCAACAAATATAATTTATTCAAATTTTAAAAATCTAAAATTCCACATTCCAATTAAGAATCTGAAATCTCCATTCTAAAATCTAAAATTTTAAAGTCTAGCTGGTTCAACCCATTTAAAGATATGCGATTCTTGTGGAATAACGATTCTTTCAGAAATTTTAGCCATTCTTGCAGGCAATTTCATTAAATAGTCACGTGCTTTTTCAGCTTCATCAGTCAAATTAGAGATTTTATCTATCTCCCATTTGTTGATTAATTTCTGCATAATTTCAACATAATCATTTGCAGTGTAAACTCCAATACGTTGTGCAGAATCAGAAAACTGTTCGAAAGCTGTGCTTATTTTTTGACCAGATTCTCTCAAGAAATGAGCTGGCATAACAATTTTCTGCTTCATCATGTATTGAAAAGCCAACATCATTTCGCTAGGATCTACTTGGAAAATTCTAGTTACAAATTCGCTGTATGCATGGTGGTGACGCATTTCATCACCTGCAATCATTTTACACATTTTAGACAACTTGTTATCTCCAAATTTCTTAGCCATCTGCGCTACTCTATTGTGCGAAACATAAGTTGCTAATTCCTGAAAACTAGTGTATACAAAGTTTTTGTACGGGTCAGTTCCAGTTCCAATATCAAAACCATCATTGATTAAATGCTGTGTAGTCATTTCGATTTCACGCATGTTTACACGACCAGACAAATACAAGTATTTATTTAAAAGATCTCCGTGACGGTTTTCTTCTCCAGTCCATTGTCTCACCCATTTGGCCCAACCGTTTCCTTGGCCTTCTTCCTGCTGATCTATTCCTTCAACATCCATTAACCATGACTCATATGTAGGCAATGCTTCCTCTGTGATGGTATCACCAACAAGTGTAACCCAGAAATCGTACGGAAGTTCTTTAGCAATCTCACGTAATTCTTTTACCTCTTCAAAGAAGTTTTCTCCTTGAGAATCTGGTAAGAAATCCGACGGTTGCCAAATTTTTTCCACTGGAATTAAATACTGTTCCACGAAGCTATCCACGTTTTTTTCCAAAAACTGCATTACTTCTAATCTAATGTTTTTTATAGACATTACTTATTATAGATTTGGGTTGTACATTTTAGCTCGGACTAAAACTTAAACCTGTTTATATTCATTTATTCCTTCTTTAACTGCTTTTTCAGTTATCTCCATCAGTTCTTCGAACTTGTAATCTTTAACAGCCAAAGCTTTATGAGCTGTAAATTTGAGGTGATTTCCTAAACCAACAGGAAAAAAACCAAATTTTACCATTTTCCAAGAATTATTGATACTTACCGGTACAACATACGCAGATGGTGCATATTTGCATAAAATTTTTAAACCGCTTTGCGCAAATTCTTTTGGTACTCCCGTTTTACTTCTTGTCCCTTCTGGGAAAATAACGGCAGATCTTGTGTTTTTTTCGATATATTCAGACAA
The DNA here is from genome assembly GCF_059511845.1 of Flavobacterium sp. PLA-DH12. Lineage (NCBI taxonomy): Bacteria > Pseudomonadati > Bacteroidota > Flavobacteriia > Flavobacteriales > Flavobacteriaceae > Flavobacterium > Flavobacterium sp. PLA-DH12. Next base: position 327,579 of record NZ_JCAMPD010000002.1, read on the forward strand.
GCCTTTAATAACGGGTATTGCTTGTTTAGGGTCTTTTCGGTCAATTAAGACAGATCCTCCGTATTTCAAATTATAAGAAACACTCGGAATTCCGCTGCCTAACTCCTTCTTACTTACAAATTTACAATGAAAACGTCTAAAGTACCAAATCATTGCCACGATATCGTACATACTTTGATGATTTGCCACAAAAATAATTGGCGCACCCTTCGGAACCGTGTCCACGCCTTCAATTGTGTATCTTGTCCCGACAAGATTTGTACATTTTAAAAGGCAGAAATTTAAATAATCAACACTTTTTTTGTGAGCCTGGTAACCAAAAACATTTAAACAAATCCACTGAATTGGATGAAAAACAGCCAAACATAAACCAAATAATAAATAATAAATTACCGATATTGGATAAGAAATAATTTTTTCCATGCTTCAAAAATTAATGCGCAAAAGTAGTAAATAAATTTTTAGACTTATTAAAATTGAAAACAATAACTGTTTTTATGGTTTAATTGTACCTTTGCACTAGAATTTGCAAATTTTTTCTGAATTAAATGAACTTTACTTACCCTAAAAACGAGCGTTTAAAAAGCAAAACGACAATTGGTTTACTGTTTTCTGAAGGAAAATCGGTATCTAAATATCCGCTTCGTTTGGTTTACCGTCAAGCGGAAGAAAATTCAGAAGAACAAACCAAAATTGGTGTTTCGGTATCTAAGAAATATTTCAAGAAAGCTGTTGACCGCAATTACTTCAAAAGGGTTTTAAGAGAAACGTATCGTTTGAACAAACATTTGCTTTTGGATAACATGGATCAGCCCTATTCGATAATGCTTTTTTATCAGACCAAAGACCGTTTATCTTACGAAGAAATCAATACCAAAATGATTCAGTTATTTGAGAAATTTTCAGCTCAAATCAACAAACCGCAAGATTCTGATACGAAAACTGAAGCGTAAATTTCAAAACGTAAGATTATTAATCAAGTTAGACAAAAAAATCGTAGTTTTAGCTCTAAATTGAAATTTTATGCGTCAACTTTTCTTTTTATCTATTTTCGTTTTTGTTTTTATTCTTTCTAGCTGTAGTAAATCTTCTGCTCCAAATGAAGAAAATATTTCTATTGCAGCGGTAAAACTTCCTGCAAAAGCAGAAGCATCTTCTTATGACGCAGATCCCGCTAAAGCACCACCGCCTCCAAAAGTCAAACAAGAAATTGAGCAAAAGATAATAAAGGAAGCCACTTTACGGTTTGAAACCGATAATCTTGAAAATACTTTTAATCAAGTTCAAAAAGCTGTTTCAAGCAACAAAGCTAGAATCATAAATGATTCTGAGGGTAAAGATTATGGAACTGTCTTTAGAAATCTTATTGTAAAGGTACCAAGCCAGAATTTTGACCGTTTTATAAATGACGTTTCTAAAGGGGTTTCTTATTTTGAAGTTAAAAACATATCTGCTGAGGATGTAACAGAACAGTACCTAGATCTTACTTCAAGATTAAAAACAAAGAAAAAACTGGAGGAACGTTATCTTGAAATTTTAAAGAAAGCGAACAAAGTCAGTGAGATTTTAGAAATTGAACAACAAATTTCAACTATTCGAGAAGAAATAGAGGCTAAAGAAGGTCAATTAAAATACTTAGAAAGTCGTGTTTCTGAAAGCACGATCACAATAGAGTTTTATAAAACTATTGCCGAAAAAGAAGGCGTTAAAATATCATACGGCTCCAAACTTTGGAACGCCGTTAAATCGGGATTTTATACTTTATCCGATTTATTAATTTCTTTATTAAGCGCTTGGCCGTTTGTAATTTTATTTGTTGTATTTGCCTATTTTATAAGAAGAAGATTTAAAAGAAGAAAAAAAGAATAATCATGTATCCGTATTTCAAGAAGAAATTTATTATACCAGTCGCTGCGGCGGGAATGTTGTTTGTTGGAACCAGTTTTAGAGAAGACTTTTTTGAAATTGCCAAACAGATCGAGATTTTTACGACTTTGTTTAAAGCCGTAAATACCAATTATGTCGACGAAACCAATCCTGGTGATTTGATGGATAAAGCCATTAAGAGTATGTTGGGAAGTTTAGATCCGTACACGGTTTATTTTAACGAACAAGATGTAGTTAACTTCAAAATCAATAATACTGGAGAATATACCGGAATCGGTGCTTTGATTTCTAGAAAAAATGACCGCTTAGTTGTACGCGAACCTTATAAAAATTATCCCGCAGACAAAGCAGGATTAAAAGCCGGTGACGAAATCATTCAGATTGGTGATGTCTTGATTGCTGATTTTAAAGACGACGCTTCTCAATTATTGAAAGGAACAAAAAACACTAAAATCAACATCAAATATCTTCGTCAGGGAAAACCAAGTACTACGGTTTTAGTTTTGGATGAAGTCGATATTAAATCGGTTCCTTTTTACGGAAAAATTGATGATAAAACAGGATATATTGTTTTGGCTCATTTTAGCAGAAAAGCTTCAGCTGAAGTTAAAGATGCTCTTGAGAAATTAAAAGCCGATGGAGCCAAACAGATTGTTTTGGATTTAAGAGGAAATCCTGGAGGATTATTGAATGAAGCAATTGATATCTGTAATTTATTTGTTCCAAAAAACGAAGTAATCGTGACAACTAAATCGCGAATTGAAAAACACAACAATACTTATAAAACACAGAAAGAACCTGTTGACACCGAAATTCCGTTGGCAATTTTAGTGAATGGAAGAAGTGCTTCGGCTTCTGAAATTGTTTCGGGCGCTTTGCAAGATTTGGATCGTGCCGTTATTTTAGGAAGCAGAAGTTTTGGAAAAGGTTTGGTTCAGCGTTCTGTTGATTTAACTTATGGAACGCAATTGAAAGTTACTATTTCTAGATATTATACGCCTTCTGGAAGATGTATTCAGGCTTTGGATTACGCACATAAAGATAAAAATGGTGTGGCTCAGAAAACTGATGCTAAAAATTTCAATGCTTTTAAAACCAGAAAAGGAAGAACGGTTTATGATGGCGGAGGTGTTTTACCAGATATTGAATTGGAAGAAACTAAAACAAGTGCTATTGCAACTGCTTTAATTAAAAACGATGGTGTTTTTGATTATGCAACAACGTATTATTACAAAAATCCAAATCTGGGTGATAAGATTCCGACTTTGACTGATGCCGATTATACTGCGTTCAAGCAATACTTAAAAACTAACAAAATCACTTTCGATACAGAAACCGAAGTGGCTTTAAAAAACACTTTAGCAGCAGCTAAAAAAGAAAAAATAGACGAGACCATTACTGCCGAATATCAGCAATTGTTAAATGCTTTAGAAAAAAGCGAAACTACTTTACTGGACAAAAATCAAAAAGAAATTAAAAACATGATTTTGGAAGAGTTGATTAAAAGATATCAATATCAGGAAGGTTTGTACCAGTATTATTTAAAAAACAATTCAGAAATTAAAAGAGCAGTTGGCGTATTAAATAACCAAACAGAATATAAGACGATTTTAAAAATGTAGTGAATGAAGATAACTTTAGCCCTGACTCTTTTTTCATTTTATACAGTAACGGCACAGCAAAAACCTGTTGAAACTATTTATTTTGAATTTGACAGGTATGATCTGACAGATAAACAAATTACTGTTGTTTCAAACTTTATAAAAAACATAGACACAGCAAAAGTTGAGTCTATACAGATTTATGGCTATTGTGATGATCGCGGAAACGATGAGTATAACTTTAGATTGTCTAACGATCGGGCTAATACGATTCAGAATCTATTGGTCGGGAAAGGATTCAAACAAAGTAAAATCGTCATTCTTGAAGGAAAAGGGCGTGTTGTCGTAAAAGCAGATACGGTAGAGAATCTGTATGAGACACGTCTCCGAAATCGGCGGGTTGATTTAATCGTTGTTAAGAAAAATAGTTTTGGAAAAGGTGTTTATACTTCTTTCAAAGACAATCTAAAAGTTGGTGACAAAGTTTATCTCGAATCTATTCTATTTGATATTGGAAGCGCCAAACTAACCAGCACTTCTAAAAAAGAACTGGATAAAATTGCAGTAACACTTCAAAAACATAGAACTCTCAATTTTGAGATCAGAGGCCATGTCTGTTGCACGCCAGAAATTTACAGTGACGGAATTGATAGAGATACAAAAGAAAGAAGACTTTCCTGGAATCGTGCCAAAACGGTTTTTCACTATTTAATGTCTAAAAAAATCTCCAAAAGCCGTATGACGTATATTGGATGCGGCAATCGATATCCGTTAGGAAAAGGTGATAATTATGATCGGCGGGTGGAGTTTGTGATTACTAAAATCTAGTTTTTTTTAAAGATTCTAAGATACTAAGCTGCTAAGGTTCTAAGTTTTTTGCTGCTTGGAATATGCTAAAAATCCTTTCGGATTTATTTCATTTTTTAATCATTCTCGAATCATCTCTATATGCGGAATATCATCTTCAAGATACATTTCGCTGGTTTGAGCAAAACCGTGGCTTTCGTAGAATTTCTTCAAATATAATTGCGCTCCAATGGTAATTTTATCTTTTCCAAAATTAGATTTAATTCCAACTATGGCTTCTTGCATTAGTTCATGTCCCCATTTTCTATCTCTGTAATTGGCGTCTACAACTACTCTTCCGATAGAAGCATTATCAAAACTAATTCCAGCGTCAAATAAGCGTGAATAGGCCACGATTTTATCTTCAAACTCTCCTATTAAGTGTAACGCTTTCTTGTCTTTGCCATCAAGGTCTAAATAAACGCAGTTTTGCTCTACGACAAAGATTTCACTTCTTAGTTTGAGTAAATCATATAACTCATGAACATTTAATGCCTCAAAAGGCTTTATTTTCCATTTTAATTCCATTCTTGTTTATTTTTTGCCACGAAGGCACGAAGGCGCTAAGTTATATTATTTTTTTATTGCGCTAAAGTTTCTTATAGAAATCAAAAAAGACACAAAGTTATATCTCATAGAAATAAAACTTTGTGCCTTTGCGCCTTTGTTTCTTTGTATCTAAATAGAAAATTTATTTTTTGGTCATTATAATTTCCATGCTTTTATATTCGGTTCCGTTTTTTGTATCGAACATTTCCATTTTTCGGGTCTTAGCATCTACAACGGTGTAAACTTCTCTATACTTGGTGTTTTTTGCTGTTACTGGATCGGCCATTTCTCCGTCATATTCTACACTCTTTGTGCTTTCATTATACTTTCCTCTACCAACCATCATTCCCGTTCCCATGTTATCAATAAATGTGGAGATGTATTCTTTACTCGCATTATTATAGCCCACTGTGCCTTTGCCTTCAAATGGCTGCCCCATCATAGTTCCTTTATAAGTTGCTTCTTGAAAGCGTCCGCCCAAAATCATTTTGATTTCGGCTACAGAAGTTTCTTTTTCAGGTTTTGCATTTGCATCAGACCAAAATGTCATATCGCAATTCCAAGTTCCAACTTCATCAGCCAGCATTTTATGCGGATTACTAGGAGTTGCATATTCTTGCCAAGCCTTCATTTGTGCGGCAGAATCTAATGGCGCTTCAGTAACAGGTTCTTCAGTTTTAACAGAATCTGTTGCTACTGAGGTTGTAGTTTCTTCTTTCACTTCTTTTTTACAAGAAATAAAACACAAGGTTATTATTGCTAAGGTTGCGGTTAACTTTTTCATAACTATTTGTTTTTATGTTTGTTATGAATAAAAGTACGAAAAAATTTGTTTCAAGTTTGAAGTTTGAGGTTTCAAGTTGATAAGCTAGACTAATTAAACCGCAAAACTCGTAAAGTTTTTGCGCAAAGAACGCTATTAATCTTTGAGAACTATTAAATACGTTATGAAACTTGAAACCCTATCTTTTGTCGATTTTAACCGTTTTTATAATGGCTTCAAGTTCTAACATTAGATCACGTTCTTGATGTGAAGGCGAATAACAGAACCCTTCTATAACCAAAACACGATTGAAAGTTTCGTCTAATATGGCATAATTGATAAAGGGACCCGACATAAAATCGTTTTTCAATTCCCACGTTCCTTTTGTTTCGAAAGCCGTTTTATTATCTAAAGTTCTTTTTGAGAAATAAGGAGCGTATGCTTCACTGGTAATCATTTGCGTATTGGGTTCACGTCCTTGAATATATTTACCGATTGAATCACGCATTTTGACAATGGCGTTTACAACGTCTTTTTTCTTCTTGAAATTAGTTAGTGGAATCTGATAAATTAGTAAACTGGTGTTACCGCTTATGATTTCTTTTTTAAGCCAGATGAATTTCTTTTTATGCAGCATATATTCATATCCTGATGGAATCTGAATATTAATATGGAATTTGTTTTTAATAATTGCCTTATTTAACAACGAAGTGCTGTTATCTTCCTGAATTTTTTCAATTTCGGCGTCGTGAATTATTTTTATAATCTGCGCTGAATTCAATTCGATACTGCAGATAATATCGTCTACCGACTTTCCGTAAATGCGAAAAGTATTGTGAGGCAATGTTTTGCTTCGAATGATTTCGAATTTATCAGCTGCGGCTTTTTTTACCACAATAATGCTTCGGCTGTCTGTAACAAATCCTTCTAGCAATCTGGCGGGATATTGATTTATGGTAAAAAGAGGCTCTTCTTGGGTAAGTCCAAGAACAGGAGAGGCAAATTTATTTCTGATGCTATCACCTACTTCTCCATACCATAACTGATCGTCAATAATGACAGAGATGGTGTTGGTTTTTCCTGAAACTGGTTCACTTTGTTTTTCACTTTTAAAACAAGAAGTCAGGAAAAATGGAACTAATAGCAATAAAAAATGGGTTTTATTCATTTTTTTAATTTATGAAATAAAACCCAAATTTAATAAGATTATTCTATTTATCCGTTTATTTTAAGTTTCATTCCCGGTTTAATATCTTCATCTTTAATGCCGTTCCATTTTTTAATATCTGAAATTGTTACTCCAGGATATTTTTTAGAAATGCTGTATAAAGAATCTCCTTTTTTAACGTAATAATCTTCACTTACATTTTTAGAAGGTGCTTTTTTCTTGAATGAATCAACCGAGTTTGATGCAATTGCTGTCGAAACAGGCTCTTCTATAACTATTGCTGCTTTAGAAATAATCAGTGTTTTTCCTAAACCAATATTATTTGAAGTTAAATTATTAAGTTCTTTTAACTCCGCAATAGTCGTACCGAATTTCTTTGCAATACTGCCTAAATTATCTCCAGCTACCACAACATAGTCCATATCTACCGCTGTTGGCTTATTTTTTTCATCAGCAGAAGCGATTGCTTCTTCTTTTCTGTCTATGATAGGAGTAGTTTTAACTGGAACTTCTTCTTCAGATTTAATCTTTAGACTTCTTCCAATAGCAACAGCATTTGTTTTCAGATTATTCCATTTTTTCAACTCGCTGATGCTAACATTATATTTAGATGCAATTGCGCCTAAATTATCTCCTTTTCTAACTTTATAAAATTCGAAATCACCGCTTTCAACCGCTGCAGGTTTTGCAACAGCAGGTTTTGCTTTAGGAGCATACTTTACAGCTAATCTAGATGATGTTGCTCTAAACTCTTTGTCGTATTTTACGTAAGCATAAATTTGTTCTTCGTTTGAAACAAATGTTGCTACTTTATCTTTTGGAAGACGTATAAAATGCTGTTCTCCTTGGTAAAAAGGCACAACACCCATTTTATACGACGGATTTAAAAGCTGAATCTGAGATTGTGGCATGTCTAATAAATCGGCAATCTGTTTGAAAGACATTTGATTTTTGACTGCTACTGTATCGGTTTCAAAGTTTTTGACTACAGCTCTTTCTGGATTAATTCCGTGTTCTTTGTGATATTCAAAAAGGTACATTGTTGCTAAGAAAGCTGGTACGTAACCTTGAGTTTCTTTTGGAAGATAATTACGAATGTCCCAGTATTTTGTTTTTCCGCCAGAACGACGAATTGCTTTGGTAACATTTCCTGGACCTGAGTTGTAAGAAGCTAAAACCAGTTCCCAGTCGCCAAAAATATTAAACATTTTGGTCATATACTCAGATGCTGCAGCTGTAGCTTTAAGAGGATCACTTCTTTCGTCGATATAAGAATCGATTTTTAAAGCGTATTGTTTTCCGGTTCCGTACATAAACTGCCAAAGTCCCGTAGCGCCCATTTTAGAAACTGCTTTAGGATTTAAAGCAGATTCTACAACGGCTAAATATTTTATCTCTAGAGGAACATTTTGTTTGGCAAAAGCATCCTCAAAAATTGGGAAATAATATTCTGATAAAGCCATTAATCGAGAAAACGATTTTTTACGATTCTTAAGAAATGACTTTATTATATTTTCTAAACCTTGATTGTATTGTATCTCAAAAGGTGATTTCTCATTCATCGCCGCCAAACGCTGCTTTAGCAGTTCGGTTGGAAGTTCTTCATCAACAGTAACATCCTTATTGATGGTTTGAATGTCCTTGGTCAGATCATCATAAATATCGAGACTTACTAATTCGTTCATCCAAAGACTATCTACTTTTGTAGCAAGATCGTTCTTTTTGAATGTGCTTTTAATAGAATCTAAATATGAAAGTTTAACCTCTGGTTTCAGTTCTATATCTGTCTTTGCCGTTTCTTGCGCACAGACAGCTAACGAAAAGAAAGCCGAAACCACTAACGATAATTTCTTTACAATCATATAACATTTTTTTAAAATTCTGTAATTCAAACAATTACAAGAGTTGTATTTTTGCAAATCTAAGCCCTTTATCGAAGAAAAGTGTTTAAAAAAATGTTAATTGTGATTTTTTAGTCTAAAATCGCAGCGATTCCAGGTAAAACTCTTCCTTCTAACATTTCTAGCATAGCCCCGCCACCAGTGGAAACGTAGCTCATTTTATCTTCAAATCCGAACTGTTTTACTGCTGCAACAGAATCTCCACCACCAACTAATGAAAATGCTCCATTTGCTGTAGCTTCTGCGATATAATCTCCTAATGCGATTGTTCCTTTAGAGAACGTTTCCATCTCAAAAACTCCCAATGGACCATTCCAAAGAATTGTTTTTGACTCTAAAATTACTTTTTTGAAGTTTTCTAGAGATTTTGGACCTGCATCTAAACCTTGCCATCCGTCAGGAATTGCAGTTACATCTACAACCTTCGTGTTTGCATTGTTTGAGAAATCGTCTGCAGCAATAACATCAACAGGAATATGAACCTGAACATTTTTTTCTTTTGCTAATCTCAAAATTTCAAGAGCTAGATCTAGTTTGTCATCTTCGCAGATAGACTCACCAATTTTTCCGCCTTGAGCTTTAATGAAAGTAAAAGTCATTCCTCCTCCAATAATCATGTGATCTACTTTATCTAAGATATTTTCGATAACAGTGATTTTAGAAGAAACTTTAGAACCTCCAAGAACAGCAGTTACAGGTTTTTCACTGTTTTTAAGAACTTTATTTAAACTGTCAATTTCTTTTGCCAATAATGTTCCGAAACATTTATCGTTTGGAAAAAACTGTGCAATAATTGTAGTCGATGCGTGTGCTCTGTGAGCAGTACCAAATGCATCGTTTACATAAATATCTCCAAGAGAAGCTAATTCTTTAGCGAAAGCTACATCTCCTGCTTCTTCTTCAGCATGAAAACGTAAATTTTCTAATAAAAGAACTTCGCCTGGTTTTAAATCTTTTGCCGCAGTCTGAGCTGGTTCTCCAACGCAGTTTTCAGCAAATTTTACTTGAACTCCTAAAATATCAGAAGCTGTTTTTAGAATATGTTTTAGAGAGTATTTCTCTTCTGCTCCTTTTGGTCTTCCAAGGTGTGACATTAAAATCACGCTTCCGCCTTGTGCTAAAATAGTATCGATTGTTGGTTTTGCAGCCTCAATACGTGTCGTATCTGTTACATTAAAATTTTCATCCAATGGCACGTTGAAGTCAACACGGATAATTGCTTTTTTATTTTTAAAATCGAAATCGTTTAAAGTTTTCATCTGCTAATTTTTTTAATTTTTTGAAAGAATAACAAATATAGAACTTTTACAGTAGTCTAAATTTCAAAAAAGCAAAAATAATCGAACAATAAAAACGAAAACGTTGTAATTTATGAAAATAAACAAATTTATTCTCAAAAATGATAAAATTACTTGTTTAATCTCGAACGGGACTTTGTGTACAAGGACAGTTACTGATAGATTGCAAGAAATCGAATCCGATTGTGATAGAATGCGTTCCTGAATTGTAGCTTCCAAGACCATTAAACATCAATTGATAAGAGTATGCAAAATAGAATTTAGATTTCATAAAACCAGCCATTGGTCCCATTGCCAAAGGTTTTGGGAACTGGTCATTTAAGAAACGATATGAAACTCCAATCCAATAATAATCTTCGTAACGATTATAACGTCTGTACTTGAAGTTAAAATCGGTTGTAGAACGCTGATCACTTGCAAAGTATTGCAAGAAAACTGATGGTTCGTATTCGATACGTCTGTTTTCCGCATCTTTAAAAGTAAATCCTGTGTATACTTGAAAATTTGATAAAAGATCGGGTTCATTTACTCTCTCAAGACTAATATTCTTTTTTAATACGTTATTGGCATTGAAACTTAAATAAAAACCTCTGTTACGATACAAAGCACTAATATCGAAGTTATTGTTAGCACTATAGCGATTGTCTGTTGGCTGTTGTCCACCAACTGGCGGATTTCCGTTACTACCGTCATTAAAATTTCCCGTTTCGATACGGAAACTATTAAAGTTATAAGAGATACCAAAAGATAAATACTGTTCTGTACGATAATCTAAAATCAAGTGGTGTGCAAAAGAAACTTTTGCTCCTGTTTGTCTTGTATTACCGTTGCTATCATTATACAATGAAATACCAACACCCGAACGATCTAATAGACGAAAATCTGCATACAATGATTGGTTGTCTGGTGCATCTTTAATTCCGACCCACTGTGTCAAACCGTTGGCTCTAATACGGAGATTATCTCCAATACCAGCATACGCAGGAGAAAGAATAAAAGGGTTATCAGCTAAATACTGGGTAAACACTGGTAGGTTTAACTCTTGGCTGTAACTTGTTGTTACAGCCATGAGTACTAAGGATAAAATAAACTTTTTCATTGTATTAATTTTTTTAGATAACATCATTGGGGCTATAATTTTGTTATCTGTATAATGTGAAATGCCCAACAAACTCTCTTGGATCTTTCGGATCATTTAATTTAAGAACATACCAGTAATCTCCTGTAGGCAATTCGTTTCCGTGATATCTTCCGTCCCATTTTCCATTTACACGGTATTTCGCTACTACTCTACCGTATCTATCATAAATATCGAACGTAAGCTCTTTGTATGCTAATGCACCACAATCAGGTCCAATAGTGTCTCCATCACCATCACCATTTGGTGTAAAGTAGTTCGGCATACAGAAGTCATAGAATGTTCCTTCTACATCTATCGTAGCTTCACAACCATTTTTGTCTCTAACAATTACTTTATAGATACCTGTTTTATAGATTCTATAGCTATTAGATGATGTAAATGATTCTCCATTGAAACTGTATTCGTAAGGAGCAACACCACCAGAAGCTTTTACAACAATTGTGTTGATGTCTTTGCTTTGGTTTGTAACATCTATTAGGCTTAACTCTGCAACTGCATCTATTTCAAAATCTGTTCTCTTCTCACAAGTATTAGAGTGTCTTGCCATAATATAGTGCTTTCCTGGAGCAACATTTGTGAAAATGTTACTTGGTTGGAATGTTCCTCCATCAAGAGAGTAATCCACATCTGTAGGACTATTAGATTTATCAACAGTCACGATTACCATGTTTGCCTGTTTGTTGTCCACACAGTCGTATCTCACTTCTGGGGTTGGGTTAAGAACTACCGCTTTATCCATGTTTACTTCAACCAAAGTAATACAGCTAGCGTCTTTAATGTAAACATTATGTAAACCTCCTTTAAGGTTTGTAAAATCATGTATTGTGCCATTATTCAATGGTACATAAGTACCCGTCTCATTGTCGAGGCTAATAGTATAAGGTGGTCTACCTCCGGTAACTTCTATTGAGAATGCTCCGTCATTTTCACCATCACAAATCTCTTGGATGATTGGGCCAACCACTTTACCTTCTAATACATTTGGTTCTTTAATTTCACGTTCTATAATTACAAAACATGAGTTTTCATCCTGAACAATTATTGTATACATACCTGGAGCTAAACGATCAAAACTGAATTTGTCATCGAATAATCCTAAGTTTGGTGAAATAGCATATTTAATTACACCTGTACCACCAGTGGCAGCGATTACAATTTTACCGTCATTAGCACCGAAACAAGTCGCATCTGTAACTGTTGGAACCGCAGTTAATTCTGAAGCTGGCTCATCAATTATTATTGCCTTAGAATCGTACTGACAATCTCCACTATCTACACGTACCACATATGTTCCTTTAGGAAGTTGATCAAAATATCCTTCAGACTGCGCTGGTTTTAATTGATTACCATTAGCATCAAATAAAGTATAAACATAATTTCCTAAACCACCTACTCCAACTGCATCAATAGCGGCTGTCGAACTTCCTTTACAATAAACTTTTGCATTTGTTAAATCTATTTCAAGATTTAATGGTGTTAATGGGTTAATTGTAACATTATTAGAAATTATACCAACACATCCTTTAGAATCTCTAACATAATATTGGTGATTTCCTAGTCCTACAGCAAATGTTACAGATGATGTAAACGAACCTATAACACTACTGAAGTTTTGATCAAGACTGTACTCATATGGACCACCATTTCCTCCAATCGCGCTCAGCGTCAATGTTGCATCAGTTTTACATGTTATTCCTGTTGCCAATGTTAACGATGCTTCAACTCTTGATGGTTCGTTAATTACGATTTCAAGGGATGGAGCCGATACGCAATTAATTCCATCTACTACAGTAACGGTATATGTTCCTGCAGGTAATCCTGAAAACACAGGGCTAATCTGTGGTACTGTTGACATTACAGGATCAGCAGAGAGGTAATTCAAGATATAAGAATAATTTCCTTCCTGACCTCCTGTTGGAAGATCAACTGTAATTTCACCACTTGTATCTCCATTACAAACCAATTGAGCTACAGTCGCATGAGCTGTTACTAAAATTGGATCTGGATTTTTCAATACAACTGTTGCTGTATCAACACATCCATTAACATCTTTAACTTTAACAGTATATATTCCTGCTGTCAAATTCTCAAAATGAGATTCTGTAGAGTATGCTACACTTACTGGACCAACCAATTCGTATAGGTAATCTCCTCCTAACCATCCGCCGACAGCGCTAACTGTGATGGTACCATCATTACCTGGATCACAAGTAATTGGTGTATGAGATTCTGTTATTTGTAATTCAGCATCAGGTTGATCAATTCTAAATGTTCCTGCAACCTCACAATATGGCGTTCCAAACAATTTAGCTGTTACTGTATAAAGACCAGCAGGTAAGTTTGGAATATTGATTGTTGCGCCTAATGTTTGTCCGTTGACATTAACAGGTCCTGTAATAACGTAATCAAAAATTCCTGCATCATCTGTTGGGTCTGTCTGGTTGTCCACGATAGTTAAATCAACACTTCCAGCACCTCCGTAACAAACTACATTAGTAGGATTTGTCACTAACTCAAATGTATTCGGATTGTTTACATAATGAATCGTTGTAATGAAACAGTTTGTAAGAGGATTTGTTACTGTAACTAAATAGTTTCCAATTGTCAATCCTGTGAAAGCACCATCATTATTTGTTTGATCGTAAGTGCTTCCAGCAGAAATTCCTTTTACATTGTAACTTAGAACTGGCATAGGAACTGAAGTTCCGACAGTAATTGCATTTACTTGAATACTTTCGTCATTTTTACAAGTAATTGCTGTTGTCACTGTAATTGCAGCTGGAGTAGCAAACTCAACTTTAACAAATGGTTTTATTGATGCTGTAGCGGTTCCTAAACAACCTTTATCATCATATACATTAATCACATAATTTCCTCCTAATAAATCTGATTCAATGTAAACAGGATTATCTCCTCTTTGAACTGCTACAGGATTACCATCTCTGAAGAATTCATATATTTTGTAAACATTAGAACCGCCAGATGGAGTATTAATTGTGATTGTTGCATTATTCTCTTTGTTTCCAGTTGTACATAAGTATTCTGCAACTACAGGAACTGGTACTGTTATAGGCAGTGGTTCTGTCACTGTCATATCTTTATCAACTGGACATCCTAAACCTGAAGTTACTGTTACTGTATAAGTACCTTGAGGAAGATTTGTAAATACATTACCTACCAATACCATTCCTACTGGAACTGGACTAATAGCATAAGTATATTCTGGATTGTTATTTACAGTTCCTGTTGCAGGATCCATTTTAACCGTTATTGATCCTGTACTTCCTCCGTTACAAATTACTGGGCTTGGAACTAAAGTAAATTCGATAGCAGTATTTGGTATTGGAATTACAACGTCTACTAATACAGTACAAGTTGTTACATTATCTCTAACTGTAAATTGGTAATTACCAGGAGTCAAATTACTAAATACAGGAGAAGAAACAAACAGAGTACCATTTTGGCTAAACTCATAGTTTGCTGTTCCAGAACCTCCTGAAGGCAATAATGTTACTTCTCCTTGATTTCCATTACAGATTGGAGAATTAGTTATTTGATAACCAGAACGTAATGGTTGTAATATTTTTACTGGAGCATCAACGATACATAAGTTAGCATCTCTAACATACACGGTGTAATCTCCAGGAGTAGTTACTTCCAATACATTGTTGTTTAACTGCCAAGTATTTTTGTCTAGACTATATTCTAAATCTGACGTAAATCCTGTAGCCGTTACCGTAATAGTATAACCTGTTGTAGTAGCACAATGCGTAGGCACTACAGCAGTTATAACCGGCATTGGATCTTGTGCAATCTGAATCGTCTTAAAGTCGTAACATCCATTAGCATCTCTAACATAAACATCGTAAGAATCAGATGCTGGAGCAATTTGAGCTGTAGCAATTTCTATTCTTGTTAATGGTTTATAATCTCCCACAGCTGGAACTGTTGGTGGAGTTGTTGTTGCTACTACTGCATAAGAATATTCTTTTACACCTCCTACAATTGTAGTTGGATCTATAGTAATTACTGCAAATGGTCTATCACAATATTGATTATCAACGCTTGGATTAAATCCTGCTAAACTTAACGCTGCTGGTTCTTTAATTTCAACATCAGCAGAAGTTATTGTACAGCTTGGGTAAGCACCTTCTGTTACAACTACTCTGTATTGTGTACCAGCAGTGAATCCGAAAGGAATTACAAATGGATTTGCCGTTGCTGTATCTCCTGGACCAGAAGTTACTGCCACTGGATTTGTACCATTAAATACTTCATACGTATAAGGTCCACTATAATCTACGATATTAATTTCAATCGCTCCGCTATTATTACCATTACAATCTACGTCAGCAGAAGCAATAGCATTCACAGAAGCAATTTCGTAAACAGGAACTTCATATTCAGGAGATTTGATACGACATCCTGTATTGTTGTCGATCACTTCAAACTGATAACTGCTACCTACTGTTGTAGCATTATAAGTAAATGTATTTCCTGTAACTGTAGTAGGAGGTCCCGGGATTAATACTCCGTTTTCATATACATTGTATGTAAATGCATTTGGCGTATTGCTTCCTCCAGTGATTACTACATTTATTTCTTGTGCTCTGTTAATACAGTCAATTGGCGCTCCAAAAGTACCAATTGCTGAAATAAATTTAGGCAATGGGTCTAAAACAGCTGGCAATTGTGTTGACTGAATACAACCATTAGAATCTTTAACATAGAATGTTGGATTTTGAGTAAATCCTGTGTCAGATAATTCAAATGAGTATTTATTGTCTTTTGGTGTGCTATTACTTTCGAAGTAATTTGTACCATCGATACTGAAAGTGTATGTTCCTGTACCGCCGCCGCCTGTAACAACCGCAGTTGTTTTAGTTGGATCAACAGCACAGCTAAATGGTGTTACACTAGCCGATGCTGTCACAAGAACAGGAGCTGCTATAGTTACATCTACATTAGCCTCGCACTCTCTCGCAGATTGTACACTTACGTTATAATCTCCAGGAGTTAAACCAGTAAACAGATTATTATTTTTCTGAACTATTGGGGTACCTGCTGGCACTGTTGGTGTAAGTGTATAAGTATAATCAGGATTATCATTAACTGCTCTTAAATTAACAGTAATCGTTCCGTTGTTATTTGTACCCTGAGATGCATTACAATCTACAGGTGTAATAGCAATATCAGACACCAATAAATCTACTGGTGTTGGAGGCAGCATAACAATTTTTTCTGTAATCGTATAAGAACAATTTCTTGCATCAGAAACTACAATTTCATAAGTACCAGCAGCTGTTACGCTATATTCTGCAGTATCTAATCCTGCTGGGAAAGCAATTGGAAGAGAAGCTCCTGTACCATCATTAACAGTATAAGAATAAGAACCGTATCCGCCTACTGCAGTAATTTTGATAGTTCCGTCTACAACACCTGTACAGAAAACATCTTTTTCGTTAGTAGCCGAAGCAAAAAGCTGTGGTTTAATTTCATTATTAGATACTGTAACTTCACAACCAAGAGCATCTTTAACAATAATATCATATTTCCCTGGTGTTAAATCCTTGAATGTATTGTCTGCCTTCCAAGATTGTCTGTTATCGATACTATACATGAATCCTCCTGCACCGCCTGAAGCACTAACGACTAACGTTGCTAAATCTGTACTATCATAACAGTAATCAGATGTTGCAGCAATAATAGCTGCTGGAGGTGTTGGTGTAACTAAAGGAAACGAATCAGTAAGCGTACATCCGTTAGCATCACGTACAGAAACTCCGTAAGTACCTGTTAATGTAAGATTTCCAAATTTACCATTGGTGTTTTTTATCGCTGGACCAGATGGAGGTGTAAGCGTATATTCGTTATTACCCCATCCACCTTGAGTTGTAATTGTAACCGCACCGTCACTTGTACAACCTAATGGTGTAACATCTAGAGGATCTAAAGTAAATGCAATAGTTGGTTCATTTATAACCGCAATAGTCGAAGTTGCTGAACATCTTGGATAGGCTCCTTCTAATATGTGTACGGTATAATTTGTTCCTTCTCCTAATCCGAATGGTATTACAAATGGATTTGAGATAGTAGTATCGTGAGATCCAGATGCACCTGCTCCCACTACTGGTGTTGCACCATCATACAATGCGTATGTATATGGTCCACTGTAACCTGAAACGAAAATTTCAATACTTCCGTTCGTTGCAGACTTACACGTTACATCAGCCACTGTCGTTGCTTTAACCTCCACAGTATTAAATACTGGAACTTCATAGATATTAGACAAAATCTCACAGTGTGTTGCGTTATCAGTTATTTTAAACTGATATTTGCTTCCAACCGAAGTTGCATTATAAGTAAATGTTTGTGAAACACTTGACGTCGCAAGAACCATATACGGATTACCATCAATCGAAACTTCATATTTCAAATCAATTGGAGTTGTAGATCCACCTACAACCGTTATTTCAATAACTTCTCTTCCGTTTTGACAGTCAATTTGCGAATCTGCTGCTGTTGATCTCGTTGCTGTTGCTGAGATTAACTTTGGAAGCGGTTCTAAAGGAGTAGTCAATGTAGTACTTTCTACACAACCGTTAGCATCTTTAACCCAATATGTTGGATTTTGAACTCCAAGATTATCGGAAATTTCAAATGTATACTTATTGTCTGCCGGACTACTATTACTTGTAAAATAATCTGTACCGTTTTGACTAAAAGTATAACTTCCTGAACCGCCTGCACCTGTTACAACTACCGTTGTAGTTGCAGGATCTACAGTACAGCTAAATGGCGTTGCGTCTGCAGTAGCCACTACAGCTGCCGGAGCTGGTACATTTGCCGGTAATTGCAATTCACAACCTCTGCCAGAAATTACTTTAATCGAATAATCTCCCGCACTTAATCCTGTGAATACATTATTATTAAGTTGTGTTTTAACAGGTCCCGTTGGTGAAACCGGTGTTAATTCATAAGTATAATCTGGATTATCATTTGCTGGATTTAAATTAACAGTCAATGTTCCATTGTCTGTTGCTCCTACTTGACCAGCAGTACAATCTACAGGAGTAGTAACAATATCTGTTAATACAAAATTGATTGGTGTTGGAAGAATTAATTTCACGTCTACCGTTCTCGTACAAGAAGTATTAACATCTCTAACTGTAACTGTATAATCTCCAGCTCCTATACCATTAAATGTCGGACTGAACTGTACAACATTTGGAATTGCTGGCAATGAAGTTTTTATCAATGTATACTCGAAGTTATTTGGCACGAATCCTCCTTTGACTTTCGCAGTAATTACACCATTGGTCTCTTCACAAATTGGCAATGTTGTAAAACTTGCTTCAAGCTCAAGTGGTGTAGAAATTAGATCTAAATCTACCTTATTACCACATCCGTTAACATCTTTTACTTCTACGCTGTGAGGTCCAGAAGAAAGATTTGGAATAGAGAATGATGCAGAAGGCATAGGAACAGGAGCTGCACCATCTAAAATATAGTAATGTTGACCCATACCTGTCGTCGTCAAATTAACATCGATTACAAAAGAACCTTCTGTAACACAGATATCATTTGTCACCGCAGTAATAACTGGTGATGGATCTAATTCTACTTCAATAAAGGCTGTAGCAATACATCCGTTCGCATCTTTAACATAAACGATAAAATGACCGTTATCTCTATTGAAAGTATTAGATGTATGTGTAGCTACATTAAATGATGAGCTAAAAGTAGCATTAGTAGGAACTGGATCTACATTATCAATTACACCAAATGCACCTGTATCAGGAAAAACTTGGTATAAGTAAGGAAGCGCTGTTATACCGTTAGCAGTATCTGCAGCTCTAACAGTTCCACCTTTTCCAAAAGCTTCAATAACACCTTTTGCAGAACCGCAATTATCATTTTTCGCAGTAGCGGTTAATGATAATGGTACAACTGACTGTGTTATTGTAAACGTATCAGAAGAATTCATACAAACTGTATTTCCTAAATTATCCTCTTCAGTAAATAAAATATAGTAAGTACCTGGTTTAAGAGGTCCAACATTATTGACAGTCATAGTTGGTAAGGTAACTGTTCCGCCTATTGCAGGGGTAACAATGATATTAGTTTGTGAATTATAAATTTCATATTTAACTCGTGTTGTAGTTGGTTGCGGATTTGCAATTGTAAATGAAACCGTTCCATTGTCAGCTCCAGTACAAGTTACATTTGCAGCAATAACATCACTTGTTAATGTAGAGGCAGATTTTGTTGGTCCATCTGCTTGTTTGAAATAGTAACATTTTGTTGTATCATCATAAACAACAAAAGAATATACTACCCCTGGATTAAGATTATTAAATGTCGACTGTAATAATAGTGGATCCCCCGGTGTTGCTGGAGGCACCACCGCATCTGCACTCTGATAAAGAGCAGAATAAGTTGCATAATCAAATTTTGTTGGGTCTGTTGGATCCAAAGGATATTTAGCAAAATAATATGGTCCTCCAGGAATTGTTGGTGTTGCTTTAACTACTAGACTAGCAGTTGTACAAGATGGTGGTCCAGGAGTAACTTCAATTTTCAAATCTTCTGGCGGTGAGGCCATATTGACTTTTTTACTAACTGGACATCCGTTTGCATCAGATACCGTTAATTCATAAATTCCAAAATTTAAGATATTGAACGTATGGTCTTCAGTTCCTGTAGGATTATAAACCTGAGTTGCACTAGTATTACTTGTTAAAGTATAAGTATAACCCGATACAGCAGGAGCAGGATTTCTAGTACCACCTGTTAGACCTACTACCGAAATAGAACCAAAAGTTGTACCTGTAGTACCTCCAACACATTTAATTTGAACATCAACTAAAGAAAAATCAATTTTTGGTGGATCAACAATAGTAGTTGTTTTATCTGTATAACAACCTTTAGCGTCTGTAACTCTTACAATATAATCTCCCGCAGGAAGTCCTGTTGTTTGAATACCATAATTTACATCTGCTGTCGCAGGAACTAAAGCAGAATTGTCTTTAATTACATTTATAGTATAAGGGCTTGCGCCTTTAGTTTGATCAATTGTTACCGTGATAGAACCCGTTTCTCCTCCATTACATAAAATAGTTGCATTTGGAGTAAGAGTAAATTCTGGGTTCGTTTTTGGAGCCACAACTACGGTTGAAGTAAGGCTACAATGGGTCGTTGAAGCATCACTTAAAGTAAACAGATAGGTAGTATTCCCTGTCGCAGTAGTTGCAGCGGCATCAGAATATATAAATGTTGTACCTATAACTGGTCTAACTGTAGGATCAAGTGTACCATTTATAGTAACAGTATAAGTATACGGTGTTTTTCCTCCCGAAACAGTCCCTTTAATTTCAATATCCTGACCATTACAAGTAGCTAAAGTTTCTAATTTGGCATTGAATTTTAACTCTGTTTCGATAGCTTGTGCTGGTAATGTTAAAATACAGCCTGTGCTCATATCTTTAACTTTAACAACATAACTCCCAGGATTTAAGTCATCGAAAGTTCCGCTTGTCTGATATTGACCATCGTTAATATTGTACATATAAGTCGGAGAAGGAACAGCAGGTGTTACTACGATTGTAGCTTTTCCTACTGCATCATAACATAAATCAGACGCTGTTAAATCAATGCTAGCATCTGGTTGAATTGCTGCGTCAACATTAAATGTTGTTGAAATTGTACAGCCGTTTCCGCTCAAATCTGTAACCGAAATTCCATATGTTCCAGATTGAGTCAAATTATTAAATGTTGAGCTAGATTGTGGCCCAACTACAGTATTGTCTGGTAATGTAAGCGTATATCTGTTATTACCCCATCCGCCAACTGTATTGATTACAACTTTACCATTGTTTGGTGAACAAGTAATCGGTGTAATACTTGGTGTTGTAAATGCAAACTGTAAAGCTGGCTCTTTTACTTCAACCGCTTTTGTCGCAGTACACTCAGTTGTTGGGTTTGTAATTGTAATTGTATAATTACTTGCCAATAAGCCAGTAAAAGTAATAACGTTTCCAGCTTGTGACGATTGAGAATTAGGAATCACCGCATTTGCACTATTTCTAAGTACATACGTGAATGCTCCTGCAGTACCTGAAACAGTAAAAATAATGCTTCCATTTGCATCTCCTTTACAAGTTACATTAGCACCTAAAGTACCGTTAACAAAAACTGGTAATGCTTTATCAATTGTATACTCGCCAAAAGTAGCACAACCATAATTATCTGTTACTTTAAATTTATAAGATCCCGGAGGTAAATTATTAAATGTATGGCTTTGAGCTGAAACATTTGTAGCAACAAGATCTGCCGGAGCTACCGTTGCATCAGTATCGGTTATTTCAAATCTAAATGGTGCGACACCATTATCAACTGTAACAGTTAAACTAGTTTTATCCTTACCTGTTGCACAAGTAATTGCAGCTGGTGGAGCAAAAGTCATATTGACTGGTGGGTCTAATGCTTCAACAACCGGAGATGCTAAAACTCTAAATGGACAGTTATTTGCATCATAAACATCAACAGTAACTGGACCAGTTACATCTGTAGTATATGTATTTGATATTACTGGTGTTTGACCATTATAACTATATCTATATTTATTAGGACCTGTGTAAGGTGTACCAGGAAGATCAATAACAACAGTAATTGTTGCTGCTTGCACTGCAGTTCCAGTACCACATTTTAATGGCGCTGTAACATCTGCGTGCGCCGTCAATTGAGCAGGATTATTTAATGTTTCTGATACTACAACTGCACATTTTTTAGCATCAGTAATTCTAAACCAATATGTTCCGGCACCAATACCTGTATGCTTGTTAGAAGCCATAGGAGAAAATCCTGTAGTAGCTGAAGTTGTAGAAACTTCATAACTATATGGTGCTGAACCTTTACTAGCAGTTATCTCAATAGAACCATTTGTTCCATTATAACAAGTAGGGTTTATTGGCACTGTTATAGCCGTTGGATCTTCTTTTGTGTTAATTGTTCTAGAAACAACCGTTATACAATCATTTTTATCTGTAATCTCAAAATAATGAGTTCCCGCCACACCAGTGTCAAAAGTAAATACTGTTGATCCAGCTGGAACATCAGTGTATAATCCATTGAATGGAGCTCCTGTTGTATTGTGTCTGTATTTAAAATCAGGGTACCCATTGGCAATAGTTACCTCAATTGTAGCATCTGGAGAAGCTGGAGCAACATCACAATCCAAATCAGCTAATAATTTAGTAGATGCTGAAACCGGTACCGCAATAATTTCTTCATCTAAATCAGTATAACATCCTGTAGAAGTGTCTGTAACTCTAATAACATATTTTCCTGGAACTAATCCTGTGAAAGTCCCATCTGTTTTTACAGTACCTTTGTTAATACTGTAAGTATAGTTTGCATGCGTATTTGGATTTACTTTTAAAGTTGCTCCAGCACCGCCAGCACATAAACTAGAAGCAGGATCTAAACTTACAATTGGTTTTTCTTCTGGATTAATTGTAAAAGTTCCTTTTACCTCACAACCTTTTGCATCTTTTACAATAAACGAATAATCACCTGCATTTAAACCAGAGAATAATTTAACACTTTGAGAAACTGTTGGTCCGCTTGGAGATGTTGGTGTTACAGAATAAGTGAAACCTCCCCAGCCTCCTTTAGCATTAATGGTAACCGAACCTTTAGCTTTACAAGTCACATGTACTAGATCACTAGGGTCTAAAGCCAATACTGCTGTTGGAGCAGAAATTGTTTCATCATCAGACTGAGAACAATTTGTATCAACATTTGTTACTGTAATTGTATGTAAACCTGCATTTAAATTTGGTGCAGCAATAGTAAATGAAGTTCCTGTACTTGGTGAAGTTCCTGTTTGAACTGGTAATGCACCATCTATTTGATATGTATAAGCTACATTATTGCCTAAACCAGAAACAGTAAAAGTAACCTCTCCTTTAGAATCGCCTAAACAGTTTACATCGCTTACTACTTTACTTGAAATAGAGAAATCTTGTAGTGGGTCGACTTTGTCCTTTTGAGAGAAAGAACAATTTTTAGCATCTTTAACTTCAAAAGTATAAGTAACTCCAGGATCTAAACCTGGGAAAGATCCTGTTGTATTACTTTTTACAGCACTTGCAGGAGCTGTAATAGCATATGTAAAAGGCCCTGTTAATGCAGCTCCTAAAGCATCTTTAACATCTGTAATCGTAAAATCTACTTTATTACTTGGACATTTAAGTGCCGATTTATTAATTGTCATTGCTTTTGGACCATTCACAGCTACAATAGTCAAAGCTGGTGTAGTTGTGTAGCTACAAGCATTTGTATCTGTAATCGTTACTGTATAATTTCCTGCAACAGTAATACCCGCAAAAACTTTAGTGTCCTGAGTATTTAATGGAACACCATTTCTATTTAATGTATATTTATAATTGCCATTTCCACCTGTAACAACTGTCCCTACAGTAATTGTTGCAGGGCCATCACAAGTGTAAGGTGTTGTTATAGATGCAGTACCAAAGATTGCGTCTGGTGCAATCAAAGTTACTTCTAACATCTGAGTACATTTATTAGAATCCTTTACGTAAAAAGTATATTTTACCCCAGCGCTTAGACCTGTAAAATATGATGTGTCATTATAAGTAATTCCATCTGTACTATATTTAAATCCGCCAGAACCGCCACTTGCTTTTAAAAGAATTGTTCCATCGCTAGAAGTGTTACATTTAGGCGCAGTATTATCAGATGCTAAAACAATAGCATTTAATGGCGTGATTGTAGCTGTTTTACTAACAACTGTACAGCTTCCCGAATCTGTAATTCTGAAAGTATAATCTCCTGCTACTGTAGTTGTATACGTAAAAGTATTACCTGTTGTAGTAGGCTGTACCAAAGTACCTGTTGTATTTCCTGAAGCGATTACAACCGTAAAAGGTCCTTTTCCACCAGAAATAGTTCCAGTAATTATTGCTGTATTATTTGGAGCGGGCTCACAGCTTAAACCTCTTGTAACGGGAACTTCTACCGTTAATTTTTCGTTGATTACTTGTGTAATAGGATCAGATTTACAGCCAAAACTATCTGTAACTACAAATGTATAAGTACCTGGTTGTGTCGCATCATAGGTAAAAGTTGGACCATCAAAAGGCGCACTAGCATCACTTTCTGCTCCACCATTAAACTGTGTGGTATAAGTATATTTTCCAACTCCACCATTCACTCGCACTATGATTTGAGCTTTTGTATCAAAGCATAGATTTGAAGATTCAAAAGTAATTTGAGGAGGTACAGCCGCAACAACATCTACAGATGCCATTACCGCTGTCTGGCATGAATTTGCATCTCTAGCTATCACCTTGTAATTTCCTACCTTTTTAATATCTAAGAACTCTCCTGAAGCTTGAAAAGCTCTTACAACAGTAACACCGTCGGTTTCTCTTAATTCATATTCGTAACCTGGTGTCCCATCACTTGCCTCAGCTTTAATTGTTGCACCTATTTTACAAGTGGCAACTGTCTCTACCCAAGCTTTAATTTTTAAAGCTTGTGGAGATTTAATTTCTTGTGCTAAAGGGAAAGTACAGCTTCCTGCTGAATCATCATAACGAATTCTGATATTATAAATTTTACTTTGTAAATTCGTTAATGTTATACTACCGCTTACTGCCGCTGGAACAGGAATTACAGTTTCCCATTTTCCTCCGTCTACAGAGTATTGGAATCCTTTTACTGGATCAAAATTTTTAGCTGATAATGTAATTTCACCATTTTGTTCACCGCTACATTTTACATCTTTATAACCTGTTATACCAGCAGAAAAAGCTTTACTTCCGTCCACAACTATTGGGAAATTTGCTACTGTGTTACAAGCTTTCGGCATCTGTGTAACTACTAAGTCATCAACTGCAAAGTCGATACCATTAACCTGAGAAAGCTCCAATCGCAATACGAAATCTAAAGTAGTATTATTTCCTGGATCAATTGTTCTGGTATATTTTACCCAGCCATTAGTTTTTGGTATTCCGCCTGTAGATTGTGAAGATAACGCTACACCAGAAGCATTTTGTAGCTCAACAGTTAGGGAAGCATCTGGCTGATTATTTCCTACTTTTAGTAAGTTGGTACCGACAAACGTAACCTTAATTGGTACGTTTGGTATAATATCTTTAATAGTTTTTCTATATAAAACAGCATTATTAGGAATAGAGTTACCTGCATCAACCGCTAAAAACCTCCCATTTGAGTCTTTTCCTCCACTAGTATTATCTCTAGGGCTCCACCATCCATCATACGGATTATTTCTTAATAAATTTGTAACTGTATATTCCCCATTACCAAATAGTTTATTATTGTTACACTTTGTAGCTTCCACTTGTCGTTCCCAACAAAAGTTAGGGTTGATACCTGGCGAACTAACATCTGGTCCAGAACCAAAAGTTTCGTTCAATAAAACACTTTCTGTAGGAACATTTACCACATTATAACTTACCGATATTGTGTGGTCTCCTTGCGTTACGTTCTTAAAAACATTCGTAGGCGTATTGGTATTAAGAACACCGTCTATATAATAGTCATAAGTAAATTGTGGACTACCGCTTCCACTGTTTGTAACCGTTACTGTTGTAGTCGCAGAACCATCACAGTTAAAAACTGGATCAGCAACTTTAATAGTTGGTGAATCTGGTTGTTTAAGCAAAGTAATCGCTGGTAAAGCAACTTCACAATTGGCATCTTTTATATAAAAAACATGTGTACCTGGATCAACATATGCTTCTTTAGATGTAGTCCAAGTTTTCTTACCATCAAAACTATATAAATATGGATTTGCTCCAGGAAGCGGAACCCCTCCTTCAGCATTGGTGATCCTAACTTTCCCTTGACTTTCTTTTCCTGTTGGACCGCAGCCTGATAATTCTGCTACACCAACAGATGCAGTCAAGGCTGTCGTCAAACCAATTGAAATAGGATAGTCAGGTTCCGTACAAGTTGTTTTATTTTTAGTGTACTTAACACTTATGATATAGTTTTCAGGGGGAACGTTAGTATAAACTCTATTACCGGTTATACCTGTAATTGTCATTGAATCATAATTTGTTGAAGTATAATTATTCTCCCCCATTAATCTGGTTTGTATACTATATCCTTTCGCATCCGTTACATTAATCGTAATTTTTCCATTTGGATTCGTACAATCACCATCCGTTTTAGTGATTGTATATGTAGGCTTATCTGCTGTAGGAACATTAATCTCTTTTTCAATAGAACAACCATTTGCATCTTCAACACGAATTTTATAATTACCTGAAGCAATTGTGGTAATCACGTTATTTGCATTCTGAAAATAATCCGCTCCGTTAATACTAACCATATATCTAAATGGATAAGTACCACCAGTTGTAGCAACTGTAATAGCACCAGAAGTACACGTATTTAAAGTTTTTGTAATTGTTGGATTTGATGTCAATTGATTTGGAGCATTCGGTACAGCTACAGAAGGCTTGTTATCGATCATACAATTTGATCCCTGAACAACTGTTTCAACTCTGTAAGTACCAGAATCTAATCCTGTAAATGTATACTCTGCATTTTCTGTAGGACCAAAACTGCTTAATGCATTTGTACTTGAAGCTGGTTTATAAATATTATAAGTATATTTTTTCCCAATATCATTTGTGATTACTCTAATACTTCCTTTTCCATCATAACATCTTGGTGCTACAATTTCGGTAGTAACCGCATACGTTACATTTTTAATATTCTGATTTAAAACTTTAAACTCGCATGATCCAACTACTCCTTTTATTCTGATAAAAGCAGTGTAGTTACCTGGAGTACTTGTATTAAAAACATTACTGTCTTGCCAAGCACCTGGTGATCCGGTTGTTGTAAAACTATATTCGTATCCAGCACCAAATCCACCAACAGTAATGTTACCCAAAATCTGGCAAGTTCCATCACTATTTCTAATAATATCACTCTTTGTAACTGCCGTAGGAATTAAAGTATTTTGATATACGTTAAAATAAAACACATATGGAGTACCCGTATTATCAATGATGCTTACTCTGAACTGACCTGCAGAATTTGCCAAGTAATCTTTACCTTCAGCTACCTTTACCCAACATGAAGCCTCAGCATTTTCGTTAGCACAATCGCTATTTGAAACAGTTATACAACTGCCTCCAGAAATAAATCTTTCCCAAATAATAGATCGGGCATCTGTTATTTGCGTATTGATAAGTCGTGAATCATTTCCTCCACATAAAAAAAGCTTTGGAAGTAATTTACCATCATTAGGACACTTTGCTACTTGACCAGCATAAGGCAGCTGAGCATAGGGAATTACTGGATTTGTAAGTGGCGCCGGATTAACATTTTCCGATACTGTTTCACCATTTAAACTAAACTGATTATTTGCTTTTAAGAATAAATTCTCATTCGAGCTTGAATTAAGCTTTGAATTATATGCAACCCAATTTTGCGCGTAGGAGGCAAAATTGAATAGCAGAGCTAAAACAAAAATCAGCGTTCTTAAAGTAGTAGGTTTTTTCATAATCATTTTTTGTTACTTCTGTTTATCCTCTAAGGGGCATTAGTGAATAAAAAAATTTGTATTTGATAACATTTATTTCAATGTCTCTCTTAGCTTTTAAGAGAGACTACTATTTTTACTAATTCTCCACTTTTACAATGGCCATTCTTCCGTTGTATGGTTTATTTCCTTTTGCTTCTAAAGCTTTAGTTGCCTCTTGTAAACCATCAAACTTCTCGTAATAGATATAATATTTACTTGTTGTTACATTGTAAAAGAAATTAATATCTGATCTTCCTGCAGCAACTGCTTTTGCTAAGAACTCATCTCGTTTCTCTACACTATTATGAACCGCGATAATCATATAATACCCGCTATCAGAATTTTTAATATTCTTAATAATCTGCATATTTGACTGCTCTTCACCAAAATCAAAATCATTTGCTTTTAATGGTGTACTGCTCAGCTTAGTTGTTTCTTTAATTCTCTTAAGAGCTGCAACGTCCTGCGCATATCTTCCTTCATCATTCTCATAAGCTGCACGTTTAATTCTACGTTTACGCTCAATCTCAGTCTCTGTTTTAATACGCTCTAAATCGGCTATTAATGCTGCACCTTCACGCTCCATTTTTAATTGAGCCGCTTTCAATTCGTTTATCTTTTCAAGATAAGCTTTGTTCAAAGGATCATCTTTAGGGAACTTTTTAAGTCTATCGTTATAAAGATTAGTCAGTTTCGTAATCTCATTTTTCATGCTGTTATTTGCATCAGCAATCTGAATTTTCAACGCCTCAATCTGGCTGTTTTCTGCCGCTACACTCTTAAATGGTTTTGGCTCTCTATAAATACCTTTTTCGCTTAAATCGTTCTCCTCTTTCAAATCGTTTAAGTCTTTCTGCTTATTTGCAACGGTTGCTTTAAACTGATTTAATAAATCCGTTTGAATGTTACTAGTACCTTCAACAGATTTAGTCAAGTTTTCGATCGCTTTTCCTGTATCATCTTTCGCTTTTGCTGCTAGTGCCGCTGCTGCTGCATCTGCTTTAGCCTGTTCTGCTGCTAATCTTGCTTGGCGCTCTTCTTCTTCACGTAGGCGTCTTGTTTCTTCTTCAGCTTTCAACTTTTCTGTAGCTTCAGCATCCGCTTTTGCTTTTGCTTCTGCCAAAAGTCTTGCTTGTTCAGCTGCCATATCGGCTTTTGCTTTTGCATCTGCAGCAAGCTTAGCTTGAAGTGCTTCTGCATCAGCTTTTGCTTTTGCGTCTGCTGCTAACTTAGCTTGACGAGCCTCTTCATCTAATCTAGCTTTTTCTTCAACAGCTTGTTTAGCTTTTAATGCCTCAGCGTCTGCCTTAGCTTTTGCATCAGCAGCAAGTTTAGCTTGAAGCGCTTCAGCATCTGCTTTAGCTTTTGCGTCGGCAGCCAATTTCGCCTGACGAGCTTCTTCATCTAATCTAGCTTTTTCTTCCGCTGCTTGTTTCGCTTTTAATGCTTCAGCGTCTGCTTTTGCTTTAGCATCAGCTGCTAACTTAGCTTGGCGAGCATCTTCCTCTTCTTGTAATTTTTTTGCTTCTGCGTCTGCTTTTGCTTTTGCTGTAGCTTCTGCATCGGCTTTTACTTTTGCATCAGCTAATAATTTTGCCTGTAAAGCCTCCATATCCGCTTTTGCTTTTGCATCGGCTGCCAGTTTAGCTTGTAATGCTTCAGCATCTGCCTTTGCTTTTGCATCTGCCGCCAATTTGGCTTGACGCGCTTCTTCTTCAACTCTAGCTTTTTCTTCAGCAACTTGTTTTGCTTGCAATGCTTCTGCATCGGCTTTAGCTTTAGCTTCTGCTGCTAATCTTGCTTTTTCTGCCTCAGCATCAGCTTTGGCTTTTGCTTCTGAAGCTAATTTTGCCTGACGAGCTTCTTCTTCTACTCTCGCTTTTTCTTCGGCAGCTTGTTTAACGCGTAAAGCTTCTGCATCTGCTTTGGCTTTGGCTTCTGCCGCTAATCTTAATTTTTCTGCTTCAGCGTCTGCTTTTGCTTTCGCTTCTGCTGCTAATCTTGCTTTCTCTGCTTCTGCATCTGCTTTTGCTTTTGCATCTGCTGCTAACTTAGCCTGGCGAGCATCTTCCTCTTCTTGTAATTTTTTCGCTTCTGCTTCTGCCTTAGCTTTTGCTGTAGCTTCTGCATCGGCTTTTACTCTAGCATCTGCAATTAATTTAGCCTGCAAGGCTTCCATATCTGCTTTCGCTTTTGCGTCGGCTGCCAATCTAGCTTGCTCTGCTTCTGCATCTGCTTTCGCTTTTGCTTCGGCGGCCAATCTAACTTTCTCTGCTTCGGCGTCTGCTTTTGCTTTAGCATCAGCTGCTAATTTTGCTTTAGCTGCTGCTTCGGCATCTGCTTTCGCTTTTGCGTCGGCTACAAGTTTAGCTTGAAGTGCTTCTGCATCTGCTTTTGCTTTTGCTTCAGCATTTAATTGTGCCTGACGAGCATCTTCAGCTTGTTTTATTCTTAGTGCTTCGGCATCTGCTTTTGCTTTCGCTTCAGCAGCGATAAGCGCTTGTCTTGCTTCTTCATCTGCCTTAACTTTCGCTTCAGCAGCTAATTTTTCTCTAAGTGCAGCTTCTTCTGCAGCTTTTGCTTTCGCATCTGCCGCCAATTTAGCTTTGTTTGCAGCATCGATAGAAGATTTTGTTTTAGTTTCTGCAGCCGCTTTTGCTTTTGCTTCAGCAGCTAATCTTGCTTGCAATGCATCTGAGTCTGCTTTCGCTTTAGCATCTGCTGCTAATATTGATTGCATATCTGCAGCCTCTGCTTTTGCTTTTGCATCTGCTTTACGTTTTGCTTCGGCAGCATCGGCTTTTGCTTTAGTATCTGCAATTAATTTTAATCTTGCCGCTTCAGCATCTGCTTTTGTTTTTTCTGCTGCGGCCAATCTTGCCTGTCTTGCGGCTTCAGCGTCTGCTTTAACTTTTTCTGCTGCAGCTAATCTCATTTTTGCAGCAGCTTCTGAATTTGCTCTTGCTCTTTCAATTGCAAGCTGTGCTGCTGTTTTTTGCTGTGTTGGTGCAGCTGCATTTGCAGCGGCTGCTTTAGCTTTTGCAGCTTCAGCATCTGCTTTGGCTTTATCAGCTGCTGCTACTTTTACTTGTAAAGCTTCCGCATCTGCTTTTGCTTTAGCATCTGCTGCTAGTTTTATTTTTAATGCTTCTGCATCTGCTTGTGCTTTATCTGCAGCGAGCTGTTCTGGAGTTTTCTGTACAACTGCACCAGATTTGTTTGCTGCAGCTTGTGCTCTTGCTGCGGCAGCGGCATCCACTTTTGCTTTATTATCAGCGGCTAGTTTTATTCTGCGTTCTTCTGCATCTGCTCTAGCTTTATCAGCAGCAAGTTGTGCTTGTGTTTTTTGTGTTTCTGCTACGGCTTTATTTGCAGCAGCAGTTTGTGCTCTTGCTGCGGCTGCAGCATCCGCTTTAGCTTTTGCCTCGGCAGCTAATCTTATTTTAACAGCCTCTGCATCTGCTTTGGCCTTATTATCTGCTTCTAATTTTGCTTTTGCTGCAGCTTCGGCATCTGCTCTCACTTTTTCAGCTGCCGCAAGTCTTGCTTGTTTTGCTTCAGCATCTGCTTTAGCTTTTGATTCTGCTGCCAATCTATTCTTTTCAGCGATTTCTGCTCTGTTAACTTGAGTCGCTTCCGATTGTGGTTTTGCAGGTACTGGTTTTGGTTTCGCAGGATCAACTAAAGAACCTTCATCATCATCTCCGTAGTAGTAATTTCTATTTTTGAATTTATACGCAATAGCAAATTCATGAGAACCACCTAAGTTCGAGAAATTACCCATTCCTCTTTCGTAATTATACTCAATAGCAATACTCGGCGTAATGTTAACTCCAAGTCCTGCAGAAACTCCATATAATGTGTTATAACCTAATTGGGCCCAAACTCCTTGCTGAAGTGAAAGCATCCCAAGTCCAGAAATAACTGTTTTATCTTTTTTAATTTCTGTTCTTACAATTCCAGAAAATTTACTTCTATCAAAAAAGCCATAACTATCAATATATCCTGTGTACATAGCATGCAACTGAATCGCTCTTTCTGGATCTTCTTTTACCATTCCAGATCCAAAATTGTAAAGCACTAAATTGTTAATTGCTAATCCGAAATCTAAAAATTCTGTACCATAATTAATCCCTGGATTTACAGTCAGTAATGTGCTTTTTGGAAAATCCCCTGATAGAATAGTAGAATCATCTGATATAATTTTTCCTGTATTTATACCACTTTGATAAATTCCCACATTTAAACCAAAAGTCAAATTACTAGCTTCTTCCAGAACAATATTGTGAGCGAAATTGGCAACTCCGCCAAAGACAGTCATCAAACCATAATTCTGTTGAAATAAGCCTACAGCAAATGCTTCATTTTCTCTGAATCGGCCGGAATAATTGGCCAAATAAGTCTGCGGAGCATTATCAAACTGCACCCATTGCCTTTTATTGTAGAAACTTGCATATGGATTCGATTCTCTAACAAAACTGAAAGTTGGATTAATTAAATATCTATTAAACTTTAAAGAATTTCTTATGGGTAATGAAAACGAAACAACTCCATCCTCAGAAGCTTCTTGAGAATAGAGTACATTTGATAAACCGTAAAATAACGTGATGAATAGTAAAATTTTCTTCATATTATTTTATAACCGTTATTGATCCTTTTTTTTCACCTGCATCGCCTTGAATGACATAGTAATAAACGGGATTTACATTTTTAAAATCTATATTGTTTTGAGGCCAATCGCCTTGGTAATTCACCACATCCAAAACTTTATCTCCGTTTGAACTAATGATAATTACTTTTGTATTTGCATTTTTATATTCATCTGGAATATTCCAATACGGATTCATTCCGCTTAGTTTAATAATGTTCGGAATAACACTAGCAGGGCCAGATTCTCCATTTATTCTAAATGGAAATTCTCTGGTAGCAATACAGCCAGAAGACTGAGAAACCTTTGCTATGTAATTACCTTTAACAGCTACTACATAAGAATTTGATGTTTCTCCAGAAATTAAGTTTCCATTCAGATACCACTCATAAGTTGGTCCAACAGCATCTGTTGTTATCGTCACAGTTATAGTTTCACCTTCACTAAGTTTGTATCCATCTTGCGCATCGATGCTAGCTTCAAAACCATTGCTTTGAAGATTTATAGAGCCTGTTGCTTTACACCCTCCAAAATCTACATCTACAGAATAAACTCCAGATTCGTTTGTAGAATATGTACGATTTGTCGCTCCAGGAATTATATTACCGTCTTTCTTCCATTGATAGCTATTTCCAGAAGTAGCTGTTAAAACTGTTCCTGTTCCACTAGCGCAAAATGGGTTTCCAAGACTAGAATTAATCGTTACGGCGTTACCAGAAGATGAGCTTCCAACATTAATATGATTCGAGCTAAAATTGACATCAGTACAAGAACCATAATCAATTGTTGCATAATAATCACCAGGGCTAGTTACTGTTAACGTTTTAGCACTTTGTCCTGCTATAACAGCATTATCTTTAAACCAAATGTATTTTAGATTTGGAAAGTTTAAAGGAGAAGATGTACCTGCATCTATAGAAAGAGTAAGACTTCCACCTGAACAAATTGTCGCACTGGTTTCTTTGTTGTTTATTGAAAATGATGACTCAAAATCTTTATAATAGGCTGGAAAAGATGTTGCCCCTTGAGAATTTTTAAATCTAGGACTGGCATAAGTTTGAGAACTCTTAATTCTTAAGCCATAATTATCAGAACCGACAAGATTTACCGGAACCGCAAATTTTATAGTTTTTTGCGTTTCCGATAAATCTATCGTCTGTAATAAAGTTGTTGCAATTGGATTATTTGCTGAATCTACGATCTCCACAGAAAATGTAGTTCCCGCAGGAAAATTAACATAACTAAAAGTAGCAAAAAACTCATTGAAAGAACTACCAGCACAAAGTTTCTCTAAACCATCTAACTGTTGAGGAACTATCGTTTGGGCATAGGCATTCGATCTAGCAAAAAGTAAAATGCTAAATAATATTATAACTTTAAAAAAAGATAAAGTAATTTTTTGAATCATATAGTGCGAGTTCTTGCTAGATCTATACGCTCAAAAAACAGGATATCTATGAATGTTTCAGAGAAATCATACTTGTAGTTTTCAATTACTTCTTTTGCAAGAATTGAAGTTGCCGCAAGTGTTGAATTCTCTTCACAATCATTAGATAAAGTATTTGACTCAGCCGCTATAGTAAGGCCATCCTTGGGGGTGGACATCCCTACTATAGACTGATTTAAATTACTTGATTTGCCGTTTTCAACAACAGCATTGTTACTGTTTTGGTTATTGCTAGACAAAGTTAACCCACACTCAGAAACAGCAGCCTTAGTAGGGTTTTCTGCTGTATTCTGTGCATATAGAGTTAACGATATAGGCGAAACCAAAAATATTATATATAAAAAATATTTTTTCGTAGATACCATTATGTCTTGATCTTTATTTTGGCCCGTAAGACGATACATAAATTGTGTCTGGGGACTTAATTAATAAAATTTACGCGTGGGAAATAAAAATCGAAACTATTTATCTGTTACCGCTAGAAGCTGTGATTTTTCCTAATTGTAATCTGAAATCTGGTTTTTTAGGATTGAAGATGTCAATGAATGTTTCTTTGTTATCACTTTTTGAGTAAACATTAAAGAAAACACTGTTTCCATACCAGCTTTCTAAATCTTCATTGTTAGAATTGTACTCTGTAAAGATGTTTCCATTACATAAATTGAAGTACATTTCCTCAAATTTGATTTTTTTAAGGTTGGCATCATTGATTTCTGTTTTGCTGTCTAATAATACTGCAGGGCTGAATCCAGAGATTACACTTCTTTTCATTTCAAGAGAAGCATTTTCAGCTACATAAATAGCCTCTTTTACTAAACCTGCTTGAATGTCAGCATTAATGTTTTCACTGTCATTAACCATTGTAATATTACTAGCAACAACTAAAGTTTGTTTTTTAGTGAAGTCTGTTTCACTTTTCTTTTCATAAGATTTAACCTCCATGCAACGAGATCCGTCTTTAGTACTTGAGAAGTAAGAAGATCTAACTGCTAAAGAGTTGAAGAAACGACATTGAACTCCTTGAGAGAATTTAAAGTCATCGTTAACTGATTTATAAGAAACGAATTTTGTAGCATTTAAGTCACCACCTAAGATTCCGAAAGAATCTCCACCAGCGTAACTAACCATGATGTTTTCTAAAATTGTTTTGTTACCAACAGCTGCTAAAGTTAAAGCGTTGAAAGTATCAGCTCCTTTTACTTTTTTACCAGCAAACTCGATTCTTACGAATCTTAAAATTCCTGAGTTTGAAGCTACGTTGTCTCCACCGTAAGTAGTCATTGTTGGATCTAGATCTAGGTTATAAGAACCTACATTTCCAAATTTATTAATTGGAGCATCACCAAGAATTACGATACCACCCCAGTCTCCAGCTTTTTTCATGCTGCGGTTTGAAGTAAATACGATTGGATCTGTTTCTAAACCATCAGCTACTAATTGTGCACCTTTTGTGATCACCAATGTTCCTTTTGTTTCGAAATCACCAATAATTACAGTTCCTGGTTCGATAGTTAAAACAGCATTGTTTGTAACATAAACGTTTCCTTGCAAAACGTAGATATTTCTTTTCAGCAATTTGGTATTAACAGAAATATTTCCTGCCAAAATTTGGTTTGCTTCTCCATAATCAACTTTGTTAGGCTTAAACTCAGTCCAGTTGTTTAACCAATTGGTGTAGCCCATAATTCCTTTCTCTTGTTGAGCATTCATACTCGCAACTGTCAAAAGAACGCAGATCAATTGAGTAATTTTTTTCATGATAAGGGGGGTATTACGGTTAATAATAAATTTGGGTATGCGTAAATGCAAAAACTCTTCTCGAGTTTTCTGAAATTTTTCAGGCCCCTCGAGAATGAGTTGTTTTTTTTATTTTGTTTTTTAAGAATGCCTAGCTGGTATTCACTAGACTTTCTCAAAAAAGATTTTAAAAAATGCTTTATTACATTTCGTTCAAATCGTTGAACTCGTGTAATGATTTCAATGTACTTTCGTAGAATAAGATTGCAGCGATTAGATTTCCTTTATCAGAGTAAGGCATCATTTTTCTTTGAAAATCTACCGTAGTATCCAAGAAAGTTGTTGTACCAACTGCCTGAGCATCTAATACTTTTTTGTGTTCGTTATCGTCTGGAATACCTAAGTCTGCCATAGTAACACCTGGTTTAGTAACCAAAGCAATGTAAGGGAGAGTTTTAACTAATACTTTAATACGCTCGATGTATAATTCCAAAAGTTCTCCTTTTTGCATACCACTTAATTCTTTTTGATCATGGTATTTTCTGATAAGAGCAGTTGTACTGATAATACTTCTCGGTGCGTTTTTAGCTTGTGCTGAAACAGCCGCAGTAGTTAAGATAAAAAAAGCACTAAATAGAATAATTTTCCCTTTCATAGATTCTTATTTTATAATTGGTTGTTGATAAAAACAAAAATATAGAAATTAACTTAAATTACAACTGTAATGGATTTTTTTTTCAAAAAATTTCCTTAAAAAAACCTTAAAAACCAGCGTTATGTCGAGAAAATGTGCGTTTTAACGGGCATTTTGTTAAAAATGTTAATTTAAAATCCGTAAGATATTCGCTATAAAAAAAGAAAAATCCTTCTAATTAATAACCAAAAAAACCTTACGTTTATCGTTTTTTGAAAAAAAATATTAACAAAAACATCTTGATATTTACTCACTTGAAGATATTTATTAACAAAATTCTGTCGAAAATGATTCGAAAAAATTCAAAAAAACATTCGAAGACTTCCAAACTAAATTTGAAAATGGCAACGACGAAATAATCTTATCCCGATAATTTTTGACTAGACATTTTCTTCTATCTTTGCCCAATGCAATTTTCTCAAATTTTAGGTCAAGATTACATCAAAAGCCACTTGATAAAAAGTGCTGCTTCTGGTAGAATTCCTCATGCTCAATTATTCGTTGGTCCAGAAGGAAGTGGCACATTAATAACAGCCATTGCCTATGCCCAATACATTTTATGCAATAATACCGGTGATGAAAATTCAAATGGAAATGATTCTTGTAATCTAAAATTTGATAACATCTCTCATCCCGATCTGCATTTTATCTACCCAACCGTTACAACCGAAGACGTAAAAACAAAACCGAAAAGTTTAGACTTTATTCAGGATTGGCGCAGTTTTATTCAAGAAATGCCTTACGGAGGTTTGTTCGATTGGTATAAAATTCTTGGCGTTCAAAACAAGCAGGGAGAAATTCGTGTAGAAGATGCACAGGAAGTTTTAAAATCGCTTTCGCTAAAATCTTATGAAGGCGGTTACAAAATCATGATTATCTGGATGGCCGATAAAATGAATATCGCCGCATCCAATAAACTGCTAAAACTTCTCGAAGAGCCTTCAGACAAAACCATGTTTATTCTGATTTCTGAAAACGAAGAAGATATAATCCAAACCATACGTTCAAGATGCCAGGTTATTCACTTTAACGGACTTCCTGAAAAAGTAATAGCTGAAGCTTTGGTTGCCCAAGAAAATATAGACCAAAACTTAGCTAAAAAAATTGCACATCAAGCGCAAGGAAATTTTAATAAAGCATTGCATTTGTTAAAAGAAGACGATGATGATCTTCCGTTTGAGCAATGGTTTGTCAATTGGGTTCGAGCTGCTTTTAGGGCAAAAGGAAATGCTGCTGCCATTCAGGATTTAATTTCATGGAGCGAGCAGATTGCCGCGCTTGGACGTGAGAGCCAGAAAAAATTTATTCAATACTGCATTGAAATGTTTAGACAAGCTCTTATGCTAAATTATCAAGCACAAAGTCTAGTGTATATTGAACCGAAAGTGGATAAATTTAAATTGGAGAATTTTGCTCCTTTCGTAAACGGAAACAACATCCACGAAATATTCAAAGAACTTTCAGATGCGATGTATCACATTGAAAGAAACGGAAATGCAAAAATAATCCTTACCGATTTATCGATCAAATTGACTCGTTTAATTCATAAAAAATAATTCATAATGAACAATGTTGCCTCAATTTTACTTCTAGCTTTTCTAGCTTTAACTTTTCTACAATCGGGTTACGAGAAAATTTTTTACTGGAAAGATAATGTTGCATGGCTTAAAGAACACTTTGCCAAAACACCTTTAAAAAATCAAGTTCCTCTGGCTCTATTGCATTTATTGATTTTAGAATTGATTTCAGGAATTTTATGCGTTGTGGGCGGAATTCAATTATTTACAAACAATGGCAGAGAATTTGGCTTTTATGGAGCTATATTTTCTTGCATCTGTTTGCTAATGATGCTTTTCGGACAAAGACTTGCAAAAGATTACGATGGTGCGAGAACCATTGTTATATATTTTATACCAGCTGTAATGGCTGTTTATTGGTTGAACTAAAATATGCCACTCCCGATAGCTATCGGGATTCACAGATTTATTTAATCATTTTAATCTGTGAAATCTGTGACAAAAAAAGCCCTTTTTGGGGCGTTAAAACAAATTTTATTAAAAAAAATGAATCCAAAACATCCTTCAGAATCCCTAACTATTTTAACTGATTTGGTTTTACCGAGCGAAACAAATCCTTTAAACAATCTTTTCGGCGGTGAGCTATTAGCCAGAATGGACCGAGCGGCAAGTATTGCGGCCCGCAGACATTCACGTCGAATTGTAGTAACGGCCTCTGTAAATCACGTTGCTTTTAACAGAGCTATTTCGCTTGGAAGTGTTGTAACTGTAGAAGCAAAAGTTTCCAGATCTTTTAAAAGTTCTATGGAAGTTTTTATAGACGTATGGGTAGAAGACCGCGAATCTGGAAACAGAACAAAAGCCAACGAGGCAATTTATACTTTCGTAGCAGTAGACGATACCGGAAGACCTGTTGAAGTTCCTGCAATTATACCAGAAACTGAATTAGAAATTCAGCGCTTTGAGGCTGCACTACGTCGTAAACAATTAAGTTTATTGCTAGCTGGTAAAATAAAACCAACAGATGCAACAGAATTAAAGGCTTTGTTTTTGTAGAACGATTTTGTGACAATTTGGAACAATCAAACTTCAAAAAAAGAAGTAATTTTACAAATTATAAAACTGACTAATAAGATTATTAAGGAATTTTCTTATTTTTATCCAGAAAGACAAAATAATAATTTAAGATATTTAGAAAAAAAATGAGTTCAGAGAAAGAAGCCAAATTAAAAGCACTACAATTAACGCTTGACAAACTTGACAAAACCTACGGAAAAGGAACCGTAATGAAAATGGGCGATAAAGCCATTGTAGAAGTAGAAACGATTTCTTCTGGCTCACTAGGTGTTGACTTAGCTCTTGGAGTAAACGGATATCCAAAAGGAAGAATTATCGAAATATATGGTCCAGAATCTTCTGGAAAAACTACTTTGACGCTTCACGCAATTGCAGAAGCTCAAAAAGCTGGTGGTATTGCTGCTTTTATCGATGCGGAACATGCTTTTGACAGAAACTATGCAGAGAAATTAAATGTTGATATTGAGAACTTAATTATTTCTCAGCCAGACAACGGAGAGCAGGCTTTAGAAATTGCTGAAAATCTTATTCGTTCTGGCGCTATAGACATCGTTGTAATTGACTCGGTTGCAGCTTTAACTCCAAAAAGTGAGATTGAAGGTGAGATGGGAGATTCTAAAATGGGTCTTCATGCACGTTTGATGTCTCAAGCTTTGAGAAAACTTACTGGAACTATCAGTAAAACAAACTGTACAGTTTTCTTCATCAACCAGCTTCGTGAAAAAATTGGTGTTATGTTCGGAAATCCTGAAACGACAACCGGAGGTAACGCACTTAAATTTTACGCTTCTGTACGTTTAGATATTCGTCGTTCTGCTCAGATCAAAGACGGTGAAAATGTAATTGGTAACAGAACTAAAGTTAAAATTGTTAAAAACAAAGTGGCACCACCTTTTAAAACTGCCGAATTTGACATTATGTACGGAGAAGGAGTTTCTAAAACTGGTGAAATCTTAGATCTAGCTGTAGAATTTGACATCGTTAAAAAAGCAGGATCTTGGTTCAGTTATGGTGACACAAAATTAGGACAAGGACGTGACGCCGTTAAAGCTTTAATTAAAGACAACCCAGAACTAGCTGACGAACTGGAAGTTAAAATTAAAGATCACATGAAAGAATTGGCAAACGCCTAAAAATAAGTCAACAAAGACGCTTTGAGAGCCGAATGATTTTTTTAGAATCATTCGGCTTTTTTATTTTGACATAAAAAATGAAATTTCCACGCAACCTTTTTGCCAACCTTCCATCTATATAAAAAAGCAGTTTATAATTGGTACTGCCATATATCAATTTCGGTTTTTTTTAGAATTTACATTGGTTAGTTATTTGAGTTAAAAATCTGTTGGTTGTTCAAACTGACAGGTTTTTGTCAAATTTTCTTCAATTCCAGCGCAACCTTTTTAATTTTTCGATATCTATAATAATGTGACATTAACTTGAGTTATTAACTAAACTCTTTATTATCAACCATTAATTTTTTTAACCATGAAAGAAAAAATAGAATTGTTGTACAATAAAAACCGAAGAAAAACCAAATTGAAATTTAAAAAAGTATTGCGTTTTATTTCAGAAAAGATAATTCACAGATAATAAGCTTTTGAATAAAAATAGGGGTTTTTAATTCAAAGAAAAGCCGGTAAACTTTTAAGTCTACCGGCTTTTGTATTTTACATAATGTTTTTATGGTTACTCCTTTTGATAATCAATTAAACCATTATAAATCATATCTCTAACTTGATCTCTTAATTCTTTTCTGTTGTCGCTTGTCAATCCTTTTGTTTCTACGAAAGGTAAAATTCTAGCGCGCATTTTTCCTGGACTTCCACTCAAAAAAGTATATGAAAAACGCTCTTTGTTATCTGGATAAACAATAGGCACAATCGGAATCTGATGATCAATTGCCAATCTAAATGCGCCGTCTTTAAACTCATCTAGCAAAATACTTTCGTCATCTGGAACTCCGCCCTCTGGGAAAATGCAAATACTTAAACCTTGATTTAATCTGTTTTGAGCTCTTTTAAAAACCTCATTTTTACTTTTAGATGAACTTCTGTCAACCAAAATACAAGTACGTTTATAGAAAAATCCAAAAAGCGGAATCTTTACCAGCTCTTTCTTCCCAACAAAAACAAATGGATTTTTAATTAAAGCCAACGTAAGCATAATATCCGTCATAGAAGTATGATTGGCCACAATCATGTAACTTTTGCCTTTAATGAGCTTCTGTTCGCGTTTTACGGTATAAAAGAAACCCATTCCGAAAAGGATAAATTTAGCCCAAATGCGTGCCATTTTAAAGAAATATGGATATCCTTTCTCAGAAAGGATAGAAATAACCAGAAAAGGCAACATAATGAGTATTGGAATGGCCATCAAAACGTAAAACCAAATTCTCCAAAGAATCCAAAAAGCAATTTTAAATATTTTCATAGCTTCAAAAGTAAGAAAACAGAAATGATTTTATAAATATTAACTTAATTCTATTGTTTTGTAACGCAGAGATCACAGAGTTTTTCACTGAGTACACGAAGTTTTTGAGAGAAATGCATTTAATTGAGTTCTCATAGTTTTGCTATTCTTTTGCAAAATAAACAGAAACTTACAATAAAATTATTTATTTTTATACGAAATTATGTATTAAAATTAAATAAAAAATGAATGAAAACGAAATTTCGACTATTGTTATTGGTCTAGCAATCGAAATACACAGAAAACTTGGACCAGGTTTGTTAGAAAATGTTTATCAAGAATGTCTTTTTTATAAAATTAAACAACGTGGACTACTTGTCGAAAAAGAAAAGCCAATGCCATTAATCTTCGAGGAGATAAAACTAGATTGCGGATATCGAATCGATTTATTGGTTGAAAATAAGTTTGTTATTGAAATTAAAGCTGTTGAAGCTTTAACGGTAAACCATTTGGCACAAACATTAACTTATCTCAAACTAGCTAAATGCAAACTCGGCTTGCTAATTAATTTTAACGAGTCTCTTTTGAAAAACGGTATTAGAAGAGTGATAAATGATATCTAAAGAAACAGAAAAAAACCGTGGTCTTCAAAAAACTCAAAAAATCTTCCCAAACTCTGCGAAAAACTCTGTGAACTCTGCGCTAAAAAAACGAACTTTGCAGATCAAGTATAAGAAAAAACGAGAATGGCAAAAATACTTACGGGTGTTCAAAGTACAGGAACACCGCATTTAGGAAATTTATTAGGAGCAATTATTCCGGCAATCGAATTATCAAATGATCCATCAAATGAATCTTATTTGTTTATTGCCGATTTGCATTCAATCACTCAAATTAAAGACGGAAAGACTTTAAGAGAAAACACGTACAGTACTGCTGCGGCTTGGCTTGCGTGCGGATTAAATCCTGAAAAAGTTACATTTTACAGACAATCAGACGTAGTGCAAACTACAGAATTGACTTGGTATTTGAGCTGTTTTTTTCCATTTCAAAGATTGACTTTAGCACATTCTTTCAAAGATAAAGCCGATCGTTTGGATGATGTTAATGCCGGACTTTTTACCTACCCGATGTTAATGGCTGCTGATATTTTATTGTATGATGCTGAATTTGTTCCAGTTGGAAAAGATCAATTACAGCATTTAGAAATTACTCGTGATGTTGCGGCTCGTTTTAACCACCAAATGGGTGAAACTTTTGTTCTTCCTGAAGCAAAAATTCAAGAGAACATTATGCTAATTCCAGGAACAAACGGAGGAAAAATGAGTAAATCTGCAAACAATATCATCAACATTTTCTTGGACGATAAGACTCTGCGTAAACAAGTTATGAGCATTGAAACGGATAGTACACCACTTGAAGCTCCAAAGAATCCTGATACTTGTAATGCTTTTGCAATTTATTCTCTGTTAGGAACAGAAGAACTAATCGCACAAATGAGAGCAAATTATTTAGGCGGAAATTATGGTTACGGTCACGCTAAACAAGCTCTGTTCGAATTGATTACTGAAAAATTCAAAACAGAAAGAGAAAAATATAATTACTACATCAACAATCTAGAAGAAGTTGACGCTTTATTGAAAAAAGGTGCTGCAAAAGCTTCGGT
Organism: Flavobacterium sp. PLA-DH12; assembly: GCF_059511845.1. Lineage (NCBI taxonomy): Bacteria > Pseudomonadati > Bacteroidota > Flavobacteriia > Flavobacteriales > Flavobacteriaceae > Flavobacterium > Flavobacterium sp. PLA-DH12. The sequence continues at coordinate 370,519 of NZ_JCAMPD010000002.1, forward strand.
TATTGCTGATGGTGTTTTGGCAAAAGTTAGAGAGGTTCTAGGATTTCAAAAATAAATTTAAAAAACAATATTCTATAAAACGCTGAACATTACTAAAATTGCTCAGCGTTTTTCTTTTATCATATATTTTTGTAACTTCAAGTATATTAATCTTTTAAAAACAAAAAGAATGGATAAGTATATTGAAGATTACAATGTTCCCTCTTATGTATTTCAAATCTTAAATATAATTTTCGGCTTACTGCTGATTTATATTTTATATCGATTGTACAAACATTTTACAAGAAAATAATATATATAGGATTTTCTGCGTTAAATTGACTCAAAAAGTTTTCCAGGAAGTGGTCTAATAACACCTTTTAATTCCATACCAATCAGAATTCCAGACAGTTTAAAAATTGGTATTTCACATTCAATTGCAATGATGTCGAGTAACTCTTTCCCGTTTTTTATAAGAAAATCATAAACCTTCTGTTCTTCAGATTCTAATTCTACAAAAAGCTGTTTCTGAATATTTTTTGGTTTTTCTTTAATATCCCAATTTAACATATAGATTATATCAGCGGCATCTGTCAACACATTTGCTTTCTGGGTTTTAATCAAGTTATTGCAGCCTTGACTGTATTTATCTGTAACTCTTCCAGGAACAGCAAAAACGTCTCTATTGTACTCGTTGGCCATATTTGCTGTAATTAGAGATCCACCTCTATCGGCAGATTCAATTACAACTGTTGCTTCCGTCATTCCAGCAACAATACGGTTTCGACGCACAAATTTCTCTTTATCTGGATTCGAATCGCTCCAAAACTCAGTAATAAATCCACCGTTCTCTTCCATTCTGGCCATATACTTTTTGTGCGTTCTCGGATAAATCTGATTTAAACCATGAGCCAGCACACCAACAGTTTGTAAATTTAAATCCATTGCTGCCTGATGCGCGCCGTGTGCCCACGATACTGATTATTTTTTTGTTTTTGAAATCTAGATTTCCGGCAGTAAATATCAGAATTGGTGCATCAATGCAATGCTTGAGACGTTCTGGATAATTATCATCCTGAAAAAACGAAACCTGAATATTGTTGTTTTTTATAAAAGTCAATTCTTTATCTGCTTTTTCAAAAACACTTTTATCTTTTAGATTTTTTAATAAAACAGATCCAATTCCGTCAACTGCTGCCAAATGTTGACTTTTTGCTTTAAAAATAGCTTCGGCATCACCAAAAGAATTAAGCAATTTTTTGCCCATTATATCTCCTACTCCATCAACCTTTAATAAGGCAAGTAAATTAAACAATTCTTGATCTGTCATCTTGTTATAACATTATGTAAAATAGAAAAATAAAACCTACTTTCTTTAAAGCGCAAATATCAATAAAACAAAGTAATTTCTTAATAAATTTAAAAAATAATTTTAGCACGGCTTATTACGTAAGCAAAACAAATAAGTTAATCTATTGAAAACGAATTGTCTAAAAATAATTCCGAATTGTTAATAAAAATTGTGAATAAAATTTTGATAACTATACGCGTTGTCTAACTTTGTTAATATGAAAATCGAAGTATATATCTCACAGTTATTGTATCGTTATCAGTGTGTAACGATTCCAGGATTTGGTGCATTTTTAACAGAAACTCACTCAGCGCAGCTGAATGAAAGCACTAATTCGTTTTTTCCTCCAAAAAAAACCATTTCTTTCAACAGTCGTATCAAAAATAACGATGGATTGTTGGCAAATCATATTGCACAAGCAGAAAAAACATCTTACGGTTTTGCTGTAAGCGCAATTGCTTTTGAAGTTTTAAATTGGAAAAAAACATTGGAGGAAGAAGGCGTAATTCTTTTAAAGAACATTGGAGAGCTACGTTTAAATTCTGAAAGCAATATTGTTTTTAAACCAAACGATCAAACCAATTTTCTATCTACTTCTTTTGGATTAAGTCCTTTTGTTTCACCAATGGTGAAAAAAGAAGCTTTCGAGAAAAAAATCGAAAAAATCGCAGCAAAAGAAAAAGATGCTGTTTTATTATACGAAAATGAAGAAGAAACCAAATCTTCAAATCCATTCTTGCGATATGCTGCAATTCTTGTTTTAGGACTTGGAATTACAGGAAGCATTGGTTACCCATTATATCAAAATCAAATTGATAACCAAACACTTGTTGTAGAACAAGCAGTTCAGAAAAAAGTACAGAACAAAATTCAAGAAGCAACTTTCTTTATTAAAAGTCCGCTTCCTGCTGTAACACTTTCTGTTGATTCTGCTAAAGTTGAAACTGTCGAAACAACAATGCCATATCACATTATGGCTGGTGCTTTTAGAAGCGAGCAGAATGCAAGAAAAGCTTATAACCAACTAATTAAAGATGGTTTCAAAGCGAGGATGTTGAAAGAAAACAAACACGGATTATTTCCTGTTTTATACGGAAGCTACGCAACTATGAAAGAAGCAGAACAAGCTCAAAAAGAAATACAAAAAGGCGAAAATCCACAAGCTTGGATTCTGGTCGAAAATCTATAAATCAAAAAAAAAATCCCGTTTCAAAAGAACGGGATTTTTTTTGACCTAAAAACTTAATATTCCGCAATGTTTATCGTGAAACAATTTTGGCATCTTGCGACAAAATTTCTTTTCCTGATTGATATACAATTAACGCCGAAGGCGCCGAATCTTTTTCGCCTAAAACAATAAAATGACACTCATATCTAAAATTTCCTTTTTTAAATTCGTAATGATGATTTCCACCAGTTCCATCCGCGTAGAAAACTCCGTTTTCAATTACTAAATCAGGTTTGTCGGTCATTTTGTTTTTAATTCCCCAAGAAACATAACGATAATTATTATTTCCCAAATCGTCAATTCTTATTCTAAATTTTGAAGTTTCAAGAATGGCAATCGGCTCTTTAAAGTTTGAAATCGAAGAGTTTACATTTTTCTTCTGTGCTGCAATCAGCGAATTTTTCATTTTCAGTTCTTCGTCAGTTTGATGATTGATACTGATGATTCTTCCATCGGTATCGATCCACAAATCACCTTGATTGAGCATAATGCCACGCCAACCCACTTCTGACCAATCCTTTGAAGGATCCGATTTTGTTATTTTTTCAATCAGAACTTTATCAAAAATTTGATTATATCTTTTTACAAAATCAGCTTTATCTTTCACTGACGGAATTGGATATTCTCGCTTGAACGGAAATTTTATCCGTTTTGCAATTGCTTCTTTATCGCTGTTTTTCACTTCCAGAATAAACTTCGAAATGAACTTTTGATATTCTGGTTTCAAATCCTGAGCAATCAAAAACGAAGAATTAAACACCAAAATTGTTAGCAATATTTTAAATGTTTTCATGTCAAAAATGATTTAATGCGTAGAAATTAGATTTTTGAAAAAACAGAAAACAGTGTTTCACGTAGGACGCTCTAAATTAAATTTATGCTCGCTTTGAACATTTTCAATTCGTCCCAAGTAAATTCATCTCCATACTTTTCTTTCAAAGGACTCAAAGATTCTTCTTGATAAAACTGAAATGCTTCTCGCAAAGCCAAAATTTTATCATAAGGCAGAACATCTGTAATTTCAATTTTCTTCGCTTGAATAAGTCGTATCAAATGCCCCTCAATAGTTTGAACATTCAATTTACGCATTCTCGCAATATCTTCCACTGAATTTTTATCCATCCACAAATCGTATGTTTCTTCGACTGTCGTCTTTTTAGCCGTTTTAAGCTCGTTTTTCTCTGTCTTAGCTGATTTGTATCGAACAACGGGTTCTTCGGCCCTAAAAATGTCTGTATTTGTCGTTTTCAGCTCTTCTCTTATCCTTTCCGCTTTGTTCGTTTTGTAATTTTTAATATTTGGCGACGAAAGCTTTTCTTTACTGATTTCTTCTCCTGCAACAACAACTTCAATCAATAACTTGGCTTTCATCAATCGCAAAACCGCTTTAGTCTGAAGATCTTCTAAAAAATTAAGTTCTTCATAGAACTCTTTAACTTTTTTAAATTTTTGAATTTCAGCCATTTTGTAAATCAGATCATCGACCAACTTATCCATTTGTTTGAAGAAATAATCATAGGCCGCATCTACCCTTTCTTTTACAAAAAACAAATCGACCGTTTCTTTGATGAAAATTTTATTGAGTTGCGAAATGAATTTCTGCGAAGGATCTAAAAGCTGCTCCATAATTTCCATTCGTTTATGCGCCCAAACTGCATGTTTCGCTTTTTCGGAACCAGCCGCATTTTCGTTATAACTGAAACGATGATTTCGCCATTCTTGCGCCAATTCTCCCCAATTAAAACTGTTTATCAAATAGTTATGAATAAAGTTTTTGGTTTCGAAGTGAAGCGCTTTCTCTAAAGTCTCTTCTGTCGCTCTATTCAAAGCATAATCCATCACATCTTGATCGTTAGAAATACCATTCATCTGCATTGGAGAAAGCAAAATAAGCCCTTCTAACGAACGCAAACGCGAAAGTGCTACATAGGCTTGTCCGGACAGAAAAACTTGCGATACATCAAGCGCTGCTTTGTCAAAAGTTAAACCTTGGCTTTTGTGCACCGTGATGGCCCAAGCCAACTTGATCGGGTAATGCGCAAAAGTTCCCAAAACCTCTTCTTCAATATCTTTGGTTTGTTCGTTGACTTTGTAGCGGATATTTTTCCATTCGTACTTTTCTACTTCAAGCGTCATGTTCTCTTCTGGAAAATGAACAAAGATTTCTTCATCTGAAAGCGATTTGATGACACCCATTTTTCCGTTGAAATATCTTTTTTCAAAAGACAAATCATTTTTGACGAACATGATCTGTGCGCCGACTTTTAATTTCAGTTCTTCCTCAACAGGAAATATCTTTTCAGGAAAGTCTCCCACCACAAATGGCGTATACACATATTCTTTACCATCTAAATCACTGATTGATTGTGAGTTAATAGAATCTGCTTTAGCATTATGCGTTGTAAGTGTTATATAGCCTTTGTTCTTTTTAAAGTCAAAATCTGGCTTAACATACTGATTTAGAATGGCTATATCTTCTGGAGTGATCTGATTGTTTCGCAAATTATTCAAAACTGAAATAAAAGCATCATCGGTCTGGCGATAGATTTTTGACAACTCGATATAAATTGGCGGATACGTTTGGAGAACATGAGAATGAAAAAAGAATTTTCCTCGGTAATAATTTTTTAGCGTTCGCCATTCTTCATCACGAATCACGGGTGGCAATTGAAGCAAGTCTCCAATAAACAAAACCTGGACTCCACCAAAAGGCTGTGTGTTTCTTCGAACAGTCTGCATCATGAAATCGACCGCATCCAACAAATCGGCACGCATCATACTCACTTCATCAATAACCAGAAGCTCCATGTTTTTAATTACGTTTCGCTTCACGTTATTCATTTTGAAATGACGACGCAACGATTCTTTGTTTTCAAACTTTACCGTTTCTGTAAATTGTGCGCTCGCTTCGTACGACGGAATAAAAGCAGAAAACGGAAGCTGAAACATGGAATGGATTGTTACACCTCCAGCATTCAAAGCAGCGATTCCTGTTGGTGCAACGACCACAGTATTTTTATGCGTTGTTGCGATGATTTCACGCAAAAGCGTAGTTTTTCCAGTACCTGCTTTTCCCGTAAGGAAAATAGATTTTTGAGTCTGATTGATGAATTGCAAAGTATAAGCTGCCGCTTCTGAAACGTTCTGCATTGGGCTTGTATTAAAGAAATAAAATTACCGCATTTTTATAAAAAGAAAAAACCTAAATCGTAGTGGATTTAGGTTTTCAGTAATTTAGTTAGTTTGGTAGTTTTTATTTTTTTGCTTCGCCTTCTTTTGCTTCAGCTGCTGGTTTCGCATCTGTTTTTGGCTCTGCTTTGTATTTATCATTTAAAGCTTTGATAATTTCTTTTGTGATATCGTATTTCTCTTCAGCATACAAAATTGTTGCAGCATCTCCTGTTCCGTAGATGTAAGAGTAACCGTTTTTCTTTCCGTAATCTTTAATGAATTTTTTAACTCCACTAACAAGAGAATCCATCTCAACACCACTTTCTTGTTGTAATTGTTGAGCCAATGCTTGTTGTGCATAACCTAATTGCTGCTCTCTTTTTTGCAATTCAGCACCTCTTTGCTGTGCCCAAGCTTGACCGTTTGCTTGTGCCTGACTTTGAAAACTAGCAGCGTCTTGTTTAAAACGTGAAATCTCAGCTTGTAATTGTCTACCTTTTTCTTCCGCTTGAGCTTTATACTTTGCCTCTAAATCTTTTGCCTCAGTGTATTCTTTCATCAAAACCGAAGTATCCACGTAAGCTGTTTTTACTTCCTTTACCTCTGCTGTTTTGTTACAAGAAACTGCGAAAACTGAAAGTGCGATAATAACTAATGCTTTTTTCATTTTTTATAATTCTATTTTTTTAAGTATTGAAGACAAAAATATAAAAAAATCAATAGCATCAACATAAAGTTTAAAAAATGCGTAAAATTTATGATATTGTTTTTATTTATCGAAAAAAATATAGCCATAAACCAATGTTATCACCATATTTTAGGTATTTTTTGTCTTGTTTTGGATTAGCTAAAAAAAGCCATCTTGTCTTTTAGAGGCAAAACGGCTTTAAATGATTTTTGATTTTTATTTGTTTTTTAAAACGTAAATATGCGATGAATATTCCTTTGAGCTTTTTGCTTTCCAATTTGATTTTAAACCAATGAAAAAAGCTTTGATGTAATTCATTTTTCCATTTTTATATTTTTCGGATAAAAGGCTTACGTAAAAAGAATCAAACTTCATTGGAAGTATCTTTTCTAATTTCATATCCACTCTTTCAAAAAGCAATTGAATTGATTTTTTTGAAAAATGCCAAAAGTGAATCGGAACATCATACGCAGCCCAAAAAGTTTCATAATGACCCGCATCGAACGATTTATAGTTTGGAACCGCAATAATTAATGTTCCAGTTGGTTTTAACAAACGCTTTAATTCTTGAATCTGAAGTTCTAAATTTGGAACGTGTTCCAAAACATGCCACATTGTAATTACATCCAAAGAATTACTTTCTAAAGTGCTAGTTTCTTCTACAAATGAAATTCCTTTTTCTTTAGCAATATTTTTTGCTCGATCGCTTGGTTCTACTCCAATGGTTTCCCAACCGTCAATTTTTGCTGTTAGAAGAAAATCTCCAGTTCCAGCTCCAATATCCAAAAGTTTTCCTTTTTTTGATTGCTGGCTATTGATTAGATTCAATTTATTCTTAAGCGCAATATTTTTCACAAAATGATATGCTTTTTCAAATAACGAACGTTTGTTATCTGTATGCGAAATATAATCTTCGCTTTCGTAATATTTACCCAAATTTTGAAGTTCAGGTTGTGGAGAAGTAATTAGCATATCTAATTCTTCATCATAATACAAATCAAAAATTTCTTTTGAAACAGAATGGTCTTTTACCGTAAGAAAGTGTTTTTTGTTTAAAACGTTCATTTTTTAAATTTATAGATATTTGGGTTTAATTTATAGCAAATCCTAAAAACGAAATTTTATCGCTTTTAGGATTTTTTGTTTTTCATTTTATTCTTTTCGATTCTTTTTGATTCTTTCAAAATTGATAATTCAACATTATTGCAATTTAATTTATTCATCTCTTTGCAAAACAATATCCTTTTCAAATTCGATTTTCTTTCCATCTGAAACAGCTAATAGTTCAAATTATTTCAAAAAAATCATTCTTGTTTTGGCAAAAGGTTTCACGTGGAACAGCAAAAATTTAAGATTCTTAACTTTAGATTTTAGATTTATACTATATCCTAAAAATAAAAAGCAAAAAAATAGTTTCACGTGGAACATTTAAAAGTATTTAGTCCCAGTTTACAGTCTCAGTAAAAACTGAAAGCTGAAAACTGAGACCGAAAACTTTTTTACCTTCCCATATAAATCAAAAGCACGGAAATATCACTTGGCGATACTCCGCTTATTCTTGAAGCTTGCGAAATAGTTACAGGACGAATCTTGCTTAATTTCTGTTTTGCTTCAATCGACATGGACTTAATTTTGTTATAATCAAAATTGTCTGGAATTTTTACTTCTTCCAAACGATTTAATTTATCAGCATTATTTCTTTCTTTTTCGATATAACCAGAATATTTAACCTGAATTACGGCTTGCTCAACAATTTCTTCATCCAAATCATTTTCTTTGATATATGCTTCAACCTTTTCAAATTTCAACATATCTTCTAATTCAATCTGTGGACGAGAGAAAATCTTAAACATTTTATCTCCTTGAGAAATCGGTGCTGATTCTTTTGCTTCCAAAATAGGATTTGTTTCTGCAATCGTAACACTAGTTTCTTTGAAGAATTGAACCATCTTTTCAGATTCGTTTAATTTCTTTTCCATTCTTCGTAAACGATCTTCAGAAGCTAAACCAATTTCGTATGACATTGGAGTCAATCTGAAATCGGCATTGTCTTGACGCAACAAAGTTCTATACTCTGCTCTTGATGTAAACATACGATATGGTTCTTCTGTTCCTTTCGTAATCAAGTCATCAATTAGAACTCCGATATACGCTTCGTCACGTTTTAAAATCAAGGGATCTTTTTCATGTACTTTCAAGTGTGCATTTATTCCAGCCATCAAACCTTGAGAAGCTGCTTCTTCGTAACCTGTCGTTCCATTAATCTGACCTGCAAAATATAATCCTTCAACTAACTTTGTTTCCAAAGTATGTTTCAATTGCGTTGGCGGAAAGAAATCATATTCGATTGCATAACCAGGTCTAAAGAATTTTACATTTTCAAAACCTGCAACAGAACGAAGCGCTTTAAATTGAATATCTTCTGGAAGTGAAGTTGAAAATCCGTTTACATAAACTTCGCAAGTATTCCATCCTTCTGGTTCAACAAATAATTGGTGACGTTCTTTATCTGCAAAACGATTTATTTTATCTTCAATCGACGGACAATATCTTGGTCCTAAACTTTTGATTCTTCCGTTGAACATTGGAGAACGATCAAAACCTTCTCTCAAAATATCATGAACATTCAAAGACGTATAGGTCATGTAACAAGAACGCTGATGCGTTAACGGAGAAGTCACATCTGAATAAGAAAACTTTGCTGGCTTTGCATCTCCTTTTTCTTCGTTCATTTTAGAATAATCTAAAGAACGTCCATCTACTCGAGGTGGCGTTCCTGTTTTCATTCTTCCAGCTTCAAAACCTGCTTTGATCAAATCTTCGGTAATTCCGGTCGCAGCACTTTCTCCTGCTCTACCTCCTCCGAATTGTTTTTCACCGATATGAATTAAACCATTCAAAAAAGTACCATTTGTCAAAACCACAGATTTGGAACGAATCTCCACACCAAGTGAAGTTCTAATTCCTTTTATCTTTTCATCTTCAATTATCAACCCTTTTACCATCTCTTGATAAAAATCAAGATTTGGAGTTGCCTCCAACATCATTCTCCATTCTTCTGCGAAACGCATTCTATCACTTTGAACTCTCGGCGACCACATTGCAGGTCCTTTTGATTTATTCAACATCTTGAACTGAATCGCAGTCTTATCAGAAACAATTCCTGAATAACCACCAAGCGCATCAATTTCACGAACGATCTGTCCTTTCGCAATTCCACCCATCGCAGGATTACAAGACATCTGTGCTATGTTCTGCAAACTCATTGTAACCAATAAAGTTTTCGATCCCAAATTTGCGGCCGCAGCCGCAGCTTCAGAACCAGCATGGCCTGCACCAACCACAATAACATCGTATTCTTCTAAAAACATTTTGTTTTATTATTCTCCAAAAACCGCTAACGCGGTTTCTAGAATTACATTTATATTTTTCTTGTTCCACGTGGAACTTTTATTTTTGTTTCAAGTTTCAAGTTTCAGGTTTCAAGTTCAAACTGAAACCTGCAAACTGACATCTTTAAAATCAGAAAACAAATAAAAACGTTTCACGTGGAACATCTTTTTATTTTTTTCAAACAGAACTTTCAAACAGAACTTTCAAACAGAACTTTCAAACAGACCTCTCAAATCAGACCTCTCAAATCAGAACCCTCAAATCAGAACCCTCAAATCAGACCTCTCAAATCAGACCTCTCAAATCAGACCTCTCAAATCAGACCTCTCAAATCAGAACTCTCAAATCAGAACTCTCAAATCAGAACTCCGAAACAGAATCTTTATAATAAATGTTTCACGTGAAACATTTATAAACTTCCATTTTTAAATTTTCATTCTAAACTTCCGAAAAACATCTTAAAATCATGTTCCACGTGAAACATCCCATTCTGTTTTCTTTAAACTTCAAACTTAAAAAATCGTTCCAGGTGGAACGATTTAATCTTTTATTCAAATTCTATACTTCAACGTTCCACGTGGAACGCTGTAAATTTATTTTATTCTCTTCAGATATGTTTCACGTGGAACGTTATAAAAATTTAAAAAACCTAAACGTTTCACGTGGAACATATATATTAAAAAGATGTTTAATTACTGTTCCACGTGAAACATCTTCATTTTTTCTTCTTCCTTCTGTCTCATTAATTGAGCTTCTTCGTCTGATTTATCTTTGTATCCACAGTAATGCAGTATACCATGAGATAGCACTCTTTTAAGTTCTTCAGCAAATGAAACATTAAAGTCTTTTGCATTGTCTGCAACGCGCTCTACAGAAACAAAAATATCTCCATTTAACTCGTTACCAACTGAATAATCAAAACTAATTATATCAGTTAAAGTGTCGTGATCTAAATATTCTACATTGATTTTATGAAGATACTCATCATCACAAAATATATAATTGATTTCTCCCTCGTTCTTGTTCTCAGAAACAATTACAGCACTAAGCCAGTCACTAAAAGCCTGCTCGTCTCCTAAAGTAAAATCTGTTTCGTAATTAAAATTTATCATTTTGTATTAAAGTATTCTTGAACTTTTTGATTAAAATTCGAGCGCAAAGGTAGTGATTGTCTGTTTAATATCTCTACACTGTTTAAATATTCCAATAACGAACTAGGTAAAGTATTTGAACGATTCATAAATTCAGCCTTATTAGTCTCAGATTGTCTTTGTGTATCTTGACCTTGTTGCTGAACTGCATTGTTTAATTTCCATAATTCTTGCTGAATATTCAATATACGTTGCAGGTTCTCATTCTTAAATCCTTTGTTTAAAATCTGCTTTTCAGATTGTTTCATTTGGTCTATTACAGATTTACCTTGAGAGTATAAACCTTTCTTTGCTAATTCTTTTTGCAATGCTTCTCTAAGTTTGACTTGCTCTTTGTAAATCTCCATGATAGCTTCAGCATCACCTTCTCCATCTTCTCCTTCATTACCGTTCTTCTCTCCTTTTCCGTTTTTACCATCTTTACCAGAAGAACCTTTATCTCCACTTTTATTACCTTGTCCTTCTTTACCCTGACCTTCTTTACCTTGACCATTTTGCCCCTGCCCAGACTTTCCACCTTTACTTTCTTCAGGTTTATCTCCAGATTGCTGTCCAGGTTTCATACCATCTTTCATCTTATCAGCAAGTCCTTTTTGTTTCTGAATAATATCTGGCAATTGCATTCCTTGTCCGTCACCTGGTTTAGGTTTCCCCGCTCCCGGTTTAGACATAGACATCTGCATATTATTTAATAGATCACTCAAGAAATCGGCTAACTTATTGGCAGATGAAACTGCATATTGCTGGTGTGAAACTCCTCTTGGAATCTGTACATCAGTTAAAGTTTCAATTGCCTTGTCCATGTTGTATTGAACGTTTCCAATTTCTTTAGTTACGTCTTCAGCTACTTTTGGATTACGTAATGAAAGTGCAAACAAACTATCATCAACATGTCTAAACTGCTGTTTCAAATTCTGCTGAATCTTAATGTTTTTTGTAAATGTAGAGGAACCCAATTTCATTGCTTTGAACTGTTTCATCACATCTTCTTGCGATAAAGAATAAGCTAAAAGATTATCTAGAATCTGACGAAGCATTGCTACATCTTCTTCCAATTGTTCTTGTTCACCACCTTCCATTTCGCTCTGCATTTCTTGAGCCATAGACTTCATTTTCTTTGCAGCACTTTTCTGTTTTGGTTTAGCTCCAGAAGTATTCTTTTTACTCAATTCTTCAGAAGCTTTATTAAGATCATTATCTACATCCTTCTCTTTAGAAGCATCTGATGGTATATCCAAAGGTTTCTTCAAAGTCTTATTTTCCTCTTTTAAATCTTTTAAATCTTCCTGAATCTTATCAAAAGATTTATTGATTTCATCCTGCTTCTCTTTAGTGTTTTCTTTTTCTTTATTAGATAACTGTTCCTGTTGTTCTGACAGTTTATTTAGTTTCTCAGCAACTTGCTCTGCTTTCTTTGAAACATAAAAACGTTTGGTTAACTCGACTAATTGTTCTAGATTACGAGATTGGTTTTTACTGATTTGCTTGAACTTTTCCATCTTATCAAACAGCTCTTCACTGTTTAATTTGTCATTTAAGTTCTTCAGTTCGTCTAATAATTTCTGATTCTTTTCTAAATCTTTCTGTGCATTATCTAAACGCTTTTGTAAATCTTCAGCAGTTTTATCTTTCTTATCATCCTTAAATTTATCTAAGTTCTGATTCATCTTTTCAGAAAATTGCTTCATCATTTCGTCTTGTTGTTTCTGACGTTTGATAAAATCATTGATCTTCTGCTGATCTTTAAACTCTAAATTATCTTTTTCTTTTCCTGTATTCTGAAGCTTATCCATTTCTGAAATCTGCTTCGTTTGGTTCTTTAAAGATTTAGATAAACTATTGATGTTTTGATTTTGCTGTTGTAATTCCTGATCTTGAATTTCATCTGTTGTAGCTACACGATCTGAAAATGTAGAAGACTTTGTACTCTTAAATCCGTGTGGTGCATCGTTATCAAAAACTTCAAAATAGTATTCGTATGAAACTCCTTCTTCTACAGGAAGATTACTTGGAAAATTAAAAACAAACTGATCAAATACTCCAGTCTTAACAGGAATGTTTCCACGCTTAGCAGATTGAGGTTTATTACGTTCGTAGTATACAATTTGTAATTTCGAAAGTCCGTAATCGTCACCTAATCTTCCTAGAATATAGTTCTTATCCAGCTTCAAACTATCAGGCGCAGGGCCAACATTGATAGTTGGAAACTGATCTTTGATAACAGAAAGCTGGTAATCTAGTTTTTCGTAGTTTTTGACCTTATCATTAGACGTAAGAATTTGATATTCTGTATTTTGACTAATATTTTTACTCAATTTAAAGTCATTCTCAACCTTATTGAACTTAAATACTTCATTATCTCTTTTCCATTCAATTTCTTGTGTAGATTTGGTATTCATTTTCCAAGTTACAGTTGTTCCTTCAGGTACAATTGCATTACCAGTTCCTTGAATTGTCTCCGATTTTTTCTTTAGATAAGAAGGAAAATTTAAAACCATTTCGAAGTTTGCAATAGATGGAACTGTGATTACTTTCAATTCGTACTCTTCTGAAACAACTGAATTTCCTTCAAAAGAAAATTGAATATTTTCAGAAGGCTTTTCAATTTTAAATTCAAACTTTCCAGGTTGAGAAGATTCCATAAAATAGCTTTCATTTCCGATATGAATCATCACATTTTCAGGAACTACATTTCCAACAGATTCCATTTTGATAACAAAATCTTTATTTTGTTCTGCTTGCAAATTAGAATTCAAAACCACAAACTTAAAAGGAGCTGGTGGTAAAAATGCAGAATTGAAATGCACTACTCTATTCAAACTTTGAGAAATAATATTGCTATTTCCAGAAATATAAAACACAGCAAAAAGCAAAACTGGAACTAAAGCCAATGGCAGATATTTTTTGTTAGCTTTAAAATTAATTGCATTTCCAAATGGAATTGGTTGCAAAGAATTCGCTTTCTGTTCTATCGAAGCCAAAACCAATTCTGAACTTTCTGAATTATTTTCAGAAGACAATTGTAAAAAATTAGTCAGCTTATCACTTACTTCTGTAAAATGATTTCCAATAATTTTTGAAGCCTCAGTATAATCTATTCCCTTTTGAAGTTTAAATAACTTGAACAGTGGAAAAAGGATTAAACGGACTAAAAGGAAAACTTCAACTCCAACAAATAACCAAAATAGAAAAGTTCTTCCTAATGGTTTCAACCAAAGAAAATACTCTACAAAAAGCGTAAACAAAAAATATAATAAACCAAAACCGGTGAAAAGTAATATCCCTTTTATCAGTTCATTGGTATAATATTTCTTAATGAAAGCCTCTAACTTTTGATATATTGCAGATGATGTTTTCAAAATAAATCTGTTTTAATTATAACCCATAAAAGTAATAATTATTAATTAGATAATGATCAATTAGAAAATTAGTCAATTAAGCTTAACATGACGAATTATCAAATTTTCTCATTACCTAATTTTCTAATTCAGAGTCGTATCTTTGCAACAAAATTTAAACAAATGTCAAAGCAAGTTCGTGTGCGTTTTGCACCAAGTCCCACTGGACCGTTACATATTGGCGGAGTTCGTACTGCCCTATTTAATTATTTATTTGCAAAAAAACATAACGGTGTTTTTTATCTAAGAATTGAAGATACAGATCAGACTCGTTTTGTTCCTGGTGCAGAGGCTTACATTATGGAAGCTCTTGAATGGTTAGGAATTGCTCCAGAAGAAACGGTTGGAAAAAATGAAAAATTTGGTCCATACAGACAAAGCGAACGTGCAGCTTTATACCAGCAATATGCAGATCAGTTGATAAATTCTGGTTGGGCATATTATGCTTTTGATACTCCTGAAGCTTTGGATGCACATAGAAAACAACACGAAGCTGAAGGAAAAACATTTATTTACAATCATCACAATCGTGAAAAACTAGATACATCATTGGTAATTTCTGCTGATGAAGTTGCTAAAAGAATTGCGAATGGAGAACATTATGTAATTCGTTTTAAAACTCCGGTTGATGAAACTTTACATTTGAAAGACATCATTCGTGGAGATGTGAAGTTTGAAACAAATCTTTTGGACGATAAAGTTCTTTTCAAAAGTGACGGAATGCCAACATATCATTTAGCCAATATTGTAGATGATCATTTAATGGAAACTTCACATGTAATTCGTGGTGAAGAATGGTTGCCATCTATGCCACTTCACGTTTTATTGTACAAAGCATTTGGTTGGGAAGCTCCAGAATTTGCACACTTACCTTTGATTTTGAAACCAGTTGGAAATGGTAAATTATCAAAAAGAGATGGAGACAAAATGGGATTCCCAGTATTTCCATTAGAATGGAAAACTGAAGAAGGAATTTCATCTGGATATAGAGAAAAAGGATTTTTCCCAGAAGCAGTTATAAACTTCCTTGCTCTTTTAGGATGGAATGATGGAACTGATAAAGAACTATTTTCTTTAGAAGAATTAGCTGAATCTTTTGACTTGAATAGAGTTCACAAAGCTGGAGCTAAATTTGATCCAGAGAAAAACAAATGGTTCAACCACCAATATTTAGTAAAACAAAATGATGCTGATTTAGCAAAAACCTTCTCTCCTATTTTAGAAGAAAAAGGCATTGATGTTTCTAAATATGATCTTACAAGAATAGTTTCATTAATTAAAGAAAGAGCAAACTTTGTTTCTGAATTTTGGGATATGACAGATTTCTTTTTCCAAGCGCCAACATCATACGATGAAAAAGCAAGTAAAAATTGGAAAGAAGAAACTCCAACTTTAATGCAGGAACTAATTTCTGTTTTAGAAAATATCGAAGATTTTACTTCTGCAAATATTGAAGCAATTGTAAAAGATTGGTTAACTAAAAATGAAATCGGAATGGGTAAAGTAATGCAACCTTTCCGTTTAAGTTTGGTTGGAGCTCTTAAAGGTCCTCACCTATTTGACATTGTTGAAATAATTGGAAAAGAAGAAACTATTTCTAGAATCCAGAAAGCAATTGAAACTTTATAATTAAAAATTTCATTCAAAAATAGAAACGCTAAGAAACATCGACTAAATGTTCTTAGCGTTTTTTTAATGTTTTAAAATTTTAATTTAGAAGAATTTTCGTAATTTACCAGAATCATAAATATAAATTATATAACCATGAGTACAGCATTTATTATCTTTTTAGTATTGGCATTCTTCATTTTCATGTCGTCTTTCTTTACTGTAAAACAGCAATCGTCTGTTATTATCGAACGATTTGGAAAATTTCAGAGTGTAAGAAATTCAGGATTACAACTTAAAATTCCGTTGGTTGACAGATTGGCCGGACGTGTAAATCTTAAAATTCAGCAATTGGATGTTATCATTGAAACTAAAACTAGAGACAACGTTTTTATTAAAATGAAAGTTTCAGTTCAGTTCAAAGTAATCCAGGAAAAAGTATATGAAGCTTTTTATAAACTTGAATATCCGCACGATCAGATTACTTCTTACGTTTTTGATGTAGTTCGTGCCGAAGTTCCAAAACTAAAATTGGATGATGTTTTTGAAAGAAAAGATGATATCGCAGTTGCAGTAAAACGTGAATTGAACGAAGCAATGTCTACTTACGGATATGATATCATCAATACTTTGGTTACCGATATTGATCCAGACATCCAGGTAAAAAATGCGATGAATAGAATCAACGCCGCTGACAGAGAAAAAACTGCCGCCGAATTTGAAGCAGAAAGTTCAAGAATTAGAATCGTTGCAAAAGCAAAAGCCGAAGCAGAAAGTAAACGTTTACAAGGACAAGGTATTGCAGATCAACGTCGTGAAATTGCAAGAGGTCTTGTAGAAAGTGTTGAAGTTTTGAACCAAGTTGGAATCAATTCGCAAGAAGCTTCTGCCCTAATTGTAGTTACTCAGCATTATGATACTTTACAATCTATTGGATCTGATACAAACTCCAACTTAATTCTTCTTCCAAATTCTCCACAAGCTGGAAGCGATATGCTAAATAATATGGTTGCATCATTTACAGCTTCAAACCAAGTTGGCGAAATGATGAAAAAAGGAAATAAGAAAATTGAAAAACCAAAACCAACTCACAGACAATCAGGTTATGAAGATGACATTCAACCAGATGTTCAACAATAATTTTAAAATAAAAAAGAGGCTTAATCGCCTCTTTTTCTATTTATAAACCAACCGATTACATAAGGTAAAATGGTCTGTAGAATTTTTACATAAGAATTCGAAAAGTAATCCGTGTAAGATGAAATGAAACCATTTACAATATTTTGCGGAGTGATACTTTCCTTTGTTTTCTGAAAACTCAAAACCAATTTCTGATAATTGATTTCTTTCTCCAATTTCAAAATTTCTAGATCTCTTTCAATCTCAGCATACGAAGAGTATTTTTTTCTTTCCATAATTAATCATTAAAAAAGATTTCTGAAAATTTCTCCAAAATTGGTCCTTCAACAAATTTGTCTTTTATAAAGAAAAGCAAAATAGTAATCACTAAATAGATACCTCCTACTGTCAAAAATCCGAGAGCATTACTTTCAAACAAAGAACCAAAAGCATACGCTGCGGCGAAAGAACCAAAAATCATCACCATACTGAAACACAATAAAATCAAAGTAAACTTAAAGATCAAAGTTGTTGACTTCATTGCAACCTTAAAACCCCAAAGTTTGTAATAAGCTAAATGACTTTCAATGTATTCTTTAGCCTGATCTTGAACTTTTTCGGTGTTCTCTTTTAATTCTTCAAAAGCCATATTTAAAATTTTAGATAAAAAAAAGCACAAAACTTTCTTATAAAAATAAGCAAGTAATGTGCTCTATAAAAATATTATTTCTGAAGTTTAGCATTTTGTGCTTTTAACTCAGCCAATTTAGTTTCTAAAAAAGTAATTACTTCTTCAGTTTTATGGCTGACATTAGAAAGTAACTCATTCAAAGTTCCGTCAAGATTATGAGTAGCACTCGTAAATTTTTCACGAAGAACTTCAGAGCTCGCATCAAAAGAATCTTTCAGATTATGTTTAGCATCATCGATACCTTCCTTAATTTTTGCTCTTGTTTTTGATCCTTTATCTGGAGCAAATAAAATTCCAATTGCCGCTCCTGCAGCCGCTGCAGCCAAAATTGCTGCTGCTGTATTTAAATTCTTAGACATGATAGTTACAATTTAAAATTATTAATAAAGATACTCTTTTTTAAAATGATAAAACTTTGATTAATTGCAATTTACAAAAAATTAACAATCTTATTAATACACATAAGCTACAGCTTCATACTTCCCATCGGCTTTTTCAACGATGCTGACAAAAGGATAACCATTTGAAGCCGATTTAGATTTGATTCTCATAGCAGTCTGGTTCTGATTTGCAATTGGCGGTTCACCTTTTGTCCTTGTTGAGACTCCTGTAAAACTAGCTGCTTGTTTCAGCCCTATTGTTTTGTCTTGCGGAAGAACAGTTACCATTTTGTAATCATCTTTTGAATCAACTATTATTTTATCAGAAACTTTTTGAGTTTGTTTTGTTTCTTTATTTGTAATAGATGAAACTGCATATTTACTGATTTTGATTTCTTCAGAACTTCCGTTCAAAGAATAGTAAACAAAACCATTTTCAGATTTAATAAAATTTACATCAAGCTGTTCTCCGTTGTGTTTTGTAATTTGATGTGTTTGAGAAATTGCAACATTTGCAAATAATAATGCTAGTGTGAAATATAAAATTTTCATGATAATTAGATTTAAATTAAAAATTGTCAGACCTGAAATTTAAAAACTAAACTTTCACTCAAATTCAACATTATGGAATTTTGTACATTATGATACAATTTGAAAAAATATCTTTTACGGGAAATATTATCAAAATTACATCATAATAAAAATGAGAACATAAAATTGTCTTTTTAGGAAATCAGTTTTGAAAACCTATTGTAATAAAAATTACGAGTTTCTAAAAACAATAAATTTCAACTTAGATTCTTTACGGCAAATTTTAATTTTTTACAAAAATCATCTCTGACTTTTGGTATTGAGTTAAAAATAGCAGTTTTATAAACAATTGTGTGTTAACAACCCGTTAAACTGACTAAAATAACAGTAAAAATTAAAATAAAGACCGTAAATAAACAAATATTTAAAAAATGAGTTATATATCTATTCACTTAAAAAAACATCTTAAAAACGATTTATGAAGGTTAAAATTAATCTATAAAAACTATAATTTATAAAATATTAATCAATTTTATAAATAATCATTAAAAACATAATTTTATAATTATCAATAATTAAAATTTATAGTTTTAAAATTGAAGTCAAAATTTAAAAAAATAAGAAAAAACATTAATTATTAGATTCGGAGAAGAAAATTGAAGTAAAAAAAGTAAAAAATTGAAATAAGAAGTTTTATGGAATGAAAATCAAAAAAAGGTCTTATCTATTTAACCATTTTTTATCTTCTCTTAAAATTAATTTATGAGAGTCAGTTTTAATCTATAAAATAAATATAAATTTAAAATACAATAGATTCTATAAATAATAAATACATATAATTAAAATTAAAATATTTATCAATAAAATTTATATAAATCATCTTTAGTACAAAATTGGGAGTTAAAAGAGACTAAAATTCAAATAAAGCTTATAAATAAACGAAAATTTAAAAAATGAATTCCTTATCCAACATATTTTTATTTTTTATTAAAATCCATTTATGAGAGTCACTTTTAATCTATAAAACTTATAAATTTACCAATTTTAATAGTTAATCTATATAATAAAAAAAAGCGCTTATAAAAGCGCTTTTAATAAATTTATCTGATATTACTTCTTCACCATTTCAGAAAGAATTTCAATTTCTCTTTCAGAAGCATTTTTTGGTGGATTTGAATATAATTTCAAAATTTCATCATCAAATTGATTTTTGAAACTTTCACTTTCAATATCTCTTAAATTTAAAAGCGCTTTTGATCTAACATAAGTCGATTCACTTTTTAGAGACATTGAATATAATTTCTTAATATCTTCTTCTTCAAAATCTGTTGATTTCCAGTTTGAATATTTCAAAATAAACTGAGAAAACAATAGCGAAGCCTTATTATTGTTGATATTCTTCTTCAAAGAATTCTGTAAAAGAGAAAAACTAGAGATATTTTTGAGGTTCTCCCCTATTGCACTTTCAATTGCAATTCTTTCTGGTTTAGTCTCAACTTTAAAATATTTGTTGATATCTTTCAAAGAATTATTGATGCTGTTTTCCTCTTTTTTTCCTTTTTCTTCCCAAGCATCTTTCAATCCTACAGTTTTGTTAAACACTAATTTTGAGGAAGTTGAATCTTTATCAACAGTAAAATATCCTAAACGTTGAAACTGAAATTTATCTTCATTTTGAGCCGTTGATAAACTTGGCTCAACATATCCAGTTACAATTTCTAATGAATTTGGATTCACAAAATCTAAGAAATTCTTCTCTTTATAACTGTCTGGAGCTTCATCTGTAAACAAACGATCGTACAAACGAACTTCTGCTTCTAATGCATGTTGAATAGAAACCCAATGTAATGTTCCCGATACTTTTCTTTGGCTTGCTTCTGTCCCACTTCCGCTTAAAGAATCAGTATCATACGTTACATGTATTTCTGTAATATTTCCGTTTTCATCTTTTACAACTGATTCACCTTTAATGATATAAGCATTTTTAAGACGAACTTCTTTTCCTAAAGTCAAACGGAAAAACTTAGCTGGAGCTTCTTCTAAAAAGTCTTCTCTTTCAATGTATAATTCACGAGAAAAAGGTACTTTTCTGAAACCAGCATTTTCATCTTCCTGATTGTTTTCAGCTTCCAACCACTCTTCTTTTCCTTCTGGATAATTGGTAATTATCAGTTTTACAGGATCTAAAACAGCCATTACACGAGGTGCAATTTTGTTCAAATCTTCACGAATACAGAATTCTAAAACCGATACATTGATTAAATTATCACGCTTTGCAATACCAATTGTATTAGCAAAATTACGTAAAGAAGCAGCTGTATAACCACGTCTTCTTAATCCAGAAATTGTTGACATTCTTGGATCATCCCAACCGTTAACATGCTTTTCTTTAACTAGTTGCTGTAATTTTCTTTTACTAACAACAGTATGTGATAAGTTACGTCTAGCAAATTCTCTTTGCTTTGGACGCAGTTTATTTTCATCTAAAATCTGATCTAAAAACCAATCGTACAATTCACGGTGAGGCAAAAATTCTAGTGTACAAAATGAGTGAGAAATTTGTTCTAAATAATCACTTTGTCCGTGTGCCCAATCGTACATTGGATAGATTTTCCAAGCATCTCCAGTTCTGTGGTGATGTTTGTGTAAAATTCTATACATGATAGGATCACGCATTAACATGTTTGTTGATTTCATGTCAATTTTTGCACGAAGAATATGAGTACCAGCCTCAAATTCACCATTTTTCATTCTTTCGAATAAATCTAGATTTTCTTCAACAGAACGATTTCTGTATGGACTGTCAGTTCCTGGAGTTGTTGGAGTTCCTTTTTGGATCGCCATTTCTTCAGAAGATTGGCTGTCAACATAAGCTTTATCTTTCTTAATTAAGAAAACTGCCCAATCGTATAATTGTTGGAAATAATCAGATGCATAACATTCTTCTGCCCATTTGTAACCCAGCCATTCTACATCTTTTTTAATAGCATCAACAAATTCCTGCTCTTCTTTTTCAGGGTTTGTATCATCAAAACGTAAATTCACAGGAGATTGATAATCAATTCCTAAACCAAAATTTAACGCAATAGAACTCGCGTGCCCAATGTGTAAATATCCATTAGGTTCTGGTGGAAAACGAAAGCGAAGTTTAGTATTTGAAAGACCTGATTTTACGTCTTCCTCTATGATTTGTTCAATAAAATTGAGTGATTTCTCTTCTGATGCCATTATTTTATAGTAATTTTAGCAAAGATAAAAAAAAGGTTTCAGGTTTCAGGTTTAAAGTTATCTAACTGGCATAAAACCTGAAACTTTAAACGTGAAACAATACAAAAATGGGAGTTATAAAATTGAAAAATATCCGTACTTTTTCGTACCACGGATGTTTAATTGAAGAAGGAAAAATTGGATCTGATTACAAAGTAGATCTAAAAATTAAAACCAATTTACAGAAATCGGCAGAAACAGATCATCTTTTAGACACTGTTGATTATGTTCATTTGAACAAAATTGTAGCTGAAGAAATGGCAATTCGTTCGCATTTATTAGAACATGTGGCCAAAAGAATCAATATTCGTGTGCTGGCAGAGATAGAAATGATAGAAAAAACCACAGTTTGGGTTTCTAAAATAAATCCGCCTATTGGTGGTGATGTTGAGTCAGTTACTATAAAAATGACGGAAATTAGAAAGTAATCTTTAAAATTAAAATCCTAAAATTTTAAAATAGTTACTATGAAACTTTTGAAATTTAAAGATTTTAGTTACTTTTGCCAACCGTTCAAGTAATGGCGTCGTGGCCGAGCGGCTAGGCTGGGCTCTGCAAAAGCTCCTACTCCGGTTCGAATCCGGACGATGCCTCAAAAAGAGATACAGAAATGTGTCTCTTTTTTTTTGTGTCTAATTTTTAGAAAAAATTAATTAAATACATTGGTTCGAATCCGGACGATGCCTCAAAAAGAGATACAGAAATGTGTCTCTTTTTTTTGTGCTTAATTTTTAGAAAAAATTAATTAAATATATTGGTTCGAATCCGGACGATGCCTTAAAACCTTAAAATTGCTTTGAAGGCTTTTTTATGTTTAATTTTAGAAAAAATTAATTATTAAAGCTTCTACATAAACCCGACAGGTTTTTAAGACCTGTCGGATTTTCTATTTAACGTAATTATACACAATCTTGTCATTTCGACGAAGGAGAAATCTCCACGAGAAGCTCTACAAAGATTGGATAATTGTTGCGGAGTTACTTGCGGAGATTTCTCCTTCGTCAAAATGACAAACTGTTTTGAACTTAGTCAAAGTTTCAAACTTTGACTAAGTTCAAAACTAACAGTTATAAATACAAAAAAACCTCTGAAATTCAGAGGTTTAATTTTATAATTTTGAGTTATTAACAACTACTTCTTCTCTATTCTTTCGAAAGCATTTTTAACCATTTCTTTTTCTTTTGGAAACCAACCTTGAACTACTAATGCAAATCCGAAGATCATTAAAACAACACTAATTCCTTTTTTGATTTTAAGAATATTAGTTGGAGTCATTTTTGATTTTAACTGTTTGGCTAGTAAAATCTTAGCGCAATCAATTAATAAGTAAGTGATAATTACAGCAGTAAAAAATGTCATCATTCTTGAAGTCTGCATATCTAATTTTGGTCCGACAGAAATAATAACTGCAAGCCAAAAACCAAGAACACCAATGTTAATAACGTTCAATAAAAACCCTTTTACAAACAAACTGCCATAGTTTCTTTTCAGAATATCACGATCGATTTCTTCATCGTTTATTTTCTCTTCTTTCTTTAGCTTTACAAACGATATAATACCGTAAGTAAGCATAATTATTCCTCCAAAAATAAAAAGCGCTGGATCGTCTTTTAAACTAGAAATCAGTCTATAACTTCCAAGATAAGCGATCGCAATAAAGAAAATATCGCCCAATACTACGCCTAAATCAAATACAATTGCAGCTCTAAATCCTTTTGTTATACTGGTTTCTAATAAAACAAAAAATACCGGACCTACCATAAAACTAAGAACAAGTCCCCAAGGAAGTCCCGCTAGAATATCGTTAATCATCAATTACAACTTGTTATTTTACTTCTTCTATTTTACCACCAAAAACAGTTTTTTGGTTTATTTGCTTTGGTTTTCCATAAATGTAAATAGAGCCTCCTGCGCTCACTTTTGCATCGACAAGGGTAGAAGCATTAACATCTGCTTTTCCGCCCGCAGAAACGCTTACAGTAGTCTGAGATGTCTCTAATTTACTTGCTAGTAAATAGCCACCAGCTCCTAGACTTGCATCTTGATTTGCAGCTTTTCCAGTTAATGTAATTTTACCTCCTGAAACAGAGCTTACTTTTAGTTTATCAACATCGAGATCAACATTAATAAGACCGCCTTCCTGAGCGCTAACTTTAAAAGAAGTTGCTTTAATGGCTTCATCACTCTTCACTTCTGCTCCTTCATTGACATCAATCAATTCTATATGTTTGTAATATAGTGTTATATCAAGATCATTTCCAGAAAGAAGTTTTGGAAAAGGCATTCTTAATTTTAAAATTCCGTTTTTATTTACAGCCTCTACCTCTGCTTCTCTTGTTCCTTTTATAACAATTTTATTTTCAGATGACTGAACTAATTTTACGCTTAATTTATCAAATACTTTTACGGTATCAAAATCTCCTAACGCTTTGGTAACTTGACCAAAAGACATTTGTACAAATAAAATTGCTGCTCCTATAATTAGCTTTTTCATACTTTTATTTTTAAATTAATATTTATTCTGCTCTTCTTAAAAAGTGAAAATCAAGTTGTTTTTTCACTAAGTCAGCATTTTTTACTTTTACATAAATTTCATCTCCCAATTGCAATAAACGGTTTGAAGTAGCTCCAACCAAAGCATATTGTCTTTCATCAAAAGTATAGTAATCTTCTTTTATTTCTCTGATTCTTACCATTCCTTCGCATTTATTAGAAACGATTTCAACATAAATTCCCCATTCGGTAACACCAGAAATAACACCAAGGAATTCTTCGTCCTGATGATCCTGCATGTATTTAACCTGCATGTATTTAATACTATCTCGCTCAGCATTTGTTGCTAAGTTTTCCATGTTTGAACAATGCAGACATTTCGTTTCATAAGTTTCTTCGTCTACAGAAGCTCCTCCGTCCAAATAATACTGCAGCAAACGGTGTACCATAACGTCTGGATAACGACGAATTGGCGAAGTGAAATGGCTATAATAATCAAAAGCTAAACCATAATGACCAATATTATCAGTCGAATATTTGGCTTTGCTCATACTTCTAATAGCCAGAGTATCAATAAGATTTTGTTCTTTCTTACCGTTTACTTCTTCCATCAAAGCGTTTATTGATTTTGCTATATCACCTTTTGTTCTAAAATCAATCTTATAACCAAACTTAGCAATTACAGTTTGCATTGCAACCAGTTTATCTTCATTTGGTTCGTCGTGAATACGGTAAACAAACGTTTTCTTTTGCTTACCAATATATTCTGCTACTTTTCTGTTAGCCAAAAGCATAAATTCTTCAATCAAATGATTAGCATCTTTTGATATTTTAAAATATACTCCTTCTGGTTCTCCTTCTTCATTAAGATTAAATTTCACTTCAACTTTATCAAAAGAAATAGCGCCTTGCTGCATTCTTTTCTTTCTTAAAATCTTAGCTAATTCATCTAGTTTTAAGGTTGCTTCCACAATTTCATCTGAAACCACATAAGATTCTCCAGTAATAGAAATATCAACTGGAATTGTATTATTTCCTTTAGTTTCAATAATATGCTGAGCCTCTTCGTAAGCAAAACGCTGATCTGAATAAATTACCGTTCTTCCAAACCATTGGTTAATAACTTGTGCAGTTGGAGAAACTTCAAATACAGCAGAAAAAGTATATTTCTCTTCATTTGGACGTAACGAACACGCAAAGTTAGACAATACTTCTGGAAGCATTGGCACTACTCTATCTACTAAATAAACTGAAGTAGCTCTTTGATATGCTTCATCATCCAAGATTGTTCCTTCTTCTAGATAATACGAAACATCGGCAATATGAATTCCTATTTCGAAATTTCCATTTTCTAACTTTTTGAAAGACAAGGCATCATCAAAATCTTTTGCATCTTTTGGATCTATCGTAAACGTTAGCGTATCACGCATATCACGACGCTTTGCAATCTCAGATTCCTGAATCGAAGTATCTAATTTTTGTGCAAAAACTTCTACTTCAACAGGAAAATCTGCTGGCAATCCGTATTCTGCTAAAATAGCATGAATTTCAGTATTATGTTCTCCAGGTTTTCCTAAAACTCGAATTACAGATCCAAACGGACTATCGGCTCTTTTTGGCCAGTCTTCAATCTTAACCAAAACAACATCACCGTTTTCTGCTTCACCAATTTTATCTTTAGGGATAAAAATATCGGTATACATTTTAGGGTTTGCAGTCGAAACAAAAGCAAAGTTGGGTTGCATATCAATTACACCTACAAACTCTGTTTTATCTCTTTCTATAACTTCAATTACTTCACCTTCAGGTCTTTTTCCTTTTCTTCTGTTATAAACGTAGACTTTAACTTTATCTTTATCTAACGCACGATTCAAATTATTGGTCGGAATAAAAACATCTTCTTCAAATTCATCACAAATAAAATATGCCGTTTTTCTGCTCGTCATATCTATCGTTCCTTCGTAGTAATCCTGGCTTATTGCTTTTACTAAGTATTTTCCAGGTTCAGTTTCTATAATCTTTTTTTGAGCTGCCAGTATTTTTAAATCTTTTATAATCTGGTTTCTGCTTTTAGTATCGTCTAATTCAAGCTTTGCTCCTATCTGTTTATAATTGAATGGTTTATTAGCATTTTGCGATAAAATCTTAAGTATTTTTCCAGAGAAATCTTTCTCTTTTTTTATCGGCTTTCTAATTTTCTTACTCATATATCTTTTCTTATAAGGTTTAAAATTACAAATAAGAAATCAGATTATAGATTTTAACAATTAGAATTATTAAAATTATAACTTTTCGTACATTTACAAAAACAGCCTTTATGGAAAGCTTTCAAACCATCGCCGTATTCAATTATCAGCACGAAACAGTGGTTCTCAAACACTTACTGGAACAAGAAGGAATCCCTTATTTTTTTGAAAACGAAATGACACTTTCTGTCGTTCCTTTATACTCAGCTGCACTGGGCGGAATCAAACTTAAAGTACATCCAAACGATTTCGAGGAAGTTCAGCAAATTCTGGACAATCTCAACAATCCTCTCAAAATCGTCTGAAACAAAATTCAAAAACAAATTCAAATCAAGAGTAAAATTCAAATTAAATTTTTTTTTCCTTTTCAACCTTTTTTAGTTTTCAACATATATTAAATACAACAAAAAAGATTTTTAAAAATTTAAAAAAATTTGTTGGTTATTATAGTGTGTTAATATGTCGAATAAATTTATTTTTAAAAGTATTGAAATGAAGTTTCTCTTAGTTATTCTGAGTTATCAACATAGTTATTTTTAGTTAAAATACTTATTTATAAGACTTTTTGTATTTTAATTAACAACGGTTGACAACCAAAATTGAATTCATTTTGTAGATAAGTTGATATGTTGATTTCTGTTGAAAATGGTATTTTTGATATTGATAACTTTTCCAAAAATTCACGAAACTTTTCTTGCATATTTAAATCCAGTTTTGGATTAAGCATTTTTTCGAAACAACCAAAAAAAACTTCTAATTTTCTTTTCGAACTTATTAACATTTTCTGTTAACTTAAAGTTAATTGAATATCAAGTAATTACAAACTGCTATTAACACCTCAAAATTTTAACAAATATTATGTTTATTCTTCATTGATTGTGAGATAGTTATAGACTTATTAAAATTGTTAATAACTGATAAGGTTTTGACAGTAAGATAGTTGTAAAATGAGCATTTTCGTAACGAATTTACGAATGTATGTTAATTATAAATTGGTTTGTTGATATAGTATCTATAAAGAAAAAAATTTGTGAAAATTAGCCTAATTCGTGGCGAACATCTATTTATTAAGTAAATTTGCATAACACAACTTAATAGTATAGAAAAATGAAAATTTCGATAGGAAACGACCACGCAGGACCTGAATATAAAAAAGCAATTGTTGAAATGCTTAAAGCTAGAGGATATGAGGTAACGAATTATGGAACAGATACTGATGCTTCTGTAGATTATCCAGATTTCGGGCATCCAGTTGCCAATGATGTATCTGAAGGAAAAGCAGATTTTGGAATCGTAATCTGCGGAAGTGGTAACGGAATTGCAATGACTGTTAATAAACACCCGAAAGTGAGAGCTGGATTATGCTGGACTAAAGAAATTGCGTATTTAACACGTTTACACAATGATGCCAATATTGTGAGTATTCCAGCGAGATTTACATCTATTCATCAAGCTGTTGAAATCGTTGAAACTTTCCTTGATACAGCGTTTGAAGGCGGAAGGCATCAAAATAGAGTGAACAAAATTGCTTGTTCTTAAAAAGTCAAAAAAAAATTCGGTGCTTCGCACCTATTATAAATAAAACACACCGGGCCGATTTTTAAATTTGTCCGGTTTTTTATTTAAATATTTGTAATTCAGTTATTTAAATTTGTATAAAAACAGTAGTTTTCGAGTTATCAACAATGTTAATATCTACTTTTTGTAATTTAATAAGGCAATTATAAGCGCTACTTGAATTATCAAAATCAGAACAAACTTTACAATAAAAGAAGTTTTACTCGTTTTATGTTTAAATAATAACATTGCTGTTAATAACCCTGGAGTTCCGCCGATAAGTTGCAGAAAGAATAACGTATTTTCGGGAATTCTTCTTTTATTTTTTCTAGCCCTATTTTTATCATAACCAACGAGAATAAAAACAAGTATGTTAACAATTAAAAAATAGAGTAAAAAAATTTTCATAGGCTTAAAATTAGAAACAAAGATATTATTTTAGCCAAATGTTTGATCAATTTACAAGATTGTTTTAACAAGTAAATTATATCAACTTATAATTAAGAATTTATTTCATTAAAAAGCATGACTAATATTCAATTCATTGCCAAGTCTGTTCAGGCACCCGCTGTCAGTATTCAAAACACAGTAAAATTATTAGAAGAAGATTGTACGATTCCGTTTATTTCGCGTTACCGAAAAGACGCTACCGGAAATCTTGATGAAACTGTAATTGAGCAGATTGCAAAACTTCAAAAAGATTACGATACCCTTATAAAGCGTAAAGAAGCAGTTTTAAAATCGATTGAAGAGCAAAAGGCGCTTACGCCAGATTTGAAGAAAAAAATTGAAGATAGTTTTGATTTACAGGAAATCGAAGATTTTTATCTTCCATACAAAAAGAAGAAAAAAACAAAAGCCGATGTTGCTCGCGAATTTGGTTTAGAACCACTAGCAAAACTGATTATATCTGAAAGTGATGCTGATATCGATTTTCTTTCTACACAGTACATTAATGAAAATGTTATTAACGAAGAAGCTGCTATTCAAGGCGCAAGAGATATTGTAGCAGAATGGATTAACGAAAACATCTACGTTCGTAAACAATTAAGAAGATTGTTTCAACGCAAAGCAACGATCACTACAAAAGTGGTTAAAAAGAAAGCCGAAGAAGAAGGCGCACAAAAATTTAACCAATATTTTGATTGGGAAGAGCCTTTAACAAAAGCGCCGGCGCACCGTTTATTGGCAATGTTACGCGCAGAAAATGAAGGTTTTATCAAAATGAAAATCGATGTTGATATTGATGATGCTTACGACGTTATTGACGAAATCATTATTAAAAAACAAAATAATACTACAGCTCATTTGCAATTAGCAATTGAAGATAGTTACAAACGTTTATTGAATCCAGCAATTGGAAATGAAACTCTGCAGGAAGCAAAAGCAAAAGCAGATGCGAATTCAATCCAGGTTTTTGCAAACAATTTAGGTCAATTGTTATTAGCTCCGCCGTTGGGAGAAAAACGTATTTTGGCAATTGATCCTGGATTTAGAAGCGGTTGTAAAGTAGTTTGTCTGGACGAAAAAGGCGATTTACTATACAACGAGACCATTTATCCGCACGCACCTCAAAATGAGGAATCAATGGCGATAAAAAAAATCCGTTCGATGGTAAATGCGTATCAAATTGATGCCATTTCTATCGGAAACGGAACTGCTTCTCGCGAAACTGAATTTTTCATCAAAAAAATCGCGTTCGATAAACCAGTACAAGTTTTTATTGTTTCAGAAGCAGGAGCTTCGGTTTATTCGGCATCAAAAATTGCGAGAGAAGAATTTCCGAATTATGATGTAACGGTTCGTGGTTCTGTTTCTATTGGGCGACGACTTTCAGATCCGTTGGCCGAATTGGTAAAAATCGATCCGAAAGCGATTGGAGTAGGGCAGTATCAACACGATGTTGACCAAACGAAACTTAAAGAAGAATTGGACAGCACTGTAATTCGTTGCGTAAACTCGGTTGGAATTAACATCAATACAGCAAGCAAACATTTACTAAGTTACGTGAGTGGAATCGGGGAGAAGTTGGCTGAAAACATCGTGCAATACCGTTCTGAAAACGGACCTTTTGAAGATAGAAAACAGCTAAAAAAAGTTCCCCGTTTAGGAGACAAGGCTTATCAGCAGGGAGCGGCATTTATTAGAATTACAAATGCTAAAAATCCGCTGGATAATTCGGCGGTGCATCCAGAGGCTTATCCAGTTGTTGAAAAGATGGCGAAGGATCTGAATATTTCTTTGAATGACTTAATTGCAAATAAAGAGAAAACAGCGCTTATTAAAGCTGAAAAGTATGTTACACCAGAAATTGGTTTGCTTACGCTGAAAGATATCATAAAAGAGCTTGAAAAGCCAGGATTAGATCCAAGAAAGTCGGCTAAGGTTTTTGAATTTGATGCAAATGTAAAATCGATTAAAGATGTGAAAACTGGAATGATATTACCAGGTATTGTTAATAACATTACCAATTTCGGCTGTTTTGTTGACATCGGAATCAAAGAAAGCGGTTTAGTGCATATTTCGCAGTTAAAAGCTGGTTTTGTAAGCGACGTAAACGAAGTGGTAAAATTACATCAGCATGTTGATGTGAAAGTAACTGAGGTTGATGAAGATAGAAAGAGAATTCAGCTGACGATGGTGCTTTAAGAAAATTTCTAATTTTTGAAATTCTAAATTCTGGAATTTTTAGATAAAAAAAACTCACAAATTGTGATCTGCAATTTGTGAGTTTTTTATTTCTATTTTACTGATATTAATACTTGCGAAATAATATATTTGTAGGAAATTTTAAACCCCAAGTTATGAAAAAAAGTATTTTAATTTTAATTACCCTTTTATTCTCCTCTATCGGCCACGCCAATTTTTACAAAGTTATTTTGTACATGGAAGATGGAACAAAAAAAACAGGTCTTGCTGAATTGGTAAAGAGCGAAGACTCTAAAATAACTTTCAAAACAGATGAAAGCGCTAAAAAAGAAAAAATAGCAAGCATAGAAGTAAAGAAAATAGAATATTTTGATGAAGAAGAATGCATCACAACAGTAGAAGCATTGTATGCAACGACAGCAAACATTTTGACAGGAAAATTTTCGAAATCTAAAAAGAAATTATGGTTTAATGTTATTTATAACAAGGATGTTAAAATCGGCGTTATTCGTGATGCGGGAACTATAAGGCCAAATGCTGGAGGAACCAGTACAATTGTAAGTTCATCGAGTAGTTCGTATTTTTTTGGAAATAAAAACAGTGATGCTTTGGTTTTTGGATATTTTACAACTGCCAATACCGTGGGAGCAATAGGAACAGAATCGCTTTTAAGAAAAATGTCAAGAGAAGCTTTTTCAGATTGTCCAAAGCTTATAGAGGCGATTGCAAAAGAAGATTTTAAACTTCAAACTTTGTTAGAACAATTGGTTACAATTTTCGAAAAAGTTAAATGCAAATAATAATAAATAGAAACTCCCAAACTACAATTCGTAATTTGGGAGTTTTTATTTTAAAAAACAATTTCTGAAAACACCAAAATAAATGTAGCCAATAGGTCAAGAGGCATTTATTTTGTAAAAATATCCAATACGAAAAGGCATCACGAAAAGCAAGTTTTTCATATCTAAAATTTGGGATTCTACAAATAGGAATTTTTCGATATAAAAAAATCCCAAACTACAATTGTAATTTGGGACTTAATAATTTTTTCGAATTTCTTATTTTGTTTCTTCTTCTTGTTTTTTAGAAGCAGCAGGTTGATCGTCTTTAGCAGCGTTTTTAAATTCCTTAATTCCACTTCCTAAACCTTTCATTAATTCTGGAATTTTTTTACCTCCAAAAAGTAATATCACAATACCTACGATAACAAGGATTTCTGTAAGACCTAATCTTCCCATGACTAATATATTTAATGCCGAAGCAAATTGTTTTTCTTAATTATTCCGCAAAGGTATATAGAAATATACGAAATAGAAGTATTTTTAGTTTAAAATATTTGTATCAGACCGCGTTAAATATTTTATAAAATCGTAAATTATAGCTCTTCATGAAATTTATTGAATAAATATCATGATGATTAATTATTATATTTGCTAGCATAAAGAAGGATAATGAATAAAAAAAAGAAAAAGAATTTTAGAAAAAAACTGTTCATTAAAAACCGATTAGTAATTTTAAATGAAGACACTTTTGAAGAGATATTTTCTTTTAGGCTTACTTTAATGAATGTCTTTGTAACGTTTACTTTGGGAGGAATATTTCTAATTTTGGTTACTACTTTTATCATTGCTTTTACACCCCTTCGCGAATTTATTCCTGGATATTCTTCGACAGAATTGAAAAGAAATGCTACAAGACTAGCAATAAAATCGGATTCTTTAGAAACGGCTTTAAAACAGAATGAAATTTATATAAAAGGAATTCAGAAAGTTTTGAAGGGAGAATTGGAATATTCAAAATTTAATAAAGATTCTATATTAGCAGAATCGGTTGAGGATGCTTCAGATGTAAATATAAAAGCATCTGACGCTGAAATAAAACTGAGAGAAGATGTAGCTGAAACTGAAAAAGAGCTGAAGGCAAAATCTCAGGACAAAAAGAAAAGTGATAAAAAATAATACCACTGAAAATGTCAATTAAGTCAATTTCGGCAAAAATATTTGCCAAAAATATATACAATCAGACACTTAAATGGGCCAATAAACCTGTTGAAACACAACAAAAAGTTTTTAAAAGTTTGATTGAAAATGCTCAAAATACCAAATTTGGAAAAGACCATCATTTTGAACAAATAAAAAGTTTTGAAGATTTTCAGAAACACGTTCCTGTTAGAGATTATGAAGATTTAAAATCTTACATAGAAAAGATAGTAAAAGGAGAAGCGGATATTCTCTGGAAAGGAAAACCTTTATATTTTGCTAAAACTTCTGGAACAACTTCTGGCGCAAAATTTATCCCGCTTACCAAAGAATCGATGCCTTATCATATTGAAGCAGCTCGAAATGCAATTCTGCATTATATTCATGAAACAG
This sequence comes from Flavobacterium sp. PLA-DH12, assembly GCF_059511845.1. Taxonomy (NCBI): domain Bacteria; kingdom Pseudomonadati; phylum Bacteroidota; class Flavobacteriia; order Flavobacteriales; family Flavobacteriaceae; genus Flavobacterium; species Flavobacterium sp. PLA-DH12. Next base: position 403,791 of record NZ_JCAMPD010000002.1, read on the forward strand.
GAAATGCTGATTTTGTCGATGGAAAAATGATTTTTTTGCAAGGAAGTCCAATTCTGACAGAGAAGTACGGAATTAAATTTGGACGACTTTCTGGAATTGTAGCGCATTTTGTTCCTAAATATCTGCAGAAAAACCGAATGCCATCTTGGGAAACCAATTGCATTGAAGATTGGGAAACCAAGGTAGATGCTATTGTCGATGAGACTATAAAAGAAGATATGTCGGTTATCTCTGGAATTCCGTCTTGGGTTCAGATGTATTTCGAACGTTTGGAACATAAAAGCGGCGGAAAAAAGATTGGCGAAATATTCAAAAATTTCAATTTGTTTATTTACGGAGGTGTTAATTACGAACCGTATCGTGCCAAATTTGAAAACATGATCGGCAGAAAAGTAGACAGTATAGAATTGTTTCCTGCCTCTGAAGGATTTTTTGCTTATCAGGATTCACAAAAAGAAAAAGGGATGCTGTTGCTATTGAATTCAGGTATTTTCTATGAGTTTATAAAAGCGGATGAGTTCTTTGAAGAAAATCCAAAAGTGTTGACAATTGGAGAGGTTGAAGTAGGAGTGAACTATGTTTTGATAATTTCTACCAATGCAGGGCTGTGGCGTTATAATATCGGAGATACCGTTCAATTCACTTCTTTGGCTCCATATCGTGTTATAGTTTCTGGACGTATTAAACATTATATTTCGGCTTTTGGAGAACACGTTATCGCCAATGAAGTCGAAAATGCGATGAAAGAAGCCGTAAATTCGACTAATATCGTAATCAATGAGTTTACTGTGGCGCCTCAGATAAATCCATCAAACGGACTTCCGTATCACGAGTGGTTGATAGAATTTGAGAAAGAACCCGAAAACATGGAAGTTTTTGCCGAAACTATTGACAATTCAATGCGTAAGCAGAATATTTATTATGACGATTTAATTACCGGAAATGTCTTAAGAAAAGTAGTGATCACTAAAGTTTCTAAAAACGGATTTCAAGATTACATGAAATCGCAAGGAAAATTGGGCGGACAGAATAAAATTCCGAGATTATCGAATGATAGAAATATTGCTGATAATTTGAAGTAGGATGTAGCTTTTTTAAAATAACCGTCTAACAATTTGTTAAATGGAAATTCATTAAAGTTATATATATAATTCCTACTTTCGTTTATTGAAATATTCACGTCTTCTTTACAAATGAAGATGATTTTTAAAAATAAAAAGACATGAAAGAAACTAAACATATATCAAGATCTAGAGCGCAGGAATCTTCTGCTGCGATAGAAAAAATGTACATTACAATGCGTCATTTATTCAACCGTGGTTTTTATAAACCAATGGGAGTTTCTGGCGATAGCTTACGTGAATCATTATTGGCTTTACGTCCAGAAATTTATGGAAATATCGCCGAAGAAAAAGTAGAGTTAAACGGGCTTTTGTACGTTATTGAACGTCTTCCAATCGGAATTGAACAATGCCGATTTATCAATTTAACTTCAGACGAAGGATACTCTAAATCGCATTTTCAGCCGATTGTTCCTCCAAAAAGAAGAAGAAACTGCTACAGAATTGACGAAGAACAGATGAATGTTGAAATCACTCGTGGACGTTCAGACATTTACGATATTTTGACGCATTTGACTTTCATTTTTATCGAATCGCATAAAATTAAAAATAGAGTTTTAATAGATGATGGAGGAGAAGTTTCGCGTGATTGGCAGAAATTAGAGCAAGCCGTTATGCAGACTAAAAAGCTTTCTCAAGTTGAAAAAGAAAAAGCAATTTCTCACGTTGCCAATATTTTAGCAAGAACTTTTGAGGAAGTTTTAGATATTTACGATGCTTTTGGTTCAGAAAATGCACCAGATCGTTTCCTACACGTTATTTATTGGTTAGGAAAATTAGCGATAGAAGAGATTGTTGAAAACAACAAACGTACGATCACTTTTAGTCCAGTTTTACGTGAAAGATTAGGACACCATATTCATGGAGAAATCTGGGCAACAAATATTAAAGAAGTTTTAAAAGCAAACGATTTGCTGAAAAGACCAATTCACGTAATTAGTGCCAATATGCACAGTGTCATGAATTCGATTTTTGCGACACCTTTGCTGAAAACAAAATATAAAGGAAAAACAGATTTCTTTATTTATGAAGAATTAAGCAGTTCAGGATCAAAAGAAATTAGAGGTCAAGTAGAAGAATTGGCTTTAAAAAATGGAATGATCTCGTTGCCAGATTGTTCAGGAACGAATATCGATGTTCAAATTTTTGACACAGCTAAAATTGATTGGTCAAAAACAGCTTTTTCGCATGCAAATGTAGGCGAAGATAAACCTGTTATTATCGTGATGGATTATGCTTTTGGAGAGCAGGCTTACGAAACTATTGACGAGCTTTTGAAACCATTTAAAAAAGAAACTTTACTAAATGTAAAATCGGTTTCTATTATGGGTAAAGCCGGAATTCTAGAAGGCGGAAAAGGAGATATCATGATTCCGTCTGCGCATATCAACGAAGGAACGGCAGATAATTATTTCTTCGAAAATGAATTGACAGGTGCAATGTTTGAAGGAAATGATATAGATATTTATGAAGGAGCAATGGTAACCGTTCTTGGAACTTCACTACAAAATAGAGATTTATTAAAGTTTTTCCATGAATCGACTTGGGGCGTAATTGGCCTTGAAATGGAAGGATCTTATTATCAAAAAGCCATTCAGTCAGCATCTAAAATTAGAAAAAGCGTTCCACACGATATTAAAGTTCGCTATGCTTATTATGCTTCAGATAATCCGCTGGAAACAGGAAGTACATTGGCCTCAGGCGGATTGGGAACAACAGGAGTAAAACCAACGTATTTAATTACAATTAAGATTCTAGAGCAGATTTTCAACATCAAATAAAAATCATAAATGAGTACAAAAGTACCGCAGGATAATTCAGAACAGGAGATTGATATTTTTCAGCTTTCTAAAAGCATTGGCAGTTTTTTTGATCGAATTAATGCCATGATTTTTAAATCTATTCATTTCTTTGTTCGCAATTGGATTATCGTTTTAATTTTGGCTGTTGCAGGTTTTGGAATTGGCTGGTATTTAGATGCAAATAAAAAATCATTTGAAAATCAGGTTATTGTAACTCCAAATTTTGGAAGCGTAGATTATCTTTATTCTAAAATAGATTTGATCGAATCTAAAATTATTGCAGGAGATACTGCTTTCTTAAAAAACGTAGTTGGAATTCAAAATCCAAAATCAATAAAAAAAATCGAAATTAAGCCTATTGCCGATGTTTATAAGTTTATTGAAGACAAAGAGCAGAATTTCGAGCTGATTAAATTAATGGCTGAGGTTGGCGAAGTCAAAAAAGTTCTAGAAGACAACGTAACAAGTAAAAACTACACTTTTCATTCAATATCTTTTGTAACCAACAAAATTACGGAAGAAAAAGATATCGTAAAGCCGTTGTTAAAATACTTAAACAGTTCTGAATATTTTAAGGAGCTTCAAAAAATTGGATACAAAAACTTACAGCAACAAATTGTTCAAAACGATACTATTATTGCTCAAATTGACCAAGTTTTAAACGGATTTTCGAATACGGTAAAAAACAGTTCAAGAAACGATAAATTAGTGTATTATAATGAAAATACGCAGCTTAATGACATCATTAAAACAAAGCAGTATTTGATTATTGATCAGGGAAAAAACAGATTAAAACTTATGAATTATGATAAAACGATTAAGGAAATAAATGCGATTTTAAATATCAATAATACTAAAATTACGAACGGGAATTTTAAACTTATGCTTCCGATATTTTTTCTTTTTCTCTTTGTTTTAATTCATTTATTTCTAAAGTTTTATCGCAGCCAGCTTTTGAAAGCTCAGGTTAAATAATATTAGGATTGAAAACGCTTAAGATCTTTGAAAGAATTTCAAAAAACTCCTTCATAAAACAGAGTTTAGGAACTTTGGCTTTGCGAATTTTCGGAGTTCTTTTGTTATTTGGTTTCACGGTGTTTTTAACAAAATCATACAGTCCAAAATTGGTCGGGCAGTATGATTTTGTGCGTTCTTATCTTTTGGCAGTTGGAAGTATTTGTTTATTAGGTTTCGATCAGTCTATTTTATATTTTAAAGGAAGACTGGCAAGTCAGAATGAGCTTAGACAATTAAAAAAAGTATATTTAAAAATGGTGAATATGCTATTTTTAACTTCAATATTAATTCTAATTGTTTTTCTTCTTATCGATAAAAAGAGAATCAATACTTATTTTCTTGATGATGAGGTTTATTCTATTCTTTTAAAAAGTTCTGTTATATTATTTTTTCATGGATTGTCGCTTTTAAATACTGAAGTTTTCAGAGCGATGGACAAATTGTATGTTGCTGAATTGTTTCGAAATATTATCAAATATATTCCGCTAATAATTGGCTCTGTTGTTTTGTTTTTTTGGCATTTAGAAACGTATTTGGTAGATGTTTTTTTAATTGGTTTTGTTTTTTTGGCAATTATAAGCTCTGTTTTAATATTCATTTACTTTAATAAAACGGAGAAGGTAACAGAAGAGGTTTTTACTTCAAAAGAGATTTTTACAAAATCATATCCCATAGCAATAAGTGGAATGGCATTGTTCCTATTGATGTGTTTTGATATCATGTTTTTAAAGAAATACAAAAACGATGAAACAGTTGCTTTTTATTCTGTTGGGGTTAAACTAATGACAATTGTTTCAGTTATAATTGTAACCATTAACATTACTGTTTCTTCAAAAATTTCAGAGTTTTTTGCAAGTAAAAACATAGTAGAATTAAAAAAAGTAGTTAGAAAAAGCGTTCGATTAATCTTTGGAATAACGTTTCCGGTTATTCTTTTGATGTGTGTTTTTTCAGAATATATTTTGTCTTTTTTTGGACATCAATATATTGCTGCACAAGTGCCTTTTTTAATTCTTATTATAGGTCAGGGAATTTGTTCTGTATTTGGATCTGCTCCGGTTTATTTAAATATGACCGGAAGGCAACATATATTTCAGATCATTTTAATTATAGCAGTTGTAATTAACTTTATTTTAAATCGATTTTTAATTCCGATGTATGGAATGACTGGAGCCGCAATTGCATTTGTTTCTAGTTCTTTTTTCTGGAATTTTGTGTCAACAGTTTTTATCTACAAAAAGGATAAAATAAAAATTTTTTTGCATTAAAGTACAATTATGAAAATAATACAAATTATAAACAGGTTTGATTCGGGAGGCGCTGAAAAGTTGCTACTGGAAACCATTCCTCTTTATAATGCCAAGGGAATTCATGTTGATCTTTTGTTACTAAACGGAAAAAATTTACCTTTTTTAAAAGCTTTAAAAGCTCAAAATTGTTGTAATATTTATTCTTTAGGCTCATATTCGGTATATAATCCAATTCAGATTTTTAGAATGATATCTTTTTTGAAAAAATACCACATAGCTCATGTCCATTTATTTCCGTCTCAATATTGGATTGTATTGTCAAAAATTATTTCTTTCTCAAAAATAAAAATTATTGTAACAGAACATAGCTCTTCCAATCCTCGTATTAAAAGTTTTTTTTTCAGTAAAATTGATCGATTCATGTATCGATTTTATAATAAAATAATTTGTATTACGGATGAGGTTTACGAAATAATACAATATCATACAAAATTGCCTAAGAACAAATTTAAAGTCATTGAGAACGGAATTAATTTGAAAGTAATTTACAATGCGAAACCTTACTTTAAAAAAGAAATTTCAGAGTTATTGAATGAACAAGACACTTTATTAATTCAAGTAGCAAGATTTAGTAAACATAAAGATCCTGAAACAGTAATTAGAGCAATGAGATTACTACCAGATAATTTTAAATTAATTTTTGTTGGTGATGGTAATTTGAAAGAAGAATGCGAAAAAAGAGTTCAAAAATTGGGATTAGAGGGTAGAGTTATATTTTTGGGCGAAAGAATTGATGTTGATCGTCTTTTAAAAACGGCAGACATTTCTATTCTAAGCTCAAATGGAGAAGGTTTTGGTTTGGTGGCAATAGAAAGTATGGCTTCAGGGAAACCTTTTATTGGTTCAAATGTTATAGGATTATCAAGTTTAGTAAAAGGATCGGGAATTTTGTTTGAAAAAAGGAATGAACAGGAATTAGCAGATAGTATTAAAAAATTGATCGAAGATGATGGTTTTCGTATAAATGTTATTAATGCTTGTCAGTTAAAAGCGAAACAATTTGATATCGAAGTAATGGTAGAGAAACATATAAAATTATATAAAACAGTTATAGAAGGATGCAATTTTTAGTCAAAAAAAGTAGAGTCGCATTTTTTGTGATTGTAGTAGCAAATTTATTTGTTGCAATGCTGTCTTTTTTTGTTTTACCTCCAAAGTTTTTCTATGACGCTGCTGTAATTGTTTATGATAAATACAATGAAATAGGCTATTTTGGTAGTTATCCATTGACTATTTTGTTTTATAAAGTTACAGGTCTCCGCTATCTTCCATTTCCAGTAATTGCACTTATACAATTCCCTATTCTGATGTATGTTCTGTATAAAATAGGAATTCCAGATTCTTTTGAAAAAATAAATGTAAAAAATGCGATCGTTTATTTAGGATTTTTTATGATTGCTATTTTTATTGCAATGCCTTCAAAAGAGTTTATTACTTTTTTATTCATTTCTGCAATTATATTTCTGTGTAAAAACAAACCTTATTCCTTTCAAAAAACTGTTCTTTTATCCGTATTTCTTTTTATACTTTTTGGAGCTTTATATAGGCCTTATTTTGCTCTGATTCCTATAATTGCTGGAGGAATGTATTTGATAAGTTTTATCAATTTTAAAAACAAAACCGTATCAACGATTTTTTACGGATTATTGATTGTCTTTTTTTTATCGTTGAGTTATGGAATTTTAAAAGGAGAATACTTTTCTGAAATGAGCCGTGAAGTGGTCAATAAAGAACGTATAGGTTCTCCAGATGCAAATTCGATGATTACTCCGCCTTTAAAACCAGATACTTGGTATGGAGAAATGGTTGCTATTTTTTACGGATTTTTTACCGTTAATATTCCATTAAATGGTTTAAAACATATTTTATCACCTCAAATTGTTTTATTTGTAATTTGGCAGCTTTTGCTTTTTTACATTTTAATAGTTCGCTTTGCTAAATGTATAAAACACAGAAAATATTATAAATATGAACTTTTCATTTTTTTTATATTGTTTTCGTTTTTTATTACCCAAGGAGTTTTCGAGCCCGATTTAGGTTCGGCGATGAGACATAAAATAGGCATTTTTCCGTTAATTTATTTTGCATTATATCATGAACATTTCCGAAAAGAACTTCAATAAAATCTTCCATGTTTTTTTGTGTTTGATTGCCATTTTGATGATCTTTAGAAAGCCATGCTCAATATTGATTGTAGTATTTGCTGCATTTAATTTAGTTTTTTTCAAGAAATTGCATTACACAAAAATCATACTGATTTTGATGACTTGTATTGCTTCTCCGGTAATCCTTGAATTGTTGCTTTTCTGGAATAATGATTCTTTAGCAAAAGGATTAAAAGCGATAGAAAAAAGTACTTCTTTAATAATTTTTCCATTATTTATAATTGGAAATTTTCAGAGGATAAATTTTTTGAAATTAGTTCAAACCTATGTTTTCGGAACAACTTTGATTTTACTTTTTTTCTTTATTCGATTTAATGTTTTGTATCCAGATTTGATGCATAAATACTTAAACGGCATACATTTATGGGAAATGGGATATCAATTTGGAAATAGTATAGGGATTCATGCTCCAGCATTAAATATGCATTTGGCTTTTGTTACCATTTCTGCTTTTTATTTTGTGATTAAGAGTTTTAAAGATCATGAAAAATCTAAACTCAAAGTAGTGAGAATAATAGTCTTTATTCTTTCTTTTTTCTTTGTGTTGTTTGTTAATACGAGAATGGCTTTGGTAAATGTTTTTATCGGATTTTTAATTGTTCTTTTTTATGCCGTTAAGCAGGATAATTTTAGAAAAATAGCGTTAAGAGGGCTGCCTTTATTAGTTTTACTAATTGCTGTTTTATTCTTATTTGTTCAAAAAGACCCATACATGAAAGAAAAATATTCAAGTGTTAGTTTTGCTTATATGGACAAAGTGGGAAAGCTTGATGAGATTGATCATCCAGAGGTTAAGGTTTTTAACTCTTTGGTTACCAGAGTATCTATATGGAAATCTGCTTGGGAATTGTCATTGAAAAATCTGCCTTTTGGTGTGGGAGCTTCAGATGGAAAAAACGAATTAAACAAATACTATGCAGCAACCAATCAGAAGTTTTTGGCAAAGTATGAATTCCCTACTCACAATCAGTTTCTTGATTTTTTGTTGAAGTTTGGAATTCTTGGGCCTTTGGTAGTATTATTTTATATTTCTATAATTGGATATCTGGGATTTGATTTAAAGAATCCTATTGTAATTTCGTTTTTCGTAATCTTTTTTACCTCAAATCTAATGGATGATTTTTTACTTCGTTTTGATGGAATTGCTTTCAGCGGGTTTTGGTTATCCATTTTTTCAAGTTATTGGCTGCAGCAAAAATCAGCTCTTGTAAATTGCAACTAGTTCTTCAAAGTTTTTATTTTTATCGAATAACTCTGAGCATCTTTCAAAAGCTTTTTTAGCAAAAAGATTTCGATTTTCTGCATAGCTAAGAGTTTCAAAATAAGGTTTTAATTCTGAGATTTCATCAAACAGAAATCCAGTTTCATTATGGATGACAATATCTTTATTACCAATTACATTACTGACAATAACAGGTTTTTCTAAAGCCATTGCTTCTAAAACGGCAATTGGCAGCCCTTCCCATAATGAAGTTTGTAAATAAACATCAATGCTATTTAATTCTTTCAGAATACTTTCGCGATCAAAAAACCATCCTGTAATTTTTATATTAGAAGCTGTAAGTAAAGAATTTAACTCACCATCTCCAATCCATACAAAATTAAAATCTGGAAAATTGAGGGCTATCGAATTAAAAAGAGGTGGATTTTTTTGATATGTTATTCTGCCTAAAATCCCTACAGTAAGCTTATCATTTTTATTTTCAACAAAACTTTCACGTATATTCTCAATATCAACACCATTGCGAACCAATTTTGACTTACCGATTTTTTTGGCAATTTCAAACTCAGTATCGCCACAGGCAATAGTTATACCTCCAAATATAGCTTGGATACTTTTTTCTATAAACCAATATATTTTTCGAATGGGTTTTGAAATATCTGTTCTAAGAAAAGAATAACCGTGTGGAGAATAATAAAGTTTCTTTTTCTTAAATAGAAAGAAATAGGCAATCCTGCCTAAAACACCTGCTTTTGATGAATGAAGGTGAATAATGTCTGGATTTATTTTTTTCAGCTCTTTAGTTAACCGAATTACAGATTTTAGATCTTGAAGAGGAGAAAAACTTCGCAGCATATTAATTTCTACTAAATTAATGTTGCTAGAAAGTTCAGATTTAATTTTTTCTCTGTCTATTTCTTTTCGGTTTGCACTGTAAATTATTGTAGTATCGATGCGACTTTTTATTTCATCCTCACCAAAATAAGTTGATAAATCATTAAAATAAGTATAAACGCCTCCGCCAAGGGCTTCTATGATATGTACAACTTTCAAAAGGATAGGAATTTTTATCGTAAAAATAAATAATATTGATTTGAAATGAGATACTTATTTTTATTTAGAATTACTATAAAATTTAACTAACTATAAAAAGAAAGAAAATATTTATATTTTTATATCAACTTTAAAATTTTAAATTATGAAAAAATTATCCTGTTTATTATTACTATTAAGTACTACTACTATGTGTTTTGGTCAAATTTATAGCAAGTGGGGAGTTGTAAATAGTTCTTTAAATTCAAATGACAATGTTGGTATTGGAATTGATAATCCTCTTTCTAAGCTTCAAGTAATTGGAGATATTTCCAGTAGTGGAAATAATTTAAGAATCGGATTCGATACTCACGATACATTTAATAATGCTACTGGTACTTTAGCACATTATGGAATGTCATTATGGAGAAATTCTGCTAATGAGCCTGGTGTTTCATTATCAGGATTCTATGGATTAAATTTTTATACTACAGGTAATGAAAGAATGAGAATTAAAGAAAATGGAAATATAGGAATAGGGAGTACAAATCCAGACGAAAAACTTACAGTAAAAGGAAAAATTCATGCCGAAGAAGTAAGAGTAGATTTGCAAGTTCCAGCTGATTATGTTTTTGAAAAATATTATACAGGATCATCAAAATTAAAATCTGATTATATAATGCCAACTTTAGCAGAGATTGAGAAATTCACTAAAGAAAACAACCATCTTCCAAACGTACCTTCTGCCCAAGAAATTAAAGATAAAGGATTACAATTGGGAGAAATGAACAATATTTTACTTCAAAAAATAGAGGAACTTACACTTTATATTATAGAGCAAAACAAAAGAATTGAAACACTTGAAGCAAAGATAAATTCTAAATAATTATTTGAAATTCAGATAATGAGAAATTTTGTAACTAAAGTAGGGTATATATATGTTTTTTCGATTAGTATTAGTTTATCAGCGCAGTCATCAAAAAAAAATATTTGTACAGAAATTTACGGAACATGGGAAACTTATTACAAACAACTTCCTTTTCGAATAATTTCTAAAGATAAATCTGAGATATGGACTTTCAGAGAAAATGGAATTTTAATTATAGACAACAAATCGGGGAATTTTTATATGGAAGATAATTGCAAGAAATTATATATAGATAAAGATTTTGATTTTTTCGTTGAAATTAATAAAGATTCATTAACTATTATTAAACATGTATTACCTCACGAAAGTTATGTTATTCGTTTTAAAAAAATAAATGGAAAATGAAACAAAAAATTACACTTATAGTTTTTCTGTTTATAACTTTTTTTTGTCATTCACAAAAATGTTTATCAGATCAATTCTTAAATATTCAAAAAAAAAATAACCCTCAATTAGATGCAAAAATTAAAGAAGTTATAGCAAGTTTTAGGGATAATGAGGCAAACAAAACAAATAAAAATGCTTCTACTCAGGAAGCAATTGGCGACGAAATAATTGTAATCCCTGTAGTTTTTAATGTTATTCATAGTGGAGAAGCAGTTGGAGTTGGAAAAAATATAGCTTTAAGTAAGATAGAAGAACAAATTAATATATTAAATCAGGCATATAGTGGACAATATGGAGGTGTTGATACTAAAATCAGATTTTGTTTGGCCAAGCAAAATACTATGGGCCAAGTAACAACTGGTGTTAATCGTTTTATAGGAAATTCATCATACGAGGTGGGTATTCCTATTTCTTTCGATCCCTTTTGTGATTTAAGTATGGAAAAGAGTAGACAGATAAAAAATAATATTTATTTAGGTTTTCCAAATAGCCTTTTTCTAAATATTTGGACAGCTGATTTGAAATATTGTGGAAAAGATGACTTATCTGGATTTTCTTCTTTCCCTTTTGAAAGTAATCCCGCATTGGATGGTGTTGTTTTAGATTATCTTCAAGTTGGGAGCAATGATGTTTCAAATCCTAATAGTCCTAATTACTCCAATGGATGTATAGCAGTACATGAAATAGGTCACTGGTTGGGATTATTTCATATTTTTTCAGATAAAGGGTGTAATGAGACTGATTGTGAAAAGGAAGGAGATTTAATTTGTGATACAGATGCAGTACCTACCTCGGGGGATAAAAATATTGTAATAGGAGGAAATTGTTTAGGATATAATTGTAAAGGACAAACAACAAGTGTGGTTCAAAATTATATGGATTATCAAATTTCATCGCGAATGTATTGCCAAACAAAATTTACTGCTGGTCAAAAGAAAAGAATGAGAGATATGCTTACTTAATTATAGATCTTCAATTTATAGTCAAGGCAGTTTGTTTGATTTAACAAATTGTAAGGCAACTTCCTACGGCGGCGGTGGCGGCGGCTGTAGTGAAGATAGTACTTTGCCAGTACAGAGAATTTCTCAACCAAATATATTTCAGGACTTATCTCAATATATTAGTCCTTCTATAAAGTATGGGGAACGTTTGGAGGTTAATGATAATTGGCTTGTTACATTGTATGATACAAATGCGTATGTGCCTGCTGGTAGTCCACTGCCAGAAGTTTTAAATTATGTGCTAATTTATAAAAGAGAAGGATGTCGATATGCTTTGCATCAAATGATAGAACTTCCATTGTATAATATTATGGGTACAACAGATTTTGGTTTACTATTAAATGGAAATGAAATAATTGTTAGTACAAGTAATAAGGATACCGTTCACATTATTCGTTTAAATGAATCTAATAATTCTTGGAGTATAGTACAGCAAATTAAAAATGATTCTGCAAGTGAAGTAGGTACGAGTACGTATACAATCGGTAGATTTTTATTTATCTTAGAAAGAAACAGTACTGTAAATAATATATTTAGAGTATACTATAAAAATGACATGGGAACATATGTTTTTCATCAAACTATTGAAATATCAGGATTTAATCTACCAAGTTTTGGAAAGTATATTGAAGCTCGAAATTTTAAGAAAGCAATTGTTAATTTTAATTCAAGTACATTTACTGGATCATATGATCCTCTTGAACTATTAGTATCTAGTCAGGTAACTTCGTCCGCGAATAGTTTCGCAATTTTAGAATTAAATAGTAGTAATATTTGGAATTTGGTAAATACAGTACAACCTATGGGTTTTTCAACAAATGAAAGAAAACTTGATATAGAGATTTCTAAAGATTTTGTATATGTTTTAACAAGTGCTCAAACGGGACATGAAGGTTCTATGCCTGATTTAATGTATTTATATACATATAAAATTACTGATAGACAAGGAGATACGTTTCCATTTCAAAGGCAATATAATAAGCAAGAATTGCTTAATTATCCAGATGGAATAAATTCTGATGTAAAATTACAAGTATTTAATGATCAATTTTTGTTTGTTGACAATACAAAGTATCAGCCAATGAGTTTATTTTATAATTCAAATTTTGGTTCTGAGAACTTGCCTAATTGGCAGAGGAAAAACTTAAAAAAAATTACGTGTGCAAATCCTACTGGAGATCCGGATGATTTTGAGGTGTTTGGGAATTTATTATTTTATGGTTATGGTGGATCGAATATCAACATATACAATATTTCAGATATTTTGACTAGGGAAGGTTTTAATCAAACATTAATTGATAACTCAGATTTTTATAATAAGAAAATAAATATCGTGCCTTCTAATTATTCAACATCTGCTCAAAATATTATAATAGGTGAATCAAATAAAATTGAATTTAATTATGTAGAAAAAGAATTTATAGCAAATAGTAGTATTGTTTTAAAACCAGGATCAGTTTTAAGTTCTGGTTCTAAGGTTAAACTAAAAATTACAGATATTTATGGTCTTTGTAATTCAATTGTTGCTTCTAAAATGAGTGGTGAACAATACGATTTCATAGATTCAAGTTTAAATACGATAGAAGCAGAGACAACAAGTAAAATTCAAAGTAAAGTATTTCTTTCGCCAAATCCTAACAATGGTATTTTTACAATAAATCTCCAAATAGATGAAGGAACGATAATTAATTATGATATTTATGATCAATCTGGTAATGTAGTGTTTTCTAATAGTACTGATAAACCTACATTAAATGTAAGTTTACCGCATTTACCTCCAAATATATATTTAATCAAATTTTCGGGTAGTAGTTTCAACGAAACGATCAAATTTATAAAACAATAAATAAGCAAACTGTCTAAAATTTTAGGCAGTTTTGTTTTTTAAATAGGTTCAATAATTTCTAAATAAGTTACATTTGCGAAGAATAAAAAATTACCATGAAAAGAATACTTATAACTGGAGCGGCAGGATTTTTAGGATCACACTTATGTGACAGATTTATCAAAGAAGGTTACTTTGTAATCGGTATGGATAATTTGATTACGGGCGATCTTAAGAATATTGAACATTTATTCAAATTAGAAAACTTTGAGTTTTATCATCATGATATTACTAAGTTCGTTCATGTTCCAGGCGATTTAGATTATATATTGCATTTTGCTTCGCCAGCAAGTCCGATTGATTATTTAAAAATCCCGATCCAGACTTTAAAAGTAGGATCTTTAGGGACACATAATTTATTAGGTTTAGCAAGAGTAAAAAAAGCCAGAATTTTGATTGCGTCTACTTCAGAAGTTTACGGAGACCCTCTAGTTCATCCACAGACCGAAGAATATTATGGAAATGTAAATACAATTGGTCCTCGTGGAGTTTATGATGAAGCGAAACGTTTTCAGGAATCAATAACAATGGCATATCATACGTTTCATGGAGTAGAGACCAGAATCGTGCGTATTTTTAACACGTACGGACCAAGAATGCGACTGAACGACGGACGTGTAATTCCAGCTTTTATTGGACAAGCGTTACGCGGAGAAGATTTAACGATTTTCGGAGACGGAATGCAGACTCGCTCTTTCTGTTATGTAGATGATCAAGTTGAAGGTATTTACAGATTATTGCATTCAGATTACGTTTATCCAGTAAACATTGGAAATCCAGATGAAATCACTATTAAAGATTTTGCAGAAGAAATTATAAAACTGACAGGAACGAACCAGAAAGTGGTGTATCATCCACTGCCGATAAACGATCCATTACAGCGTCAGCCAGACACTACAAAGGCAAAAGAGTTATTAGGCTGGGAAGCAAAAGTTAACAGAGCAGAAGGAATGAAAATAACTTATGAGTATTTCAAATCATTATCTCCTGAAGAATTGGCTAAAGAAGAACACAAAGATTTTTCAAGCTATATTAAATAATACTAAGCATAGCTCGAATTTTAATTAAATTCGGGCTATTTTTTAAATAAACTTCCCCAAAAACAATTAGCATCAATGAACGAATTAGTTTCTATTATTGTACCAACATATAATACCGAAAAGTTCATTAAATCGACAATTGAGTCAGTTCAAAATCAAACTTATGCAAACTGGGAGATGATTTTGGTCGATGATGCTTCAACAGATAATACGGCTTTAATAATTGAAGGTTTTGCTGTGCAAGACAGCCGTGTTAAACTTTTTAAATTATCAGAAAATGGAGGAAATGGTTTTGCTAGAAATGCAGCTTTAGAGAAAGCTACAGGAAAATATATCGCCTATTTAGATGCTGATGATTTATGGTTTCCTACTAAATTAGAAAAGCAAATACAATTTTTAAAAGCAAATAATTTGCACTTTACTTTTAGTTATTATGATTCTATCGATGAAGAGGGAAATAATTTGAATAGAAGGGTTGAGTCTCCAAATCCATTAACTTATAAAGAATTATTTTTCTGTAATTATGTAGGTAATTTGACGGCTATTTATGATGTCGATTATTTCGGAAAAATTATTCTTGAAACTTCACAAAAACGCCAAGATTGGAGAATATGGCTTACGATTTTAAAAGAAATTAAAATAGCCAAACCAGTTCCAGAACCTTTGGCATTTTATAGAATTAGAAAAGATTCTGTTTCTTCATCCAAATTTAAATTGATTAAACACAATTTTGGTGTTTACAGAGAATTTCACGGATACAATCTCGTTTTTTCTATTTTGTTGATGATGAGGTTTTTGTTTACTCAGTTGATAATCAAACCAAAGTATATTAATAAATCTTAAGATTTAACTTTTTTCAAGGTCACAATTTGTGACCTTAAAGAATTATTTTTTATAGCCAATCTTTACTCTTTCAGATTCATTTTCTTTTTTTTCAGTCAATTCATCTAAATAAGAAAAGACCAATTCAATATTTTTATCGTGATTTTCTAACTTCTTCTGAATCTGAAGAATATCAACTTTAATTTCGGTTGTATCCAAAAGCATTTGTCTCACTTTCGTAAAAATCCTCATAATTTGAATATTGGTTTGAATTGCTTTGTCGCTTTTTAAAATGCTTGAAAGCATCATAACGCCATGTTCAGTAAAAGCCATTGGTGCATATCGCAAACCAATCTTATCAGAATTGGAGGTCACAAATTGTGACCTCCAATTCTCAAATTCTGATTTATCTAGTTCAAACATGAAATCTTCGGGAAATCTAGACAAATTCCTTTTTACAGATTGTTTAAGAACTTTAGTTTCTATTCCATACAGAATTGCCAAATCACGATCAAGCATCACTTTTTGACCGCGGATAAAATATATTTTATTTGAAATTGTTTCTTCAGAAAGTAAAGATTGCTCTTCCATAAGTTTTTAATTAGAAAAACAAATGTAAGGTTTTATTTATATTTATAAATACGATTTAAACTGTTTTAGTTTCCCGCGGTTGGTTCTTTCTAAAACCGTTTTTCTAGTAAAAGTGAAGTTTAAATTGGGTTCTAAATACAAATCGATAGCTTCTTTTATTTTTTGAATTTGTTCTGAAACTAATTCTTTTTCAGCAATATATTCAATTTCAAAAGTATCAATTTTGGTTTGTTTGATAATGAATTCTTTTACGTTTCCATCGTCTTCAATTATGCTTTTGGTTACATAATAAAATGTCAAACCTGGTGATTTTTTTCCGCTTGGTAAAATCGCAAGATCATTTGTTCGGCCAATTAGTTTTTTTAAAATTGGTTTTTGAGGAGTACTTTTTTCGTCCAGAATTCCAATGTCACCAATTTCATATCTTATAAAAGGGGTTGCTTTATTGAAGAGCGAAGTAATTACAATTTTTCCTTCCGTTCCATGTGGAAGAGGATTGTTGTTCTCGTCTAAAATTTCTACAAAGAGGGTTTCTGAATTTATTTGCCATTCTCCTTGAGGGTTTTCAAAAGCAATTAAATCCAATTCAGATGCGCCGTATTCACTAATAATTGGAATTCCGAATTGTTTTTCTAGTAATTTTTTATCCATTTCAAAAAGCATTTCTGACGTAACAAAACAAGCTTTTAAAGTTGGACAGACTTCTTTTAAAATGATGTTTTTCTGTGCTAAATATTTAGCAAATAAAACAATCGAACTCGTGTAACCATTGATATAATCAAATTTTTTAATTCTGAATTTCTGTAGAAATTTTTCTAAAACATCATCAGACAAATCAAAAACAGGAAAACGATAACGATGTGTTAAAAAGTCTTTGAGACGCTCTTTTTGATAACCAATAAGATCCATTGGAATTCCGTAAAAACGTGCTTGATAGGAATGATTAAAATCGATTCCGAACCAACCAAAGCGCATAATATTCGAAGCCCAAGTCAAGGCATGGCAATATTTATCTTTAGCAAAAACAAAAGGAGTTCCGCTTGATCCCGATGTTTTGTTGAGGTAAATGTTTTTTTTTGAATAACCTTTAGAAAGCCTTTCTTCGAGTGTTTTTTGAAGATTTTGCTTATTTAAGACAGGAAGATCATTCCAATTTTTAATCTTTTTGTTTTCCACCAAATCGCAATAAAAAGAATTGTTATTTAAATGAAAATCAACAATTTCTTTCTTTTTATTTTCAAGAAATGTGACGTATTCTTCTTCAGAAAAACGAACAATTTCACACAATTCGCTTTTTGCTTTCTTTATAGGAAAACCATTTAATTTTAGTGAAAGATCAAAAAGGTGAATCATGATATTTTTAAAACAATATTTATACTTCCGGCCGTCAACTCTTTTTCTGAATATTTCAAGAAATCTTCATGTAATTTTAAACTTTTAAATTTTTGTTCTTGAGGAGAGTTTGGCATTGGATTGTCATGAGAAATATAAACAATTTCTAAATCTAAAGAATTGAAAATATCTAGATATTGAGGAAGCCTTAATCTATTATGATAATCAAATCTTGTTTGGATACTATTCCATTCTTCAGAACTATATTTCAAAAATTCTTGAAGAGACAAAGATTTATCAGAATATGCCCTGTGATCACTTGGAGAAATAAAATGTACAATATAAGATCCTTTTGGTAAAGAGTTCTTAAATTTTTTATGCATTTCTTTTATATCCATAGGAGTTACGTGCTCTAGAACAAATCTTGAAAAAACAATATCTGCTTTAGGAATTTCGGCATCTATTATATTTTGAAATGGAAAATAATGAACATTTTCAGGTAACGAATATTGATTATTGCTTACAGTTATATCGCAATTATATATTTTTGAAAATAAAGAATTAAACCTCAGTATATTTTTTGTTTGATAATGCTTGTTTATATCAAAAGTGTAGACGTTTTTTAGTTTATACTTGTGAATTAGAATATATGGTGATATTGGTAACCATCCTGATCCTATTTCAATTGCAGATTTGTTTTGCGGATCAATTTTTAAATTTGAAAAAATTGAATCTAAAGAATTTAGCGTGTTTTCTGTACTTTTTAATTTTCCTTCAATATTTTTATTTTCAGATACATTTTGTAATTGATGATAGATTTTTGAACCCAGCGAATGTGGAAGAGTACTAAGAGCCTTGAAAATATATGTTTTTACGTAATGCTTCATCGTCAGATTTTTGTCAAAAATAATGTTTAGGAATTAGTAACAGTATAGAACCAACAACTTTTTAGAGATTTAATTATTTTTTACGTTCAAAAGCAATTATTTTTGCACCACAACTAAATATAACAACACCATGACAATTTTACTATTGGGATCAGGCGGAAGAGAGCATGCATTTGCATGGAAAATGACTCAAAGTCCGCTTTGCGAAAAACTTTTTGTAGTGCCTGGAAATGCAGGAACTGCTGCAATCGCTGAAAACGTTGCAATATCTGCAACTGATTTTGAAGCTGTAAAAGCATTAGTACTTAAAGAAAATATAAGTTTAGTAGTCGTAGGGCCAGAAGATCCGTTAGTAAAAGGTATTTATGATTATTTTAAAAACGACGAAAGTTTAAAAAATATCCCAGTTATTGGACCATCAAAATTAGGTGCACAATTAGAGGGAAGTAAAGAATTTGCAAAAGAATTCTTGATGAAACATAATATTCCAACTGCAGCCTATGACAGTTTTACTGCTGAAACAGTCGAAGAAGGATGTAAATTCCTTGAAACCTTACAGCCTCCTTTCGTTTTAAAAGCAGATGGATTAGCGGCCGGAAAAGGTGTTTTGATTATTCAAGATCTTGAAGAAGCAAAAACAGAATTACGAAATATGCTGGTTCACGCTAAATTTGGAACAGCCAGTGCAAAAGTGGTTATTGAAGAATTTTTGGACGGAATCGAATTAAGCTGTTTCGTTTTAACTGATGGAAAAAGCTATAAAATTCTTCCAACTGCAAAAGATTACAAACGAATTGGTGAAGGCGATACAGGTTTAAACACAGGTGGAATGGGAGCAGTTTCTCCAGTTCCTTACGTAGATGCTGTTTTAATGGAAAAAATTGAAACTCGCATCGTAAAACCAACAATCGAAGGCTTCCAGAAAGACGGAATCGAATACAAAGGTTTTGTTTTCATTGGTCTTATCAATGTAAAAGGTGAGCCAATCGTTATTGAATACAATGTGAGAATGGGAGATCCTGAAACTGAAGTTGTGGTTCCGAGATTAAAATCTGATTTAGTTGAATTGTTTTTGTCTGTTGCAGATCAAAAATTAGGAGACTTTAATTTAGAAGTTGATCCAAGAAGTGCAACAACTGTAATGGTCGTTTCTGGTGGATATCCTGAGGATTTTGAAAAAGGAAAAGTAATTTCTGGATTAGAAAATGTGACAGATTCGATAGTTTTTCACGCAGGAACAAAATTGGATAACGAAAATGTCGTTACTAATGGAGGACGTGTAATTGCTGTAACATCTTATGGAGACAATTTCCAAGAGGCCATAAAAAAATCTTATCAAAACATAGATAAACTAAGCTTTGATAAGATGTATTTTAGAAAAGATATCGGTTTTGATTTAATCTAAAAATAAAATTCACAAGCCCTTTTTAATTAAAGGGTTTGATTTTTTATTTTAAAAATGAATGAGCCGTTGTATCTTGGTTTTCTGTTCCAGCGTCATCAAAAATACGTAATTGTTTAATCCAATAAACGATTGCGCATGCACAGATGATCATGAAAATCCAGTTAATAGTGTTTGCACCAAACCATGTAATTAATTCCAAACGACGTAAAAAGTCAAGAGGAGCAAACAAAATGTTAACGAATAAGTATTGTATTCCTTCAAAAAAAGCTGTCATAATTCTTTAAAATTATATGTTATTTATTGTTGTGTAATGCTTTGAAGATAAAATTCTTTTAAACGAATCTTTTTTCAACTTGTTCTGTTTTCCTTTCAAACAAGTATTATCTTTACAATCACAAAAGTATAAAATATCCTTATGATAACAAGTGTTTTTAAAAAATCTACGCCATTAAATTATTCATTGGTTGTAATTTTAATACTGGTTTTCTTTTTTATGTTCCAAATTAAAGACCCTTCTTGGGTTACTTCTTATTTTTTGGCTTTTCAAAAAGTGAGTTTGTTATGCTTTATTTTGGCTTCTTTTTTTATGATTAATTTCATTGTAAAAAAGAACGGACTCAGTAAAGACAATGGTTACGCGATACTTTTTTACTTATTGTTTATTTTATTTTTTCCAACAATATTTAATGATTCAAATGTTATCTATGCCAATTTTTTTATTTTATTGGCACTTCGAAGATTGATTTCGCTGCAATCTCTGAAAGCATCAAAAGAAAAAATATTTGATGCTGCATTTTGGATTTTTGTAGCTTCTTTATTTCAATTTTGGAGCGTTCTCTTCTTAATATTGGTTTATATATCCATTATTTTTCACGTTTCAAGAGATTATAGAAACTGGGTTCTTCCTTTTATAGCATTTTTAGCCGTTGCGATTTTATTTTACATGACATCATTAATTTTCAATTTTGATGCTGTAGCCTTCATTCAAGAAAGAGCTGTTATCGATTTTAGAATTGATTATTTTAAGAATAATTATGAAAATGCAGCACTTTCAATATATACCGCTGTAGCTTTGTTTTTTGTTACTTCGATGTTAATGACATTGTCAAACAGACCGCAAATTGTACATTCTTCGTATAAGAAAATTGTAGCTTGCTTTTTTATAGCGGCTTTTGTTTACATCGTTTCACCAAATAAAAGTAACGATTTATTATTGTTCAGTATTGCTCCGTTAACCGTTATGGCAACAAGTCATATAGAATATATGCAGCAGAAACTGAATAACGAAATTGTTTATTACACGCTGATTGTGTGTAGTTTATTTACGTTTTTCTCTCAATTATAATTTACTTCCGTAAGCAAGATCGCCAGCATCGCCAAGGCCAGGAACAATGTAGTTTTTCTCATTTAGTTTTTCGTCTAGAGAAGCTACCCATAAATGACAGTTTTCAGGAAGATTTTCCTCAAGATAGGCTATTCCTTCTGGAGCAGCGATAACAACGATAATGTGCAGTTCTGTTGGAGAAGCATTCTCGATTAGTTTTTTATGAACAGCTACAATTGATTGCCCTGTAGCCAGCATTGGGTCGAGAAGCAAGACAGTTTTATTGTTTAAGTCTGAAATTGCCTGATATTCAACTCGAATTTCAAATTCATCATCATTGTTTGGGTGAAATCTGCAGGCAGAAACAAAACTGTTTTCGGCATGATCAAAATAATTTAAAAAACCATTGTGTAATGGTAATCCAGCCCGTAGAATAGGACATAGCACTAAGTCAGTGTCAATTTCGGTTGTTTTTTTGATTCCAAGTGGGGTTTGAATATCTACATTTTTATAAGGTAAAATTTTGCTTAGTTCATAAGCCATAATTTCTCCAATGCGTTCAATATTTCTACGAAAACGCATGCTGTCATTTTGAACATTTACATTTCGGATCTGGCCTAAAAAATGATTTAATACGCTGTTGTTCTCAGAGATATAATGGATTTTCATACTATTTTTTTAGAAGAGCAATTGTTTTTTAAGAATAATTGAAAAATTGATGTTTTTTTTCAAAGTATAAAAGTATAAAAAGTATCTTTGTTTTATAAAAAAATAAAAACATGTTTTCAAAATTAGCATATTCTGTTTTCGAGCAAAGCATCAAAGATTATCACCAATTTGATAATGTAGATCAGCCGATCAATAATCCTTATCCAAAAGATAAGTTCGAGCATTTGTTATATTTAAAAAATTGGATTGACACCGTTCAATGGCATTTTGAAGATATTATTCGTGACCCACAAATTGATCCAGTTGCAGCATTGACTTTAAAAAGAAGAATTGATGCATCAAATCAGGAACGTACTGATATGGTGGAATATATAGATAGTTATTTTTTGCAAAAATACAGAGATGTAAAAGTAAAAGATGGAGCAAAAATTAATTCTGAAAGTCCAGCTTGGGCTTTTGACAGATTGTCAATTTTGGCTTTAAAAATTTATCATATGCATGAAGAAGCAAATCGTGCAGAAGCTTCTCAAGAACACAGAGATAAATGTCAAGAAAAGTTAAATGTACTTTTAGAACAAAGAAGTGATTTATCAACTGCAATCGATGATTTATTGACCGACATTGAAAATGGAGACAAATTCATGAAAGTGTACAAACAAATGAAAATGTACAACGACGATGAATTGAACCCTATTTTATATCAAAATAAAAAATAATAATTTGGCAGACTTGTCTAGCAAAATTAAGCATATAGCCGTCATGAGACTATCCGCAATGGGAGATGTCGCCATGACGGTTCCTGTTTTACGAGCTTTTGTAAAACAATATCCAACGGTAAAACTAACCGTTATTTCTCGTCCATTTTTCAAACCGTTTTTTGACGGAATTCCGAATCTTGAATTTTTTGCTTTTGATGAAAAGGAAAGACACAAAGGTTTTTTAGGCCTTGTGCGCTTATATAAAGATGTAAAAAAACTGAAAATTGATGCTTTTGCAGATCTTCATAATGTTTTACGATCTAAGGTTGTTAGTTTGCTTTTCGCTTTAAGCGGAAAAAAAAGAGCAACTGTAGATAAAGGACGCGAGGGAAAAAAAGAATTGACGCGAGAAGAAAGCAAAATTTTCAAACAATTGCCAACCATGTTTGAAAGACATGTAAAAGTGTTTGAAGAATTAGGTTTTCCTTTGGATTTATCGAAACCAACATTTCCTGAAAAAGCAGTTTTAGGTTCTGATATTTTGCAAATTATTGGAAATAAAAATCAAAAACTTATTGGAATTGCGCCTTTTGCTCAATACGATTCTAAAGTTTATCCTTTAGATTTAATGAAGGAAGTAATCGCAAAATTGGCTGAAAACTCAGCGTACAAAATTTTACTTTTTGGAGGAGGAAAGAAAGAAATTGAAATTTTAGATTCACTCTCAGAATCTTTTGAAAATGTAATTAATATGGCTGGAAAAATTAAATTTCAGCAAGAGTTACAATTAATAAGCAATCTTGATGTAATGCTTTCCATGGATTCTGGAAACGCACATATTGCAGCAATGTTGGGTGTAAAAGTTATCACGCTTTGGGGTGCGACGCATCCATACGCTGGATTTTTGCCATTCAATCAAAGTTTAGAAAATGCATTGACTTCAGACCGAAATCAATATCCAAAATTACCAACGTCAGTTTATGGCAATAAAGTTGTTGATGGATATGAAAATGCGATGAGGACAATTTTACCGCAAAGGGTTGTTGACAAAGTTGTAGAGCAGCTTTCATAAAAGACTAAAAAAGAGCTTTTTTGTAGCTTCGGAGAAGCAAAATATTTATAGCAAAGAATGTATCCACAAAGTAAAAGCTCCAGCGGAGCGACATATTATAAAAAAACATGTCGCTCCGCTGGAGCTTTTTTCTTTTGTTTTATTGTGATTCTATAAATGTTTTACCTCGATACGGTATTTGTTATGAACAATATTTTAAGCAATATTTTTGCTTAAATCATATCTTTCATTAGAATCTAGGAAAGAATATCCTATCGTTTTTCTTCTTTTTTTGTTTACTATGATGGAGACAAAATTATTTTTGTCTTCGGTTGACAATAGAATATGTTCAAATTTATTGGATGGATCTCTATAAATTTTATAAATTAAGTCGTGATCTTTAATTTTTTTAGATAAGACTTTAGCCGATTTAAGTTTGCTTACATAAGGCCAGATATTAAAAATATTCGAATCGGTCTTTTTAACTTCTACCATTTTTTCGGTCAAGGTTGAATTGTATTTTTCTCTTTCAAGCAACTTTGGACCTTTTTTGTTTTTCATTTTTATAATAACTGCCAGAACGCATAGCGAAGCAGTTACAACCAGCATAATAAATAGATATAGATGAAAGTGTTGTACGTGAGCTGTCATGATATTTCATGTTTAAATGTTTGACAAATTTGATTTAGCTCTGAAAATACTCAAACCACGAGATTGAGATTGCCATAATTATACCTCTAATTTAATGAAAATTTGGCAATATTTTGATAAAATTTTGCTTTTATTTCAATTAGAGCCAAATCTTCTCATCGCGACAGCGACGGTAGATATAACTTTTTAGATTTGCAATGGTTTCTTGGTAATTTGGCGCATCATAACCGTAACGTTCATGTTCCATTTGTTCTCTTTCAATGGCATCACATCCTTTTATAACTTCTTTGATCATGTCGAGTAAAGCAAGTTCTTTATTGTCGGTTTTTTGAAATTTAAGTTCAACAATATCATCCTGAAGTTCTTCACAATAATCAACTAGCTTAATAACTTCTGGTTCATCTAGAAGATATTCTTTGTTTCTAAAAATTTCTCGTACCGATTTCATAAACAATTAATTTTCAATTTTTTAAATTCCAAATTCCAAGTTACATCTTTGTCAAAGTTTTAAACTTTGACAAAGAGTAGAAACGCAATTAAACAAAAAAATTCCAAATCCCAATTGAAAGATTGGAATTTGGAATTTTTGATATTGGAGTTTGATAAGACTAGACGTCGTCGTAATCAACATAGATAGTTTCTGATGTTGGGTGTGCTTGGCAAGTTAAAATTAAACCTTCAGCAATTTCACTATCTGTTAAAATAGAATTTTTCGTCATTTCCGCACTTCCTGCGGTAACACGCCCTAGACAGCTGCTGCAAATTCCGCCTTGGCAAGAATAAGGAGCATCAACACCTTGTTTTAGAGCTGCATCAAGAATAGTTTGTTTTTTAGACATTTCGAAAGTAGTTTCCTCATCGTCTACCAAAACAGTAATTTTTGTATGCCCTTCTTGAGAACCTTGAATTGCATGTTCTTCAGAAGAAGAGGTAAATAATTCAAATTTGATAGCAGACTCTTTTACATTTTTCTCTTTCAAAACATTAGAAACAGTATTAATCATTTCTTCTGGTCCGCAAAGGAAAAACTTATCAAATTGAAGTTCTTTGTGTTTGTTGTTTAAAACATAATTTACAGCCGATTTTTCAATTCTTCCAAATAAAGCATTTTCAGCTTTTGCTTGGCTGTATACATAATGCACAAAAAATCTGCCTACATATTGTAATTGCAGATCATGAAGTTCTTGATGAAAGATTGTACTTTCAGGAGTTTTGTTTCCGTAAACCAATACAAATGAACTCTTAGGTTCATTTTTAAGAACAGATTTTATGATAGAAAGAACAGGAGTAATTCCGCTTCCTGCAGCAAATGCTACATAATTTTTTTGTCTTTCGGCATCAGGTTCAAAAGTAAATTTACCTTCTGGCTGACCTACTTCAAGAACATCTCCTGCTTTCAGTTTTGTATTAGCAAACTGAGAAAAAAGACCATTTTTTACAGCCTTTACAGCAATTCTTAATTCGCCGCTATCAGGTGCAGAGCAAATAGAATAAGCACGTCTAATTTCTTGGTTATCAAGAGTTAATTTTAAGTTGATATATTGACCAGCTATAAATTTATAGTCAGATTTTAGTTCTTCAGGAACATTAAAAAGAATAGAAACAGCATCTGCAGTTTCTCTTTTAACCTCTTTAATAATAAGTTTTAAGAATGAAGGCATGATAGAATTTTTATGCAAAAGTAGCAAACCACTATTAAAATTTTAGCACGAAATTATTTTTTTTAACTTTTTTTGTAACGTTTTCCTACATTTGGTCTCTTACTACAAAAATACTAAACCATAAACCATGATTAAGAAGTTTATTTATCTCGAATGGAAAGCTTTTATTAGATCGGCATCTTTCGGTAAAAATCTGACAATGAAAATTATAATAGGTTTTTTAATGATCTATTTTTCATTAATTTTTATTAGTATGGGAGTTGGAGCATTTTATTTGCTCAAAGAAATGAAATT
Organism: Flavobacterium sp. PLA-DH12; assembly: GCF_059511845.1. Lineage (NCBI taxonomy): Bacteria > Pseudomonadati > Bacteroidota > Flavobacteriia > Flavobacteriales > Flavobacteriaceae > Flavobacterium > Flavobacterium sp. PLA-DH12. The sequence goes on from NZ_JCAMPD010000002.1 coordinate 430,086, forward strand.
GGAACCATTGGTAACGGTAAATAAATTTCTGATTTACTATTTTTTATCCGATTTAGTAATTCGGTTGCTATTGCAGTCAATTCCTGTTCTGAATATTAAGCCATTGTTAGTTCTTCCTTTAAAAAAAACAACGATTGTTCATTTTTCTTTAGGCAAAACGATTTTATCTTTCTTTAACTGGATTCATGCATTATTTTTTATTCCGTTTACAGTTGTCTTAATTTTAAACGGATATGATGTTGTTCAAATTATTTTTTGGCATTTAGGAGTAATGTCAATAATCTACATCAACAATTTTCTAAATATTATTTTAAGCAATATTGACAAACTATTTACTTTGTTTTTGGTACTTATTGTGGCTTTAGGATTGGCGCAGTATTATCAATTATTTAATATTACCTTATTTACGACTCCATTTTTTCAAAGTTTTTACGACATAGACGGCCTATTTTTGATTCCTGTCCTAGTATTAATTGTATTGCACATTTTTACTTTTAAATACTTCGAAAGAAATTTATATCTCGATGCAGGACTTTCTGTAAAACAAGATGAAGCTTCTACAGAAAATCTTTCTTGGTTAAATCAGTTTGGGACTTTAGGGACTTTTCTTAAAAACGATATCAAACTCATTAAAAGAAATAAAAGATCCAAAACCACTATTGTAATGAGTGTGATATTTTTATTCTATGGATTGATTTTTTTTGGAAATACACACCAGCCACAGGCCATGCAAATCTTTGCAGGAATATTTGTTTCAGGAGGATTTCTGTTTGTTTTTGGGCAATTTGTTCCAAGCTGGGATAGTTCGTATTATCAATTAATGATGACACAAAATGTTCCGTATAGAGGTTATATTACAGCCAAATGGTGGCTTATTGTTATTGCAACTTTTATCTCGACTATACTGGCTTCTTTTTATCTCCTTTTTGGATGGGAATCTTACTTAACTATTATAATTGGAGCAATCTATAATATTGGTGTAAACTCACATTTAGTACTTTTAGGAGGTGCATTTACAAAAACGCCTATTGATTTAAGTAGTGTTGGCGGTGCTTTTGGAGATAAAAAAGCATTTAACGTAAATGCAATGCTCCTTTCGCTTCCTAAAGTTTTTTTACCATTGCTATTATATTGGCTTGGATTACATTATGGAAATAAGACTGTAGCATTGAGCTTGGTTGCAGGAGCTGGTATCTTGGGTTTTATACTTAAAGAAAAAGTATTTTCAATAATCGAAAAGAGATATAAAATAGAAAAGTACAGTACAATAAGTGCTTATAAACAAAAGGGTTAATTAGATAATTTACCAATTAGAAAATGAGATAATTATCTCTATTTTAAATCTAAAATCTGAAATCAACAATCTAAAAATTATTATGATACAAGTAAATCAGCTTTCAAAAATATATAACGGAACAACAGTTTTAAACATTAGCAATTTAGAAATTCCTAAAGGACAAAGTTTTGGTTTGGTAGGAAATAATGGAGCAGGAAAAACAACTTTCTTCAGCTTACTTCTAGATCTTATTCAGCCTTCTACTGGATATATAAAAAGTAATGATATTCAAGTGAATACAAGTGAAAACTGGAAATCGTTTACAGGTTCTTTTTTAGATGAAAATTTCCTTATTGGCTATTTAACGCCAGAAGAATATTTCTATTTTATTGGAGATTTAAGAAATCAGAACAAAGCAGATATTGATGCATTGTTGGTGAAACATGAAGAGTTTTTTAACGGTGAAATTTTAAAGAACAAAAAATATCTTCGTGATTTGTCTAAAGGAAATCAGAAAAAAGTAGGAATCATTGCAACGCTTATCGGAAACCCAGAAGTTGTAATTTTAGACGAGCCGTTTGCAAATTTGGATCCAACAACAGTTAGCCGATTAAAAAAAATAATTAGAGAATTAGCCGATAATCCGAATGTAACAGTTTTGGTTTCAAGCCATGATTTACAGCATACTGTAGAGGTTTGTGATAGAATTGTTGCCCTTAATAAAGGCGAGATAGTCAAAGACATTCAGACCTCAAAAGAGACCTTACAAGAATTAGAATTATTTTTTGCTGTGTAAGAATTTCTATATTTCAAAAAGAAGCGTATTTTTACAAGTGATTATACTAAAATTGGTTTTTAGTAGTTATGTGTTTTAAACTCTTTTCTATTGAAAAAGAATACTCTCAAATATAGTTTTATTCTCGTTTTTTTATTTTTTTTGATAGCTTGTTCTACCAAAAAAAACACCTTTTTGGCTCGAAGTTCTCACTCGATTGGGACAAAATATAATATTCTTTATAATGGTGGAATTGGCCTTGATAAAGGTTTAAAGTCTATTCAGGCCAATAACGAAGATAATTTTTGGAAACAATTGCCAATAGAAAAAATGCAGTTTGATGAAAATTTTTCTGAAGGTGAAAAGGCAAAAAATCCTGATTTTGAAAAGGCTGAAACCAAAGCGACAAAAGCCATTCAAAAACACTCCATGAATATTGGCGGAAGAGAAAGAAACTGGCAGATGGATGAAGCGTATCTTATGCTTGGAAAAGCAAGATATTATGATCAGCGTTTTATTCCGGCAATTGAAGCATTCAATTATATTTTATACAAATATCCAGAAAGCAATAATATTTATACCGCAAAAATCTGGCGAGAAAAAACCAATATGCGTTTAGGTAACGATGCAATCGCGCTTAAGAATATTAAAATTTTACTTAAAAAAACAGATTTAGACAAACAGACTTATGCCGATGCCAATGCTCTTTTGGCGGAAGCTTTTTTAAATCTGGAACAAAAAGACAGTGCTGTATCTAGACTTAGGGTTGCAGAACAATTTACAAAAAGTAACGAAGAACGCGCAAGATATCGTTTTATACTTGGCCAAATGTATCAGGCAGAAGGAAAACGTGACAGCGCGATTTATTTCTACGACGCCGTTATTGATTTAAACAGAAAGGCAGATCGTAAGTATATGATGCATGCTTACGCGAAAAAAGCACAGATGTTTGATTATGAAAATGGTAATCAGGATTTGTTTATTGAAGCTTATAATAAGCTGGTAGAAAATCGTGAGAACCGTCCTTACTATGATATCTTATTTTATGAAATGGGAGTTTTCTTTGATAAAAATAAAGATCAGGAAAACGCACTTTTATTTTACAATAAATCTTTAGGCAGAAAATCAAAAGATCCGTATTTAATGGCTTCTGCATATAGAAATATTGGAAATATGTATTTTAAAAATACAGATTACTCAATGGCGGCCAAGTATTATGACAGTACTTTGGTAAAACTGGATCCAAAAACCAGGGAATTCGCTTATATAGAAAAAAACAGAAAAAATCTTGATGATGTAATTAAATACGAAGCGATTGCAAAACGTAATGATAGTATTATTAAGGTATACAACTTACCGCCGAACGAAAAGAAAGATTATTTTGAAAACTATATAGCTGAACTTAAAAAGAAAGATGAAGCAAAACGTCTTTTAGAAGAAAAAGAAAAAGAGCGATTAGCCAATATTGATCGAAATTCCCAAGCAGAGTTTTCAGGAAACGGAGCCGTTAATCCTAATTCTTTGGGTAAACCTGTAGAACCAGAAGGAAATGGCATGCCTCCAGGAAGTAACGATAATGCAAGTACATTTTACTTTTATAACCCAACAACAGTTGCTTACGGAAAACTGCAATTTAAAAAAATGTGGGGAAGCAGAACAATGGGCGGAAATTGGAGATTGGCAGGAGTTCGATCTGCAAACGATGCCGCTTTGAATGATACTATTAATACGAAAGAAGTTGCCAACGCGCTGAAAGATACCATTGTTCCTGAAAAATATACTGTAGCCTATTATGTAGAACAACTTCCAACTTCGCAAGCAGCTATGGATAGTATTGGTAAAGAACGTAATTTTTCATACTATCAATTAGGACTTATATATAAGGAGAAGTTTAAAGAATATAATCTGGCTAGTGACAAACTAGAACAGTTGCTTCAAAATAATCCAGAAGAAAAACTGGTGCTCCCTTCTATGTATAATTTGTATAAAATTTATCAAATTACAAATCCAGCAAGAGCAGAAGCTATTAAATCAGAGATTTCTTCGAAATATCCAGATTCGCGATATGCCCATATTTTAAATAATAAAGAAGACGATCCAAATTCTAGTCCCGATAAAGAATATCAGAAATGGTATAAACTTTTTGAAGAAGAAAAATTCGACGAGGTCCTAGCCAATATTGATAACCTGATTAACCAATATTCGGGAGATGATATCGTATCGAAATACGAATTGCTAAAAGCCAATACTTTAGGAAAAGTAAATGGATTGGAAGCATATAAGAAAGGACTTGAAAACGTAGCAGATAATTACCCTAATAGTGAAGAAGGTAAAAATGCAAGAGAAATTCTAGAAAAACAAGTGCCAGTTCTAGAAAAACTTAGTTTTACAACAACCGATACTAAAAATTGGAAAATATTATATCGTGTTTCTAAGAACGATACAAAAACGGTTAAAAGAATTGAAGAAGCAATCAGAGTATTTTTATTAGTTGAAAATTACGAAAGATTGACAACATCTTTGGATAAATACAATAAAACAGAAAGTTTTGTAGTTATTCATGGTTTAAAATCTGAGGCTTACGCAAATGATATTGCTGGAGTTTTCAGAGATGATAAGAAATATAAAATCCCAGATCAAGCAATAATAATATCAAATGATAATTACAAAATCGTTCAAATCAAAAAGAATTTGGACGCATATTTGACCCCGAAAACCCCTTAAAAATCTTAACCGCCATGTTTGAAAAAGTAAAGAAAAATGGAACTGAACAATTAGGAAGAACAAATAGAATTGTAGAAGGAACATCAATAGTAGGGGACATAGTCTCGAAAGCCGATTTTAGATTAGACGGCGAATTGATTGGAAACTTTACTTCACAAGGTAAAATCGTGATTGGGGCCAAAGGAGCTGTTAAAGGAGAAATAATTTGTAACAATGCTGATATAGAAGGAGAATTTCATGGTAAAATAAAAGTTCTTGAAACTCTTAATATTAAATCTACTGCCCAAATACACGGAGAAGTGGCAGTAGGAAAACTTTCGATAGAACCAGGAGCTGACTTCACAGCAACCTGTACAATGCTTGCCCATTCAAATCCTGTAATCATGCTAGAAGATGGAAAAGGAGCCGAACAATAATAGGAGAAATAAATGGCTGGCATTTATTAACATTCCCTTTCAAATGGGAGTAATCATTTTTGTATTCTCCTATTTCGGAACTTGGCTCGATGAGAAACATCCAAGTCCAAAAGTTTATTACAACACTATTTTTGTGCTGGTGGGTGTTGGAGTTGCATTGTATAATGTAATCCGACAAGTAAATGATATCAATAAAACAAAGTAGTTTGCAAATAAAAATCGCTTGAGATAAAAATTGCATCTTTGCACTAAAATTATTTCAAATGCTTTCAAAAAATTACAAACCACTTTTTTACTTATTATGTCTTGCTTTAGGAACTTATATTATCCATAAAGCTGTTTTTTTATTTAGTGAAATTAATACGCAGCATTTTCATTACAGTTTAGAATTGCTGTATTTATCTTTCTTTGCGATCTCATCTTTATTATACTTTATATTGTTAATAGTAAAAAAGAAAAATTTTGAAATCGTCGGAATGACGTTTCTTTTCGGAACTTTTACACAAATGTTATTAGCCTATTTAGTTTTGCAGCCAATTTTAAAAAATCAAATTGGAGAAACCAATGTTGAAAAAGTCAGTTTTTTTATAACATTTGTGCTGTTTTTGTTATTTCAGACGCTTTTAACTATCCGATTATTAAATGAAAAGCCTTAAAATAACAATTCTTTAAAACAAGGTTTAAAAATAATTTTTCATATCCTTTTGAATATTAATAAAAAATGTACCTTTGCACCAAATTTTAGAAACGTAAAAAAATAAGATTTTCCAAGATATGGTGATTTCAAACAAACCACTCAGCTTTATTCTTGCTGCTTTTGTAGCTTCTCTACCGATTATGGGTTTTGCAAATCCAGAGAATGACTCGACGCATGTACAAACTGAAACTGCTCATGAAGAGAAAGTAGTTTCACATAATGCTCACGAAGAGGGAGAGCATGTTGCTCTTGATCCAAAGGCAAAAGTGGATGCATTTATTGATCACCACTTACAAGATTCTCATGACTTTGTTTTCTTCCAAGATGAGAAAGAAAACAAACACTACGGTTTTCCATTACCAGTTATTTTAATTGATGGTGGTTTAAAAGTTTTCTCTTCTTCAAAATTCCACTTCGGGGAAACAGTTGCAGAAGTTGACGGAAGCTTCTACAAATTAGTTCACGGTAAAATTTACAAAACAGATGCAGCCGGAACAATTACTTTTAATGAGCACGGTCATCCAGAAAATGAAAAACCATTAGATTTTTCAATTACTAAAAATGTTGTTTCAATGCTTTTCGTATCAGTATTATTATTATTAATGTTTACTGGATTAGCAAGATCATATAAAAAAGGACCAATCCCAACAGGATTTGGTAGAGTTTTAGAACCATTAGTAATTTTCATCAGAGACGAAATTGCTGTTCCAAATATTGGAGAGAAAAAATACCGTAAATATATGGGTTACCTATTAACTGTATTTTTCTTTGTTTGGATCTTAAACTTATTAGGAATGACTCCGCTAGGAATCAACGTAACAGGAAACATTGCTATTACAGTTTGTTTAGCAGCCTTTACATTTATCATTACTCAATTTAGTGCAAACAAAGATTATTGGGGACACATCTTCTGGATGCCAGGAGTACCAGTTCCAATGAAAATTATCTTAGCTCCAATTGAGATTTTAGGAACATTAACAAAACCATTCGCATTATTAATTCGTTTGTACGCAAATATTACTGCAGGTCACGTAGTAATTATGAGTTTGATTGCAATGATTTTTGTTGGAAAGAATTTAGCAGCAGATTTGCCAATCTCATTAGGATTGACATTGTTTATCTCTGTTATTGAAATTCTAGTTGCATTTTTACAAGCGTTTATCTTCACAATGTTATCATCATTGTTTATTGGTATGGCTGTTCAGGATCATGATCACGCTCACCACCATGAAGACGAAACAGCGATTATTTAATTTTAGAAGTTTAATTTTATATATATAAATACTTATGGGAACAATTCCAACTTTAGTAGGTGCTGGTTTAGTAGTAATCGGTGCAGGTTTAGGTTTAGGTAAAATCGGTGGATCTGCTATGGACGCTATTGCTCGTCAGCCAGAAGCTGCTGGTAAAATCCAAACTGCGATGATCATTATCGCTGCTTTATTAGAAGGTTTAGCATTCGCTGCTTTAATCTTAGGAAAATAATAAAGAAAAAAATAACAGCATCTTTAACGGTTGGTTAAAGATGTTGTTACTTTAAAAACAGAAATTAAATATTTAATATAGTTATATAAAATGGATAAGTTAATTAACGATTTTTCATTCGGATTATTCTTCTGGCAAGCTTTAATCTTGGTAATATTAATTTTACTTTTGGTAAAATTTGCTTGGAAACCAATTATGGAGTCTATTACTGCAAGAGAAGAAGGTATTAAAAATGCATTACTTTCAGCTGAAAATGCAAAGAGAGAAATGGAAAACTTACAAGCTGACAATCAAAGAATTTTGAATGAAGCTCGTGCTGAACGTGACGCGATGTTGAAAGAAGCTCGCGAAATGAAAGAGAAAATGATTGCTGATTCTAAAAACGAAGCTCAAGAAGCTGGTCAAAAAATGATTGATCAAGCAAAAGCTGCTATCGAAAGTGAAAAGAATGCTGCAATGGCAGAATTGAAATCTCAAGTTTCAACTCTATCTTTGAGTATTGCTGAAAAATTATTGAAAGAAGAATTATCTAACAAAGAATCTCAAACTAAATTGGTAGAGAAATTGTTAGGTGACGTAAAGTTAAACTAAGATTATGGCAAGTACAAGAGCAGCAATTCGTTATGCAAAAGCAATTCTAGACTTAGCAAACTCTAAAGGTGTTGCCGAAGTTGTCAATAACGATATGAAATCAATTGCACATGCAATTGGGACTAATGAAGAATTGAGTACATTTATTCAAAACCCAACAACAAAAGTTGAAGTTAAAGAAGGTGCTCTTTTAGAAGTTTTTGCAGATGCAAATGGAGTAACAAAAGGATTATTCCGTTTATTATTCGAAAACAAAAGATTCGAAATTCTAGATGCAATTGCATTAGAATACAATAAGTTATTTGATGAAAATAATGGTGTTGAAGTAGCGAAAGTTACAACAGCAATTCCAATGGATGCGGCTTTAGAAGCTAAAGTTTTAGCAAAAGTTGCAACTTTATCAGATAAAAAAATTACAATTGAAAATATAGTAGATCCTTCAATCATTGGTGGATTTATTCTGAGAATAGGAGATAATCAATACAACGCTTCTGTTGCAAACAGATTACAAGTATTAAAAAGAGAGTTAAGTAATTAGTTTTTATAACACAAAAAGTGTCTAAATTATAAATTAAGATGGCGGAAATCAAACCTGCTGAAATTTCAGCAATATTAAGAAAGCAAGTAGAAGGTTTTGAATCTGGTGCTACGCTAGAGGAAGTAGGAACAGTACTTCAAGTTGGAGACGGTATTGCTCGTGTTTACGGGCTGTCTAATGTACAATATGGAGAGTTAGTGGAATTTGATAACGGTATGGAAGGTATCGTATTGAATCTTGAAGAGGATAATGTTGGGGTTGTATTGTTAGGACCATCAACTGGACTTAAAGAAGGATCTACTGCAAAAAGAACTCAACGTATTGCTTCTCTTAAAGTAGGTGAGCAAATGGTAGGACGTGTTGTTAACACTCTTGGTTTTCCAATTGATGGAAAAGGACCAATCGGTGGAGACTTATATGAAATGCCATTGGAAAGAAAAGCACCTGGTGTTATCTTCCGTCAGCCAGTAACTGAGCCATTACAAACAGGAGTAAAAGCAGTTGATGCTATGATCCCAGTTGGTCGTGGACAGCGTGAGCTTGTAATCGGTGACCGTCAAACAGGAAAATCTACTGTTTGTATCGATACAATCTTAAATCAAAAAGAATTTTACGATGCAGGAAAACCTGTATTCTGTATATATGTTGCAATTGGACAAAAAGCTTCAACTGTAGCAGGAATCGCAAAAATGTTAGAAGAAAAAGGAGCAATGGCTTATACAGTTATCGTTGCTGCTAATGCTTCTGACCCAGCTCCAATGCAAGTTTATGCTCCATTCGCTGGTGCGGCAATTGGAGAGTACTTCAGAGATTCAGGTCGTCCAGCTCTTATCGTTTATGATGACTTGTCTAAACAAGCTGTTGCTTACCGTGAGGTTTCTCTTTTATTAAGAAGACCACCGGGACGTGAGGCTTACCCTGGAGACGTTTTCTACTTACACTCTCGTTTATTAGAGCGTGCTTGTAAAGTAATCGCTGATGATGGTATCGCTAAAAACATGAACGATTTACCAGATTCTATCAAATCTATCGTAAAAGGTGGTGGTTCTTTAACTGCTTTACCAATTATCGAAACTCAAGCTGGTGACGTTTCTGCATATATCCCAACAAACGTAATCTCTATTACAGATGGTCAGATTTTCCTTGATGGAGATTTGTTCAACTCTGGGGTTCGTCCTGCTATCAACGTAGGTATCTCTGTATCTCGTGTTGGAGGTAATGCTCAAATTAAATCAATGAAAAAAGTTTCTGGAACTTTAAAATTAGACCAAGCTCAATTCCGTGAATTAGAAGCTTTCGCTAAATTTGGTTCTGACTTGGATTCTGTTACTTTAAACGTAATTGAAAAAGGAAAAAGAAACGTTGAAATCTTGAAACAAGGTTTAAATGATCCTTATCCTGTTGAAAACCAAGTTGCAATTATTTACGCTGGATCTAAAAACTTATTAAGAAACGTTCCTGTAAATAAAGTAAAAGAATTTGAAGCTGATTTTATCGCTTACTTAAATAGTAAACATAAAGATACGCTTAACGCGTTGAAAGCTGGTAAATTAGATGATGCAATTACAGACGTTATCGAAAAAGCAGCAAAAGAAATTTCAGCAAAATATAACTAATTAGATAATTGGTAAATTAGATAATTAGAAAATGTTTCATCATTATTCTAATTATCTAATTTTAAAATTGTCACATTTTCTAATTAATAGATGGCAAATTTAAAGGAAATCCGTAATAGAATTACTTCCGTTTCATCGACGATGCAGATTACATCGGCTATGAAAATGGTTTCTGCTGCAAAGCTGAAGAAAGCACAAGATGCAATCACTGCAATGCGTCCTTATGCCGAGAAATTAACGGAGTTATTGCAAGATCTTTCGGCTACACTTGAAGGTGAAGTAGGAGGAGATTACACTACACAACGTGAAGTAAAGAAAGTATTGTTAGTAGCTATAACTTCAAATAGAGGTTTATGTGGTGCTTTCAATTCAAATATTATTAAAGAGATTAAAAACCGTACTGATTTTTATGCTGGAAAGCAAGTTGATGTTTTTGCTATTGGTAAAAAAGGAAACGACGCTTTAAGTAAAACTCATAAAGTTCACGGTCATCATAATGCAATTTTTGATCATTTGACTTTTGAAAATGTTGCTGGAATTGCTGATGATTTGACGCAAAAGTTTTTAACGGGAGAATACGATAGAATTGAGTTAGTTTACAATCAGTTTAAAAATGCTGCAACTCAAATTGTTCAAGTAGAACAGTTTTTACCGTTAGCTCCTATTAGTACTGGTGTAGCAGCTTCTTCTGGAGATTACATTTTTGAACCAGGAAAAGAAGAAATTGTGTTGACTTTAATACCTAAGTCTTTAAAAACACAATTGTATAAAGGAATCCGTGATTCATTTGCTTCTGAGCATGGAGCACGTATGACTGCAATGCACAAAGCAACAGATAACGCAACTGAATTAAGAAACCAATTGAAGTTAACTTATAACAAAGCTCGTCAGGCTGCGATTACAAGTGAAATCTTGGAAATTGTTGGTGGAGCAGAAGCTTTAAATGGATAATCGTAATTCCATTACTATATAAAAGAAAAGCCAGCGTTAGCTGGCTTTTCTTTTTATTGGAAGTTTCATTCTTTTTTAAAAATAACTTTTATAAAATGGTGATTCTCAAATTACAGTTAAATTGAGAATCACTACCATTTTATAAAAATAGACAGATAACTCTGCGTGCTTTGTCTTTCATGGGAACAAACTAGCTTTATTAATCCCAATGCTCTGTTTTTTTAAGGGTTACAATACAGCAGAATCAATCCCTTGTGCTTTGTCTTTTATGGGAACAAACAAGCTTTATTAGTCCCAGTGCTCTGTTTTTATTAGGGTTACTGCAGCTGAATCAATCCCTTATGCTTTGTCTTTTATGGGAACAAACAAGCTTTATTAGTCCCAGTGCTTTCTTTTTTTGAAGGGTTGTATATAGCTTTCCCAATCCCTTTGAAACAAATTTAAAAAAAGACTGTTAAAAAAATGTTACATAATTTTCATGTGTATTTTATATATTTCACATGTTGTGTTAAAAAATCGTATAATTGTCTGTAGGTAAGTAATTTAATGAAACATTCCCGCTGTTTCTCTAGTTTTGCCCAGACATTCCTCAGTTTTAGTCTGCCATCAAGAAGTTGTTAAAGCAAGTGCTTTTACTTAAAACGTATAAAATCTGAATTTATTTTGCGTAGTTATAATTAACGACCGTTAAATTAGTTAAATACATATGGAAGATATGAATATGTAATCGATACAGATTCTTTCATGATTATATTTTGAGTATTTTTGAATTCTATTTCACTTTTAAACAATGGCTTTACATATACAAGAGCTTACAACCATTGAAGAAATGGCAGCTCAGATAAATACGATACGATTTTTATATCCAAATATATCTCTTGAAAAATATAAAGCATTTCTTTCCGAAATGCTTCCGCATAATTACATTCAGATTGCGGTATTTGAAGATGAGATTTGTCTTGGTCTGACTGGCTGTTGGTCGGCAACAAAACTTTGGACGGGTAAATATCTTGAGATTGACAATTTTGTCGTTAATCCAGAATATCGATCTAAAGGAATTGGAAAATTGCTTACCGATTATGTAGAGAAAAAGGCAATACAACTAAATTGCAGCAGCATTGTTTTGGATGCGTTTACGGGAAATTTTGGAGCTCATCGATTTTATTATAATCAAGGTTATGCTCCAAAGGGATTTCATTTTGTCAAAATTTTAGATGAAAAGAAATTAACGGTTTAAAAACAATTAGAAGTTTTTTTTATTGCAACAACAAAATCTCCATTAAACAAAAGAAATGGTTATTTTTGTCTTACAAACATTATTAGAATTATATTTTGGGATTATATAAAAATCTATTCAAGCAAACTGCAATTTACGGACTGGCAACAGTTTTACCGAGAATGCTAAGTTTTTTATTAGTGAGATTATATACAGGAATTTTGCCTACAGCTGAGTATGGTGAAGTTTCAATCGTATTGTCTTGGATGGTTTTCTTTAACGTGGTTCTTTCTTACGGAATGGAGACTGCTTTTTTTAGATTTTACAGTGCCGAAGAGGATAAGAAAAATGTAATCGCAACTTCTACCATTTCTATATTTTGGACTTCAATACTTTTTCTTTTCGCTGGATTAATTTTTAGGAATACACTAGCGAATCTAGCAGAAGTAGATGTTCAATACATTACTTACACAGTATGGATTTTAGTTTTAGATGCACTGGTTTTAATACCATTTTCTAAACTTAGAGCCAATCAGAGGCCTATGGTTTATGCGGCAATTAAGATTGGAAACGTGGTGATAAACTTATTGCTGAATATATTTTTCCTGATGTATCTTCCAAAATTGGCAGAAGCAAATCCAAATTCTATTTGGGATAATTTATATGTTCAAAACTTCCAGATTGCTTATATTTTCATCGCAAACCTTTTGGCAAGTTTGGCAACCTTTATTGTACTTTCTCCAAACTACCTTTCGCTTGGACGAAAATTTGATCCTGTACTTTGGAAGAAAATGATGAAATACGGACTTCCTATTTTGGTAGCTGGATTGGCTTTTGCCGTAAATGAACATTTTGATAAAATTCTATTAGGATATTTGCTTCCAGAAAATTTAGCAAAATCTGAAGTTGGAGCTTATTCTGCTTGTTATAAATTAGGATTGTTTATGGTTCTTTTTGCAACAGCTTTTAGATTAGGAATTGAGCCATTCTTTTTTAGTCATGCAAAAAATGAAAACGCACCGCAGACTTATGCTGTTATTACCAAATATTTCGTGATTTTAGGATCGTTGATTTTATTAGGTGTAATTGTTTTTGCAGATGTTTTAAAATACCTATTATTAGACAACAAATCGTATTGGGAAGCTATGAAAGTTGTGCCATTAATTATTTTGGCAAATTTCTTTTTAGGAATTTACAACAACTTATCAGTCTGGTATAAACTTACTGACAAAACAAAAATTGGGGCTTACATTTCTATTGTAGGTGCAATTGTAACCTTGATTTTAAATTATCTTTTAATACCGAAGTACAGCTATTATGGTTCTGCAATTGCAACTATTTCTGCTTACGGTAGCATGATGCTTATTTCTTATGTTTTAGGAAATAAGTACTATCCGATTCCTTATGACATGAACAAGATTGGTGCTTATTTAGGCGTTTCCATAGTATTTTCAATTATTTCGTTTTACGGATTTAGAGAAAAATATTATGTTGGAATTCCGCTTCTTTTAATCTTTATGTATATGGTTTACCATTTTGAAAAAGATACTATAAAAGGAATAATGAGAAGAAAATAAGACGTTTTAAGAAAATTTATATTTAAAAATGAAAATTCAAATTATCAATAAATCACAGCACGATTTACCAAACTACGAAACAATTGCTTCTGCAGGAATGGATTTGCGTGCCAATATTATAGAACCAATTACGTTAAAGCCTTTAGAAAGAACAATTGTAAAAACAGGACTTTTTATTGAATTGCCAATTGGTTACGAAGCGCAAGTAAGACCAAGAAGTGGTCTGGCCGCTAAAAAAGGAGTAACAGTTTTGAATTCGCCAGGAACTGTTGATGCAGATTACAGAGGAGAAATCGGAGTAATTTTAGTAAATTTATCTAATGACGATTTTGTAATCGAAAATGGAGAACGAATTGCGCAGCTGATTATTGCAAAACACGAAAGAGCTGAATGGATTGAAGTTGAAACACTTACTGAAACATCAAGAGGTGAAGGAGGCTTTGGAAGCACTGGAGTAAAATAATAGAAAAACAAAGACCAAACCCTATGAAGATTTTAAATCTTCTCATAAAATCAAATTAAAGAATGAAAATAATTGTGCCAATGGCAGGCCGCGGATCAAGATTGAGGCCTCATACATTAACTGTTCCGAAACCGTTAATTCCAGTTGCCGGAAAATCGATTGTACACCGTTTAGTTGAAGATATTGCCAAAATATTAAAAGAACCAATTGAAGAAGTTGCCTTTATTTTAGGAGACGAAGCGTTCTTTGGAGATGATGTTGTAGCAAGTTTAGAAGAATTGGCTAAAGGATTAGGAGCTAAAGCTTCAATCTATCGTCAAGATCAGCCTTTAGGAACTGGACACGCTATTATGTGTGCGAAAGATTCTCTTTCTGGACCTGCTGTAATTGCTTACGCAGATACTTTAATTAGAGCAGATTTCGAATTAGATCCAGAAGCAGATGCTGTAATTTGGGTGAAACAAGTAGAGCAGCCAGAAGCTTTTGGTGTGGTAAAACTGAACCAGAATAATGAAATTATAGAGTTGGTTGAGAAACCTAAAGAGTTTGTTAGTGACTTAGCTGTTATCGGAATTTATTACTTTAAAGAAGTTGGAATTTTAAGAAATGAACTTCAAAATGTTTTAGATAATAATATTCAGAATGGCGGAGAATACCAGATTAATGATGGTATCAAAGCGATGATGGCAAACGGAAAAGTTTTCAAAACTGGAAGTGTTGATGAATGGATGGATTGCGGTAACAAAGATGTTACGGTTGAAACCAATACAAGAATGCTTGGTTTTCTTCATAATGATGGTGAGCATTTAGTAGATTATGGTGTGACGTTAGAGAATTCAACTATTATTCCTCCTTGCTATATTGGACAAAATGTGGTTTTGAAAAATACGACAATCGGACCAAACGTTTCTCTTGGAAACGGCTGCCACGTTACAGATAGTACAATCAAAAATAGTTTAATTCAGACTTATTCTCAAATTAAAAATGCTGCTTTAGATAATGCAATGATCGGAAACCATGTAAGTTACGACGGTAAATTTACCAGTATCAGCATTGGAGATTACGCTGTTTTAGAATAAAATAAAAATTAGCAAAGTTTCGTTTTGTTTAAAATGTAATTTTTAGAAATGATTAAAAAAGGAGTTTTTACAATATTGGTTTTTGCTTTATTCAGCACATCATTTTCGGTTTTTGCTCAGACAGAACCCGAAGATATTGCTATGGCAACAGACGAATATCAAGACTCATTTTATGAATCGTTAAAACAAAAAGGAATTGAAAATTATGATAAAGCGATTGTATCATTGGAGAAATGTATTAAACTTAAACCCAATGATGCAGTAGCTTATTTTGAATTAGGAAAAAACTATTTTGCGCTTAAAGAATATCAAAATGCACAGACTGCTTTTGAAAAAGCCACACAGCTTGATCCTAAAAACAAATGGTTTTGGCTAGGAATTTACGATGTAAGTTACGAGACAAAAAATTATCCTCTTGCAATTGAGATTATTCAAAAAATAATTGTTTTTGACGAAGAGTACAAAGACGATTTGATTTCGTTGTACATGATTACCAATCAGTATGACAAAGCATTAATTGCGATTAATGAAATGAACGATAAGTTCGGAAAATCGTCTGATCGCGAAATTTATAAAGCTCAGATTTTATCGCAAGGAAAATATCAGAATGCAGAAATTGATAATTTGATTGAGCAAATCAAAAAAGATCCAAAGGAAGAATCAAATTATTTGAACCTCATTCTCTTATATTCAAAGAATAATGAAAATGAGAAATCACTTGAAGTAGCAAAACAGCTGGCTAAAGAAATTCCAAATTCAGAATGGGGGCAGGTGAGTTTGTTTAAAACTTACTTGGATGCCAATCAGGCAGATAAAGCTATAAAATCGATGAATGTGATTTTAGCGAGTTCAAAAATCGATTCAAAAATCAAACATAGAACTTTGAATGAATTTTTGATTTATGTAAATAAAAATCCTCAGTATTCTCCCGATTTAGAAAAAGCCATTTCTTATTTTGATAATGACAAAGATGTTGACGTTGCCAAAGAAATTGGAAAATTCTATCATAGTAAAGGACAATTTGAAAATGCCATTAAATATTATGAAAAAGATTTAAAGGCAAATTCAGATAACAATCTTGAGACCAATATGTTATTACTGGAAGCGTATGTGCAGGCAAAACAATACGAGCCAATGACCAAAAGAGCCATGATGCTGATTGAAGTTTATCCGAGTCAGGCTCAGTTTTACTACTATGCTGGTTTAGGGAGCAATCAGCAGAAACAATTTAAAAATGCAAAAACCGTCTTAGAAATGGGTCTTGATTATGTAGTGGATGACGTAAAATTAGAATCAAATTTTAATATTCAATTAGGAGAGGCATACAATGGATTGGGAGATGCAAAGAAAAAAGAGGAATACTTTTTGAAGGCAAATGAAGTATTAAAAAAGAAAAAATAAAAAGAGAATTCAGATGAAAAAATATATATCAATACTAGTATTGTCTATTGCTGTAATTTCATGTAAATCGAAAGTAGTAGCAGTGCAAGGAAATACAAGCCAGACAATTGTAGAGAAAGAAGACAAAAAAGTAATCGAAAAACATTACGACAACAAGTTAGATTTTTCGACTTTGTACATAAAAGCGAGCGCAAGATATGCTGATGAAAAACAAAGCCAAAATGTTACTGCCGAAATTAGAATCGAAAAAGACAAACAGATTTTAATAAGTGTTCGTTTTTTAGGAATTACAATGGCAAAAGCTTTAATAACACCTTCTGCAGTAAGTTATTATGAAAAAATGAATGGGACTTATTACGAAGGAGATTTTACAAGTTTAAGCAAATGGCTTGGAACAGATTTAGATTATTCTAAAGTTCAAAATTTATTGGTTGGAGAAGCTTTTGATGATTTAAGAAAAGGAAAATATACACAGACAATTGTAGATAATCTATTTAGACTTGACGAAGAAAAAGACGCCAATTTAAAAAAGACTTTTTTCTTAGATGGAGAGAAATATTTAATTCAGAAGGAAGAGATTTCGCAACCGTCTGAAAATAGAACATTACAAATCGCCTACTCAGACACTAAAAATTTTGATCAAGGAATATTACCGACAAGTATAGAAATCAATGCGGTGCAGCCAAAAGGCAAAACAAGTATTAATTTGAATTACAACAATATTTCATTTAATGAAGAACTTTCTTTTCCGTATAGTGTTCCTAGCGGTTATAAAAAAGTTACAATTAAGTAAATTTGCAAAAATAAAAACATAAACATGCCAAAATTTCTTCTAAGTCTAGTTTTAGTTTGTGCCACTACATTTGTATGGGCGCAGGATTCGCAGCAAGAAAAACTAGAGCAGCGTAAAGCTCAAATTCAGCAGGAAATCAGAGATAACGAAAAGATGTTACAGTCTGTTCGAAAAAAAGAGAAATCTGCTGTGAGTGAATATTTAATTCAGGCAAATAAAATTAAGCTAAAAGAGAAATTAATTAATACTACAGCAAAACAGGAAAAACTGATTAGTAATGATATGTATATTAATCAAGTTCAGGTAAATAAACTTAAGAAAGAACTAAAAGTCCTAAAGGAAGATTATGCTGAAATGATTTTAAAATCGTACAAAAGCCGTTCTGAGCAAAGCCGAGCGATGTTCATTTTATCTTCTGAAAGTTTTTTGCAAGCCTACAAAAGAGCACAATATTTAAAGCAATATACCACTTTTAGAAAAAATCAAGGTCTTGAAATTCAGTCAAAAACAGCACAATTAGTTGATTTTAATGCAAAACTTGACGGACAAAGACAGGTAAAAAAGAAGATAATTGCTGAAAACCAAAAAGAGAAAGTTACTCTGGAAGCAGAGAAAAAAGAGCAGCAAAAATTGGTTAATGCTCTTAAAAAAGATAAAAATAAAATTGCTGCCGATATTCGATCAAAACAAAACGAATCTAAACGTATTGACAAACAAATTGACCGTTTAATTCGTGAAGCTATTGCAGAAGCCAATAGAAAAGCGGCTGCAGAAAGAGCAAAAGCAAATCCAGGTTCTAGTGAAGCAAAAGCACCAGTTTCTTCTTCTAAAATTGCTTTGACACCAGAAGATAAAATTCTAGCTGCTGACTTTAAAGCAAATAGAGGAAGATTGCCTTGGCCAGTAGAAAAAGGATTTATTTCTCTTGGTTATGGAGATCAGCCACACCCATTGCATCCGTCAATTACAGTTCATAATTCTGGAGTTGAAATTACCACAGAAGATGGTGCAAGTGCTAGAGCGGTATTTGCTGGAGAAGTTTCTAAGGTTATTGTATTATCGCCAGTAAATAAAGCAGTTGTAATTCAGCATGGAGATTACTTTACAGTATATCAAAACTTAAGTTCGGTTTCGGTAAGTCAGGGAGATAAAGTTACAACTAAACAGACTATCGGAAGAGTTAGAACAAGTGGAGATACAGGAAAAACAATTATAAAATTCTTGATTCTACAAAATACATCAAACAATAATCCAGAAGGATGGCTGCAAAGCAGATAAAAATTTAAGGGAGCGTTTAGCTCCCTTTTTTGTATTAATAATTTTCTTCTAAGAAATATTTTAAAACATCAGTTGTAGTTACAATACCTTTTAATTCTCCTTTGTCAACAACCGGTGCTGCATGAAATTCTTCTTTTACGAAAATTTCTGCCAAATCCCTGATAATAAGATCTGATGAAACGGTTTTAGGCTTTGAAGTCATTATTTGCGGAATTGTAAGCATTTCCAAAATAGCTTCGTCTGCACCATCTTGTCCATCGAACAATGCACCAAACGTAAGTCGATTAATATCAGTACGGCTGATAATTCCGACTACATCTTTTCCATTCACAACTGGAAGATGTCGTATAGAATTGGATTTTAATTTTTCTACAACATTTTTTAAATCGTCATTGTAACTTACTGTGATTACACTTTTGGTCATGATGTGGCTAATTGGTTCTCTCTTTTTCATAATTAGATGTGTTAGATTTAGATCAAAATTGATCAATATTTAGAAAAAGAAAGATGATTTTTGTCAGTAGAAAAAATAGAAAGAAGTTGTATTTTAGATAGCATTTTTTTGAAATGAGGATTGAAAAACGCTCGTTTTGATCTTAATTTCAAGTAATAAATACTAATTTAGGATTGAAGTTGTTTTGAAATTGTTACCATTGAATTTAAAAGTATTATTTTTGCAGTATGGAAACAAATAGACAGAAAAAAATAGG
This sequence comes from Flavobacterium sp. PLA-DH12, assembly GCF_059511845.1. Taxonomy (NCBI): domain Bacteria; kingdom Pseudomonadati; phylum Bacteroidota; class Flavobacteriia; order Flavobacteriales; family Flavobacteriaceae; genus Flavobacterium; species Flavobacterium sp. PLA-DH12. The sequence goes on from NZ_JCAMPD010000002.1 coordinate 449,672, forward strand.
CGGTGTTCTTCAGAAAGATCTGGTTGACATTTTGCAAGGTGAAGTGAGAAAAAATGGAATTACAAACTTGGTAATTTCTGTATCCAAAGTAAGTGTAACTACAGATTTGTCTGTGGCAACAGTTTATCTAAGTATTTTTCCCCAAGAAAAAGCCAAAGAAACATTAGAAGCAATTAAAACCAATACTACATTAATCAAACATGATTTATCGCAGCGTGTTCGTTTGCAATTGCGCCGTGTTCCGAATTTAGTATTCTTCATAGACGACTCATTAGATTATATCGAGAAAATCGACAATGCACTTGCAGGAAAAGAAAACCCAATTGAAAACAGAGATCTTTTAGAAAAAAGAAGAAAATCATAATTTGAATTTCCCCTTATACATAGCCAAACGTTATATTTTTAGCAGCAGTAAAAACAATGCTATTAATATTATCAATCGTATTGCCAGCATGGGAATCATTGTTGGAACGATGGCTTTGTTTGTAGTTTTATCTGTTTTTAGCGGATTAAAGGTTTTTAGTCTTTCGTTTACAAACGAAATTGATCCGGATTTAAAATTGACAGGTACCTATGGAAAGTCTTTTTCATTTACACCTGATCAAGAAAATCAGATTAAGAAAATCAATGGTGTTGCTTCGTACACCAAAATTATAGAAGAGCGTGTGCTGTTTTTATTCAAAGACAAACAGCAGGTTACGTATTTGAAAGGAGTTGACAGTTTATATCCAGTTGTCAACGATATCAAGAAAAAACTTTTTAACGGCCAATGGCTGAAACCAGATAGTTATCAGGTTGTAATTGGGTATGGTTTAGCTCAAAATTTTTCCATGGGGATTTTAGATTTTGAAAATCCCTTACAGGTTTTTGCTCCCAAACCAGGAAAAGGCGGAATCGAAAATCCAGATGAAGCTTTCAATAAAACCGATGTTCTACCCGTTGGAATTTACTCTATCAGCGAAGATTTAGATTCAAAATATGTATTTGCAGATTTAGGATTAGTGCAGGAATTGTTAATGTACAAGCACAATCAAATCTCAGGATTAGAATTTAAATTAAAAGAAAACGCAGACGAAGAAGCAATAAAGACACAGCTAAATTCTATTTTTAAAAATAAAATCACTTTAAAAAATAGAGCACAGTTAAATGAGTCTTTGTATAAAATGCTCAATACTGAAAACATTGCTGTTTACCTCATATTTACCCTAGTAATCATTGTAGCGCTTTTTAATCTGATTGGTGCATTGATTATGATGATTTTGGAAAAGAAAGGAAATCTTAAAACCCTTTTCAATTTAGGATCAGATATTGGTGATCTTCGAAAAATATTTCTATTACAAGGAACTTTATTAAGTGTTTTTGGAGGTTTAATTGGACTTGCTTTAGGGATAATCCTTGTTATTTTGCAGCAGAAATTTGAACTTATTATGATTACGCCTACTTTGGCTTATCCAGTTGTTTTTACAGTAGAAAATGTTCTAATCGTGATGGCTACAATAATTTCATTAGGGTTTGTTGCATCATTAATTGCAAGCAGTCGAGTAAGTAAAAAATTACTCGATTAATTTCTTCTTTAGAAATATTACTTATATTTACTGCCTTGAAAATCTACAGCATATGATTGTTTCTGCCTAATCCTATTTTATTTTTTAGAATAATTAGGATACTTACGTTTTTACTTTTTCAGTTCAGATTTATACATCTGAACCATTTTATCACTTATTATCCTAAAATATCATGACAGAAACATCTATAAAGGAAAGTTTTATTTCCAAAATTTTTACCACTTTAAAACAAGCCTTAAAAGGCGACGAATCTTTTGATTATACTTCTGGAAGTATCAAAAAAGCCGTAATTCTATTGGCCATTCCGATGGTTTTGGAAATGATGATGGAATCGGTTTTTGCTCTAGTTGATTTATATTTCGTAGGACATTTAGAACATAGCAGTTTTGCCATACAGACCGTTGGATTAACCGAATCTGTGTTAACAGTAATATATTCGCTTGCCATCGGAATGAGTATGGCCGCGACAGCAGTAGTCGCACGACGTATTGGCGAAAAAGATCCTGTCGCTGCAGCTAAAGCGGGAATGCAAGCCATTATCATTGCATTTGCAATTAATAGTATAATGAGCATTTTAGGAATTATATACGCAAAAGATATTTTAATTTTAATGGGTTCTTCTGTAGAATCGGCCGAACATGGTTTCCGTTTTACTCAGATTATGATTGGTTCTAGCTTGTGTATCATGCTTTTATTTCTAATTAACGGAATTTTCCGTGGAGCTGGAAATGCCGCCATTGCAATGAAAAGCCTTTGGATTGCAAATATTTGTAATATTATTTTATGTCCAGTTCTAATTAATGGTTTCGGACCAATTCCTGCTTTCGGACTAGTTGGCGCAGCTTTAGCAACTACTATCGGAAGAAGTATTGGAGTTTTGTATCAGGTTTATCATTTATTTTTTGGAAATGGAATTTTAAAAATCAAAATACCTTATTTCGCACCCGATTTTAAACAGATACGAGCTTTAGTAAAAATTGCAGCACCAGGAATTCTGCAATTTGTAATAGCATCTTGCAGTTGGATTTTCTTAGCACAATTAGTCGCGACAACTGGAGGCGATCACGGTTCTGCAGGTTATCAAACCGCTTTAAGAATTATGATGTTTTTCATACTTCCAGCTTGGGGATTAAGTAATGCCGCTGCAACTTTGGTCGGACAAAACTTAGGAGCCAAACAAATTGAGCGCGCCGAAAAATCGGTTTATACAACAGCACGATACAATGTAATTTTCATGGCTACGATTATGATTATTACTTTGGTTTTTGGACAATATATTATTTCGTTTTTCACGAATGATCAACAAGTCAAAACCATTGCAATTGAAGCATTGCAGATTATGAGCATCGGATTTATTTTCTACGGAATCGGAATGGTTTTAATCAATACTTTCAATGGAGCAGGAGATACTTGGACACCAACAGGAATTAACTTTTTCGGATTTTGGCTATTTCAAATTCCGCTTGCTTTTGTTTTAGCCAAGCATTTTAATATGGGACCAACAGGAGTTTTTATTGCTATTCCTGTTGCTGAAACCGCAATCACTTTAGCGGGAATATTTTTCTATAAAAGGGGAAAGTGGAAACGAGTTCAAGTATAGTTTAAAAAAGGCCTTCAAATTTGAAGGTCTTTTATTTTGTAAGAAAATTATATTAAATTTGAAATTTATATTTTGATTGAATTTAATATTTTTTATGATTAAAATTAATTTAGAGAATACTTTTGAGGCGACTTCTGTAAGTCACAATTTTGACCAATATATTTTTGAATCTGTTTTAAAAGATGATACAATAATTAAGCTGAAGGTTAAGTTTACAAACATTGCAGAATCTTTACTGCCAAATGTTTATAATTTAGCTTTTGGACCATTTGATATAAGTGGAAGAATAAATGACTCTATAAATCTTAAACATAAGGATAGTAATAAAGTGTTTTCGACAATCATTTTGTTTTCAATAACTTTTTTAAAAAATAATCCTCATGCCTCAATTGGTATCGATGGCTCAGATGAATTACGGGCAAATTTATATCATCCAATGTTCAGATATAATTATAAAAACTTGAAAGATTTTCTAGTGATTATTGGTGTAGATTGGTATGTGAGATTACTTCGAAACGGAACAATAGAGTTAGATAGTAATGGATTGGCTTTTTTTAAACCAAAACCAGAACCTTTTGATTTTAAAAGGAAAACAGATGATCTTTATAGATACTATATGTTTAATTTAAATCAATAATGTTTAAATTTGTTTTATGAAAGATTCTATTCAAAATAAAATTAATAAAATTCAAGAAATTGCTTCTGCTTCGAAGAATAATATAGCAGATAGTAGAGATGCTACGGTACCAAATAATAGTGATAACTTGACCAAATCAATTCGAAATGCTAAAGAGGCAGAATTATTTTTTTCTGAACTAAAGTCAGCTATTGATCTTGCTAAAAGAAGTGCTTTAGAATAAATTATTGGTAAAAAACATATAAAAAAGACCTTCAGTATTGAAGGTCTTTTCAGTTTTTAGATCTTTGTCAAAGTTCAAAACTTTGACAAAGATTCTTTTATATTTTAAACAAACTCATATCCAGCATAAACCTCTTCGATTTCTTTCATAATAGCGAATAAATCTTCAGGAGCATCTGTGGTAACCAATTTCTGTTTGAATTCTTTAAACGAATGAATTCCTTTAAAATAATTGGTATAATGACGTCGCATTTCAACAATTCCTAAACGCTCGCCTTTCCATTCCATAGACCACATTAAATGATTTCTAGCGGCTTCAACACGATCAATAACCGTTGGAGCAGGTAAGTGTTCACCCGTCTTGAAATAGTGTTTGATTTCATTAAAAATCCACGGATAACCAATCGCGGCACGGCCAATCATGATCCCGTCAATTCCGTATTCGTTTTTATATTTTAATGCTTTTTCTGGGCTGTCAATATCTCCGTTTCCGAAAATAGGCATCGTAATTCTTGGATTGTTTTTTACACGTGCAATATGCGACCAGTCAGAATGACCTTTGTACATTTGCGCACGAGTTCTCGCGTGAATAGTTAAAGCTTGAACACCAATATCCTGAAGTCTTTCTGCAACTTCATCAATATTAATTGAGTTATCATCCCAGCCTAAACGTGTTTTTACCGTAACAGGCAAATCAGTTCCTTTGATAACCGCTTTCGTTAAACGAACCATCAAATCAACATCTTTTAGAACTCCTGCACCTGCACCACGGCAAACTACCTTTTTTACTGGACATCCAAAATTGATATCCACTAAATCTGGTTTTACCGTTGAAACGATTTTAGATGACATTTCCATTGCTTCTTCATCACCACCAAAAATCTGAATTCCAACAGGGCGTTCGTAATCAAAAATATCCAGCTTCATGCGGCTTTTTATAGCGTCACGAATTAATCCTTCCGACGAAATAAATTCAGAATACATCATGTCAGCTCCGTGCGTTTTGCATAATCTGCGAAACGGCGGATCGCTAACATCTTCCATCGGTGCTAGTAATAAAGGAAATTCGGGTAATTCTATGTTGCCAATCTTGACCATCTTCGTAATTTTTTGCAAAATTACAACATTTAGTTCAATTTGTACCAAATTGAGGTTCAAAGGTTCAGAGGAGCAAAGGTTCAAAGGCTTTTTATCAGGCAATTATAGAAACCTTTGTCTCTTTGAACCCTTGCCAATTTGTACCTAATACTAAGATCTATAATCAAAAAATCGAATTGGTTTTCGGCTCATTGGATTAAAAACCAACGGATTTAAAACTTCTTTTGAAGCAAATTCTATTTTTGGCGTAACTCTCAATTTGGCTCTAAAATGATCTTTTATTTCTTGTAAAAATTCAGGAGTTTGGTTTTTTACCGCAATTTTAATCAAGATTTCGTCTGTTCCTAAATCGTTGGTAGAGATTTCGATAAGGTGATTTTCGATATTATCAAAACTGCTCAAAACATCGTTCATCGCTGGCGGATAAAGCGTTGTACCTTTGTATTTAATCATTTGCTTTTTACGTCCAACAACTGGACCAACACGCAAGGTGTTTCTTCCGCAAGCACAAGGCTCGTCGTGAAACTGAACCATATCTCCAGTTTTAAAACGCAGTAAAGGCATCGCTTCAATTCCTAAAGTAGTAAAAGTAAGTTCGCCAGTTTCTCCATTTTTTACTGGCTGATTATTTTCATCTAAAACTTCTACAATGATCAATTCTGGATGATGGTGTCCGCCTTTTCCGTGTGCACATTCCGTAAAAGCGGTGCTCATTTCGGTAGAAGCATAAGTCGAAAACAACTTAATATTCCATTTATCCGTAATTTTTTTTGATAGAATATTCATTGAAAAATCCTGTTCTCTCAAAGATTCTCCAATACAAATAGCACCTTTTATGCTCGAATTATTATAATCGATTCCGTGAATTTCGGCATATTCAATTAATTTTAAAAGGAAAGAAGGAACCGTAATCAAATAACTCGGATTGTATTTTAAAATAGAATCCCATTGCATTTCTGGAATTCCTGCACCAACACGGATTACACCAACTTTCAATTTTCTAAGACCTAAAAAATAAGCTAAACCAGCCATAAATTTTCTGTCAATTGTTGTCATTAACTGTACAACATCTCCTTCTGCAATTCCAGCGCAGGCAAAGGAAATTGCTTCATTATAAGCTAATCGATCTAAGTCAGAATCGGTTAAACCAAAAGTAACGGGATCTCCTAAAGTGCCAGATGTCGAAGCGTAATCTATAATTTGGTGTTGCGGAACACACAAAAAGTCATCATTATATTGCTGTAAATCTTCTTTGGTTGTAACAGGTAAATGCTGTAAATCTTCAAGTGTTTTAACTTTCGAAATATCAATATTCTGTCCTGCAAAAAGTCTTTTGTAAAAGGGAGAATTCTCGCTGATATAAGCTAAAAGTTCGGCCAATTTTTTTTCTTGAAAAATTTTAATCTCTTCTAAAGAATCTTTTTCTATTGCTGGAATCATTGTAATTTTCTTTTGACTTTTTTTAAATATTTTTCAATTTTTTCTTTTTCAGGAACTGTAGTGATTTCATAGCTTAAAGCTTTTTCGAAATTAAGTTTAGCTTGAAGAAATTCCTTTTTTTGGTAAAAGTACAACCCTGTCTTATAATATACAACCCAATAATCGGGGTTTAGCGATTGATAATTTTGAAGAAATTCTGGAGAAATCATTTCCTTTTTTTCCAAAAGAGAATCTATTTTATGATTCTCAATTTTGAATTTTTTAAAGTTTTGAAAAGCAGCTGTTTTCAGAAAAGGATCTTTGGCAATATTCAAACTTTCGTTCTGAAAAGATTTTGCCGCATTATGGTTTTCACCAAAAATCAAATTTAAATCGTAACAAACAAATTCGCCCAATTGAAACGGATTTGCCGAAACCCAAACTAATTTTTCTTTTGGTTTAAAGATAATTCCGTGATGTGCCAACAGTTGGTTCAAGGCTTTTTCATTTCCATATCCTAAAGAGATATTTTTTAAACCGTCTTTGTTTCGAAGAATTTCTGAAGCAATTTTAGGATTTACTTTGGTATTTTCAGACAGCAATTCCTGCATTCTTTCGTAACGATATTCAGAGTGACTATTGGCAATTTGTTCTAGATTTCGTTTGTCTTCTTTGAAAGCTTCTCCTTGAAAATGATTGGAACAAATTAGCTGATCGCTGTTTGGAACATCATAAACGTCCATTTTATCTGGAGAAACTTCAATCAAAATGGCTTTGTTATCATTGGCACTTCCAACCATAATCGATTCAGAAACAAAAACTTTTCTTTTTTTTGCAATAGCAATGGCTTCTTCCAGATTTTTGGCATGCTGTAAAATTTCACGAGTTAAGATAGAAATTGGAGTTTTGGCACTCAACGGAATTTTAGATTTTGATGCATTTATCGTTACGGTCAATCCTTCGTAATTCATTCCAGAAACAGCACCGATCATTCCTGGCCAAGTTACCATCATAAACGGATATCCTTCTTTTGGTTTGATAAAGGCGGCGATTTTATTTTCTGCGAAAGCGTCATTCACATAAAAATCAAAATTTCTAGCCAGAATTAAATTTCCATCTTCCGATTTTTCGTTCCAAGCCGCAAAAGAAGAACAGCCAACCAATGCTAAATCCTGCAGCGCATGACCAATATCGTGCGCAGCATGTAGATATAGACCACGCTGATATTGTGGCGCGATATTATCAAAGTCATTGGAAGTATATTGCGAAACGCCGTAAATCTCTGTTTGATATTCGTCGGGAACATTTAAATACAGTTTACGATTATACCATTTTAAAAACTGGCGAAGCATTTTCTGCTGGAATTTTGACGGAATTAAATCGGTAATTTTTGAGAAAAAAATGCGTTGCTGTTTGTGCAAAAGAGAATCGGTTAAAGCACCAGTCGAAAGTCCAATTTCAAGAGGATCGCCTTCTACATATAATTCCCAAAGACCTTGTTTGTTTTTTAAAAGTGAATTTTTTCCAGAGAGAAAAATACTGTCTGATATTTTTTCAACAACAGGTTTTGTGTCGTTAAAAGCAGCAATATCTGGTTTATGATGTTTTGATTTTGAAGTACCGCAGGAAGTCATCAAGCTTAAAAAACCGATAAGTAAGAAATAAAAAATTCGGCTTTTCATGATTCAATTATTAAGATGCTTTTTTAATTTTTTCGAGCAGATATTCTTTTCCTACAATTTCAGAGCAGGTTATGACTGCTCCAATCGTAACTCCCAAGACACCGTGCATGTTAATACTTTGGCCTGTAAGATAAAGATTTTCTATCTTAGTTTTGGTCGGAATTAAAGTTTTCATCGGATTATTAGAATCTTTAACATATCCGTACATATTTCCTCCGTCTCCGCCAATGTAATCGCGATAAGAAAGTGGAGTAGAAGTATGCACTGATTTGATGCAATCTTTTATGCCAGGAAACTTTTTCTCTATTTCTTCTAAAAATTGGGTTGCTTTTTTGGCTTTGAAATTCTCATAACTTTCCCCTCGATCATTTTCTTCAAAAGTGGTATTGAAAGTGTTTTCCCAAGCTTTAACATCATCATATTTCATATAAGTCAAAAACGTCATTCCGTCTGCCCATTCTTCGTCTTTTTTTGAAGGATTCATAGAAGCCATAAAAGTTTTTGGCCATGAATTTTCGTCATAATCATAGGCGGTCCAAACATCATCGGCACTTTTAAAATGATAATAATTGTGGTTGATGTATTTGAAAGTTTTGGGTTTAAAAACGATATACAGACTGAAAGCAGAAAGTACGTTTTCTAAATTCTGAATTCTATTGAAAAATGGTTTTCTGAAATTTTCCTGACCCGCCATCTTCAAAGTCGTTTTAGGTTCAATATTAGAAATAAAACACGTTCCAGAAACTTCGGTTCCGTCTTTCATTTGTACCGAATTTACCTTTTGGTTTTCGACTTCGATTTTGATGACTTCTTTATGTTTGAAAAACTCTCCACCATATTTTTTAAGCTGTTTCAGCAATTGTTTGGTAATCTGACTTCCGCCATTTACACAACGCCAAGAACTTTCGATATACGAATTGACGACAAGTGCATGAACGTAAAAAGGCGATTTATCTGGAATCCCGGCATAAAGAAAATTAGAACCAGCTAAAACCGCTTTCAGTTTTTCATTTTCAATAAACGAATCAATAGTTTCTTTCGCGTTAAGCGCTAAAATTTCATCGTCATATTTTCCCTCCGATTCTAGATTATAAAGCGGAAATGTTTTGCAGACTGCTTTTATTTTCCGGCAATATTGTTCGAGATTTTCTTTTTCTTCAGGAAAGTATTTTGTCAGTTGCTGAATGAAATTTTCGAAACCTTGCGCATGCGGATATTCGGTTTTATCATCATCAAAAGAAATAATATCAAAACCATTTTCGTCTAATTTTTTTAGATTCAAATGATCCATTATTCCAATATATTTGAAATATTGATGAAGATTTTGGCCTTCGTCTAAACCTCCGATATAATGAATTCCTGTATCAAAAATGGTTTTATCTCTTACGAAAGTCTGAAGATTTCCGCCATATTGATTGTTTTTTTCGAGTACACAAACGCTGTAGCCTTCTTTCGCCAGAATTACCGCAGAAACCAATCCGCCTAAACCGCTGCCAATTATAACTACATCGTATTGTTTTTTCATCCTTTTTTCTTTAAAACTAGTAAAGCATTTTCTTCAGAAACAATTTCAAAATTCTCAAACTCACTTTTTAAACGAGAACAATTGACTAAAATTATAAAAGAAACGTTTTGAATTAATTTTTCGATTTCATCGTGATAGCTTTCGTCAGAAACTAAAAGAATATCGTAATGATTTTCAGTTGCTGAATCTAATTGATCGAGGTAAACTATTTTTCTCTTTGAAACAATATAATTCGTTTTTGCTACTAATAATTTTTCTTCATCATTTATAAAAGAAAATATTTTTCGCTGTGGTTCCTGCAAAGCCAATAAAACATCCAATTGCCCGTAATCGCTTCCTAAATGGAGTATTTTTGCTTTTGTCTGAATGTGTTTATTTAAGCTGTAATATGTTTCGAGATTCTGTTTCAAATCCTTTTTTACGCTTTGTCCAATTTCAATTTCTTTGTAATCATAACTGTTGATTAACATTGTTTTGAAATAATCTGGACCTTCAAGTTCTTGTCTAATTTTGCGATATTCTGATTTAAAAAACGAACTGATTTGCTTGGTTCTTTCGGCATAATTATTTCCGAACGATAGATCATCTGGAGCAATTCTTTCTAAAATCGTAACCGTCAATTTTCCGTGGTGAATGACAAAATCACCTTTTGGAATTAGTTCTGAAGCACCGTGAATAACAACCGGAATAATGTCAATTTTAAATTCTTCGGCAAGGAAAAAAGCACCTTTATGGAATCTTTTTATAACATTACTTTCTGAGCGTGTTCCTTCTGGGAAAACCATTAGCGAATAGCCTTGTTCTATTTTTTTTCGCAAATGTTCAACACCACCTTCAAGACCTTCAGAAACTGGGTAAAAACCTGCTTTTCTCACAACACCACCAAAAATAGGAGAGTTGTAAACCCAGTCGCTCACTAAGAAAATGATTTTCGGACTCAGCATTCCGATTGCTAAAATGTCTAAAAACGAAGAATGATTAGCGATAATTATGGCTGGTTTCTCGAATGTTTCATTGAAATTGTTAACGACTTTTTTGCGAATAAACGGATTTGAATACAATACCGATTTCATGAATTTTGAAATCACATATCGGAAAGCTTTCATTTTTGATTTTTTGCTGAAAGGCAAAATCGGCATAATGGTAAAACTGAAAATCGACATTACGATACCACCTAAACCGTAATAAGCAAACGAAATTACGCCATGAACAAATGTTCGCAATTGAAAAGGTGGATTTCCTTTTTTCGGACGATTGGATAAAAACAGTTTGAATAAAATCGGATAGAAAATAAAAGTAATAATCAGCGCTGCAAAAACCCCAATTAATGAAACCAGCGAAATGGAAGTAAGCGCAGGATGTTTGGCAAAAATCATTGCACCGATTCCTAAGATTGTCGTGATAACTGCCAGAATAATTGAGGTTCTGCAAATGGCAATTTCGTTAACACCATTGGTATATTCTTTTTGTAATGCACTGGTCATGAAAATACTGAAATCGACTCCGTGACCAAAAATTAAGGTGCATACAATCATACTGAAAATGTTCATCTGAATGCCAAAAATGCCCATAATTCCTGCAGTCACAATTCCCGTTAATGCAATTGGAATACAGCTTATGATTACTAATTCGATTCTTCGGAAAAAGAAAAATAGAATTAAAATTACAGCAACAAATGAATAATTTACAAGCGAATTAAAATCGGTTTTTAAGGTGCTGAAAAACGTTTCGTTCATCTGCTGACGATCAATCGCAATTATATTTTCTTTTGCCGAAGCCGATTTTACAAAAATATCTCGTTGTTCTGGCGATACTTTTACTAAAGTCGAAATCGTATAAAAACCATTTTTTTCAGTTATGAATTCTTGTAATTGAAGTGCTTTAATTTTTAGAAATTCAGCTGCAGAAACAGGTTTGAAATTGAAATCTAAATGATCAAAAAACAGATTGTATGTTGTTGGTTTAAAGCCAAGCTTAGAACCTTCGGCAATTAATTCTGATTTTATGAATTCTTTTTTCTGTGAAGTCCAAAACGAATTCCATTTTTTAATTTTTTCAATTTGAGCTTGTTGCGAAAGAACAATACCGCCAACGGAGCTGAAATTTAAAATTTTATCTTGTTTTTTTTCTCTAGATAAATCATCAAAAAGTTTGCTGTTGTGCTGTAAAGCTTCTTCCATGGTTTTTCCGTAAGAAGCGACATAAATAGTTTTGGAAGTTAAACTCGTGCTTTCTTCCAGCTGTTTTTCGGCAGCTTTGATTTCTTTCGGAATAAAATTCAGCTGTGATAAATCGTTATTAAAACCAACATCATTATAAGTAAAACAACAGATAATGGTAATGATAACGCAAAGTCCGATTAAGATTTTATTGTTGTGAAAAGAAAAATGAGCCATTTTGTCGATCACATTCTTTTTATGTTCTGCCGGATTTTCTGTTGGTTTATATAAATGAGGAACAATTAAAAGCGAGAAAACTCCAGTTGCCATAACTATAACAGCAGCAAAAATTCCGAGATCGTTTAAGGCATCCGATTTCACAAAAAGCAGACATAAAAAAGCAACCGCAGTTGTAGAACTGCTCATGATGACTGGCATTGTAATGTCTTTGTACAACGTTTTGACATCGCTATTATGCTTATAATGTGTGAGAATGTGAATAGAATAATCAATCGTAATTCCCAATAAAATAGAACCAATTCCTAAAGAAATTGCCGAAATCTGTTCTCTCACAAAGTATAAAAACGCAACCGCAAACAGACCTCCAAAAACCGTTGGCAGAAAAATAATAAGCGGAATTAAGACTTTGCGATAAAATAAAATCAGAATGAGCATTAAAGTAAACATCGCAATGGATGTCGTTAAAATAATATCTCCTTTAATCTGATTGGCATTGGCAACGGCAATTAAAGCAGAACCAAAATAACTAATAGAAGTTTTTCCTTTAAATTGGGTATTTAGATTTTCCTGAATCGATTTCAGTTTTTCAGCAAAAATGGTATTTTTTTCTGTTTCGCTTGATGGAATATTCGAAGTGATAAAAAGCAGTAATTTCTTTTTATCCTTCGTCATTACAAAACCATTTTCGAGCGTAAAATCATCGCCAATATTTAATTGCTGTAATTTTTTTAAAGCAATAAAAGAAATCCCAAACGGATCTTGCAGAATAAAATCTTTGGTAATAAATCCAGACGGGGAAATAATCGATTTGTAATTTCCTTGAACGGTTGCTGCGATACTATCTTTCTGCAATTTCTTTTCTATAGCGACATAATCTTTATCATCTAGAAAAAGAGGCAAATTATTGTAAACAAAATCAATCGTTTCCTGAATATTTTCTTCGTCAATTTTTCCTTGAATACCTGTTATATACGGTTTGCAGGATTTAGAAACGCTGTCTGAAAATATAGTTGCCATTTCTTTCAAATCTTCGGCAGAACCATTTTTATCCAAGCTAAAAATTACGGTGGTTTTATCGGCAAAGTTTAATTGTTTTAAGACTTTGGCAGTAACATCGGTTTTGTCGTTTGTTGGAATAAGTTTGGTAATGTCTTCTTCAAATTTTAATCTTGAAGCGAAAAATCCAAAAACTAGAAGCATCAAAACAGCCAAAAAAACCGAAAGAGATTTTCTTCGGTTTACAAATAAATGAATGGCGTAGAAGTATTGATGCATGGTAATTTTATTTTTTTTTCGCCACGAATTCACGAATTTATTATTAAACTAATTCGTGAATTCGTGGCGAATAAACATTTTAATTCGGTTTGTTTTTAGAACTAAAAGCCGTTAAAAGCAAATAACTTATAAGACCAACTGATAGCGCTGAAACGGTTGCTAAAATAAGACTTCCTACGATATATTGCGTAGCATTTTTTTGAATATCATCGAGAGTAATTGAACTGTCTAAAACCAAAGGCGTGTCGGTGGTTACAAAAATACTTCCAACTTGTAGCGAAGCATAAATAATAAACGGAATAAAAGGCGGAAAACTTACATTTGAAGTAAGATAAGCAATGACTTTGTTGAGTCTGAACAAAGCAGCAAAAGTAAAAAGTAATATAGTCTGAAATCCCCAAAAAGGTGAAAGTCCGATAAAAATACCTAGAGCAATGGCGGCTGATTTTTTAAAATTAGAATCGTTGCTTTCTAAAATATCTTCTAGAAAGAATTTTTTAAAACCTTTTTTTTTAGCTCTTCTAAAAAAATCTCTCGGCTTTATATACAGCAATGCATTGGTCACCAAAACCGTATTTAAAATACTGATTCGGGTAAAATCTTGAAACGGTCGAAAATGCGAAACCCTTTCGGCAGGATCGTATAAAACCTGAATCGGAATATTTTTTACCACAATTCCTTTCCATGCCGCACGCACGATAACTTCGATTTCAAACTCAAATTTATTGGTATAAAAACGTTTTGGAAGTAAACGTAAAGGATACAATCTAAATCCGGATTGTGTGTCGTCTAACTTGATTCCAGTTTCAAACTTGAACCAGAAATTAGAAAATTTGTTTCCAAAACTGCTTTTCTTCGGCACATTTTCCTGAGTCATATTTCGGCTTCCAATCAAGAGAACATTTGGTTCTTCTTGAATTGCTTCCAAAAAAACAGGAATATCTACAGCAAAATGCTGACCGTCAGAATCGATTGTAATGGCATATTCAAAATCCAATTCCAATGCTTTTCTAAATCCATTTCTCAGTGCTCGTCCTTTTCCTAAATTTTTAGGATGATGAATTTGAGTCAGTTGCGAATATGATTTTAGAATTTCGCTCGTAGAATCGGTTGAACCGTCATTAACAATAATGATATTTGTGGTGAAATCTAAAATAGAATCCAGTACTTTTTTCAGTGTTTTTTGGTTATTGTAAGTGGGCACAATAACGCAAAAGTTAGTCGAACTGAGTAATTCTTGCTGTGATTTCATGGGGAGTTTTTTGAGCTTACTTTACAAATTGTTTCTCTTTTTCGGAGAAACTCTTAGATTGTAAAACAAAGTCTTTAAGATAATCTTTCAAAGATGCGCTTTGCGAAGCATAATACGTCGTTATGAATTTTTTATCTTCTTTAATGTTTTTCTTGTAGCCAGTAATGCCAGGAACATCTTCCTGAACACTCAATCGGATCATTCGCATTTCAATATTGCTTGGATCACTTTTTATTGTTGCTTCTAGCAATTTTGCACCTTCTTTGAAACGATCCATTTTCTGGCTTAATTTTTTTTCAAATTTAGAGTCCAATAAAATAGAAGCCGCTTTATAAGCCACCAAAATTTTATCATCATTGCTTGAAACACCTGCAAGTTTGGCTACAAACTCTTTGGCATTGCTTTCTGATTTTGCTACATCAGAATACATTTTTCGGATTGAAGCCAAATCTGGCGTTCCAGCAAAATTCACCCATAAAAGTAATGTCAGTAACAGTTTCATAATTATATTTTTTTGTACACCGTGCTCAATTTCAGAGCAGTTGTGTCGTTAAAGTAAGTCGTGTTTTTTACTTTTACCAAACCGTCTTCAGTAGTGGTAACATCCAGTTCCAATCTTAACTCAGGAGTAACCTCCGGATTAATCAGCGCCATGAATTTTACATTTGCCAAAGACTGAATCATCAGCGAACTTTTGGTAATCGATTCTGTAAGTTCTTTGATAATCTGAATCATGCAAACACCAGGCATAATAGGATTTCCAGGGAAATGCCCTTTAAAAATCTCATGTTTTTCATTGACTAAAATTGTAATAATATATTTCGAATCAGATACTTTTTCTTCTGATAGTATTTTATAAAAATCTTGTAAAATCATATTTTTTATTTTCCAAATGAATAGGAAACCCCTAATTGAAAATTAATATTCGTGTTATAATCTCCAAATAAATAATAATTATTGGAGTCATTTTGATAATAATCACTGCTTAAAATATCAAGCAATCCTTTTTTAAATCGCGCTTCAAATGTTAAACCAGAAGGCAGGGCATAAGCAACTCCTAAAACCAAACCAAGATCATTTTGTGCTTTTCTCACAGCAAGATTATCATTTAGTAAAATATCTAATGTTGGTCCTGCTTGAAATTGAATTCCTTGGGGCAGCGTAAACTTATTTATCATAGAAAGAGATAAATAGTTTATGTCAAGATCTAAATGTTCTACTTTATTTGTCTGTGTATTTTCATCAAAATAATTTCGAGCTACATTATTAGAACCTTGTCTGCTGTAATTAATCTCTGGTTGAAGGGCGTAAACTTTGGTTATTTTAATTTCTGTAAAACCACCAGCATAAAAATCAGTTTTATAATCGGCGTGCATTTCAGAAATAGTTGAAAAACTAAATCCAGCTCTTAAACCTGGCTTTACGACTACTTGTGCTTGTATGCTTAAAACCAAGAAAAAAACAGCAATAAAGAAGAATATTCTTTTATTCATTTTTATTTTGTTTTAAATGTATAACTAATTCCGATTTGGAAAACTTGATTTAAGATTACATCATTATAGTAATATCCATTATTGTCATAATCATATCCATTATAACCATAAATATCAATTAATCCTTGTTTAAGTCGAGCTTCAAAAGTTAAACCATTTGGCAAAGTATAACCAACACCCCCAACAAATGAAAGATCAAAATCTTCTGGGTTACTATTTACATAATTATCACTAACTTTTAAATCTAGAGAAGGACCTGCCAATAGATGAAAACCTCCACCTCCAAAGTTAAATTTTGCAACTGCACCCAGTGTTATATAATTCAACTCATACTTTTCAGAATAATAGCGGCCGTTTTCAAAATATCTTCCTTCATCGCCTTGTCTTGAATAATTTAGCTCCGGTTGAACCGAGAAAAATTTATTGAATTTAATATTTACCAATCCACCAACATAGAAATCTGTCTTGGAACTATTGTCATCAATATTCGTTAGTGTTGATACATTCAAACCACCT
Organism: Flavobacterium sp. PLA-DH12; assembly: GCF_059511845.1. NCBI lineage: Bacteria > Pseudomonadati > Bacteroidota > Flavobacteriia > Flavobacteriales > Flavobacteriaceae > Flavobacterium > Flavobacterium sp. PLA-DH12. The sequence continues at coordinate 466,355 of NZ_JCAMPD010000002.1, forward strand.
CTTAGTCCTGGACTAACTTTTACTTGCGCTTCTGCTTGGATTCCGATTAATAAAACAAATGCAATTAAAACAAATTTTCTCATTTTGGGCTTGATTTAAGTTTAGGATTAGTTTAAGTTTTTATTCTGATTTGAAATAATTCAGCTCAATTTTCAATTTAATATTCTGATGAATTATCTGAATCTTTTCGGCAAAAATATTGTTTTCTGAACTGAAAAACAGTGTAAATTTTTCTTTTGTTTGAGAAGCATGAACGATCTTTTCTAATTTCTGATCTTTTTTGGAGATGAAAATATAATTGTCACGCTTGCCATCTGCTGATTTATATATGTCTGCCGATTCATTTTCGAATTGCTCTTGAATCAAATATTCTTTCTTTAAAAGCAATCGAAAATCTTCTTTTAAAGTATTAATCAAGATTTTTCGATCTAATTCAGACACAATAGAATTGACTTTAAAATCGGTATCTGAAATTTCAAAATCCATTAATTTGTTTCCGAATTCGGTTGTAAAAACTATTCGATGAGTAGTGTCGTTTATTTTCTTGGCGATGAAAATTCCAGACAATTCGTTTCCGTAAACACTAATGTTGGTTTTATAAACATAATCGGTTTTTGAGTCTGAAAAATACGGAACCGTATAAGACGTTTTGTCTAATTTTTTGGGTGTGTAATTTTTTGTGACTGAGCCACAAGAAACTAGAATAAGAGCCAGAAAGCAATTAATTAGTAAAAACTGAATTGTCGATTTTTGCATTGATCACTTTATTTTTAAGTACAATTCGGGTATAATCTTCAGATGACTCTAATAATTTTACCTGAACAACTGTCGCTTCCTCTTTGTCAAAAGTCAATTCAATTTGTTTGATGTATTTTTTAAGCGTAGCATCTTTCGGAACAAATTTTGCCAGATTCTGACCTTTCAATTTAAAATAAGAAATCGTAAATTCTTTATCATCAAACATATTTCCGCTTACGCTACCAACAATCAATTTATTGATTCGGGCAAAGATTTTACTGTTTCCAATATCAACCGCACTTTTCTTTCCTTCGTCGTTAATCAGGATTTTTCCGTTTTTAAAAGTAATGCTATAATTGTATGGTTTTTTATATTGCCATTGAAGCAAAGCAGGTTCCTTAAAAACCATTTTTCCAGAAGTTTCAATGTCCTTCGATAAAAAATCTAAATGTTTGTACTGAACAAAATCGGTACTTAAGGTTTTGATTTTTTTGGCTACCACATTTACATCTTGTTTAAAAGATGCAATTTCGGCATCGGTCATTTTTTGTTCCTGCGCGAACAAATTGCCTGAAATAAATAGAATGAGTAGCGCTATTTTAGTTTTCATATTTTATAATATTGTGCTTAATGTTTTTGCCACGAATTACACGAATTGCCACGAATTTTTGATTTAATAAGAATCCGTTTTTATCCGCGTCCAATTTCATAAGCATTAAGTTTCAGTAATTCTTCAACAGAAATCACTTCATAATTATTCTGCTGTAAAAATTGCAAAAACTGTTCCAGTACCAAAACAGAATGTTTTCTAGTATCATGCAAAAGTACAATTCCTCCGGGAGAAATATGTTTAATGAGTCGATTGAAAATTAAGTCTTGATTTTTGGTTCCTCCATCAAGCGAACGAATATTCCAGCCAATCGTTTTATGTCCGGTTACTTTTAAAGCTCTTCGGATAGAAGGCGTTGTAACTCCGTAAGGCGGACGAAAAAAGTTGATTTTTCTGGAAGTGAATTTTTCCAGAAGCCTATCTGTCTTCTGAATTTCCTCTCTTATTTTATCAGCATTATAAAAATCGAAAAACTTAGAATGCGAGTAGGAATGATTTCCAACCAAGTGCCCTTCATCAATCACTTTTTGGAGAACTTCAGGATGTGTTTCGATGTTTTTTCCAATGCAGAAAAAAGTCGCTTTGGCATTGTATTTTTTCAGAAGCTCTAAAACTTCCAAAGTAAATTCACTTGGACCGTCATCAAAAGTTAAAGCGATTTTTTTTTCTGTTTCTAACGGATTATTGCAGAAAGCTTTTACATGATAATTGGATGAAATTCTGGAAGAGCCAAAAGCATTTATTCCAATCCAGATTATAATTATTCCCAAAAACCACAGAAAATTTATTGTCAAATAAAAGTTTAGAACATTTATCAGAACCAATAAAAAAATAAAAAACAATGATATGTTTTTATGCGTTATCATTTTGACAGTAACGTAAAACTATGATTTTTTCCGTTTAATTGGTTGTATAATAAAATCGTTTTGTAGCTTGATTTTTCGACAGCATTTACTTTTACGATTTCAGGAATTTCCTGAGTTTTCAAAATTTTAGAAGCCATCCAAAAAGCAAAAGCAGAAGCCGTATCGTATTCGCCGCTCAAATGTTTGTAATATAAAATCGGAGTTTGAGCAAATGTATTTTCAGCAAGATTTCTATAATAATTCTCAAAATCGACATTTCCGTCAAAACCTAAAACTACGGCATCTATAGCCGAAATTTCTAAATTATTTGATTTTAAGAACGAAACAATTGCTGCTTCAAGTTCATTTTCTTCCAGAGTATTTACAATAGAAACATCTAGAAGTTCTGCATAAGTGTTTTCTTTTCTTTCATTTTCTAAAACAAAAAAACTAGCACCTTCGCCATAAACAGCACCGCTTGTTGTAGAATTTAAAACGCCGTACGGAGCAGTATTATCAGCTTTAATACGACCGTTTAGTTTAAAAAGCGAAGTGGTATATTCTCCATTTTCATCAACACCGCCTACTAAAATTGAATTGGCCTCAGCTTCTTCAATCTGCATTTTAGCATCAATAAGAGCCGATTCAAAAGAAACCGCACCATTGACATACGTAAAATTATAACCTTTACATTGCTGCAAAAGTGCAATCTGTGCACCAACGGTATTGTGAGTAGATTGAATGAAAGAAGTCGGAGTCAAAAACTCTTCGTTATTATCTAAAATACTTTTCAGGAATTTTTCAGAATCTTCGATGCAACCTAAACCAGTTCCAGTAATAATCGCATCGACTTTTTCAATATTGGCGTCTTTCATAGCCAAAGCCGAAGCTACAATTCCGTTTTTTACACCTTTTGCCATTCTACGGCTGGCAGCAGGAGAAATATATTCTTTGTATACTGGCGGAACAATTGCCAGTACATTTTCTTCATGATTTACAACAGCTTCTTCCAAAAAAACAGTATCAAATGTTTTTTGAGTCGAAATACAGCCTACTCCATTTATATATGTCTTCGTCATTAGCTTTTTGAAAATATAAGGGTTGAACAGTTTCCTCCAAAACCAAAAGAGTTGGATAAAACGTGCTCGATAGTTTTATTTTTTAAAGTTGTCTGCGGTTTCAAATCAAATTCTTCCATCGGAACTTCAAAATTCAAATTTGGATAAACTACATTATTCTGAATTGCCAAAATACTATAAACGGCCTCAATCGCAGCTGCAGCCGCTAATGTATGTCCCGTAAAAGGTTTTGTAGAACTGAAATCTGGAACTTTTTCATTTTCATAAATTCGAAGCAAAGCTCTTCCCTCAGACAAATCGTTGTTTGGAGTTGCAGTTCCGTGAACGTTGATGTAATCAATTTCAGAAGGTTTTAAACCTGAAACTTCAAACGCTTTTTTCATGGCCAAATAAGCGCCGTCTCCATTTTCTGAAGAAGCAGTTTGGTGATAAGCGTCATTAGCATTTCCGTAACCTGAAACTCTTGCGAGCACTTTTTTATTTTGTTTGGCCACAATTTCATCCGATTCTAAAACTAAAAAAGCGGCAGCTTCTCCAAGATTCAATCCTTTTCTGGTGTTGTCAAAAGGTTTGTTGTAATCGTCAGACAAAATCATCAAAGTCTTAAATCCGTTGATGGTGAATTTTGCCAAAGCATCGGCTCCGCCCACAATTACGCGATCCAATTTTCCCGTTTTGATTAATCTCGCACCCAGCATAATTGAATTTGCTGCAGATGAACAAGCCGTAGAAATAGTTGTAACCATTCCTTTTAAACCTAATTCTTCAGCAATTTTTTCGGCAACATCGCCGCCATCGTGGCAAGTGATGTATTTGGTCAATTCTGGTTTTTCGAAATAATCGTAATAATGTCTTTCCGTCATGTCCATTCCGCCCACGCTTGTAGCCGAAATAAGTCCCGTTCTAAATTCATTTATATCGGTAATGCCAGCATTTTCAACAGCTTGTTTTGCTGCCAAAGTGCCAATCATAGCGGTTCTGGAGAAATTATTATCCTCATTTAATTTCAGTTCATCAACAAGATCTTCGTTGGTTTTTTTGATTTCGCCAACTTTGATAACATCTGCATGAACAGTCGAAATATTTTGAATACGAGAAACACCGATTTTGTTTTCAATCAAGGAAATGTAGTTTTCCTCAACCGAATTACCAATCGCAGAGATAATTCCCATTCCCGTTATTGCAACACCTCTTGCCATTTTAGATTTTAGATTTATGATTTTAGATTCTTAGAACTTTGTCAAAGTTTCAAACTTTGACAAAGTTGACGGATTTTTAAACATTTAAAATTTTAGATTCAGGATGGAATCTAAAATCTAAAGTCTAAAATCTGAAATCTATTTAGTTCTGTTTGCGCTGATATACGCCGCCATAGTTTCGATTGACTGGAAAATAGATTTTCCTTCTTTCGGATCTACTAATTTAATTCCGTAATCTTTATCTAAAATCACGATCAATTCAAGTGCATCAATCGAGTCTAAACCTAAACCGTCTCCAAACAAAGGATCATTATCAGCAATATCTTCTACTGCAATATCTTCAAGGTTTAAAGTTGTTATGATTTTATTTTTTAATTCTTCTTTTAATGCTTCCATGATTATTTATTGTATAATGTATTGATAGTCTCGTTTGTATATTTTGCATTTTCTTCTGTACTAATTGTACATAAAAAAGCTTTATAATTGTCGTTAAAATATTCTACCCAACCGCACAAAACTACATCTGCTTTATTCGTATTCAGAAGAATATTCGAATAATTGGACATAAATTCGGTGTTAAAGGTGTCAAATATAAAGAAAGAATTTTCACTTTTCAGCTGATGACGGATACTTATTTCGCCCAAACAAATATTTGGCAGCGTATAAACAAAGACCGCTGGACTCGGATAATAGTTTTCTTTATCTGAAATAGATTGCTGATATTTTACATCGGTATCCAAACTTGACGATTTATTGGCCAAAACCAAAGCGATATTATTTTCCTGCTCTGTTGAGGTTATCGGACTCAAAAGCAATTCTGATCCTAAAAAAGCCAGCTTACTTAAAGCATCCATTTTGAAAAACTTTGGATATTGCATTTCAAAATTACGATAGGCTTGTTTCGAGAAATCAGCAAAATCGGTTGGTTCAATTTTGAATGCAGAAGTTCCGTTCAAAACAATTTCGTTGTTTTGGATGGTGATGTAGGATTGTATGTAGGTTTTGTTTTGAGTCATTGTTTTAATTTAAACACTAATTTCACGAATTAACACAGATTTTGATTGGGTTTAAATGACACTAATTAATTCGTGAAAATTAGTGCAATTTGTGTTTTACTTTCTCAAAAACCACCGCCGTATTACAACCTCCAAATCCAGAAGCTGTTTTCAGAAAATAATCAATTTTCTTTTCTTCGTTTTTCTCAATAACATTGATAGCTTCACTAACCCCAATTTCATCAAAACCTTTCGATTCAAAAAGTTTATTTTGGTTGGCAGATTCTATGGCAATTACCGTTTCCAATAATCCCGAAGCGCCTAAAGTATGACCGTAAAATCCCTTTAAACTATTTACTGGAACATTTTGTAAATCTAAACGAGTTAGAGCAATCGCTTCCATTTCGTCATTATATGGTGTTGCGGTTCCGTGTGCTGAGATATAATCTAATTTGTTTGCCTCAATTTGCGCTTCTCTTAAAGCATTTTGAATACTTCTAAACAAACCTTCACCTATTCTTGAAGGACCCGAAATATGATTGGCATCGTTTATCGAACTGTCGCCAATTACTTTTATTTTAGCGTTTTTAGCTTCCGCCGAAACTAAAACTGCTGCTGTTGCTTCGCCTAAACTTACACCGGTTCTATTTTTAGAATATGGTTTGCAAGGCAGTTCGCTCATCGCTTGGAAAGCATTAAAACCAGACAAAACAAATTCTGAAACTTCGTCGCCAGCGACTACAAAAATGTTGTCATAAAGTTCAGATTGAATCATTCTTTTGGCAATAGAAACGGTTAAAATTCCAGAAACACAAGCATTCGAAACTACAATTGGCTGTGTTTGAAACTTAAAGAAATCAGCAACGTTTTTTGCTAAAACATCTAAATGTGCGTTGTTGAAACTTTCCTCAGAATCATTTGCCAAAGCGGTAACATTTCCTTTTGTGGTAGAAAGTATAAAAGCCGTTTTTGAATTTAATTCAACTTTTGAATTTTTGATAATCGGCTCTAAAGCCAAAATCATCATTTTTTCTAAACGAGAATATTTGGTTTCAGCACTGATTTTTGAAAATGCACTGTTTATTTTTTCATCAGAAATAATCGAAGCATAAAACGGATTCGGCATCAAAGAAACATCATTATGAAGCTGAATTCCAGAATCGCCACGAAGAATGGCGCTGATATTAGATTCAACATCAAAACCTAAAGGTGTGATGCAATTTGTTTCGGTGATGTATATTTCTCTTGACATTTTATGATTTTAATTTCGTGAAATTTTTGCTCGCAGATTTGGCAGATTAAGCAGATTCCGATTTTACAATTTTTAATTCGTGAAAATTTGTGAAATTCGTGGCTACTTCAACAACCCAACTTTTCGTTTCCATTCCTCATAAAAAGGAGGATTAGTCAGCATTAAATTTCCGTCTTTATCTAAAAAAACCTGAGTCGTTTCGCCTGTGCACGCCACTTCTCCTTTGTCGTCAATAATTTTAAAACGGTAAATCATTTTGGCTGCGGGAGTGTCAACAATAGTGGTTTCAATTGTTACCACATCTCCGTAACGCAAAGATAGTTTATGTTCGCAAGTCGATTTTACAATTGGCGTTGTATACCCAGTTTTGGCAATATCCAGATACGTAAGCCCATGCTGACGCCCAAACGCTTCTCGTCCATCTTCGAAATACGTAATGTAATTGCCGTGCCAAACAATTCCAAGCGGGTCTGTTTCGTTAAAACGAATCCTGATTTCATGTGTAACGGTTAGATCTGTAGCTTCTCTAAACTGCTCTTTTCTTTTTATCATAAAATAATGCGATGGAAGTGGTAATAATGAAAAACAAAAATAACAAACTTATTCTTGGTATGATTTCGACGAAAGAAACGTTTCGAAGCAATACATCGTAAAAAGCTTCTAATCCCCAGTTCATTGGAGATGATTTTGCGATATATTGCATGATTTTTGGCATTGCAAAAACAGGAACCCAAACACCGCCAATTGCTGCTAAAATAATTACACTTGTAGCACCAAATGGAGCAGATTGTTCTTGCGTGCTCGCCACAGTTCCTAATAAAATTCCGAAGCCGATTGCTGCAAAACCTGAAAATAATGCCACTACACTTGTCAGCAAGAAATGACCTTCGATATTTAAAGAAGGCAATCCGATGGATGGAAATAAGAATACCGCAACAGCAACCATCATATAAAACTGAATCATACAAATGATAGAGTAGGTGATGGTTTTTCCAATAATAACAACCAGATTAGAAACAGGATTAGTTCTTAATCGGACAAAAGTTCCTTGCGATTTTTCTTTTACAATATTGATAGATAACGGAATGACAATAAAAAATATCGCAAAAAGTGTCCAAGCCGGCACGTTATGTTGAACCGAATTGGGACGAACTTCTTTGTTGTTGATTCTTGGAATTATTTCTTTGAAAGTAATAAAGTTCTTTTGTTCAAAATCGATGGTTTCTTCTCCTAATTGTTTTTGAAAAGTGCTGTAAATTGATTTGGTTTCAATCTGCGAAATCATTTTGTCGATCGAACTCATCACGGCATTTTTGAAACTCATCTGCACCGCTGGATCAAAATATAGTTTTACTTCTTTTTCTTTAATAACGAGCTGAGGTTCGGCAGCCGTTGTACTATCGGTCAAACCTAAATTGCTCACGATTTTCTCTACATTCTGATTTACTTTTTCCTGCAAATCTGAACTTAGGTTTTTTGGAATTACAATCGCTAGTTGAAATTTTCCTTTGTAGACATTTTCTTTGGCAATTTCTTCGGTAATTGGTTTATTGTCAATTTGGGTTACAACGGTAAAATATTTGCTTTTTTCTAAATTTTCAAAAACCGTTTTAGAAACAGATCCGTGGTCTTTATCGACCAAAAGAATCTGAAGTTTAGAATCGGTTACGGCTTTAAAAGTACTGTCTTGAATTAAGGTTACGGCAATTACCAAAACCAAAGGCATGATAAATAAAATAATCAATCCGCCTAAATCTCTTTTTAGCAAAAGGAATTCTTTTACTACCGACATCCAAATTTTATATATCATCTCTCAACGCTTTACCAGTTAATGAAATAAAAACATCTTCGAGATTTCGAGCATCTTTTGTAGACTCAATTAATGCCGACGGAGTTGCTTGTGCGTAAATCTGTCCTTGATCTAAAATCGCAATTTGAGAACAAAAATCTTCGGCTTCGGCCAAATGATGCGAAGTATAAATAATGGTCGTTCCGTTTTGGTTCAACACTTTCAAATAATCGATAATAGCAGTTTTAGAATGCACATCGACACCAACTGTTGGTTCATCCAAAAACAAAACTTTCGGATTATGAAGGATTCCTGCAATCAGGTTGACACGGCGTTTCATTCCGCCAGAAAAAGTCTGAACTTGTTTATCGGCAAATTTCAATAAACCTAAAAGATCTAGCGTTTCGATTACTTTATCTTTTAAATCAGAACCTTTTAAACCATACATACTTCCAAAATAAAGCAGATTTTCTCTGGCCGTCAAAGTTGGATACAAAGCATATTCTTGAGGAACAACGCCTATAATTTTTTTAATTTTTGAAGCATGATGCTGATAGTCTAAACCATCAATTGTAAAATGTCCTGAAGTTGGTTTTACCAATCCGCAAAGCATGGAAATCAAAGTGGTTTTTCCTGCACCGTTTGGACCAAGCAAGCCAAAAATCTGACCTTCATTAATATTTAGCGAAACATTGTTCAAAGAATACATTTCTGCATTTTTGTACTTTTTTGAAAGGGATTCTATTTGAATGATAGACTGCAAAATAGTTTTTTAGCTGATCGCTTTTTTTAGTTTTTTGAAAAAGATTTCTTCTCTATTGGCAATGTCCAAAAGTTCATCGGCAATAGTGTTGTAGGCGTCTTCTTTGGCACTTCTGTTTTTGTAAATACGCGAAGCTTCAACAGCAAAATCACGCCATGAATCTCCAATTTTGGTCATTTCTTTAGAAAGATCTTTTAATTCTTCATTACCCAAAATAACCGAAGCTTCCTGTAAAAATGCAGCATAAATAAAACGGAAACCTCCGCCGCCAGTTCCAATTTCTTCTTGCATGCGAACCATTTGCGCCAAGTAATGATTGGCTTTTCTAACACCATGTTTTGCAGGCCATTTACGAATCTGGCGAGAAACCATTTTGATGCCGCGAACACCAACAATTGGCATTGGCGCGAGCATATCTCGACACGTATTTTTGATTCCTTTAATGATGGCGCTTTTTAAATCGACATCTTTTGGAATCTGAATTGGATAATACATTTGTCCGCGAGGTGCAAAAGCTCCTTTGGCAAAACGTACTTTATTCATGTCTTCGTAAGTTAAAGTCGTAACGGTTTCCATTACTGGGTCGCTCACTAAATATTCGGTTTCGGTTTTTCCATAAACGACCAAATTGTGTGCGTTGAAATGAAAACGATATTCGTCAGGAAAATAACTTAAATTGTAAACCCCAACTTGTAATCCGGTTGGAATATTGTTTTTTAAATTCTCGTCTAAAGCTTTATTGGCATTTGCAATAGAAGAAAATTTTTGTCTTTTTATTTTTAAATTTAAACGAGTAGCAACTTTATTGAAAATCTGTCCAGGCAAAGTTCTATAGCTGATTGCTGGTGCATGATTCACTTTTATAAAAGGCAGATATACAAAAAACAATCCAGAGCCAATACCAAAAACCATCGGTTCGCTAATGTTTAGTCCGCTATTTTTTAGCAGATTCGACGCTACTCCATTCTCGCAATGAGCAGACTGATGATGTGTGAAAGTTAATTCCATTTATTTGGTAATGCTATTTTTTAATTCTTCGATTGATACTCCAAAAGTATCAGCATATTTTTTCAGGATTTTATCGTTTAGTTTGGCAAAAACACTAGGTTTAAAATGTCTTTTTACACGCCATTTCCAAAAGCCTACGTAGCTGGATAAGATGTTTAGATCCATTTTATTGGCCTCCATAAAATACACAATCGGACTTGCTTCGCCATTTAAAACCTGTTGTTTGGCATCGGCAATTCGTTCGTTTATTTCGTCAATAGAATTTGAAAGGGCAATTGTTTTAGGTTCCCAGCCTGTACTTAATGTTGTGGTATAATTGCCGTTTTCATCAGTTGCGTATAAAAGCTCTTTTACGTTGTTTTTCGTTAAGTTGCTTTGATCCTGAGGTACATTTTCTTTTTCCATTATTAACGATTTAAATTTAGTAAGGCTATATAGCTTAATACTGCAAGCACGCTAATTAATATAAAGCCAAGATTTAGATTGGCTAGATTTTTTTCACCTTTTCTTTTTAAAAAAGGTATTTCAATTAATAGCCCAAAATAGAAAGCTACAACAATGAAAAATCCTAAAAAGAATATTCCCATAGCTGAATCTGTGTGTCTATGTTGGTACTGATCACAAAGTGTATGCGGATTGTAAATGAAGTTCCAGTACAAAACTAATAATCCAAACAATGACAATAAAATCCCAATTCGAATTCCTAAATGTAAAATTACTTTTTTAAAATTATCCAACTGAAACCGTCTTTTGAATAAACAAATTAATTTCGCATTCTAAGAGTATCTGGTCTTCCAATAAACTTTTACAGCTCATTGTGCATAAAGTATAGTCGTCGCCAACAAATTTTGAAACCAAATCGGCTTTAGTTATAATGGTGTCACCAACTTTTGGCAGTGCATGAATTTTTACGTTTTTCAAAGCGCTAATGAATCCAATTACATTTACGTTTTCATTTTCCAGTCCGTTGTCGTCGAAGAAATATTTTTTTCCAACAATTGCAGAACAAGTCTGTGCTGTATTTTCGATTAATCCTGCTTCGATAAAAACAGTATTCTGAACAAAAATATTGTCTTCTTTTATCAAAAATATGGTTTCTACAAAGTTGGCATCGATATCCAAAATCAAATCCACCATAAGCATTGGAGCTCGGTGTGGTAAATAATTTTGTATGTCAACAGCAGAAGTAGTTTTCATCGATTGCTTTTATTTTGCCAAAACGGTTTTCATTTGTCCTCTGGCAATCTCTTCATTATTTAAAGTCGTAACAATATCCACCAAAGTAATTCCGGCAAATTCCTGCAGAATCGTAACTTCAGATTGAATAGTATCGCTAAGCTTTGGAAGTTTCTTAATTTCAATTTCTTTAATTGAACCAATATAGCCCGTTGGAGCAATTTCGTTTTTCAAGAAATATTGATATCCAGTATGCAATGCTACAGACTGTGCCATATGTTCGATTAATCCAGCTTCAAGAAAAACATCGTTTGATACAAAAATATTTTCGCGCTGAATTTCTAAACCCGAAACCAAAGAAGTTTCAGAATAAGAATGCATAGCATCTACCATCACAAAAGGGAACTTTTGTGGCAGTAAATTTTCGACCATTTCTTTTTCTAAAAGCATTGTTTCCATTAACAAACAGTTAAATAGGCATACGCGAAAGAGAATCTTCCGCTTTCTGGAACAGATAATAAAATTTTATCTCCTTTTTTCAAATTTCCTGAACTCATCAATTCTTCAAGAGCCAAGTAAATAGAGGCAGAGCCTACATTTCCAACTCGAGAAAGATTCATGAACCATTTGTCATCACTCATTCCGATACCTTTTTCATTTAATCCTTTTTTCAATCCTTCAACAAAAAAGTTAGAAGAAACGTGAGGAATAAAATACGTAATATCTTCCGATTTAATATTGTTTTTATCCATGGCGTCTTTCATGCTTTGGACACCTTTTGACAGAATAAATTCATCTAATAATTTAACGTCTTGTTTGATTGAGAAAACAGATTCGTTTAACCATTGTTCTGGCGAATAATCGCTCCAACCTTTAATTTCTCCGTTTTCCAATTTATCACCTCCCGCATACATGCAAGTTTCCAATTCGTATGCATACGAAAAAGCTTCCATCCATTCTATTTTAAGTGAAATTGGCCCTCTTGGTTTGTTTTCCAAAAGAAAAGCTCCAGCACCGTCAGATAACATCCAGCGAAGAAAATCTTTTTTGAAAGCAATAATAGGCTGTTCTTCAAGGCTTTTTAAATTGTCAGCCTCGCGATTGTATTTTTGAGCATTCAGCCAGGTCGAAACTTTTTCTGATCCTGTGCAGATTGCATTTTTTGAATTTCCTGATTTTATAGAAAGAAAACCAAATTTAAGAGAGTTCATTCCGGCACAGCAAACTCCTGTTGAAGAGTTTAATTCTACTGATTTGTTTTTTAGCAGACCGTGAACCATCGCAGCATGCGAAGGCAGAAATATGTCAGGAGTCGAAGTTCCACATGAAAGTACTTCTACATCTTGAGGCGTAAAATTCTCGTCGAATAACGGTAAAATTGCATTTCTTGTTAATTCGGCATTGCTGTGAGTGCTTTTTCCTTCTTTGTCAACTGCGTAATATCGGCTTGTAATTTTATTATTGCGCAAAATAATGCGTCTTGCTTTAGAAGCAGTATCATTGATAAGGCCCAAGTAGGCTTCCATTTCGTCATTTGAAACGGCTTCGTTTGGCAAATATTTTGCAGCTTTTGTAATATATACTTCAAACATAATTTAAATTTCGTCTTCTAAACTCCCTGATAATATTGAGTTTCCTTTTTTATAGATTTTAACTTAAGCGGATAGGTAATAAGGTGCAATATATACACTATTGGTGAGATTAACCATATCGCAAGGAATAAATAAACATTAAATACTTTAAGCAGCTGTTTTCGGTTTTTTTGATTTTTATAAATGATATTTGACCATTTATTGAAAATTTTGTTGGCCGTTTTGTCAACCGTTACCAGATATGAACTTATTTTTACCGCGCCAGCATCGACCAATTTCGGCTGTAATTGAGCCAAATTATTTTGCTGTAAAGAATCAAGCATGATTTCTCCAAACTGACTCGATTCTTGTATGTCTTTTTCTGAAACTCCAGGAAGCGGAAAAATACCTAAATACTTTTTCTTAACCCCAGAAAACATCCATTCTACAATTGTTATAACGCTGATTAAATTTCCAACGCGGTCTACCAAAGCTACGTTTCCAACCAAATTAGCATTGGCTTTTCTCAGCAAAACTTTGATTTTTTCCTGAGCCATAATCCACATGTTTCTCGAACCGCTGATGGTAATAACAGGCGTATTGTTCAAAATTTTCTTGGCATCTTCGCTTTTCAAAAATGAATTAATCGGAATAGAAGGCGATAAATACCAAACCTGATAATGAAATAATATTAAATCAAATTTTGTATTTAAAATTTCCTCAGGAACTGGTTTTAATGCGGTTGGAATCTGTAAAAACGATTCAGGGAATGCATCAAAAAATGATTCTTTGTTCCAAGGAAAAGGAAACGGTTTTTCTAATTGTATTTCGTGAAAAGTAAGATTTATTTCTTCTGAATTTAGAAACGGTTTTGCAATATTTCTTGCAATAGATTCCAACTGTCCAGATTGGGTATAATAAATTACGAGAACATTTTTCATTTAGGTTTTTTGGCTTTGGTGGTCAGCAAAAATAAGTAAATTTATTTAAACGAATTTTCTTATTTCGACCAAGGTTTTTTTATTAGCCACGAATTCACGAATTATTCAAAATACAGCTGTTATGAATGACTTTGTTTAAATTATGAATGACGTTTATTTCACGAATTATCATTCGTGCAAAAGTTATGATTTTACAAAAAATAGATTAATGTAAATTAGTGAGATTCACAGCTAAAATTTCGGTACAAATAATTAGCGAAATTCGTGAATTCGTGGCTAAAAAATTAAGATTTTATGTCGTTCCAAAAATCAAAATAATTGAACCATTGTAATGGATAACGATTCAAGATGCTTTCTACGCTTTTTACATATTCTTTCAAAAGCGCTTTTTCGTCACGATGTTTTACTTCGGCTTCTCTTGCGTACAAATGATAATGAAGATTTGGCTCTTTCATTACGTAAACAAAAACTACAGGAACTTTTAATCTTGAAGCAATTAAAAACGGACCTGCAGGAAAATTGGCTTCTTTGCCCAAAAGGTTTTCAGAAAGCGATTTGGTTCCTTCAAAATAACGATCGCCTGTAAAGCAGATTAATTCATTATTGGCCAAAGCAGCATTGATCTCAAAAATATGAGAGAGATCTTCTTTGATGATGATGAATTTTACGGTTGGTTTTTGAGAAACGCTTTCTAGATAATTCTTAATGGCAGAATGTTCTAAATCTGTTGTAACAAGATTGATTTGGAAATTAAGATCAATATCTCCCAAAAAATGTTCGGCAATTTCAAAATTACCAACATGAGCACTAATTAGCACACCACCTTTTTTCTCGGCAAGTAATTTTTTAAGCGTTTCAATTCCGTCAAATTCATAAGTAAATTTGTTTCGCATTCCTGCCGAAATAGAAACTTTATCAATAATAGTCTGCCCAAAAGTATAGTAACTTTTGAAAACCATTTTTTTGGATTTGAAATAGGAGTATTGAAGTCTTTCTTTAAAATAATAGAAAATGGCTCTGTTGCTTTTTCTTAGAAATAAAAAATAATAAGAAGCAACAAAATAAAGTAAGACATAAGCAGCTTTGACACCCGCTTTTTGAATTAAAAAAACGAATATTTTATAACCTAAAACAGTTCCTTTGGATTTACCATCCCATTGACTCATTTAAGCTGATTTGGCTTTGATTTTAGTTTCGATTAAGTCATAAAAACTTTGAAAATCAGAAATTCCAACAAAATCTGCTTCAACTAGTTTTACACCAAAGTTAGCCTCTATTGAAACAACCAAATCAACATAATCCAGACTGTCTAACCCAAGTGTATCTTTTAAATTAGCATTTGGTTCAATATCATCATTGTCTACTTCAAATTCATCAACTAAAAAACCATTAATTTTTGCTATAATCTCTTCTTTATTCATTGTTCAATTTAAACTTTTTAACCACCAACGCAGAGTTGGTTCCTCCGAAACCGAAAGAATTGGACAAAAATATGTCAAATTTTTTGTTTAACGTAGTTTTAACTAAATTTAATTTTGACGCATCTTCATCTGGGTTTTCCAAATTGATGTTTGGCGCGATAAAATCGTGCTGCATCATTAAGATAGAATAAATGATTTCGCTGGCTCCTGCCATCCAGCATTCGTGGCCAGTCATTGATTTTGTAGAACTTACTGGAGGATTTTTTTCTCCAAAAACTTCAAAAATAGCTTTGGCTTCATTAGCATCTCCAACAGGTGTTGAGGTTGCATGAGCATTTATATATTCAATATCTGAAGCTTCTAATTTTGCATCATCAAGTGCGCGTTTCATTGCAGTTGCTGGCCCTTCTACGTTTGGTGTTGAGATGTGTCCGCCATTTGATGAAAATCCGTAACCGCCAATTTCTGCAATGATATTGGCACCACGCGCAATGGCAGATTCGTAACTTTCTAAAATTAAAGTTGCACCACCGCCACTCGGAATTAATCCATCACGACCGGTATCAAAAGGTCTTGAGGCCTTTGTAGGATCGCCTTCTCTGTTCGAAAAAACACCTAATCCGTCAAAACTGCTCATGGCATATTTATTAATTTCCTGAGCTCCACCAGTAATTACAATATCTTGGAAACCGCTTTTAATTAAAAAATATGCTAAACCAATTGAGTGAGAGCCGCTGGCACAGGCCGCACTAACGGTAAGATTGATTCCGCGAAGTTTAAAAATCGTAGAAAGATTCATCGTTACCGTAGAATTCATCGACTTAAAAATAGCACCAGAACCAATAAGCGCAGTGTCTTTTTTCTCGCGTACAATATCTGTTGCGTCAATAATTGCTTTAGAAACGCTGTCGTTTCCATACATGATGCCTACTTCGCGTTCATCAAAAAAAGCATCATCAATATTAGCGTTTTTTAAAGCTTCCATAGTTGCCATATAAGCATATTCGGTTTCTTCACCGATGCTCATACGTTGTCTGCGCGTCAATAAATTTTTAAGATCGGCTTTCGGAACCATTCCTGTTAAGGCCGACTGGAAACCAAATTCTTTACGTTCAGAATCAAACTGAATACCAGATTTTCCTTCGTATAACGAATTTTTTACTTCGTCTAAAGAAGTTCCGATACAAGAATAAATTCCCATTCCAGTAATTACAACTCGTCTATTCATCGTCTTTCAAAAGTAATTTTTTATCCTTAAAGTGTAATTTTTTAATCTTGCCACAAAGGCACTAAGTTTTTTTAAAGTCTTTCTGCTAAAACTTTGCGACTTAGCTCCCGATAGCCATCGGGATTGCGAGCAATTTTCTATGTTTAAAAATCTTTAAATAATCTCGCAAACATAGTATTCTTTAAGAATATATTCCGCCGTTAATATTGATAATTTCTCCTGTAATATAGCTTGCTTTTTTAGAAATCAAAAAGCTTACCAAATCTGCTACTTCTTCGGCTTCGCCAAAACGGTTTACCGGAATTAGCTTTAATAATTCTTTTTCGTCCAGCTGACTTGTCATGTCAGTTCTAATGAAACCTGGAGCGACAGCATTTACAGTAATATTTCTTTTGGCAACTTCTTGAGCCAAAGCTTTGGTCGCTGCTACAATGGCACCTTTTGCAGCCGAATAATTGGTTTGTCCTGCAGTTCCTTTTACTCCAGAAACAGAAACCATATTTACGATTCGGCCGTATTTATTACGTAACATTTTTTGAATAAAAAACTGCGTAACATTAAAGAAACCGTTTACGCTTGTATTCATAACGCCATTCCAGTCTTCTGGTGTCATCCACATAAAAAGACCATCTTTTGTGATTCCGGCATTGTTTACAATTGCTTCAACCAATTTTTCAGGATTTGCTTCCTGCCAAGCAGTTAAAACATTTTGTACTTCTTCAAAATTAGAAACATCAAATCCTAAGATTTCGCCTGTTGCGCCTAATTTTTGTACTTCTTGTAATGTTTCTTCGGCAGCTGTTTTATTCGAATGATAATTAATCAGAATATGATAATCGGATTCTACGGCCAGTTTTTTACAAATCGCACTTCCAATTCCTCTCGAACCGCCTGTTACTAATACACACTTCATTGATGTAGGGTTTATTTTTTATTCGCCATAAATGAAACCGCTTTATAGCATGCGATTTCATTAATGCAAATGTCTAATTTATTTGGAGATAAATATTATTTCTTTTTTTTTGGTGCTGG
Organism: Flavobacterium sp. PLA-DH12; assembly: GCF_059511845.1. Taxonomy (NCBI): domain Bacteria; kingdom Pseudomonadati; phylum Bacteroidota; class Flavobacteriia; order Flavobacteriales; family Flavobacteriaceae; genus Flavobacterium; species Flavobacterium sp. PLA-DH12. The sequence continues at coordinate 484,002 of NZ_JCAMPD010000002.1, forward strand.
TTTTGCCGCAGGTTTAGTTTCCTGTTTTGGTTTTTCAGCAGGAGCAGCTACTGGTTGTGGTTTTTCGGCACTTTTAGAAAACAATTCAGCATTTTCAAACCATTGGTTAGCCAATACAGTTCCGTCAGGTCTTAAAAATCCCCATTTTCCTTCGTTTTTTACTCGAGCAATGCCATCAATAAATCCTTTGTCTTGTTGCACAAACATTGCAATTATAGCATTTGCAGTAATGCCGTATTGAGTTGGAATTACCAGTTTTCCAGATTCATTGATAAATCCCCAATTGCTTTCTTTTACAGGAGCCAGACCGTTTGTGCTAAAAACTTCTGCATCACTGTAAGTTGGTTCAATTACAAATTTTCCTTCTGGGTTAATGAATCCCCATTTTTTTCCAACCAAAACTGGAGCTAGATTTTTCGAAAACGCTTTTCCTTTATCATAAATAGGAAGAATTGCCCAATTTCCTTTTAAATCGATGTAACCAATTTTTCCATTCTTTTTAGCAAACGTCAAATCTTGACTTTCAAAATCCCAGATTTTTTCTGCTCCATCAACTGGAACAAATTTTCCGCTGTTTACCAATCCGAAAGTTTTATCTTTTCTTGCCCAAGTAGTTCCTTTAAAATAGTTTCCAACTTCGGCATAAACTGGTTCAACCAATTCTTTTCCGTTAGTATCAATAATTCCCCAGTTTTTGTTCAGTTCCACTCTGGCGTAACCATTTTCAAAAGGTTTGATCTGATCGTATTTTGGTTCTAAAACAACAGTCATTTTGTTGTTGATTAATCCCACTTTATTGTTTTGTCTGAAAAAAGCAACGCCATCATTAAAATCAAATACTTTATCTGTAGTTGGCCCTTTTTGGATTTCTCCTTTTGTATTAATGTAAACCCAGTCTTTGTCTTTTTGTACAACTGCAATTCCGCTATTAAAATCTTTAGCATCTTTAAAATCGGCTGGAATTACCCAAGTTCCTTTTGCATCGATAAATCCCCATTTTCCACCATTTTCGACAGCAGCTAAGCCTTCAGAAAAACTTTTAGCAGATTTATATTGAGGTTCGATTTTGAAAGATCCATCCTTAGAGATATATCCAATTTTAGAATTTTTCTTAACTAATGCTAATTCTTGACTATTAACAAATTGAATGCAGCTTAGCAATAAAAAAACAAGAGACTTTTTCATGATTTTAAGATTCAATATTAATACTGTAAATTAAAGATTTTTAACTGTTTATCAAATAATCTTTTACTTTTTGAACAAAAGGATACATCACTTGGTCCTCCTTAAATTCTGGAATTATATTTCTGATATCGTAGTACCATTTTTTTGTTGTAGACGAAATTTGATCTTTTTGTTTTAAATAATCGATTGCCTGAACAATTGTGATTAATTCGATTGCCAAAACTTCAAAAGAGTTTTCAATTACTTTTGATGTAATAACCGCAGCATTGGTTCCCATACTTACAATGTCTTGATTATCATTGTTGTTTGGGATACTATGTACGTACATTGGGTTAGACAACATTTGGTTTTCTGCCGTTGTTGAAGTCGCTACGAACTGAACGCCCTGCATTCCGAAATTAAATCCTAATGTTCCTAAGTTTACGAATGGAGGAAGAATTTCGTTGATTTTAGAGTTCAAAAGATAATTCAATTGACGTTCTGCCAGCATCGTTAATTTCGTAATAACGATTTTCAGTTTATCCATTTCAAGCGAAATATAATCTCCGTGGAAATTTCCGCCATGGTAAACATGTTTGTTTTTTACGTCTATAATTGGGTTATCGTTTGCCGAGTTAAATTCGTCTTCTAGAATAGAAGCTACATTATTTATAGTTTCTAAAACTGGTCCTAAAATTTGAGGAACACAACGCAATGAGTAATATTCCTGAACTTTTTCTTTGAAGATTTCTTCAGTGTTTTCACCAGAATATAAATGATCTTCTCTTTTACGAATCAAAGTGCTATCAGAAAGATTTTTTCTCATTCTTTCCGCAACTTCTTGCTGTCCTTTATGGCGCTTGGTTTGGTTTAATTCTTCAGAAAAATGATCATCATAAGCTTGAACCAATTCGTTAATCGCACAAGAAGCTTTTAATGACCAGTCTAATAATTTTTTTGCATAATGAACATTTACAACTCCAATCCCTGTCATTACAGAAGTTCCGTTAATTAACGCCAAACCTTCTCGAATTTCTACTTGAATCGGTTTTAAACCTTCGATTTCGAAAACTCCTGCAGTTGCGCGTCTTTCTCCTTTATAAAAAACTTCACCTTCGCCAATTAAGACTAAAGCTAAGTGTGATAATTGTACTAAATCTCCACTGGCACCAACACCGCCGTGTTCGAAAATTAAAGGCGTAATATCTCTGTTGATTAATTCTGCCATTAAATGAATTACAGAAGAATGAACTCCCGAATTTCCTAAAGAAAGTGTATTTAATCGAGCTAGAATTGCCGCTTTTGCGCACTCTGCATTTAATGGTTTTCCTGTTCCAGAAGAGTGGCTTCTAATTAAATTATATTGCAGCTGGATTTGGTCAGACTCTTTAATTCTGTATTGAGCCATTGGTCCAAACCCTGTATTTACGCCGTAAATTACTTTGTTTCCTGAGAATTCTTTTAAGAAATTAAAACTTTCGTTTACTCGATTTAAAACCACATCGCTTATGGCAACTTTGCTTTTTCCAAAGATTATAGCTTCAAATTCTGCTAAACTTAAATATTCATTTATTGTATTCATTAAATCGATTTTGATTGCGCTAATTTAATTTTATTTATCAAAATAAATGTAGTTATTTTGATGATGGCAAATGTAGGTTAATTAATGATAATAATTCTAATATGACAAAGGAGTTTGTTGATGTTTTAGTGATTGGCGCAGGACCGTCTGGATGTGTTTCGGCATCGTATCTTTTTAAAAACAACGTAAAGGTCAAGGTTGTAGAAAAAACGAAGTTTCCGAGACTTGTAGTAGGCGAAAGCCTTATTCCGCGTGTAATGGATCATTTTGCTGAGGCAGAATTGTTTGACGCTCTAGATGCGATGAATTTCGAAAAAAAATTAGGAGCTCGTTTTATCAGAGGAGAAGAAATCTGCAATTTTGATTTTAGTGTAAAGTTTGGCGAAGGGTGGGATTGGACTTGGCAAGTTCCAAGAGCTGATTTTGACAATACAATGGCTCAGGAAATTGTTAGAAAAGGAATTGATCTGGAATTTGAAACCGAGGTTTTGGAAGTTTCTTTTGAAGGAAAAAATTCAAAAACTATCGTAAAAGACAAAGACGGAAACCTAAAAGAAATTCACGCTAAATTTATTATCGACTCTAGCGGCTACGGACGCGTTTTGCCGAGGCTTTTAGATTTGGATACTCCGTCTAAATTAGATCCGCATTCTTCGATTTTTACACATGTTAAAGATATTAATAGGGAAGAAGGAGTTGAGGGGACTCAAATTTCATTTGACATTCTGGAAACTCAAGTTTGGCTATGGGTAATTCCGTTTTCTAACGGAAATACAAGTTTGGGTGTTGTTGGTCCGACAGATTTTATCAATTCACTTTCTGAAAATAAAGACAATGCAGAGGCTTTGCGAAATGCTATTCAGAAGTCTGATTATTATATTAAAAGATTTGCTGGAACAGAGTTTTTATTTGAGCCAGTTAAATTAGAAAATTACTCAAGAGCGGTAAAAAGAATGTATGGCGATGGTTTTGCTTTGACAGGAAACAGTTCAGAATTCTTAGATCCAGTTTTCTCTTCGGGAGTTGCTTTTGCAACCGAATCTGGAATGCTGGCCGCAAAATTATACTTAAAAGAATCACATGGAATTCCGGTAGATTGGGAAGTGGAATTCACGCAATACATGAAACGCGGAATTGCCGTTTTCACGACTTATGTTCAAGAATGGTACACAGGAAATCTTCAGACGCTGTTTTTCCACCAACCTGAAAATCCAGAAGTAAAAGAAAAAATATGCGCGGTTTTAGCAGGTTATGTCTGGAACGAAGAAAATTCGTTTGTCAAAAAACATGATCACGTAATTGCGAATATGGCGTATTTATTAAATATGCAAAAAGAACAAAGCCCTGAATAATCAGGGCTTTTTTTATAAAAAAACAATTCATTTTGTATATTCATTCCGTAGGAATGTCTGGTCGGTAGAATATGAAATTTGAATTGCGATAACACGTTCCGTAGGAACGTTTGATTAATTGATTTAGATTATTAAAAAAAAATCAGATGTCCCTACAGGACATAATATAAAACGACAATAATATTTTTTTTCTACCGACGAGATATTCCTACGGAATATTTATGAATTACAATCCAAAAATCTTATCCATTAAAATCCATTTTTGTCCTGGTTTTGCCCAAGGTAAAGCTTGCTGGAATTTCCACATTAAGGTTTCCCATTCCTGAACTTTTTCGTTTGCTGCGTCGGCTTGATCTTTCTTTTCGAAAGTAAAATCGGAATTAGCTTCGATAATCATAAACAATCGGTTTCCTGTGCAGTAAATATCTAGAACTTCGATTCCAGAATCTTGAATACTTTTTTTAATTTCGGGCCAAACATTTTCGTGCAGTTCTTTGTATTCTGCAATCAGATCTGCATCGTCTTTTAAGTCTAAAGCCAGATAGAATTTTTGTGTTGCCATAATCTAAAATTTATCCTTGATAAGCTACAGCAGTTTGCTTGCTTGTACCTAAACCTTCAATTCCTAATTCGATTACGTCACCCGCTTTAATGTAAATTGGATCTGGCTTAATTCCTAATCCAACTCCTGGAGGTGTTCCTGTACTGATGACATCACCAGGAAGCAAGGTCATAAACTGGCTTAAATAATGAACCAAGAAAGGAATTTTGAAAATCAAGTTCGAAGTATTACTGTTTTGGAACGTTTTCCCGTTTACTGTAAGCCACATTTTAAGATTATTTACATCGCCAACTTCGTCTGGAGTTGCCATAATTGGTCCAAGAGGAGCGAAAGTGTCAGAACCTTTTCCTTTTGCCCATTGTCCACCACGTTCGATTTGGAATGCTCTTTCGCTATAATCATTCAAAAGGCAATATCCTGCAATGTAGTTTGGTGCATCTTCTTCAGAAACGTAACTTGCTTTTTTACCTACAACAAAAGCTAGTTCAACTTCCCAGTCTGTTTTTTCGCTGTTTTTTGGAATGATCAAATTGTCATTTGGTCCGCATAAAGAAGTCGTAGATTTGAAGAAAATAATTGGTTCTTCTGGAATTGCAGCGCCTGTTTCTTCGCAGTGATCCACATAATTTAATCCGATGCAGATAATTTTTGATGGACGCGCTACTGGTGAACCTAAACGTACTGAATCGCTAACTTCTGGTAAAGAAGGATTATTTTTTAAGGCTTCTTCTAATTTTGCTAAACCATCATTTTCAAAAAAAGCTTCGTTGTAATCTGTAACGATAGACGAAACATCGTATCTTTTTTCATTTAGTAAAACTCCTGGTTTTTCCTTTCCTTCTTCTCCAAATCTAATAAGTTTCATATTTTAATTTTTTTAGTAATGTGTATTGTTTTTTGCCACAGATTAAAAGGATTAAAATGATTTTTTTTAACTGTGTTTAATTTTTTTTGCCACGAGTTACACTAATTTTCTCGAATTTTAATTTGTGGAAATTGGTGAAATTGCTTCGCCTATTCGCTATCGCTCGGGTCGTGGCTTATTTTTTTGCACGCAGATTTTGTAGCTCGAGCAGAATTTTTTAAATCCTTTTAATCTTTTAAATCTGTGGCTAAATAATTTTTAGTTATTCAATTTAATAAATCCACCATCAATTGGATAATCTGAACCTGTGATGAAAGATGATTCGTCGCTGCATAAGAATAATGCTAAAGTTGCGATTTCGTCTGGTTTTCCCATACGACCAATTGGTTGTGATTGTGATAATTTCTCGAAAATCTCTTCTTCTTTTCCAGGATAATTTTTAGCGATAAATCCGTCTACAAAAGGTGTATGAACTCTCGCAGGAGAAATAGAATTACATCTGATTTTATCATTCAAATAATCTTTTGCAACCGATAAAGTCATGGCCATTACAGCGCCTTTTGCAGTAGAATAAGCAAAACGATCTGGAATTCCAACCCAACACGCGATTGAAGCTAAGTTCAAAATCACACCTCCGCCAGAATTTCTTAATGCCGGAATAGAAGCATGAAGACAGTTGTAAACCCCTTTTACGTTTACATTCATAATACGGTCAAAATCAGATTCTGAAGTTGTGTCTACTTTTCCAACATGCGCAATTCCTGCATTGTTTACCAGAATATTGATATTTCCGATTTTTTGGAAAGTTGAATTTACTTGTTCATGGTTTGAAACGTCGCAAGCATGAGCAAAAACATTTCCGCCATTTGATTTGATTTCTTCAACCGTTTCTTTTGCACTTTCTTCAGTCAATTCTAAAATATGAACTTCAGCTCCTTGTTTAGCAAATAAAACCGAAATCGCTCTTCCGATTCCGCTTCCACCGCCAGTGATAATTGCTTTTTTATTTTGTAATGAAAACATTTTATATAAATTTTTATAAGTTATTTTTAATTGAGTCTTTTACAAAGATACGCCGCGTTTCCACGGAATAAAATCGTCTTGGTTTAATTGAACCGCTTTCGGAATAATTTCGCCGCTTGCCGCTTTGATGCAATATTCTAAAATTTCCTCGCCCATTTCCTCAATAGATTTTTCGCCACTAATGATTGGTCCGCAGTCAATATCGATAATATCTTTCATTCTTGTTGCTAGAACAGAGTTTGTTGCCACTTTAATTACAGGACAAACGGGATTTCCTGTCGGAGTTCCCAATCCTGTAGTAAACAAAATTAAAGTTGCTCCAGAAGCTGCTTTTCCTGTTGTCGCTTCAACGTCATTTCCTGGCGTACAAACCAAACTTAAACCTGGTTTTGTAACCAATTCGGTATAATCTAAAACATCAACAACGGGAGAAGTTCCGCCTTTTTTGGCCGCTCCAGCACTTTTGATGGCGTCTGTAATTAATCCATCTTTAATATTTCCAGGAGAAGGATTCATATGAAAACCAGAACCCACTTTATGCGCCAGTTCATCATAAGATTCCATTAAATCTATGAATTTTCTAGCTTTGTCCTCGGTAACACATCGGTCAATTAAGTTTTGCTCTGCACCACATAATTCTGGAAATTCAGCCAAAAGAATTTTTCCGCCTAAAGCTACGACTAAATCAGAAGTATAACCCACAGCAGGATTTGCAGAAACACCGCTGAAACCGTCACTTCCGCCACATTTTACGCCAATGCATAAATCGCTCAAAGGAGCATCGGTTCTTTCGTATTTATTGATTTCAATTAAACCTTCAAAAGTTTTTTTGATGGCATTGGTAATCAGAACTTCTTCGCTTTCTGTTTGTTGCTGTTCAAAAATAAACAACGGTTTGTCGAACTCTGGATTTTGTCTTTTTACATCATTTACAAAATCCTGAACTTGTAAATGCTGGCATCCTAAACTCAAAAGCGTGATTCCGCCCACATTTGGATGATTGGCATAAGAAGCCAATAATGCACTCAAAGTAGAAGCGTCCTGACGCGTTCCGCCGCAGCCGCCTTGGTGATTTAAGAATTTAATTCCGTCCACATTTTCAAAAACACGTTTGTTTTTTGGAGTCGGATTTAATTCAATATTAATATCATTAATGTCATTTCCGTTCAAATAACCTTCCAGTAATTCGTGCGTAAATTGGTTGTATTTGTCTGTTACAGCATAGCCCAATTGTTTGTGTAAGGCTTCTTTGATAACATCAAGATTTCTGTTTTCACAAAAAACAGTCGGAATAAAAAGCCAGTAATTTGCCGTTCCAACGCGTCCGTCTTTTCTTTTGTAACCTTTAAATGTTCTGTTTTCAAACTTAGAAACATCAGGTGCATTCCATTCGTAAGAAGCATTTCTATAGGCGTAAGGATCTGCGGCGTGTTTAAGGTTTTCAGTCGTCATTAAACTTCCTTTTGCCACATCGTTTTGCACTTTTCCAACCAAAACACCGTACATATTCACTTCTTCTCCCTGCTTCATGTCCTGCATGTAGAATTTGTGTTTGGCTTTGATGAGGTCTTGTAAAACGTAAGTCTCGTTTTCAAAATGAATCGAATCGTCTTTTTGAAGATCGGTTAAGGCAACCAATACATTATCATCTGGATGCAGTTTTACAACCAGTTTTTTTGTGTTATTCTCAGACATTGTGTTGTTTGTTTTTTTTCTTTTTTTGATGTCACCGCTTTCGTTTTATACAATTTAATCCTCTGATTTTGTATAGAATTAGGGCAGTTAACGAAAAATAAAATTAGCTTTTTTATATATTGCTTAATAGTCTAATATTATCCGTATCTAATCTTTAATTATCTTTGCAGTATGAAATTGGAACAAACCAAAATAGCGTCTTATCTCAATACCAAAGTTTCGGTGCTGAATCGTATTGAACCTTTTTTTCAAGCGCCTTTTCATTCGCATCCCGAATTGGAATTAGTGTATGTAAAAGAGAGTTATGGCAAACGAATTATAGGAAATTCGGTAATGCCTTTTGCGCCTGGCGATATGGTTTTTTTAGGTTCTGATATTCCGCATGTGTGGCTGAATGATGAAAAATATTATCAGGGAATTGAAGATTTAAAGGCCAATTCGATTGTCGTATATTTTCATAAAGATATTTTTGGACCGACTTTTTACGAATTAAAAGAAACTCAAAAAATCAACGAGCTTTTTCTTCAAGCTGGAAAGGGAATTTCGATTATCGGAAAAACGAATAAACAGATTGCTAAAAAACTGGAGAAATTAGTTTCTAAAAAAGACTTCGAAGTTATTGTTGGACTTTTTGAGATTTTGTCTATTCTTTCCGAAAGTCAGGATACGATTTATATTAATGACGAAATTTACTCTTTGATGCAGAAAGATTCGAAAGTAGATCGTCTTTCGGAAGTTTTTCAATATGTCAACAAAAATTACAAAAAGAATATTTCCTTAGAAGAAATTGCCGCTGTCGCAAATATGACAAGAACGTCTTTCTGCAGAATGTTCAGGATAAAAACGAAAAAGAATTTTGTGGATTATCTGCACGAAATCCGAATTTCGAATGCCTGCAAATTGATGCTGGAAACGGATAAAAGTATGTCTGAGATTGCTTATGAATGCGGTTATAAAACAGCTTCAAACTTTAATAAACTCTTCAAAAAAGTTAAAGGAATTACGCCTTCAGATTTTAAAAACAATGCGAAGGTTAATTTTGCCACTCCCGATAGCTATCGGGAATAAAGATTAGAAGGATTTTTAGAATTAAATCTGCTTGATCTGCCAAATCTGCGTGAAAATTAAAAAGTTGCCACGAATTGCACTAATTTCCACGAATTAATTTTCTAAATAAAAATTCGGGTTAATTTGTGGAATTCGTGGCAAAAAAAATTAAATAGATCGATCTAAATGTGTATAACCACCATCAACATAAATAATCTGTCCCGTTGTATGGCTTGATTTTTCAGACAATAAGAAAACCACCATATTTGCAATTTCTTCTGCGGTTGTCATTCTGTTTTCTAGCGGAATATTTTTGGTGATTGCAGCCAATTTTTCCTCTTTGTTTTCAAAAGTATTGATCCACGTTTCGTAAAGGGGCGTGTAACATTCTGCCACAATTACTGCGTTTACACGGATGCTATATTTCAATAATTCAACTGCCCATTCTCTGGTTAAAGCATTTCTTCCTCCATTTGAAGCGGCGTAAGCTGAGGTTCCACCTTGACCTGTTTCGGCAGTTTTAGAACCGATGTTTACAATTGCTCCTTTAGATTCTTTAAGGTATGGAAGTGCGTGCTGTGCCATTAAATAATAGTGCACTAAGTTTTTGTGAAGTGAAGCAGCGAAATCTTCATAATTTCCGTTTTCTAATCCAACACCGTCATTAACGCCGGCATTGTTTACTAGTCCGTCAATGCGGCCGAATTTTGCGATTACGGCTTCAACGGCTTTTTTGCAGTCTTCTGGTTTTGTTAAATCGGCGGCAACTTGGTGCGCTTCTTTTCCACTGGCTTTTAATTCTTCTACGGCTTTGATGTTGTCATTTTCGTTACGTCCAACGATAAACGGAATGGCATTTTCTTCGGCTAAAACCTTAACGATTCCTAAACCGATTCCTTTTGCGCCTCCAGTAACGATAATGATTTTTTGGGTTAATGATAACTGCATGATATTAATATATTATAATTTAAATTCTGTTTAATATTTTTTGCCACAGATTATAAAGATTAAAAGGATTTTTTAAATCCTGTTTTGTCAGGCTGAGCGAAGTCGAAGCCCGATTCCAATTGGAACGCCCTTCGACTTCGCTCAGGGTGACAAAATAAAGCGAATCATTTTAGTCCGTAGCTTTTATTTCTATTTTAAAACTTTTTTAAAAATTTACAGCTGTTGTTCATGACAAACAACAGCTGTAAAAATAGAGAGAATAGAACTGATAATTTATTACCAGAACTTAACATAAAGCGCAACAATAATCAATAATGTAATTACGATTAAGACTGTTGTTTGCGGTTTAACTTTAAACATTCCAGGTTCTGTCTCGAATGCTTTAGGGTTTACTTTTGGTCCAGCGAAACTTATCAGAATCATGGCAATCATTGTAAATAAGAATGATAATCCCATACAGATGTGGAACGGAATTTCAAAAGCTCCTTTTCCATTAGAGTATGCTGTGTATAAAAGTGTGTCGTTTCCAAATAAAGCTGGAGCATATTCGTTGAATAAAACAGATAATAAGAATCCTAAAATTACTCCCACGATTGCCGCTGTTCCAGTAGTTCTTTTCCAGAACATACCTAAGAAGAACATAGCAAAAACTCCAGGGCTGATGAATCCAGTATATTTTTGGATATAAGTAAATCCACCAACACCACCAATTCCTAGAACGTCATTCCAAGTAAATAAAACAGCTAAAAGCATTGCAGCAAAAACGGCAAGTCTACCAATATTTACCTGTTGTTTTTCGCCAGCTTCTTTTTGAATGTATTTTTTATGAATATCTAAGGTATAGATTGTAGAAATACTATTTACTTTTCCAGCTAAAGACGCTACGATTGCAGCTGTTAGGGCAGCTACAGAAAGTCCTTTTAATCCAGTTGGAAGGAAGGTTAAAACAGCAGAATAAGCTCCATCTTTTCCTCCAACTAATTGAGGCAAATGTCCGTTTGTGTATAAAACATAAGCAGCAATACCAGGAAGCATTACGATAAGTGGCATTAATAATTTTAACATACCAGCAAATAAAATACCTGTACGAGCTGTTTGTAAGTCAGCACCAAGGGCTCTTTGCGTAATGTATTGGTTACATCCCCAGTAATTTAAATTGATGATCCAGATACCAGCAGCGTAAGACAGCAATCCAGGGAAAGTTAAATATTTATCGATTTCCAGCTGAGAAGATGCGGCAGTTGGTTTTGGGATAATCATTTTGAAATGCTCAGGAGCTTCTCTCATTAAAACCTTGAAACCAGCGATTGCATTTTCGCCCACTCCAAAATATTGTCCAACAGTTGTTAAAGCAATATAAGAAGTCACCAAACCTCCAATGATTAATACTGCAACCTGAATAACGTCTGTATAAGCTACAACTTTCATTCCTCCAAGAGAAATAAATAAAGCAAAAACAGCTAATCCGATCATAATAGCGTGAAGATATTCTCCTCCCGCAAGACCGTTAATAGCAACAGCCCCTAAATATAGAATAGAAGTCAAGTTTACAAAAACATATAAAAATAGCCAGAAAACAGCCATAATCAAAGCAGTAGACTCGTTGTAACGCGTTTTTAAGAACTGTGGCATCGTGTAGATCTTGTTTTTAAGATATACAGGAATAAACCATACGGCCACGATAATAAGGGCTACAGCAGCAAGCCATTCGTAAGCAGCAACTGCGATTCCTAAAAAGAAACCTTCACCACTCATTCCTATGAATTGTTCTGCAGAGATATTAGAAGCAATAAGAGAAGCTCCAATTGCCCACCAAGTTAAATTTCCTTCAGCCAAAAAGTAAGCTTTAGCATCTTGTTCGTCTTGTTTACGTTTGCGATAAACGGTGTAACCGTAGACAGAGACTACGATAAAATAAATAATAAAAACCGCATAATCTGCGAAAGCGAGGTTTTGGTTCATTGTTAGTAGTATTTTAAAAAATTATTATAGGGTTGTTTGTTTATTTGGTTCTAAATCAGTTTTTGTGTTGTGTAATCTTGTTAAATATGCAAGATGTGTTTTATTTCTGTTATTTTTTTGCGAAAAAAAAAGCAGAAGCCAAATGTAAAATAAAAATTTATAAATCAACCATCAGTAAATGTGTTTTTTACATTTATCTGATTGAAATTGTGTTAAATTTTTTTAGTTTTAAGCTTTATTCAAAAACAAGTTATTGGGCTTTTACTAGACTTTTGTAATGTACGTCTGAAAGCTGTCTTAAAATTTCGGCACTTTTTTCAGGTGTAATATCACGTTGCGATTCGCCCAACATTTCGTATCCTACCATAAATTTCTTTACAGTTGCAGATCTTAACAATGGCGGATAAAAATGCATGTGGAAATGCCATTCTGGATGCAGTAAACCATCTGTTGGCGATTGGTGAATTCCTGAAGAATATGGAAATGAAGTATTAAACAAATTGTCGTACTTCGTTGTTAACTGTTTTAATATTTTCGCGAAAGCGGTGCTTTCTTCGGCAGTAAAACTGGTGATTTTGTTTATGGCTCTTTTGCTTACAATCATCGTTTCGTATGGCCAGATTGCCCAAAACGGAACTAGTGCAACAAAATGATCATTCTCGATTACGATACGTTCACCAGCTTTCAATTCAGCTTTAACATAATCTTCCAATAATGTTCTTTCGTTTTTATCGTAATATGATTTTAAGCTGTTTTGTGTTTTTTCAACCTGAGTCGGTAATGAAGACTGCGCCCAAATTTGCCCGTGCGGATGCGGGTTGCTGCAGCCCATTACACTCCCTTTGTTTTCAAAAATCTGAACGTGGTTAATGTATTTGATGTTTCCTAAATCGGTATATTCTTTCTGCCAGGTTTTGATGATGTTTTCAATATCAGCAATTTCCATTTCTGGCAAAGTCAAATCGTGTCTTGGTGAAAAACAAACCACTCTTGAGATTCCCTGCTCTGGTTTTGCTTTGAAAAAAGTATGTTTAATATCGTCTTCAAAAATAATTTCGTCCTGCTTCATGGCAGCAAAATCATTTTCAAAAACAAAACTGCTTTCGTATTGTGGATTATTGACTCCATTGGCACGAACATTTCCTGGACACAAATAACAAGTTGGGTCGTATTTTGGAAGTTCTTCTGTAGAAATAGTTTCATTTTGTCCTTGCCAAGGACGTTTTGCACGATGAGGTGAAACCAATACCCATTCGTTAATTAATGGATTGAAGCGTCTGTGCGGATCTTCGTTAATGTCAAAATTTTTCATTGTACTGTGTGTGGTTTTAAAGTAGCGTTGTTCCGTTAGAGATTTTTACATCATAGAATTTTAATTCAATTCCAAATGTATCTAAATAAAGCTTCGAAAACTTACGCTTAACCTCATTTTCATGTCCTTTTTTAACTAAATTGATGGTGCAGCCGCCAAAACCGCCTCCCATAAGTCGAGAACCAATAATGGCATTGTCTTCTTTTGCTGTATCAACAAGCATGTCTAATTCTTCGCAGCTTACTTCATATTCTTTTGATAATCCGTAATGAGTTTCAAAAAGTAATTTTCCTAACTGTTCAATATTTCCTTGATCTAAAGCTTCGCACGCTTTGATAACACGATTGATTTCTTTTACCACAAAATGAACTCTGCTGAACACTTTTTCAGTCATTTTATCTTTAAGGCTCAAAACCTGTTCTTCTGTAGCATTTCTAAAAGTTTTTACTTCTGGAAAATGGTTTTTTATAATAGATAAACCTTCTTCGCATTCAATTCTTCTGGTATTGTATTCTGATGTAAAAAGAGAGTGCTTTACATTAGAATCAAATAAAATCAGAGAATAATCTTTAAAGTCGGCATTATGATATTCAAAATCTAAAGTATTGCAGTCTAGTTGAATTACTTTGTTTTCAAGACCATGAACACTTGAAAATTGATCCATAATTCCGCAGTTGATACCAACCCAGTGTTCTGCTTTTTGTCCTAATAACGAAATGTCTTTTTTCTCAATTTTTAAATCAAAAAGAGATTTAATTCCGAAAATCATCCCGCATTCTAAAGCCGCAGAAGAAGATAATCCGGAACCAACCGGAATATTACTGCTGAAAGCACAGTTGAAACCATCAAACGAAAATCCGTTGTCCTGCAATTGTTTAATAACGCCTCGAATATAATTTGTCCAAACCACATCGCTCAGTTTTACTTCTTGAGTCAAATCGATTTCAAATTCTTCGTTTAAATCGATAGCGATTATTTTGGAAGTTTTAGTGTTGTTTTTTTCAAAAGCAAAGCAAATCACTTTGTCAATTGCAGCAGGTAAAACATAACCGTCATTGTAGTCAATATGTTCTCCAATAATGTTGATTCTGCCTGGAGAAAGTACCGTTTTCTGAGGAGTAGATCCGAAAGATTTCTCAAAAAAAGCAACGGTATTTTGTATTAAAATATCATTCATTATAGTTGCGTAATTGTGGTATTGTATAGTTAGTTTAAGGTTTCAAATTTGTAGAGCGTTTTTTGGGTGTATTCTTCTCCTTTTCTCAAAACAGCATTTGGAAAATGATTTTGATTTGGAGCATCTGGAAAATTCTGCGTTTCAAAACAAATACCGCTTTGAGCATTGTAATCTACATTTTCTTTTCCCTTCAATTTTCCGAAACAGTTTCCACCAACATATATATGTACGCTTGGCTGATCGGTGTAGACATTCATTCTCAATTTGTTTTTTAAACTGATTAACTGTGCTACGATTTCAGTTTTAGAGTTTACCACAAAAGAATTGTCAATTGGAAACGGACAGTTTTTAGGTGTTCTAAAATCAAAATCATGATTGTTCAAATCGGTATAATTTCCGGTTGGAATATTGTCTGGATTTGTTTCCAGCATTTTTGCCGATTTGATAAACATCTGCTGTTCCAACACATTTCCATCGTGTCCATCAAGGTTAAAATAGCTATGATGCGTCAAATTGATAACAGTATCTTCTGTTGAGGTTGCTTTGTATTCTAACTTCAATTCATTTTCTTCAGTTAACGTATAAGTCAAATAAACCGTCATTTCGCCAGGGAAATTTTCGTCTAAATGTGCACTCAAAAGACCAAAAGTAATTGACGGGTTTTCGCCAGAAGTTGCATTAACAACACTCCATGCTTTTCTTCCAAATCCCATTACTCCTCCGTGAAGTGTGTTGCCGTTATTGTTTCCGTCTAGCTGAAACTTTTTATCGTCAAGACTGAAAGTAGCATTATGAATACGACCGGCATAACGGCCAACCGTTGTTCCAAAATAAGGAGCGCTTGGTAAATTATAGGATTCTAAATACGATTCTAAATTATCAAACCCTAATACAACATCGATTAACTTTCCGTCTACTGGAATTTGGATCGAAGTTACCGTTGCGCCATAATTGATGACTTGAACTTTCATTCCATTTTTATTAACTAAATCAAAAGAATAAATTTCTTCCTTATTGGGCATTAAACCAAACAATTTGCAATTGTGAGTCTCTTTTAAATGCGATATGTGTTTTATTTCCATATAATTTTTAGCAAAAATGAAATCCAAAAATAGAAACATTTTCTATATTTGCATACCAGTACCTACCAGTTTTTAATTATAATAGTCAAAATGACTTTATCGTAATCATGATTTCAATTCAAAATAATATTGGGTTGCCAAAATATAGGCAGATAATTCTTTCAATCGAAAAAGCGATTGAAGAGGGGAATTTAACTAAAGGTGATCGACTTCCGTCAGTCAATAAAGTTTGCCTAGCTTTTTCTTTATCTCGAGATACGGTCTTATTGGCTTATGATGAATTGAAGAAAAGAGGGATTATTTATGCTATTCCGGGCAAGGGTTATTATGTTAAAAGTGTTGAAATCACTATAACTCAGAAGATTTTTTTACTTTTTGATGAGTTGAATATTTTTAAAGAAGATATTTATAATTCGTTTTTAAAAAACATTGGAAAAAATGTGCAGGTTGATATTTTCTTTCATCATTTTAATGTTCAGGTTTTTAAAAAACTGATAAATGATAGCAACGGGAATTATACAAAATATATTATCATGCCAACGAACTTAAACGATATCGTCGATTCGATAAAAACCCTACCAGTAAGCGACGTAATTATCTTGGACCAGACCAATCCGGAGTTAAAAATGTTTCCAGCGATTTATCAAAATCACCAAAAAGATATTTATGAAGGCTTAATGAAAGGCAAATCCCGATTGTCTAAATACAAGAAACTAATATTGATTTTTCCTGGTTTTAGAGAACCTGCTGGAATGAAATTAGGTTTTGAATCATTTTGCCAAGCCTATAGTTTCGATTATGAAATTATCTCAGATTTCAGCAACCAATCTATTGATTTTGGAGACTTATATATTATTCCTCATGATCGAGATTTGCTTTTGGTTATAGAAAATGCAATGGGCAGAAACTTAAAATTAGGAGAAGATTTTGGTATTATATCTTATAATGAAACTCCACTGAAGAAAATTGCAGCAAACGGAATCACGACGATTTCGACCAATTTTGAATTGATGGGAAAAATTCTAGCCGATATGGTTCTAAAAGGAATAAAAGAGCAGATCGAAAATAAATCTGCTCTTATATTGAGGAATTCTTTATAAATTTCTCCCGCAGATTTAGCAGATTTTTTTTGAAAATTGATCAGTCAAATCCATTAAATCTGCGAGAGAATAAATAAAACTCTTATAAATTGAGTGCAAAGTTGTTTTGCAGTTTTTCTTCGTATTTCTCCTTATTAAAGGTATATAAATAAGAACCTTTTCGAGAGGACTGCATGTCTTTTTCGTCAAGTTTGTTTAAAATATCAAGCGAATTAATTTTGCTGATGAAATTTCGCTTGTCCAATTCTTTGCTTAGAATAGCTTCGTACAATTCCAAAAGCTGGCGCATGGTGAATTTTTCAGGAAGCAATTCAAAACCAATTGGTTTTACAGAAGTTTTGTAACGAAGTCTCTTTATAGCATTTTGAACCATTTCGTTGTGGTCAAAAATTAAGTTTGGAGCGTCGTTAATTGGAAACCATTCTGCATGGTAATTTTTAATCAATTCAGCATTGTGGTTCTCGATATTAATTAAAGCAAAATAAGAAACCGAAATGGTTCTTTCTACAGGGTCACGATCAATTTCGCTGTAAGCATACAGCTGTTCCATATAAATATCGTTCAAACCTGTATACGTATTTAAGATTCTGGTTGCGGCAGCATCTAAAACTTCATCACGCTTTAAAAACCCTCCAATCAAGGACCATTTTCCTTTTTCAGGTTCAAAATCTCTTTTAATTAAAAGGATTTTCAGACCATCATTATCAAAACCGAAAATGATGCAGTCTACCGCCAGTAAAACTTTATCAGCAGAGCTATAACTATTTAGCATATATAATTAATTTGGATGGGTAAATATATAAACTTCTTAAAAGGTTTCATAATTATTAATGTAAGATTTACACTTAATTATGGTTTGTTACGAAATAAGTGTTTTTTGTTTTGTAATTATGGGGGAGTGCGGATAAAATTTTGCTCGGCTTAGAAGTGACCAAATTTAGTGCAAAGTTTTTTATTAGAAGAGATTTTCTAAATATTGCTTTCTAATTATTTTAAAGGAATTGTTTAGAATTATGCTTTTAATTATGGTTAAATTGACTATTAGTCATTTTTTTAACTACATTTACAAATGTTTAAAACACACTTAACTATTGTTTGAATCTTTTTTTAACCTTAAAAAAAATCAAATTTCCTTACAGAAAACCTTACTTACTATTAAAAACCACATTATGAAAAAACCACTTTTCCTTTTGATGATGGCACTGTTTTATCAGTTTGCATTTTCTCAGGTTACTACAATTTCGATAAAAAATAACAACGATTCACCCACTATTAGCAAGAACATTTACGGTCATTTTGCAGAACATTTGGGACACTGTATTTATGGCGGATTTTTTGTTGGAGACACTTCTAAAATTCCAAATACAAAAGGAGTTCGGAATGATATTATAAAGGCATTAAAGGATTTAAAAATTCCAAATTTGAGATGGCCGGGCGGATGTTTTGCCGATACGTATCATTGGAAAGACGGAATTGGTCCAAAAGAACAGCGTCCGACAATTGTAAACCAATGGTGGGGAGGAGTTACAGAAGACAATAGTTTTGGAACGCACGACTTTTTGAATATGTGTGAATTGCTTGGCGCGGAACCGTATTTGTCTGGAAATGTTGGAAGCGGAACCGTTCAAGAACTAGCCGATTGGGTTCAGTACACAAATTTCGCAGGGAAAAGTCCAATGAGTGATTTGCGTAAAAAAAACGGTAGAACAGAGCCATGGAAGGTGAAATATTGGGGAATTGGAAATGAAGCTTGGGGTTGCGGCGGTAATATGACGGCAGATTATTATGCAAACGAATATAAAAAGTTTGCCACTTTTATGTCTGATTGGGGAAATACAGGTGGAATTACAAGAATTGCGTCTGGAGCAAACAGTTCTGATTACAATTGGACAGAAGTTTTAATGAAAAACATTCCGTTAAGCATGCTTGGTGGTGTTGGTGTTCATCATTATGCTGTAATCAATTGGAATAAAAAAGGCTCTGATGTTGATTTTACTGAAAAAGAGTATTTTTTAACTATGCAGTCGGCCTTAAAAATGGAAGAATTAGTGACCAAACATGCTGCTGTTATGGATAAATACGACCCAGAAAAAAAAGTTGCGATGATTGTAGATGAATGGGGAGGTTGGTATGATGTGCAAAAAGGGACAAATCCTGGTTTTTTATATCAGCAGAATACTATGCGCGATGCAGTTTTGGCGGGTGCAACTTTAAATATTTTCAACAATCATGCAGATCGTGTTCGTATGGCAAATTTAGCACAATGCGTTAATGTGCTTCAAGCCGTAATCTTAACAGACAAAGCCAAAATGATTACAACGCCAACCTATCATGTAATGAAAATGTACAGTGTGCATCAAGACGCAAAATTACTTCCTATAGATTTTAAATCGCCATCTTATACTTTTAATGGAGAAACCATTCCTGCTGTTTCAGCTTCTGCATCAAAAGACCAAGGCGGATTGGTTCATATTTCTCTTGTAAATATTGATGCTGTAAATAAGAACAAAATAGAAATTGATGTAAAAGATCTGGGGGTAAAAAACTTTACTGGAAGTATTATTACAGCTTCAAAACTACAAGACTATAACTCTTTTGAAAATCCGAACAAAATTGTTCCTGTGGCTTTCAAAGGATTCGAAAATAAAAAAGGAAAATTGGAAATAACATTACCGCCTTACTCAGTATTGGTTTTGGAAGGGAAATAATGTAGAAAAATGAAAAAATATCAATTTTACTTATTGAGTATTTGTCTATTGCTTCTGATTTCCTGTAAAGAAACCAAAAGTCAAATTGTACAAAATGATAAAACTTCTGTGTTAAAAGGAGGCTATCAAATAGAGCCAGTAAACATTCAAAATGTAAAACTGACAGATTCTTTTTGGCTTCCGATTATCAAGAGGGTTCAGGAAATAACTATAGAATATGCCATTAAAAAATGCGATGAAGAAGGCCGTTTTGAGAATTTTTTAATTGCAGGAAAACAAAAAAGCGGTACAACAAGAGGAGAAATGCCTTTTGATGATACCGATGTTTACAAGATTATAGAAGGAGCATCAAATACTTTAATCAGCGCGCCAAACCCGAAATTAGAAAGGGTTCTGGATTCGATTATTGCTATTGTAAAAGTTGGTCAGGAACCAGATGGGTATATTACGACATGGCGAACTATAAATCCAGCAAAACCACCCGCGAGCTGGGTTCCTGTTATTGAAGGGAAACGCTGGGAATCGTTGCAGATTAGTCATGAATTATACAATCCGGGACATTTAATTGAAGCCGCGATTGTGCATTATGAAGCAACTGGCAAAACCAATTTTCTTGAAATTGCCATAAAAGCTGCCGATATGCTGGTTCGAACTTTTGGCGATAACCCAGGACAGGTAAAAGGTGTTCCGGGACATCAGATTGTAGAAACAGGATTGCTGAAATTGTATCAAATTACTGGAAACAAAGATTATCTTAAACTGGCAAAATATTATTTGGACAATCGAGGCAATCCGAATAATCATAAATTATATGGAGAAAATGCCCAAGATCATATACCTGTTGTACAGCAAAAAGAAGTTGTAGGTCACGCAGTAAGAGCGGTATATATGTATGCAGGAATGACAGATATTGCGGCATTGACAAAAGATAAAGCTTATGAAAATGCTGTAAATAATCTATGGGACAATATGGTGAACAAGAAAATGTATATCACCGGCGGAATAGGGTCAAGACATGATGGAGAAGCTTTCGGAGCAAATTATGAACTTCCGAATTTAACAGCTTATAATGAAACTTGTGCCGCAATTGGCGATGTATACTGGAATCATAGATTGCATAATTTATATGGAGAATCAAAATATTTTGATGTCATCGAAAGAACAATGTACAACGGATTAATATCGGGTATTTCGCTTGACGGAAAACAATTTTTTTATCCAAATGCCTTAGAAGCAGACGGAGTTTATAAATCGAATCGTGGCTCTTGTACAAGGCAAGGCTGGTTTGACTGTTCTTGCTGTCCAACTAATTTAATTCGTTTTATTCCGTCAATTCCAGGATTGATTTATTCAAAAACAAAAGATGTTTTGTATGTCAATTTATATGCTTCAAACAATGCGTCTTTTCAATTAGGAAAAACAGATTTACAGATTTCGCAGCAGACTTCTTATCCGTGGAACGGAAAAATTGCAATTTCGGTTAATCCAAAAAAAGAGAGTCATTTTACAATCAAACTTCGCGTTCCGGGTTGGTCTAGAAATGAGGTTTTGCCAGGAGATTTATACAGTTATAAAAAGGCTTCAGATCAAAAGACGACAATAAGTTTAAATGGAGAAACTCTAGCAATTCAGCCAGAAAATGGATATTTCACAATCACTAGAAATTGGAAAAAAGGAGACAGAATTAATCTCAATTTTCCAATGGAAGTTCAAGAAGTAATAACAAATCCAAAAGCAGCAATCAATACAAACAAAGTTTCTCTGGAATACGGACCAATAGTTTATGCAGTTGAAGAAATTGATAACAAAAATAATTTCGATAAAATTGATGTAAACGCTTCTGATACTTTCAAAGTAAAAAAAGAAGCCAATTTATTGCAAGGAGTAAATGTAATTGAGAACTCAAAATTGAAGGCGATTCCGTATTATTCTTGGTCGAATCGAGGAGTTGGAAAAATGAAAGTTTGGTTGAATTATAAGAATCAATAAAAATTCTAGAGTCACATATTTTGCAGATTAAAAGGAATAAAAAATCATTTAAATTCTTTCAATCTGTGGCAAAAAAAATAAAATTCAGTACAATTTTAAAGCACGATTTATTAACGATTTAAAGATTAAGTTGAAATAATCGCAACGTTATAAATGTATTGCTAACATTTATTTTTTGTTTGAAAGCTAAAATGCTGTTTTAATGCATTTATAGCAAAAATGAATCATACAATTTAAGTTAAGTGTTTTTTATACACTTATAAAATAATTATATCTATATTTGTCAATATTTTAAAAATAAAATAGAATGAAAAATTATGTAATAGGATTGGACTACGGAACAGATTCTGTTCGCGCGGTGCTGATAGACGCTGAAAATGGACAAGAATTGGCATCCAATGTTTCTCATTACAAAAGATGGAAAAACAAACAATATTGTGACGCTTCTATAAACCAGTTTCGTCAACATCCTTTGGATCATATTGAAGGATTGGAAATTACAATTCAGAATGTTGTTAAAGAAAGTAAAGTAGATCCTTCATTAGTAAAAGGAATTTGTATCGATACAACTGGATCTTCTCCGGTTCCAGTTACAAAAGACGGAACGCCATTAGCATTAACAAAAGGTTTTGAAGAGAATCCAAATGCCATGATGGTTTTATGGAAAGATCATACATCAATTAATGAAGCAAACGAAATCAACGAACTAGCAGTTAGCTGGGGCGGAGAAGATGTTACCAAATATGTTGGAGGAATTTATTCTTCTGAGTGGTTTTGGGCAAAAATTCTTCATATCGCAAGACAAGACGAAGCGGTTCGAAATGCAGCGCACACTTGGATGGAGCATTGCGATTTAATGACGTATTTGTTAATTGAAGATAAAGATTTAAAAACCTTCAAAAGAAGCCGTTGTGCAGCAGGTCACAAAGCAATGTGGCACACAGACTGGAACGGATTGCCGCCAGTTGAATTTTTAGAAAAACTGCATCCGTATTTAGCGCAGCTTCGTGGCAATTTATATGATGAAACTTATACGTCAGATTTAGTTGCTGGAAATTTAAGCAAAGAATGGGCAGATCGTTTAGGACTTTCAACAGAAACAGTTGTAGCTGTTGGAACTTTCGATGCGCATTCTGGTGCAGTTGGAGCTAAAATCGAAGAAAATACTTTGGTTCGTGTAATGGGAACTTCAACTTGTGATATTCTAGTGGGTTCTTATGATGAGGTGGGAACAAAAACCGTTCGCGGAATCTGCGGACAGGTTGATGGTTCTGTTATTCCTGGTTTTATTGGTTTAGAAGCAGGACAATCTGCTTTTGGCGATTTATTGGCTTGGTACAAAGAATTATTAATGTGGCCAACAGAACATTTATTAGAAACCTCTTCTGTTTTAAATGATGCTCAAAAAGAACAATTAAGAGAAGAATTCAGTGATAAATTAATTGTTGAATTGACTAAAGAAGCGGAGAAAATTCCAGTTTCAGAAAGCCTTCCAATTGCTTTAGACTGGATTAATGGTAGAAGAACTCCAGATGCAAATCAGGAATTAAAAAGTGCGATTTCGAATCTTTCTTTAGGAACAAAAGCACCACATATTTTTAAAGCTTTAGTAAATGCAATTTGTTTTGGAGCGAAGAAAATTGTTGACCGTTTTGAAGAAGAAGGTGTAAAAATCGACAGCGTAATCGGAATTGGCGGTGTGGCGAGAAAATCTCCTTTTATCATGCAGACTTTGGCTAACGTTTTAAACAAGCCAATTAAAATTGCGGCTTCAGACCAAACTCCGGCTTTAGGTGCGGCAATTTACGCAGCGGTTGCAGCCGGAATTTATCCAAACGTAATTGAAGCAAGCCAAAAAATCGGAAGTGATTTTGATGGAGAATATTTCCCTCAGACAGATAAAGTTGAAGCGTATCATAAGCTTCTTTTAGGATATGAAAAATTAAGTGCTTTTGCAGATCCAAACCTTAAAATATCGAAACATGAGCTCTCAATATAAAGATTTAAAACAAGAATGTTACGAAGCCAATATGCAGTTAAATGCATTGAATTTGGTTGTTTATACTTTCGGAAATGTGAGCGCCGTGGACAGAAAAAATGGTGTTTTTGCCATTAAGCCAAGCGGTGTTCCTTACGAAGATTTAAAACCCGAAGATATCGTAATTGTCGATTTTGACAATAATGTTATCGAAGGAACCATGCGCCCGTCATCTGATACTAAAACGCATGCTTATTTATATAAAAACTGGCCAAATATTGGAGGTGTTGCGCATACACACGCAACTTATTCTGTGGCTTGGGCACAATCGCAGCAAGATATTCCAATTTTTGGAACAACACATGCCGATCATTTAACAGCCGATATTCCGTGCGCACCGCCAATGGCAGATTCTTTAATTGAAGGAAACTACGAACACAATACTGGAATTCAGATTCTAGATTGTTTCAAAGAAAAAAATCTTTCATACGAAGAAGTAGAAATGGTTTTAATTGGAAATCACGGTCCGTTTGCGTGGGGAAAAAATGCTGCAAAAGCGGTTTACAACAGTAAAGTCTTAGAAGTTGTGGCAGAAATGGCATACCTGACTTTACAAATAAATCCAAACGCACCAAGATTAAAAGATTCATTAATAAAGAAACATTATAACCGTAAACACGGAAAAGACTCGTATTACGGACAATAGAAATTTTGTTTCAAGTTTCAGGTTTTTTTTGTTTCAAGTTGTTGGAACGTGAAACCTGAAATCTGAAACAAACAAAAAAAACAATAAAATAACAAATCGAGTTTTCAGATTCCAACAACTTGAAACCTGAAACTTGAAATAAAAAATAACAAAATGATTGACATTTCTCAAAAAGAAGTATGGTTTGTAGTAGGAAGCCAAGAATTATACGGTGAAGAAACACTTAGAAAAGTAGCAGAACATTCGCAAATTATTGCAAAAGGATTAGATGCTTCATCTTCAATTCCTGTAAAAGTAGTTTATAAAGATGTGGTGAAATCGCCTTCGCAGATTTTAGATGTTTGTTTAGCAGCAAACTCAGCTAAAAACTGTATCGGAATTATTGCTTGGATGCATACTTTCTCTCCAGCAAAAATGTGGATTGGCGGGTTAAATATCCTTAAAAAACCATTGTGCCATTTGCATACACAATACAACGCTGAAATTCCGTGGGGAAGCATTGACATGGATTTCATGAACTTGAACCAATCGGCTCACGGAGATCGTGAATTTGGTTTCATCATGTCTAGATTGCGCAAAAAACGTAAAGTTGTGGTTGGACACTGGGAAGATCAAAGAGTTCAAAAACAATTAGGAATCTGGTCAAGAGTGGTTTTAGGTTGGGACGAACTTCAAAACTTAAAAGTAGCTCGTATTGGAGACAATATGCGTGAAGTTGCCGTTACAGAAGGCGATAAAGTTGAAGCTCAAATTCGTTTCGGAATGTCTGTAAACGGATATGATTCTTCAGATGTTACAAAACATATCGAGAAAGTAACAGACAAACAATTAGCTGATTTATTGGCAGTTTATGAGTCTTCTTATAACTTAACAGATTCTTTAAAAGAAGGCGGAGCACAAAGAAGTTCATTAGTTGAAGCTGCTAAAATCGAATTAGGATTAAGAGCTTTCCTTGAAGAAGGAGGATTCGGCGCTTTCACAGATACATTTGAAAACCTTGGAGTTTGGAAACAATTACCAGGAATTGCAACACAAAGATTAATGGCCGATGGTTATGGTTTTGGTGGAGAAGGAGACTGGAAAACTGCTGCAATGGTAAGAGCTTTAAAAGTAATGTGTGTTGGTTTGGAAGGCGGAACTTCTTTCATGGAAGATTACACCTACCATTTCACACCACAAAAATCATACGTTTTAGGATCTCATATGTTGGAAATCTGCCCATCTATTGCTGACGGAAAACCTTCATGTGAAGTGCATCCTTTAGGAATTGGAGGAAAAGAAGATCCAGCACGTTTGGTGTTTAATTCACCTGCAGGAGATGCAATTAATGTTTCTTTGGTTGATATGGGAACTCGTTTCCGTTTAATTGTAAACGAAGTGGAAGCTGTGAAACCAATGGCAGAATTACCAAAATTGCCAGTTGCACGTGTTCTTTGGGATTGTAAACCAAATTTAGAAGTTGCAGCAACAGCCTGGATTTTGGCTGGTGGAGCGCACCATACGGTTTACAGCCAGTCTATCACAACAGAATATATGGAAGATTTCGCAGACATCGCTGGAATCGAATTATTGGTAATTGATGAGAAAACAACTGTAAGAGAATTCAAAGATAAAATCAACGCCAACGAAGCATATTTTCATTTATTTCAACACGGCCTGTAAGGCGGTAAAACGTAATTTGTAAGATGTAAAATGTGAAAAAACTTAAAAAGGTAATTTTTACATTTTTAAAATGATTAAATTTCACGTCTAACATTTTACATCTAACATTTAACTTTTTACAAACCAAAAAATATCATTTATGAATGTATTAAAACGCTCTCTTTTCATACTAAGCTTGCTTGGAACTGCTATTGTTTTAGTTCAATGTAAAAGCGATAAAAAAGCTGATACAGAAAAAGTTGCCACTGAAGGAAAAGATTTAGTTACAATTGAAAAATCAGAATACGGAACTACTGCAAAAGGAGAAAAAGTCGAAAGTTATAAACTGAAAAACCAAAACGGGATGGAAGTTGACATCATCACTTTTGGCGGTAGAATTACAGATTTGAAAGTACCAAATAAAGAAGGTGTTTCAGAAAATGTAGTAATCGGATTTAATTCTTTGGCGCAATACGAAAAAGAAAATCCGTTTTTTGGAGCATTAATTGGAAGATACGGAAACCGTATTGCAAAAGGGAAATTTTCATTAGATGGAAAAGAATATCAATTGGCAATTAACAATGCACCAAATGCTTTACATGGTGGTCCGCAAGGATTTTTTAATGTGGTTTGGAAAGCAGATGAGGTTAAATCTGGCGAAAACGCTTCTCTAAAATTATCTTATGTAAGTAAAGATATGGAAGAAGGGTATCCAGGAAACCTAAAAGTTTTTGTGACTTATACATTAACAAATGATAATCAATTAGAAGTTTTGTACGAGGCAACAACAGACAAAAAAACGGTTGTTAACTTAACACAGCATTCATATTTCAATCTATCTGGAGATTTTACTAAAACGATCTTAGATCACGAATTGACATTAAATGCAGATAAATTAGTTCCAGTAGATGCAGATTTGATTCCGACAGGAAAATTAGAAGATGTTGCGGGTACGCCTTTCGATTTCAGAACTCCAAAATTAATTGGAAAAGACATCAATGCTAAAAATGACCAATTAGAAAAAGGAAAAGGTTATGATCACTGCTGGGTGTTGAATAACCCTGAAAAAGGAAAAACAATTATTGCAAAGGTATACCACGCAGCAAGCGGAAGAGTTATGGAAATGACAACAGACGAGCCTGGAATTCAGTTCTACTCTGGAAATTTCCTTGACGGAACTTTGCCAATGCCAAATGGAGGGACTTTTGCACACAGAACAGGATTATGTCTAGAAACAGAACATTATCCAGATTCTCCAAACCAGAAAAATTTCCCAACAACGGTTTTAAACCCGGGAGAAAATTATAAAACTAAAACTACTTTTAAATTCTCAGTAAAAAAATAGTTTTAGAATCTGTTAATTAGTTTAGTAATTCTCTAAAAACCTCGAAAGCTTGTGCTTTCGAGGTTTTTTTTTTGTAAATATTAGAGTGAATGCTTTCGATAAGTATTTTGTTAATTTTTTAGAATCTTTCTTACATTTGAGAAATAACTATCCTAAAAAGAACTTACTTATGAAGAAACCAGTCAAATTGCTAATGGCCGTATTAGCTTATTCTGTATGTGTAATAGCAAACGCTCAGGTTCAGATGAATTTTAAATTTGATACGCCTTATGGTAAAAATTCCACTGTCGGAAAATTTGTTGAACTCAATGGTGCTAAAATCTACTATGAAGAATACGGAAAAGGCGAACCTTTGTTAT
Source organism: Flavobacterium sp. PLA-DH12 (assembly GCF_059511845.1). Lineage (NCBI taxonomy): Bacteria > Pseudomonadati > Bacteroidota > Flavobacteriia > Flavobacteriales > Flavobacteriaceae > Flavobacterium > Flavobacterium sp. PLA-DH12. Next base: position 511,599 of record NZ_JCAMPD010000002.1, read on the forward strand.
TGATTCATGGAAATAGTGGAAGTATTGAGACAATGGGAAATCAGATTGATTATTTTAAAAATAAATACAGAGTCATTGCTGCCGATAGTAGAGGACATGGCAAATCAGAGTTGAAAACGGATTCTTTAACATTTGTCCAAATGACAAAAGATACTGAAGCATTAGTTAATCACTTAAAACTGGATTCAATAAGTATTATTGGATGGAGTGATGGAGGAATTGTTGGATTGCAAATGGGTATTTCAGGGAAGTCAAAAATAAAAAAAATTGTAGCGATGGGTGCCAATTTACGACCTGATTCTACTGCTATTTATTCATGGGCGATAAAAGGTCTGCAGAACGAGAGAAAACTGTTTAGTGCAAAAATTAAAGAAAAAGACACTAGCGAGAACTGGAATCTATTGAAACAAATTTCTGGACTTTTAGCAGATCAGCCTAATATTGTAGCAAAAGATTTATCAAAAATTAAAGCAAAAGTGCTTGTAATAGCAGGAGATAGAGACGTAATCAGAAATGAGCATACAGTTGAAATTTTCGAAAATATACCAAAAGCACAGTTATGCATTATGCCTGGAGAAACTCATTTTGCGCCGGCTTCAAGTCCGGAAGTATTTAATGCAATAGCAAATAAGTTTTTATCAGAACCTTTTAAAAGACCAGATTCAGATTTTACTAAATGGGGTAAATAAAATTAGATCAAGAGAATTGTATTATTTTAGCCATGAATTTCAACTTTATGTAATTCATGGCTAAAAAACAAAAAAATGACTTTCAAACACCTATTCAAAGCTGAAGTAAATTGGACTTCCAAAAAAGACCCAATAGATTCTTCCAAAAGATTCTATAGTAAAAGTCATCAAATTAAAATTGAAGGAAAACCAATTTTACCTGTTTCGGCAGCAAAAGCTTTTAAAGGAGATCCTTCATTATATAATCCAGAAGATTTATTGTTAAGCAGTTTAGTTTCCTGTCACATGATGTCGTATTTATATGTTTGCTCACAAAACGGAATAGAAGTTTTGGAGTATTCAGACAATGCAGAAGCAACATTAGAAGTAAATCCAGACGGAAGCGGTCGTTTTGTAGAAGCAAGATTATATCCGAAAGTAAAAATCTCAAATCCAGACCAAATCGGATTAGCTTTAGAACTTCATAAAAAAGCAAATCAATTGTGTTTTATTGCTAATTCCTGCAATTTTCCTGTTTTGCATAATGCAAGTTGTGAAGTAGTATAAAAGAAAAAACCTCTTCCGTTAAGAAGAGGTTTTTATGTACCCGGAGCCGGAGTCGAACCGGCACGGTTTCCCACAGGTGTTTGAGACCAGCGCGTCTACCAATTCCGCCATCCGGGCGTAGCAGACGAAAAAATAAATGATAAATCAATTATTTTAGCGCAATAGAATGAAGTCATAAATGGCGTCATTCCTTTAACACGGTGCAAATGTAAAAAATAATTTTAAACGAACTACTAAAAATACTTAAATTTTTGCTTTCAGTGTTCAATAAATTTTATAAATTTGCAGCTCGTTAAAACGAAGCACACACAACTAACTACATCCGAGACATTTATACACATTCTGCTTTATTGAAATATAAAGTTGAATTTTTTTAAAAGTAACGGGATAAAACAACAAATTACAATGTCGCACCTAGAACCAGAAGCTAAAATTTTTGCTTGTTCACAAAGTGTTTATCTTGCAGAAAAAATTGCAAAAGATTACGGAATTCCGTTAGGAAAAGTAACGATGTCAACGTATAGTGATGGAGAATTTCAGCCGTCTTACGAAGAATCAATTAGAGGTTTACGAGTATTTATCGTATGTTCAACTTTTCCAAGTGCAGATAATCTGATGGAATTGTTGTTAATGATTGATGCGGCAAAACGCGCATCAGCAAGACATATTACAGCTGTTATGCCTTATTTTGGTTGGGCAAGACAAGATAGAAAAGACAAACCAAGAGTTCCAATTGGAGCTAAATTAGTAGCAAATCTACTAACAGCTGCAGGAGCAACAAGAATCATGACAATGGATTTGCATGCAGACCAGATTCAAGGATTCTTTGAAAAACCAGTAGATCATTTATTTGCATCTACAATCTTTTTACCATACGTAGAAAGTTTAAAGTTAGAAAATCTGACAATTGCATCTCCAGATATGGGAGGTTCAAAAAGAGCATATGCTTACTCTAAGTTTTTAGAATCAGATGTAGTAATCTGTTACAAACAAAGAAAAGCAGCCAACGTTATCGACACTATGGAACTAATTGGTGAAGTAAAAGGACGTAACGTAATCTTAGTAGACGACATGATCGATACAGGAGGAACTTTAGCGAAAGCGGCAGACCTAATGATCGAAAAAGGAGCGCTAAGCGTAAGAGCAATTTGTACGCACGCTATTTTATCTGGCGGAGCATACGAGAAAATTGAAAACTCGAAACTAACAGAATTAATCGTAACAGATTCTATTCCGTTAAAGAAAGAATCAAAAAAGATAAAAGTGGTAAGCTGTGCACCTCTATTTGCTGAGGTTATGCAGATGGTTCACCACAACAATTCCATCAGTGGAAAATTTATTATGTAAAAGCAGTAAGCTGTAGGCTTTAGGCCGTAAGCTTATATACTTTGCATAAAAAGCCTAAAGCATATTGCTTAAAGCTTACAGCAAAATAGAATATTTTATTAATAACTATATTTTTTTACAATGAAATCGATTACAATTAAAGGATCAGAAAGAGAAAGCGTGGGCAAAGTGTCAACTAAAGCCTTACGTAATGCTGGACAGGTACCTTGCGTTTTATACGGAGGAAACCAGGCAGTACACTTCTCAGCAGACGTTACTGCATTCAAAAACTTGGTTTACACTCCAAACGCTCACACTGTTGTGATCGAACTTGGAAAAGGAAAATCATTCAATGCAATTTTGCAAGATATCCAAGTTCACCCAGTATCTGACAAAATTTTACACATTGACTTCTTCCAATTATTTGATGATAAAGAAATCACAATGGAAGTTCCTGTAAAAATCGTTGGTACATCTAAAGGTGTTCTTGCGGGAGGTGTTTTACGTTTAAACCAACGTAAATTAAAAGTTAAAGCTTTACCAGCAAATCTTCCTGATTTCGTTGAAGCTGACATCACTCCACTTGAAATGGGTAACAAATTATACGTTACTAAAGTTGGAAAACCAGAGTACAAAATTATGCACCCAGACAACACTGTTGTTTGTCAAGTAAGAATCTCTCGTGCTGCTATGAAAGCTGCTCAAGAGGCTGCAAAAGCTGCAAAAGCTCCTGCAAAAGGAAAGAAAAAATAATTTTTTTCAACTCAATACAAAAAGCCTCAATCTTACGATTGGGGCTTTTTTTTAGGTGCTAAGTTTCTAAGATGCTGAGTTTTTTTGTCGAAGTCTTTGTGTTCTTTGTAACTCTCAGTAAAAGCTATTTCTTAGCGTTCTTAGCGCAAAACCCTTGCGATCTTTGCGGTTAAATCATAGGCAAACAGTCAATTATCTAATTGTCACATTTTTAAATTATCTAATTATCCAATTGTCACATTTCTCTAATTAATGTTACTTTTGTAATCATGATAAAATGGATAACAAAACTGTTTTCATCGCCATCAAAAGAAGAGAACATAGAAGACAATATGAAACCGGAGGTTCACGAACGCCAAAAAAACAATATAAAAAACGTGAGTAAAAAATATTTAATCGTAGGATTAGGAAATATCGGAGCCGAATACGTAAACACCAGACATAATATCGGATTTAAAGTACTAGACTTTTTAGCCAAAAAAGAAGGACTTTCTTTTGAAACCGTAAAATTAGGTTCAATGGCTGAATACAAATTTAAAGGGAGAACTTTTTTTCTTTTAAAACCAAATACTTACATGAATTTAAGTGGTAAGGCGGTGAAATATTGGATGGATAAAGAAAATATACCGCTGGAGAATATTTTGGTCATTACAGACGATTTAAACCTGTCATTCGGAACTATTAGAATAAAGCCAAAAGGTAGCGACGGTGGTCATAATGGGTTGAAAAATATTAATTTAGTTTTAAATACTCAAAATTATACACGCTACAGATTTGGTATCAGTGACGAATTCAAAAAAGGACAGCAAGTAGATTATGTTTTAGGAGAGTGGACCGCTGAAGAAGAAGCAAAACTTCCAGAACGCTTAGAAACTTCAGCAGAAATTATTAGAACTTTTGGAACAGCTGGTTTAGAAAACACAATGACAACATTTAATGGTAAATAAAGATTTTCAGGTGTTTATGTTGTAAAAATGTAAATTATCAATGAATTTAATTCAATTATAACGAAATAGTATTTTCAATTCCAAAGTTAAATGTCTAAATTTGGAATAAATTATTATAAACCATAAAAATTAGAATATCATGGCTTTTGAATTACCACAATTACCTTATGCATACGATGCATTAGAACCACATATTGATGCACGTACAATGGAAATCCATCATACAAAGCACCACAACGCCTATACTACAAATCTTAATGCGGCTATCGCTGGAACAGATTTAGAAGGAAAAACAATCGAAAACATCTTAATCAACTTAGATAAATCTAACGCTGCTGTTCGTAACAATGGTGGAGGTTTCTACAACCACAATTTATTCTGGACTGTAATGTCTCCAAACGGAGGAGGATTGCCAACAGGAGATTTATTGGCTGCAATTGAAGCTTCTTTTGGATCTTTCGAAGAATTTAAAGCAAAATTTGCTAAAGCTGGAGCAACGCAATTTGGTTCTGGATGGGCTTGGTTAACAGTTCAAAAAGGAGGAAAATTAGAAGTTGTAGGTACTCCAAATCAAGATAATCCATTAATGCCAGAAGTTGCTGGTCACGGTGGAACTCCAATCTTAGGAATGGATGTTTGGGAGCACGCTTACTACTTAAACTACCAAAACAGAAGACCAGATTATATTGAAGCTTTTTTCAGTGTAATTAACTGGACAGAAGTTGCTAGAAGATTTGCTTTAGATAAATAAGAAAATAGAGCATAGAATATAGAAAAAAGACGATCCATAGGTTCGTCTTTTTTTTATGCTCAATTTTTAAAAGTCTTTATTCTGCACTCTATTTTCTTTTTTTCTGAAAAAAAAAAGAAAATAAAAAAGGTGGAACTTCTTCCACCTTTTTTGCCCCAAATCTACCATAAACTTAACCTACTAATGTTATGGTTCTGTAAAGGTATGGCAGATATTTTTTTGAATGAAACATTTCAGATAAAAGGCAAGTATATCCGATAAAAGACCTGTGTTGCTAGTTTTTAAAATTTTCTAGATTTATTTCAATAAAAAAGGCGGAATTTCTTCCACCTTTTTTGCCCCAAATCTACCATAAACTAACCTACTAATGTTATGGTTTAGTAAATGTATGGCAGTAATTTTTATAAAGAAAAATTTTTAGATGAAAAGCAATTATACTCGATGAAAAGTATTTAAACAGCTGTTTTTCAATCAATTACAATTAAAAATAAAAAAGGCGGAAGTTACTCCGCCTTTTTTGCCCCAAATCTACCATAAACTAACCTACTAATGTTATGGTCTAGTAAATGTATGGTAGTTATTCTTGTGAAGAAAAATTTTCAGATAAAAGGTAAGTAAATCCGATGAAGAGATATAATCGGCTGTTTATAAATAGTTTGAGTTTATTCCAATAAAAAAGGTGGAATTGCTTCCACCCTTTTTGCCCCAAATCTACCATAAACTTAACCTACTAATGTTATGGTATTTCAAAAGTATCATAGCTTTTCAACTTCACCAAAGAAATAGGATGAACGGCAAAAAAAACCGATGAAATGCACAATTTAACCTTTTATTAGTATTTTATTAATACGCTCTAGCGTCTTTTCCTTCGTAAAAATTCATGAAAGCACGATTTACAACTCGATTTCCACCTGGAGTAGGATAATCTCCTGTGAAATACCAATCACCTAAATTTTTAGGACATGCTTTATGCAAATCGTCAACTGTTTGGAAGATGATTTTTACTTCAGCATTAATTTCCGGCGAGCTTAACATTTCTGCAATTTTATCTGAAATCTCCTCGTCTGTAAATTGGTCATAAATTGCTGTTACATAGTTTACAACATCTTTATCAAGGAAATTTTCTTGAGCTTTACATTTTGCATAAACTTCATCTACAATATGATAAAGGTTTCTTTCTTTTAATAAAGCAAGTGCTGCTCTAAAAGCAACTAAACCTTCTAGTTTTGCCATATCAATTCCGTAACAATCCGGATAACGAATTTGTGGAGCAGATGAAACGATTACAATACGTTTTGGTTTTAAACGATCCATCATTTTAATGATGCTCATTTTCAATGTAGTACCACGAACAATACTATCGTCGATAATAACCAAATTATCTTCTGGTTTAATTACACCATAAGTAACATCGTAAACGTGCGCTACTAAATCATCACGGCTGCTATCTTCAGTAATAAAAGTTCTAAGTTTAGCATCTTTAATCGCGACTTTTTCTGTACGAATCTTTACAGCTAAAAGTTCCTGAAGGGTTTCTGTTGTTAATGTATTTCTATTTTCAAGAATATAATTGTTTTTTCTCTGGTTTAAGAAATCCTGAGCAGCTTCCACTAAACCATAAAATGATGTTTCGGCTGTATTTGGAATATAAGAGAAAACAGTGTTGTCTGTATCGCTGTCAATTGCTTTAAGTACAGCAGGTAAAATTAATTTTCCTAAATCTTTACGCTCTTGGTAGATTTCAGCATCACTTCCTCTTGAGAAATAAATTCTTTCGAACGAACAAGCTTTTTTGATTGTTGGTTCCAAGATTTGATTCATAGAAACTGTTCCGTTTTTCTTGATAATCAACGCATTTCCTGGGTCAATTTCCTGAACACTTTCAAAAGGAACATTAAATACAGTTTGAATAACGGGTCTTTCAGAAGCTACAACGACAACTTCGTCATCTTGATAAAAATAAGCTGGACGAATTCCGGCCGGGTCTCTAAAAACAAAAGCATCACCATGACCTAATAAACCTGCCATAGCATAACCTCCGTCTAAGTTTTTAGCAGAACGAGCTAAGATTTTAGCAATATCCAAACGTTCTGCAATTACTGGCGAAGCATCTCTTTTAGAATATCCTTCAGCTTTACAGTCCTGATATAATTGCATTACTTCTTTGTCTAAGAAGTGACCAATTTTTTCCATTACAGTAACAGTATCAGCCATTTCTTTTGGATGCTGTCCTAATTCAACTAGATTTTCGAAAAGTTCTTTAACATTAGTCATATTAAAGTTTCCGGCCAAAATTAAGTTACGGTGCATCCAGTTGCTTTGACGCAAAAATGGGTGAACACTTTCGATGCTGTTTTTTCCAAAAGTTCCGTAGCGAACGTGACCTAAAAACAATTCTCCAACATAAGGAATATTTGCTTTTAGCTCTTTCATATCGTCTCCAAGTTCAGGATGCGCTTTTAGTTCTTCGCTAACGCGCTCATTGATTTGTTTGAAAACATCTTGGATTGGTTGCGAATGATTAGAACGAACTCGGCTAATGTAGCGCTGTCCAGGTTCTACATCAAATTTAATGCTAGCAAAACCAGCTCCGTCTTGTCCGCGGTTGTGCTGTTTTTCCATCATTAAATACATCTTCTGAATTCCGTAAAAAGCAGTTCCGTATTTTTCTTTATAATATTCAAGCGGTTTTAGTAGTCTAACTAAGGCTATACCACATTCGTGTTTTAAAGCGTCGCTCATTGTTTTTTGTTATTTGTGTGTTGTTGTAAGTTGTGTGTATTAACGTAATAAAAAAAGCCCCGTTTTATCGAGGCTCTTAGGCATTATATTTCTATGTCAAACTGAGTTAACGACTTAAATTGCTGTAATCGAATCGCTACTTCGGCTTTACTTAATGATTCCATCCTTTCGGTTCCAAATTTCTCAACGCAAAACGAAGCTAAATTTGAACCGTAAATAATTGCATTCTTCATGTTGTTGAATGAAATGTTTTCGCTCTGTGCAATAAATCCAGAGAAACCACCTGCAAAAGTGTCACCTGCTCCTGTTGGATCAAAAACATCTTCTAATGGTAAAGCTGGTGCAAAGAAAACTTCTCTGTTGTGGAATAAAAGCGCTCCGTGTTCTCCTTTTTTGATCACCACATATTTTGGTCCCATATCTTGGATTTTAGAAGCTGCTTTTACTAATGAATATTCGCCAGAAAGCTGTCTAGCTTCTTCGTCATTGATTGTAATAACATCTACACGTTTAATAACGTCTAATAATTCTGGAAGAGCGCAATCCATCCAAAAGTTCATAGTGTCTAAAACTACTAATTTTGGTTTTTTCTCCATTTGATCCAGAACACTGCTTTGTACTAAAGGATGTAAGTTTCCTAACATCACAACATCAGCATCTTTGTAGTTTTGAGGAACTTTTGGCTGAAAATCAGCTAAAACGTTCAACTCTGTTACAAGAGTGTCTCTAGAATTTAAATCGTTGTGGTATAAACCGCTCCAGAAAAAAGTCTTTCCTCCTTTTACAATTTCGATACCAGAGATATCAATATTTTTTGAAGTTAAAAGATCTAAATGTTCTTGAGGGAAATCGTCGCCAACTACAGAAACAATGGCCGATTGCAAGTTAAAAAATGATGCCGATAATCCGATGTAGGTTGCAGCACCACCTAATATTTTATCTGTTTTTCCGAAAGGAGTTTCAATCGCGTCGAAAGCAACTGTTCCAACAATCAATAGTTTATTCATTTTATGAATTTCGAATTAGGGTGCAAAGATACTTCATAAGTTACAATCTTGCAACGGTTTAGGGTCTCAAAATTTTCTTAAAAAAATGAAGGTGTTTTTGAAGTAAAACTATTGTAAATGAATGAATTAAAATTGATTTTTCGCAGTGTTTATAATAGGTTTTTTGAATTTAAGATGCAACTTTTTTGATAATAATTGCGAATAATTTACACCTGATTCCTCCATCTTATTTTTTTAAATGAAGAGAATTTTCTTTTTTCGATTAAAACACGAAAAATGATTTTTAATTTATTTTATATTTTTAATCCAATTGATTGCATCGTTCATTGGCTCTTCAGACTTTGAAAAAGCTGTATTGTGACCCAAGTTTGGAAATAATTTATAGTCATAAGGTTTCCCTTTAGATTTTAATGCATCAAGATATTCGATTGATAGATTCGCAGGGACTTGAATATCTTTACCTCCAAAAATCCATATTCCTGGAATTGATAATTTAGCAAGAATACCTTTAGGGTCTGTGTCAACAAATTCGTATTTATCTGGGTCATTGAATACATGTTTTCTTGCCTCTTCCTCTGAATGTGTGTCCCAAAAATTTTTATCTCCATTTGTATAGAATTGGAATCTCAATTGTTCTTTAACCGATATAAGAGCGCCACTAAAGATGGTCATAAATTTAACTTTCTTATTTTTCTCTGCGGCCAATGGAATTATCCATCCAGCTTGACTGCCTCCGATTAAACCGATTGATATTTTATTATTTGATAAGGATTTAGATAAAGTATTTACAGCAGCACTTACATCTAAAGACAAAAGATTTAGATTTGAGAAATCAACATTGTTGGTTCCTACTTCAGGTCCGGCATATACACCAGCGGATTCTCCAACTCCGCGTTTGTCATACGTTAAAACTGCAATTCCATTGTTGGCTAGAGTTGTAGCAAAGTCTGTCATTCTTTTTTCTTGTCCAGATCCATGAACAATCACAACGGCTGCTTGTGCATTGTTGGGTATAAAAAGAGTTCCAGCGAGTGAAACTCCTTCGCTAACAAATTTTATTTCTTTAGTGGTAAAGTTTGATGGAATTGCTGACGCATAATTTGTAATAAATAACAACAACATTATAATAGAATGTGTGTATGTTTTTTTTGTTCTTAGAGAGTGTTTAAAAACCGTTGTTTTATTTTTCATCTTTAAAGCTATAATTGATATTTTTTGTCAAAATAATTCTTCAAAATTCCAACTTGAACCAAAATCATAATTGGAACAATCAAAATGGCATACAAGATATTTTTAGAAAAATGAATTTCAGAAAATGCCGTTGAGATTCGATCTGAATATAATTTCCCGACTTCGTCAATTTTGAAATCAGTTTCTGAAACAGAGAATAGAGAAACATAAATTACTAATGCTGCGACAGCTAATCCAATCGAAATCCAGATTGGTTTAGAAATTAAAGGTTTGTATGTTTTGAGTTTTTTCTCTTCTAAAAGATGAACATCAGCCATTATTTTAGAAGTAAAATCTATTGATGGAGACTGCAGTTTGTCTTCCGCCATCATTTTCTCAATAAGTTGTTCTATATTTTTATCGCTCTCTTTCATAACATTCTATTATTTCTGGTTCTAACTGCTGTCTCAAAATTACAGCTAATTTCTGACGGCTTCTAAATAACTTTACTTTGGCATTGTTGGCCGATATATTCATGATTTTTCCAATTTCTTCTAAATTTTGATCATCAAAATAAAATAAGGTCAAAAGGAAGTTTTCATCACTCGGTAATAAATTTAAACATTTCTGAATGGTATACTTTCGTTCTTTTTCTTCTAAAGCACTCAAAGCGTTGTCCATTGTTTTAATTAAATGAGAAGAAAAATCATCAATAGAAATATTCAAATCTTCTTTCTTGTTTTTCTTCAAACGATCCAGACAGGTATTATAAGCAATTTTGTAAATCCAGGTCGAAAATTTAGATTCGCCTTTAAATTTTGTCAATGAATTATAAATTTTTATAAAAGTGTCTTGAGCTATTTCTTCTGCTTCTTCACGATTTTTAACCATTTTAAGAGCTAAAGTAAAGATCATATCTTTATATCGATCCACAAGAACGGCAAATGCATTGGTCTCGCCTTGCAAAATTTTATCGATATAATGTTGATCATGTATTGTGCTCATATTATATAGGACGATAGTTTGCTTGTTTAGGTTACAAGAAATTGGAAAATAAATTCCAAACTTTTTAAATTGCTTCGCCCGTTCGCTATCGCTCGGGTCCAAATTCCAATCTTTAATATATAATAAAGTATAGGAGTTGAACTTTGTCAAAGTTTTAAACTTTGTCAAAGTTGCGGTGATCAATTGATTTTTATTCAAAATTAATTGATAATCAGTTAGTTTTGGAATTTTGGATTTAAAAATTGAAATTTTTCACCAAAAGTTGTAACCTCATTTTAAAAAGTCTCGTCATATGAGGTATATCAATCAATTAAAAACATAAAATATCATGGACGAAAAAATTTTAATTCCAATCAGTCTTTTCTTAATGATCTTCGGGATTGTTTATTTAATTTATTCAACAAGAAACAGAGAGCGTTTGGCTCTTATAGAAAAAGGAGTAGATGCAAGTATCTTTTTACAAGGAAAAGGAAACGGGGTTCCGGCCTGGAAAGTGTTTGTTGTAAATATAGCTTTCCTATTGATAGGGTCGGGTGTTGGAATTTTTCTAGCGTTATTAATTACAACTTATACCTCTCTAGATGATGGTGCCGTTTATCCTTCGATTATTTTCATCATGGCAGGAATTGGACTTTTGACGGGTTTTAAAACTGCTAAAGATTTAGATAAAGAATAAATAAGAAATAAAGTTAGTACAAAAAACGCATCAAGTAATTGATGCGTTTTTTTATTGTTTAGACCCGATGGTTTCGTAATATACGTCAACCGAAAGTTTAGGTTGCATGGATGCCATAACGGCCAATTGATCGCAGCGCTCATTTTGCGGATGATTGTTGTGACCTTTAATCCATTTAAAATCGACTTGGTGTTTGCGGTAGACAATTAGAAAACGTTTCCATAAATCTGGATTTTTTTTATCCTTATAGCCTTTTTTCTCCCAGCCAAAAACCCATTTTTTTTCAACAGAATCTACAACGTATTTTGAATCAGAAATGACCAAAACTTTCATATTTGGCTTTTTTAATTTTTCTAATCCCACAATTACAGCCAGAAGTTCCATTCTATTATTTGTAGTAAGACGAAAACCTTCGTAAAATTCTTTTTTATGAGGAGTGCCAACCAATTCCATTACCACGCCGTAACCGCCATTGCCAGGATTTCCTTTTGCCGCGCCATCTGTATATATATGTACTTCGTGATTCATTTATTTTAGACTTCTTAGAATTTTAGATTATTAGACTTCTTAGATTGTTGAATTATTAGAATTTCAGATAAAAGAGGGTCTTAAGTTTTTATTCGAAAAATATAAAAGCTAAGAAGTCTTATGTCTAAGAAGTCTAACAATCTAAACAATTTATTGTTCTAATATTTTATGAATAATCTCTGGGAAATGTTTTTGTTCCAGTTCATGAATCTTTTCTGCAACGGTTTCTGGAGTGTCTTGGTCTGTTAAGGCCACATTTGCTTGAAATATAATAGCGCCTTCGTCATAATTTTCATTAACGTAATGAATTGAGATTCCGGTTTCTTTTTCCTTATTATTAACTATAGCTCTATGTATGTGCATTCCGTACATTCCTTTTCCACCATAATTAGGTAAAAGTGCCGGATGTATGTTTATTATTTTGTTTGGATATTGTTCGATGATGTTTTCGGGAAACTTCAATAAAAAACCAGCCAGAATTATCAAATCTGGGTCGATTTCTTGTACTTTTTGTAATACATTTCTCTCCAAAAGTTCGTTTTTTGAGAAGATTTCGACTGGAATTTGATGATTTTTTGCTCTTTCAATCACTTTTGCCGAAGCATTATTTGTAAAGACCGAAACGACCTTTGCAATTTCGGTGTTCGAAAAATATTTTATAATGTTCTCTGCGTTAGTTCCTGATCCTGAGGCAAAAACGATAATTTTTTTCATAAAGCTGCGTGTTTTAAGACTGCAAAAAACGGAATAAAAATTGAAAATAAATAGCTTTAAAAGACCTTTCTTGAAATTAATTTTATAAATTAGTGTCACATTTATAAACTAAATAGTTGTTTTAAAATAAAGTTTTTTATTTTTGCCAACAAATTAAATTCTAAAATTAAAGATTATGTCAGACATTGCATCAAGAGTAAAAGCGATTATCGTAGACAAATTAGGTGTTGACGAAAACGAAGTTGTAACAGAAGCAAGCTTCACTAATGATTTAGGAGCTGACTCATTAGACACTGTTGAGCTTATTATGGAATTCGAAAAAGAATTTGATATTCAAATTCCAGACGATCAAGCAGAAAACATTGCTACTGTTGGTCAAGCTATTTCTTATATCGAAGAAGCAAAAAAATAATAATACCACACCCGATTTCTAAAAGTCCCAATTTTTGAAATTCCAAATTCCAGGTTGGATTTTGATTTTTGATTTTTGAAATTTTTAAGGATCGGGTGTTATTATTTTTTTAAAATTTAAATTTCGATTGGTTTTCAATCAAAAAGATATATTTATATTGTAATTCCCATGGCTCTTAAGTAACAATAAGTTAAGAAAGCGTGGGTTTTATTTGTTTAAAGTACAAAACACATATTTATGGCATTAAGGCGAGTTGTTGTAACAGGATTAGGTGCACTTACTCCTATCGGGAATAATATCCAAGAATATTGGAACGCACTTGTGAATGGGGTTAGCGGAGCGGCTCCTATAACATATTATGATACAGAAAAGCATAAAACGAAATTTGCCTGCGAAGTAAAAAACTTCAATATTGAAGATTACATGGATCGTAAGGAATCTCGTCGATTAGATAAATTTGCACAATATGCAATTGCTGCCAGTGATGAAGCTATTAAAGATGCAGGAATCACAAATGATAACGTAAACAAACAAAGAGTTGGTGTTATCTGGGGAGCTGGAATTGGAGGTTTAGAAACTTTCCAAGATGAAGTGCTTTATTATGCAAAAGGTGATGGAACTCCAAAGTTCAACCCTTTCTTTATCCCTAAAATGATTGCCGATATTGCTCCTGCACATATTTCTATGCGTAATGGGTATATGGGACCAAATTATACTACGGTTTCTGCTTGTGCATCTTCTGCAAACGCATTAATCGATGCTTTCAACTACATTCGTTTAGGAATGTGCGATGTTATTGTTTCTGGTGGTTCTGAAGCTGCTGTTACAATTGCTGGTATGGGAGGATTTAGCTCAATGCACGCTTTATCAACAAGAAACGAAAGTCCAGAAACAGCTTCAAGACCTTTTGATGCAACCAGAGATGGTTTCGTTCTAGGAGAGGGAGCAGGAGCTTTAGTTCTTGAAGACTACGAACATGCTAAAGCCAGAGGTGCAAAAATCTACTGCGAAATTGGTGGTGGAGGTATGTCATCTGATGCTTACCACTTAACTGCGCCACATCCAGAAGGAATTGGAGTTATTGCAGTAATGGAAAACACATTGAGAGATGCTGGTATGACTCCTGATCAAGTTGATCATATCAATACTCACGGAACTTCTACTCCATTAGGAGACGTTGCTGAATTAAAAGCGATTAGCAAAGTTTTTGGAGATCACGCTAAAAACATCAACATCAACTCTACAAAATCAATGACAGGACACTTATTGGGTGCGGCTGGAGCTATTGAAGCAATTGCTTCGATTTTGGCCATGCAACACGGAATTGTTCCTCCAACGATTAACCATACAGTTGTTGACGAAAATATTGATCCATCTTTAAACCTTACTCTAAACAAACCTCAAAAAAGAGAAGTAAATGTTGCTATGAGTAATACATTTGGTTTTGGTGGACACAATGCGTGCGTATTATTTAAAAAATTAGTTGACTAATTTCTGTATATGAATATTATCAAAAAAATATTTTCTAAATCCCGTTCTCTAGAAGACGGGATTTTTTTTGACACTATTCAGAAAATTCTTGGTTTTCAGCCTTCAAGTATAGATTTTTACAGACGTGCATTTACACATCGTTCATCTAATAAATTAGATCAGAATGGGCATCCTATTAATTATGAGCGTTTAGAATTTTTAGGAGATGCTATGTTAAGTGCTGTCATTGCTGCGCATTTGTTTAATAAAGCTCCAAATGGCGATGAAGGTTATTTAACCAAAATGCGTTCTAAAATTGTGAGCCGTGAACATTTGAATGAATTAGGTAAAGATTTAAATTTAGTGCAATTTGTAGAAAGCAAAGTGCCAATTCAGCATTTTGGAGAAAACATTCACGGTAATATTTTTGAATCTCTTATAGGAGCTATTTATTTAGATAAAGGCTATTCTTTTTGCGAAAAATTTATTCAAAAAAGAGTAGTGACACCTTATGTCGATATTGCGCGACTAGAAGGAAAAGTTATTAGTTATAAAAGTCTCGTTATCGAATGGTGCCAGAAAGAAAAAAGAGTTTTTCATTATGACATTTTTGAAGATAACGGAATAGACGGCCAGCGATTATTTGGTGTTAAATTAAGTATTGATGACAAAGTTGTTGCGAGAGCAAGAGCAACTTCAAAAAAGAAAGCCGAAGAGAAAGCCTCTCAGAGAGCTTATTTTGCGTTTCAAGAAAAAATTGACAAGAAATAGCTGCAAAAATGTTGTAACTATCACAATGCTACAACGTTTTCGTTTATAATTTAACAAAACAAGCATGTCATAACTGTTGAAGCTCCGTTTAGAAATAGTATATTTACAACTTGATTTTTCAAGACATGGCTATTCATAAATTGGATTTAGACGAATTTGACGAAATTGATTATTATTTAATGGCAATTCATACTTCATTAGAAGATTATAGATTGGCCTATTTTATCAATAAAATCCTTCCGATCAACTTAAGTAAGAGCAAAAACGAGATCCATGCTCAAACTAAGGAAGGTGAAGCAAATTTTTCTAGATTCTATTATTATGATGAAGAAAAAGCTGTTTCCTGGAATTTAATTCAGAATAAAAATGAAATCATTTCTGTGAGTACAAATGATTTCCAGAATTTGTTTTCTAATGAAACAAGTGAGGTTTCTACAACAATTCATTTACTTCCTGAATTCAAGAAAGTCGATTTTTTCCTGAAAATTGATAATAGCGAAGAGGCGCTTAATTTTTCAGAAATTCAACAAAAATTAAACACAATAGAAAGTATTGCGGCTATTTATGCTGTGGATACTGATAAAATAAAATCAAAAAACAATCTAATTTTTTAAAAAAAATGTTAACAAACAAGAAAACCAAAATTGTTGCTACACTTGGCCCCGCTTGTAGTACAAGAGAGATCATTAAAGATATGATCGATGCAGGTGTTAATGTGTTTAGAATCAATTTTTCGCATGCAGATTATGAAGGAGTAAAAGAAAAAATCAATATCATTAGAGGCTTAAACGAAGAGTTTGGTTACACAACTGCTATCCTTGGGGATTTGCAAGGACCAAAACTTAGAGTTGGTGTAATGGAAGAAGGTACTGTTGTAAATGATGGAGACGAAATCACTTTTACAACTGCTGAAGATATTATCGGAACATCAAAAAGAGTGTTCATGAAATATCAAAATTTCCCAAATGATGTGAACCCAGGAGAGCGTATCTTGCTTGATGATGGTAAACTTATTTTCGAAATTGTTTCTACAGATAAAAAAACTGAGGTTGTTGCTAAAGTTATTCAAGGTGGAGAATTAAAATCTAAAAAAGGAGTTAATCTTCCAAACACAAAAATTTCTTTACCAGCTTTAACTGAAAAAGATATTGCAGATGCGATTTTTGCCGTTGAGCAAAAAGTAGACTGGATCGCACTTTCATTTGTGAAAACACCACGTGATTTACAAGATTTACAAGAATTAATCGCGAAACATTCAGATGTTAAAATTCCAATCGTTGCTAAAATTGAAATGCCAGAAGCTCTTGAGAACATGGATAAAATTGTAGCATATTGTGATGGTTTAATGGTTGCTCGTGGAGATCTTGGTGTTGAGCTTCCAGCTCACGAAGTTCCGTTGGTGCAAAAAGATTTGATTAGAAGAGCTAAAACGGCTAGAATTCCTGTTATCGTTGCGACTCAAATGATGGAGACAATGATTACAAGTTTAACTCCAACTAGAGCAGAGGTAAACGACGTTGCTAACTCAGTAATGGACGGAGCTGATGCTGTAATGTTATCTGGAGAAACTGCTACAGGAAACTATCCAGTACAAGTAATTCAAAGAATGGCACAAATTTGCGAAGCTGTAGAAAACTCTCCGCTTATTCAAGTTCCTCAAAATACACCACAAATCAAAACTAAACGTTTCGTTACTAAAACAGTTTGCCACCAAGCAGCTTTATTAGCAAATGAAATCGAAGCTAAAGCAATTTGTACTTTGACAAATAGCGGTTATACGGCGTTCCAAATTTCGGCTTGGAGACCATCAACAGCTCATATTTTAGTATTTACTTCAAACAGAAGAATCTTAACACAATTGAATTTATTATGGGGAGTTAAATCTTTCTACTATGATAATGAAGAAAGTACAGACGATACTGTGACAGATGTAAATCAAATTGCAATCGAGAAAGGTTATGCGCAAAAAGGAGATTATTTAATCAACCTTGCTGCAATGCCAATTAAAGATAAAGGAATGGTTAACACGATGAGAGTTTCTGAAATCGAATAACAATCCTTCAAATAATTTTAAAAAGCCGCTTATTTTTTAAGCGGCTTTTTGTTTTTTTAAACTTTTTTATAAAAGTAAAATACTTTTCGAATTTGATATTTTGTTTTTTTTGAATCATTTTAGGACTTAATTCTCTGGTAATCTGACAAAATTTTAGACGAAAAAAAAGATATTTTTTGTTTCGTTTCACTAAAATTTCAAAAAATATCTATACAGAAAATCATCTCAAGCTATTTTTTGCTCTCTTTCCACTCTGTCATAACTAAAGATCTAACTTCTTAATTTTCTGTTAGTTTGATATGTTCCATTTTGTAAAATGAAACATTTTGGTGCAGATTCTCCAATTATCTTGTTTCATTTTATAAAATGAAACAAGCTCATGCCGAATAAACACGATTGTTCGCTCTTTTATTAGTTAATTTGAGATACTTAAGAAAAAGTTAAAAATATTCTGTTTCAGATTTTAAAATAAAATGAATTTGAAACACATCAAAAAAATGCAACCTTGTTGGAGAGTATTTTTTGAAAGCGTACCATTTTCCCCATTTGTTTTTTTTGGATTTTCAAGCTCATATAAATAACAAGAATCATTAACGAATTTTTATTATCATGAAACAAGTCAAATTTAAGTGCGGATTTGCAGATACTTTAAAGGTATTGGCATTGCTGTTTTTTTCGGGAGTTTCTGTTACAGCACAGAGCAAAAAACCAAATATTCTGGTGCTTTGGGGTGATGATATTGGAACGACTAATATTAGTGCCTATAGTGATGGAGTTATGGGATATACAACCCCTAATATTGACCGTTTGGCTAATGAGGGACTAAGGTTTTTACATTATTATGGAGAGCAAAGCTGTACTGCCGGACGTGCGGCATTTTTAACGGGACAGCATGGTCTTCGTACTGGTCTTACAAAAGTAGGTTTTCCTGGAGCTCCCATGGGAATGAGTCAGCTAGATCCATCTGTAGGAGGAATTATGAAAAGCTTAGGATATGTAACGGGACAATTTGGTAAAAATCACGTAGGAGACCGAAATGAAAGTTTACCAACAGTTAATGGTTTTGATGAATTCTTTGGAAATCTGTATCACTTAAATGCGGAAGAAGAGCCAGAATTACCAGATTATCCAAAAGATCCAGAATATTTGAAAAAATTTGGACCTAGAGGGGTTTTAAAATGTACAGCAACAAATGTTGATGATCCAACAACTGATCCTCGCTTTGGTAGAGTAGGAAAACAAAAAATTGAAGACACAGGAGCACTTACTAAAAAAAGAATGGAAACCGTTGATGATGAAACTTCTGCAGCAGCAATCGATTTTATCAAGAGACAAAGTGCATCTGGAAAACCATTTTTCTGCTGGTTCAACGCTACTCGTATGCACCTGCGTACGCATGTTAGAAAAGAGCATAGAGGAAGATATACGCATGGAGATAGCGAATATATTGATGGTATGATCGAACATGATGAAACTATTGGAAGCATCTTGAAAGCATTGGATGATTTAGGAATTGCTGATAATACGATTGTAGTGTATTCTACAGATAATGGTCCTCATATGAATACATGGCCAGATGCAGCAATGACACCATATCGTTCAGAAAAAAACACTAACTGGGAAGGAGCTTTCCGTGTACCATGTATTGTACGCTGGCCAGGGCATATCAAACCAGGAACTGTAACTACTGAATTGATGAGCCATAATGACTGGATTCCTACATTCGCTTCAATTGCAGGAGAGCCAGATATTGTCAATAAACTTTTAAAAGGTTACTCCGCAAATGGAAAAACATACAAAGTGCATTTGGACGGTTTTGATCAAAGTAAATTTTTAGAAGGTAAAACTCCAAAAAGTGCTAGAGATAAATTCTTTTATACAGATGATGACGGACTTTTGGTAGGTTTGAGAGAAGGAGATTATAAATATGTTTTTGCGGAGCAACGCTTAGAAGGTACAATGGGAGTTTGGGCAGAGCCGTTTACAAAACTTCGTCTGCAAAAGATATTTAATTTGTACCAAGATCCTTATGAAAGAGCCGATATAACTTCAAATTCATTTTGGGAATGGCAATTAAATCATGTGCAAATGATGTACGGAGCAATACAAGATGTAGTTGTTTTTGCAGAAACATTCAAAGAATATCCTCCAAGATCAATTCCTCCAAGCTTCTCTGCTTATACTATTATGGAAGAAGCTATGAAAGATATCAAAGCAAAACAATATATAGAGAAAAATGTTTTGCCTAAAGTAAAAGAAGAAGAGACAGCTTCAAAAAAGAAAAAATAAATAATCTAAAAAGAGATTCAGGTTGAAAAATCTGAATCTCTTTTACTAACATAAAAACATCATGAAAAAAAGTATATATATATTGTCGTTGGTGGTTTTGTTTTTCTTTTCCTGTAAAAAATCGGATACAGTAACTTCTCCAACAGAAAATAAACAAGCAGAAACTACTGCAACAAATGGTGATCCGTTGCCAAGCTGGAATGATGGAGCGTTAAAAAAAGATATTATTGCTTATGTTGAAAAAGTAACCAAAGAAGGAAGTCCAGATTTTATTCCGGTAGAAAGCAGAATTGCGACCTTTGATAACGATGGGACTTTATGGGCTGAAAAACCATACGTTCAAGAACTTTTTGCTTTTTATAGAGTTAAAAAGATGGTAGAAACAAAACCTGAATTGGCACAAAAACAGCCTTTTAAGGCAGTTATAGAGAAAGACAAAACGTTCTTCGAAAAAGGAGGTGATAAAGCACTTATAGAACTCGTTGCAGCAACTCATACTGGAATGACCGAAGATGAATTTGAAGCTTCTGTTAATGACTTTTTTAAAACGGCACAATATCCGGGTAAAAATGTTCCAGTAAAACAAATGCGTTATCAGCCTCAATTAGAGCTATTGAACTATCTCCGTGCTAACGGATTCAAAACCTATATCGTTACTGGCGGAACAATCGAAGTCGTACGAGCAATATCTCAAGATTTTTATGGAATTCCGAAAGATCAGGTGGTAGGAACTTCTTTTAAATATAAATATGATGCAGCTAAAAATGCAGTACAGCGAGAAGCAGCTTTAGATCATTTTAATGATAAAGAAGGAAAACCAGTTGGTATTCAGTTGCACATTGGACAGCGACCTGTTTTTGCTTGTGGTAACGAAGGTGGTGCAGGCGATATTGCGATGCTGAAATATTCTCAAGGAAATAAATATCCTTCTTTTCAATTGCTTGTAAATCATAATGATTCTATAAGAGAATATAAATATCAAGAAAAGGATAATACATCATTAAATGCTGCAGCTCAAAACAAGTGGCATGTTGTAGATATGCAGAAAGATTGGAAAAAAGTTTTTGCAGATTAAATAAAAAAGTTTGCCGTATAAAGGTTAAAGAGTCGAAGTTTTTTTAGTAAATAAATTTAAGCCGTATGAAAAATTCTTTTTTAGCAATAGCATTGATGCTTGTAACTTTTACAATTTCGGCTCAGGAAGAAGCTGCAAAATCAGGAAACAGTGCACAAGAACTTGCCGATAAAATGGCAAATCCCGTGGCGAGTTTGATTAGCGTTCCGCTGCAAAATAATCTTACTTATGGAATTGGTCCTTATAATGGAATAAAATACCAGATCAATATACAGCCTGTTGTTCCTTTTAAGCTGAGTGAAAATTTAAATTTAATTACACGTTATATTCTTCCGGTTGTAGATCAGCAAGATGTTACAGGAGAAAACACTCATGAATTTGGTTTAAGCGATGCGACAGTAACAGCTTTTTTTGCGCCAAAAAGTAAAAAATTAATTTATGGAATTGGTCCTGCTTTTTTAGTGCCAACTGCTACAGAAAAACTTTTAGGAACCGAAAAATTCGGAATTGGACCAAGCGTTTTGGTCATGCATCAAGGCAAAGGGCTTTCTATAGGTTTTTTGGCCAATCAAATTTGGTCTGTTGCAGGAAATGCCGACAGAGCAGATTTCAACCAGTTTTATACCCAAATATTTCTAACACATAGCTATAAAAGTGGCGCAAGTCTAGGTGTTACTTCAGAAATAACGCAAAACTGGCAAGGAAATACAACTCTTATAACTCTTAGTCCAAACGTTGGTGCAATTACAAAATTAGGAGGTCAGACGATGCAATTTGCTGTTATGCCTTTAATACCAATCGTTGGACACCAGTCTATAAAACCAGATTGGGGATTAAGAGCGGTCGTAGCATTTATATTTCCACAATAATAAAACCGTTTAAAAGGTCTTTTTAATTATTTATCGGAATTATGGAAGAAGATTCAAAACATACAGCCGAAACCCCATTTAACCCGATTGCATCAAAGGCAGAACGTTATGAAAAAGGAGCTTCGATTAGAAAGAAAATTCCTTTGGAGAAACACAGGGAATGGAATTCTTTTAAAAGCCGTAAAAATCCAGTAGATATTTTGATTCAGACCGGCGAAGGAAGAGTTGAAAGTCTGTTGCCTATTCGGTATAGAAGAATGATGGAATCTCCTTTTGCATTTTACAGAGGCGCCGCTGCTATCATGGCTGCCGATTTGGCTCATACTCCTGTATCTGGAATAAATCTCCAGCTTTGCGGTGATTGCCACTTGATGAATTTTGGCGGATTTGCAACTCCAGAACGCAAATTGGTTTTTGATATTAATGATTTTGACGAAACTTTTCCTGGACCGTGGGAGTGGGATGTAAAAAGACTGGCTGCAAGTTTTGTTATTGCCGGAAGATGGCGAAAATTCTCCCATAAAAACTGTAAAGAATTTGCTTGGAATGTTGCAGATAGCTATAAAAGGCATATGTTGGATTATAGTAAATTGTCTGCACTTCAAATCTGGTATGCCGATATTGATTTGGCAGAACTGATCGAATTAGGCCGAGATAAAGAATTTAAAGAATTTGACCAGAAAAGAATTAAAAAGGCATCAGAGTATACCGCTCACGAAAAGGAATTTGCAAAGATGACCTATTTTGACGGAGCTAGAGCACGTATAAAAGACGATCCACCCTTGATATTTCACCCAACAGGAGAACTTGAAAAACAAGTGGCAAAAGAAGGCGAAATTATTCATAATAGATATTTGGAATCCCTCTCGGAAGAAAAACAGGTTTTATTAAGCAGATATAAGCTTCATGATATTGTTATAAAAGTAGTGGGTGTTGGCAGTGTTGGAACATTGTGTGGCATTAGTCTGCTAATGTCGGCAACAGGAGAACCTATTTTTTTACAGTTTAAAGAAGCCCGAAAAAGCGTCTTGGAAGGAAATGTAAAAGCAAAAGGAAAATACAGCCATCAAGGCGAACGTATTGTAATGGGACAAAAGCTAATGCAGTCTGCATCGGATATGTTTTTAGGATGGACAGACGATAGCAAAAATAGATTCTTCTACATCCGTCAGCTAAGAGATGCCAAAGTAAAACCGGTTCTAGAAGTTATGAAGTCCAAAAATATGGCAGAATATGCCAAAGCTTGTGGATGGGCGCTT
The DNA here is from genome assembly GCF_059511845.1 of Flavobacterium sp. PLA-DH12. Taxonomy (NCBI): domain Bacteria; kingdom Pseudomonadati; phylum Bacteroidota; class Flavobacteriia; order Flavobacteriales; family Flavobacteriaceae; genus Flavobacterium; species Flavobacterium sp. PLA-DH12. The sequence goes on from NZ_JCAMPD010000002.1 coordinate 534,651, forward strand.
GCAAGAGCTCACGCACGTTCGGGAGATCCGTCTTTAATTTCGGGTTATATTGGAGATACAAACGAGTTTGCCGATGCCATTTCAGAATTTTCGGTTTTGTACGCCGATCAAAACGAATCGGATTATAATAAAATGCTCGAAGCGATAAAGCATGGAAAACTACCAATAGCTGCAGAAATCTGATTCTTTACAATTAAAAGGAATAGGACAGATATGTAGCTGTACAAAGTAAATAAAACTTTAAAAAATCTTAAAATATTGAACAAAATATGCTTGAAAACCACAAAGTAAGATTTTATTTATTTAATACTGTTAATTAAAGAAAATGATTTATCTTTGAGAGTGATCTAAGTAATTGTTTAGTAATGGTTTGTGTTATATGAGCAATTATTGACATCTGTTCCGCCCCACGTTCAAGATTTTTACGATTTTAATACATGAGTTAAACTGATTTAATTATTAATTTAATAAATACCACAACATGAATATTAAAAGAACAAGTCTTCGTATAATCCCAGTCTTATTTTTGGGTTTATTTTACAGCTGCTCTCCAACTGTAAAAGTTACAACTGATTATGATCATTCTGCTAACTTCAGCGAATACAAAACTTTTGCGGTTTATGACTTAAAAGCGCAGCAAGGCCAAGTAAATCAGTTAAATGTTGATCGTGTTGCAAAAGCAATTCGAAACGAAATGCTGGCAAAAGGATTTACAGAATCTAGTAATCCTGACTTAAAAGTGAATGCCGTTTCTATCCTAAAAAACAAAACATCGGTTAGTGCTAACACAGACTTTTACGGTTATGGCGGAATGTATCGGCCATACGGATATTGGGGAGGTGGTGCTATGATGGGCGGTGCCAATACAACATTTAATACTTACGATTATGTTGATGGTTCCTTGGTTATAGATATCGTATCTACAAAAACAGACAAGCTGGTTTGGCAAGGAATCGGAAATGCCGAGATTGACAGCAGACCAGATAATCCCGAACAATTTATAAACGACGCAATCAAAAAAATATTAACTGGTTTCCCTCCAGGAGCAGTTAAGAAATAATTGCAATAAAACATTTGTACTTGCCATACTTCGGCAAGTACAGTGTTTCTCTTCCTACATACGCCCCCATCGTATTCTATTTTTAAGATTTTAAGAAAAATAATTATTTACTCAAATTAAGCTTAAAAAAATGATCGATATTTTACTTTCCCTTTTCTTTTTTATAGCCACAATTGCTGGCCTTGCTACTGCAATTATGGTTTTATTTTCAAAAAAAAATTACTCAAAAAGTTTCTTTTTAGGAATGTTTCTGCTGAGTTTGGCGGTAGTGAGTATCTACAATTTTTATTTATCGGCCAATATCTTCAAAGAATTTCCAGATTTATTTATTATTACAAAATCCTTTATTTTTCTGGCAGCACCTTGTTCTTTTTTATATGTTCGAAATATTTTAACGTTAGACAAAAGTTTCAGAAAATACGACTGGATGCATTTTATTCCTTTTACAGTATACTTCACCTTAACGCTTTTTGTATACATTGGAAGTTTTACTAATCTAAAAATCGTCGATTTTATAGCAGCAAAAATCAGAAATCCGTTTTCTATTTTGACCTTGACCATTTGGCTTTCCTATGTCTTTTTTCAAACCATGTTGATTTTAAACTATGATCTGAAAAAATTTAAAGGCAACCAATTTCATCGAGCCAAAGTAATCAACTGGATCAGGGTTTATAACCTTATGATTTTGTTTCTTTTCTCGGCACTTTTTGTGCATCATTTTTTATCAAGAAAAGTTGGAGTTGTAGACCTTTCTTGTTATTTCTTGATTTCATCTGTATTGTTTTTTACTGTTGGATGGCTTTATTTCAGACCTCAGATTTTTCACGACGAAGAAGAAACATTCGATTTTGTGGTAGACAATACTGTAGTGGTAAAAACAAAAGAAACTAAAAATACACTGCCAATAACAAACGAATTAACGTTAGAAAAACGAGAAGAATACCTTTTAAAACTGGATTATGTTTTAAACTCTAAAAATCTGTTTTTAAAGAAAGATTTCGTAATCAGAGATTTGGCAGACGAAACAGGAATATCGGTACACCATTTATCCAATTTGATTAATTCTGAATTCGGACTTCATTTTCAGGATTATGTAAACCTTAAAAGGATTGAATATTTTAAAGACAAAATAAACGATCCAGAATGGAAAGATTTATCGTTAGAAGGCATGGCTTGGGGTTCTGGTTTTAAATCCCGAACAACTTGTTTTAGAGCATTTATAAAGCATACAGGGAAATCTCCTTCCGAATATTTTAAAACCATCAGAATAAATCCGGATCGTACAGGATCATATTACTTCAAGTAAAATTAGTAATGGCTATTGCATCATCTTAATTTAAAATATTCTGCCATGAAATTAGAAATTGATAATTCGGGAAGAAAAGTGCAGTCAGTTTTTGCGGTAATAATGGTATTGATTTCTGTTTATTGTAATGCACAATTAAAAGGAGGACATATTCTTGGTGCTATGGGATTGCAATCGGGAACTCAGGCTCCAGAGAAAACCTTGAGCGTCTATATTCCAGGTTATATTTATGCCGCATCTTCTTTGCGAAATGGCAACGGAGACAATATTGGAAATCCCGATCTTACTATGTTCATAACAGGTGTTGGAGCTAATTATGTAACCGATTTTAAAATTTTGGGCGCCAATTACGGAGCCACAATTTTGCTGGCGGGTGCTTCTAACACTATTCAAGGAAGTTATGTTGATTCTAAAAGCGATTTTGCTTTTACAGATATGTACATACAGCCCGTTCAGTTAGGCTGGCACAATAAAAGAGCCGACTTTGTTTTCGGTTATCAATTGTATCTGCCAACAGGAAAATATGAATTGGGAGCTAGCAACAACAGCGGTTTAGGAATGTTCATGAATGAATTTTCGGCAGGAACAACTTTATATTTTAATGACAAGAAAACATTCCATTTTTCAGCTTTGGCTGCTTATGAAATCAACGGAAGAAAGAAAGATACCGATATTAAAACAGGTGATATTTTAAGCATTGAAGGCGGTTTAGGAAAAACATTTTATTGCATGAATGCCGAAAAAACCGCACCAAAAGGCATATTCAATGCGGGTTTGATTTATTACCTGCAATATAAAGTGTCAAACGACAGAATTCCTGTAGGGAGCATTTTGGTTATTGAACCAGACAAAGATAAAGTGGGCGGACTAGGAGCTGAGGTGAATTACTTGCATCTTGGCAGTATGACATCGGCTGGTTTTAGATGGATTGGAGAAGTAAATGCAGTAAACAGATTTCAGGGAAATACCTTTTTTATAACGTTGGCACACGTTTTCAACTTTAATAAAAAATAATTTCTGAATTGTATTTCAGTAGATTTCAAGATTTTTTTGCGATGAAATAAAAATTTAAATCTAAAACGATAAATAGTCTATGAAAAACAAAAAAACAACAAAAAGAAGCGTTCTGTTTTTGCTTTGCATGATTGTATCGTTTAATTTTTTAAATGCACAAAAGCATCAAACTGTTTTAAAAGATTCTTTAGATGGAGCTTTCGATTTAAGTGATTTTCTTATTTATGCCAACGGATTCATAGTCGTGCCAACCATTATTACAGAACCGGCCGTAGGAGGATTTGGAGGTGCAGTTGCCCCAATTTTTCTAAAAAAACGCGCTCCCGTAATCGAAGCAGACGGAAGAAAACGATTTGTAAATCCTGATATTACAGGAGGAATCGGAATGTATACGGCCAACAAAAGCTGGCTTGCAGGAGCTTTTAGATCTGCAACGCTTGTAAAACCTAAAATTCTTTATCGAGCTTTTGCGGCTTATGGCGATATGAATTTATCTTTTTATGCCAATAATCTGCCGAATCATAATGACGAAGAATTTAAGCTCAATTTTAAATCGACTATTTTTTATACGCAATGGCTCAAACAATTTAATAATGCCAAATGGAGCGCTGGACCGCAGTACTTATTTTTAAATTCTAAAATAAACTTGCCCGATTTAGATCTTCCGCCACCATTTGTAGATCCTAAAGATATTAAAAGCACCATAAGTCAGCTTGGAGCCGCGCTCCAGTTTGACGGACGCGACAATATATTTACGCCAGATAAAGGAGTAAGAGTCCAAACCGATTTTTTCTGGTCAGATAAAGCACTGGGAAGCGATTATCAGGCATGGCGTATCAATTTATCGGCAATTGGATATTATCCGTTGGCGAAAACTCTAATTGGCGGACTAAGGATTGAAGGAGAGCAGGCGTTGGGGAGTCCGCCTTTTTATTTACAGCCTGGAATTAACATGCGAGGAATTCCTGCTGCCCGTTATATGGGAAAAACAAGCATTGTATCTGAACTCGAATTTAGATGGGATTTGTACCGAAGATGGAGCCTCATGGGATTTGGAGGTCTCGCAAGCGCCTTTAACGATTGGGATCAAGCCTTTGCAAAACCCGTTGTTTACAGCTACGGAACTGGTTTTAGATACCTCATTGCCAGAAAATTCAAACTTCGTATGGGAGTCGATGTGGCCAAAGGAAATGAAGAATGGGCGTACTATATCGTTTTTGGAAGTAACTGGATGCGATAGCCAGAAAAGCAAAAAACTTGTAAGAAGTTAATTTATAAATAATAAACCTAAAAAGCCTTAATAACGTGTTATTGAGGCTTTTTTGTGTTAAATACCTTAATAATTTATGCCGTTAAGAAAATATTAACAATTAAACATTGCACAAATTGTATAATATTTAATTGTTTTGTAACAAATTGGAAACATTGGAGACTAATTTTGTTAAATCTTAAACATAACTTATGAATACATTTTCATTCAAATCAGTGTTTGCCGCTTCAATCTTTTTGGCTGGAACTGCAGGCTGTTTTGCGCAAGACGTCTTAGTAAATTCACTTAAACTAAATGCTAGCGACAAAAGTAAAGAGAACTTCAAATTTACAGAAGTAATCAACCTAGGAACAACATCGGTAAAATCTCAAGGATCATCTGGAACTTGCTGGAGCTACTCAACTAACTCATTCTTAGAGTCAGAAATGATTCGTTTAGGAAAACAGCCTGTTGAGCTTTCTCAAATTTATTCTGCAAGAAACGTGTATGTAGAAAAAGGGATTAACTATGTTCGTATGCACGGAGCAATTACACTTGGAGATGGAGGAGCTTTACATGATGTAATTAACATGTACAAAAAATACGGAACTGTGCCTAGAGAAGTTTACACAGGATTAAACTACGGAACAGACAAAAACAAATTTGCTGAAATGGGCGCTCTTATCGAAGGTGTTCTTGCAGCAGTGGTGAAAAACCCGAACGGAGAATTGACTCCAAACTGGCAAAAAGCATATTCAGCTGTTATTGATTCTTATTTAGGAAAAGTGCCAGATAACTTTACTTATAAAGGAAAAAACTATACGCCACAATCTTTTGCTAAAGAAGTAGTAGGAATTAACCCAGACGAGTATGTAGAGATGTCATCTTTTACAAATGCTCCATACTACCAAAAAACCACTATGATGGTGCCAGACAACTGGTCATTGGATCAAGTTTACAACGTAAAATTGAACGATATGACAGACGTTATCGACAATGCACTTAAAAAAGGATACACTGTAGCTTGGGCAACAGATGTTAGCGAGAAAAGCTTTAGCTGGAAAAACGGTGTGGCTTACGTAGCATCTAAAAAATTCGACGATATGACGGCTGAAGAAAAAGCAGACATGTTTAACGGACCAAAAGCAGAACCAGAAATTACTCCAGAAATGCGTCAAGCTGCGTTTGATAACTACACTACAACAGACGACCACGGAATGCACATTATTGGTCTAGCAAAAGATCAAACGGGTAAAGAATACTATATCGTAAAAAATTCTTGGGGAGAAACAAACGATTACAAAGGTTTCTTGTTTGTAACTAAGAACTTCGTAAAATATAAAACTACTGCACTTCTAGTAAACAAAGGAGGAATTCCTGCTGAAATTGCTAAGAAATTAGGGGTTTAATTACCTTAGAGTTTTATAGAAAATAGAAAAGCGCCGTAATCTTTGGATTGCGGCGCTTTTTTTATTTAAAAACCTTGTTTTTTTTAAGGAAATTAGAGTAATTTTTTTATTCTTCTTTTAACAGATGGAGAATTTTTAAAACATTCAATTACTGCGTCAAGTTCTTTTTGATCTAAAATTCCTTTAATCTCGTAATGGAAATCTGGAATTGGATAAGTTTGAAAGAAAAGTGTTTTGTCGATTTCTTTTAACCAACAGCCATGCAAATAAGTGTTTTTGGGAAAGGAGAAGTTACTGTTTGAATCCAAAATGTAATCTGCTTTGAAACAATATGTAGTTTGTTGAGCATGAATTAAGTCTATACAGCCATGATCTATTGTTGTATTAGATGGAAAGTATTCAATGCTTGATGGCAATGAAATTATTAATTGTGCACCATTTACTTCCTTTAAAAGTAAAAAGAATTTATTTTTTGAATCACCATTTTCGAAAACATAATTAGGAATATGTAATAAAGTTCCATCTTTCATATTAACGAATTCTAAATCCGCTCAAACTTGATTCAAGCTTTTTATGATGATTATAAATAGAAAGCTTTACGGGTTCATTTTGTAGAATTTCCTCAAAATTCAATTCAACATTCGAACTATTTTTTACACCCATTTCAAATTTTTCAAGCAGATTGTGACGACATGCAGTGTTGTACCATAAAGAATCTTTTTTATGGGTAAAATTAATTAGAACATAGGCAGGTTGATTCTTTACTGTTTCAGTTAATTTTTCCAAAAGATCTAATTCATTGTCTGAAAACTCATCATCATTAAACGCTTTTTTAGATTTGATATATCTTTTGTTCTCTATAGTATTTATTTCGATATAATCTTTTAAAATTATTGGATCGTCAGAAAGGTCCACAAATATTTCTTGCGATACAGGTCCTAATTGCCAAACTTCATATTTTAGATTTAGAAAAGGTAATCCAAACTCTTTAATAGAAAATTCATCCAATAAATAGAGAATTTTTAAAAGTTTAGTTTTAGATAAATCATCAATTTTATCAGCTAGATAAATGATTGTATTCCCAATTTTTTCTATGTCGTTTTTAAAATGCATATAGATTGCAACATGCTGTTTTTTTGCATGTTAAATTTAGATTTGTAGTGGCAAATTTACGATTATTATTTGAGAACGCCAATAACCTCCGCAGTCTTATCAGTAGATTCTTATAAATTACAAATACAAGGAAACAGAAATTCTTATTTCTCTTTCATCAACCTCTCCAAATACTCCACTTTATCTTTTTCAGCCTGAACCAAACGCTCATAAAGTTCTACAATTTTATCAATCGGGTTGAAAGTACATTCTATTGCATTTGCATTAAAAATGCTATCAGTGATATCGTTGTCATATACATTATTGAAATAATTAACGACGCCTTCATCTGAGAAGCTTTTTATTGAATCAACAGAAACACCCAAAGCTTCCGCAATGGCATTTAGTTTTTCATCATCAACGGTTTCGCTTCCTTCAATATTAGAAATCGTCTGTTGGCTCATGCCAATAGCAATGGCAAGTGCTTCTTGTTTCATTCCTCTAAGCTCACGAATGCGGCTTATGTTTCTCCCGATATGTTTTGGTTTTGTTGCTGTGCTCATACTTCAAAGATATTAAAAATCCTTAAAAATTAGGATATTGGTGAAAGACTATCTTTTTTGGTGAATTACCAAACCAGATGTTTTGTTAGAATGTATTCTATCGTTTATTTAGCTGAAATAAAAATACGATTTTTCTTTCAATAATTATTCGTAACCTAAACCATAAATAAACGCCATGAAAACAGAAAACGAAAACAATGCAAATCAAAACAAAATAATAGAATCGGTAGCGAGATTGGTATCAGATCTTTGTTTCGACGGAGAATATAAAAACCATACAGAATATTTAAACGAGATTTTTGAGCATCTTCTAGAAACAGAATCGGGAGACAGCCGTTCTTTACGAATTAAAATGTTAAGCTGTATTAGAACTAGTAAAATGCTGGCAAAAGCGCTGGAACCATTTTCAGACGAAGAGATACAAAAAGCCTGCGTTAAAATGATAAATGGATAAAAAGAAGTATTTTATCGGTTTTCTACGTAATTCATGGTTAGAACAAAAGCTAACTAAAAGAAAATCAGTAACTTTAGGCTGAGTTTTTTAATTGGGGCATCTAATTTTATTTAAAAATCATGAAAAAGTATGAAGCAATTTTATGTACACTTGCGTTCGTATTTTCTCTCGGCTGTTTTGCTCAGCGCACCAACCATGCCTCCGCTTCTCCAGCAACAGGAAAAACGACACTATTGACGGATAGTCTTTCTACGGGTGATTATGTCATACAATCTTATTATGTCGAAGAAAGAATAAATAAGCTTTTTGGAGGTAGAATTATTACCTACCAAGTTTCAAAGCTGGACATGGTCGATACTTACGATCTTGGGCCAAATAATACAAGAACGGTAATTCCGAATTACGTAAAAAGAAAACCTAAAGTAGCTCCAAATAAAATTGAAGCCAAAGCGCTTGTTGCAAGTTCGTCTGCTTCTCTAGAACCAGTTAAGGTAGAAGTTACGGCTCCTTCAACTATATCCTCAAAATTTGTAAGCGTTAATGTAGTTGACACCTACGAAAAAGTGATTGATAAAGGGTATAAATCTATCGATATGCTGAAAAAAGTGGCAGACCGCTTTTATTTTGAAGGCAATCTTAGTGCTGCGGCGGGCTATTATACGCAACTATTTGACGAAGCCAAAGATTTAGAGGTTATTTACTATTATAGATATGCTCAGTCCTTAAAAGCAATAAATGAAAATGAAAAAGCAAATACTTTAATGAAAAGGTTTAAGAGCGAAACTTTGACAATGAAATAAGGTTTTTTCTTTGTGTGTTTTTTTAACCGCAAAGAGCGCAAAGATTTAACGCAAAGTTCGCTAAGATTATTTTTTGAGTTAAATCTAAAGATTAAGTTCGCAAAGCTTTATGTTTATAAAGTTTTGCGAATTTTTTTGTTTTACCTACAGTTTGTCTTTCTTTATTATGTGAAGTTTTTTTTACCGCAGAGAGCGCTAAGGTTTTATGGAAAGTTTTTCTAACCGCAAAGAACGCTAAGGTTTACGTAAAGTTCGCAAAGGTTATTTTAATGTGGAGTTTAGCCAAAATCTAAAGATTAAGTTCGCAAAGTTTTATGTAGATAATGCTTTGCGAATTTTTTTGTTTTACCTACAGTTTGTCATCCTGAGGAACGAAGGATCACACTCGCGTATCGACAAAGATTGGCAGACTTTGCGATCTCTTTTATAGATTCCTATTAAGTCTCGGATAAAAAACTCTTAGAGCCCTCTGCGTTAAATCTTTGCGAACTTTGCGTAAAACCCTTGCGTTCTTTGCGGTTAAATAAGCAGTCCTATAATATTGGAATTTGGGCAAAAAAAAAGACCATCATTTCTGATAGTCTTTTTGCTCCCCCTCTTGGGCTCGAACCAAGGACCCTCTGATTAACAGTCAGATGCTCTAACCAACTGAGCTAAGGAGGAATCACCTTAAAAGGTTAATATGTTTGCTAAAAAAAGTTGCTCCCCCTCTTGGGCTCGAACCAAGGACCCTCTGATTAACAGTCAGATGCTCTAACCAACTGAGCTAAGGAGGAAAGTGTTGCTCTTTTTAGCGAGTGCAAATATAAAACTATTTTTAGTTTCTCAAAAACATTTTCACTCTTTTTTTGACTTTTTTTTACTTGCCTACAATGGCTTTGTAAATGTCGTTACCATTAGCAAATAGTAGTAGTGAAATAAGTAAAACAAAACCAACCATTTGCGCATTCTCTAGGAATTTATCGCTCGGTTTTTTGCCACTTACAATTTCATACAATAAAAACATTACGTGACCGCCATCAAGTGCCGGAATTGGCAATAAATTCATAACTCCAAGCATAATTGACAATAAAGCTGTGATTGACCAAAATACTTCCCAGCTCCAAGAACTTGGAAAAATGTTGTAAATCGCCGCAAAACCACCCACTTGTTTGTAAGCTTTTGTTTCTGGATTAAAAATCATTTTCAATTGTTTTCCGTAACCTACCAATTGATCTTTTCCTTTTTGAAGACCAACCGGAATAGATTCGAAGAAACCGTATTCTTTTTTACTTACTTTATAATAACCTAATTTTTCTAAAGAATCCATTCCTAAACCGCCAACAGCAACTCCAAGTTTCCCTGCATTAGATACTTTTACAGTAATAGGAGTTTCTTTTAAATCACGCAAAACAACAGCAGGAATAGATTTTCCTTTATTATTTTCCAAAATAGCTTTAGCTTCATCAAAATATTTAATTTTTTGTCCGTTCAGACTTACCACTAAATCTTTTGGTTTTAGAGCAGTATTCTCAGATTCTTCACTAATTTTGCCCACAACAAAAGGCATTCTAATGCCAATTAATAAGCCTTTTTCTGTTTTAGAAAGCTGATCAACAAAATCTGTTGGCATAGTAATCGTTTGCTGTTTTCCGTCTCTTTCGATCAAAACGTGTTTTGCCATGATCACATTCATGTTCATATCGCTGTCAAAGTTTTCTACCGCTTTTCCATCAATAGAAATAATTTTATCTCCAGTTTTAAAACCTGCTTTAAGCATTGCGGGATTTTCAATTGCAACACCGTCTTTTAAGTCAGAGTTTGCAATATAAGTATCTCCGTAAGCAAATGCCATTCCGATATAGATAATAAAAGCTAGAATAAAGTTTACGGTAACACCACCAAGCATAATAATTAAACGCTGCCAAGCTGGTTTAGAACGAAATTCCCAAGGCTGAGGCGGAAGCGCCATTTGCTCTTTATCCATACTTTCGTCAATCATTCCAGAAATTTTCACATAACCACCAAGAGGAAGCCATCCGATACCGTATTCTGTTTCTCCGATTTTCTTTTTGAAAAGTGAATATTTAACATCAAAAAATAAATAAAATTTTTCGACTCTAGTTTTAAACAATTTAGCAGGGATAAAATGCCCTAATTCATGAAGAATAATAAGTAAAGATAAACTCAATAGAAATTGAGAGAGTTTGATAACTATATCCATTTGTTGTTTTTAATTCGTATTTAACGCACAAAAGTAGCGTTTTCTATTTTAATATAAGAGTGCAAGATAGTGTTTAAGGTTTTAAATGTTTGTTAATTAATAAACATTTCGATTTCTCTTTTTAACAAGATGCCGTAACTTTACTTTTCGAACACTGCCTTACTAATTGGTAGTATAAACTCATTAAAAGTTACAAGTTTATGGCAACGAAATTATTTTCTCCTATTACTATAAAAAATATCACCTTAAAAAATAGAATTGCAATCTCGCCCATGTGCCAGTATTCTGCAGTTGACGGATTTGCAAACGATTGGCATCTGGTTCATTTAGGAAGCCGTGCCAGCGGTGGCGCCGGACTTATTATTCAGGAAGCAACAGCAGTTTCTCCCGAAGCCAGAATTTCTCCTGCCGATTTAGGAATCTGGAAGGACGAACATATTGAAAAACTAAAGCAGATTAACGCTTTTATAGTTTCTCAAAATTCGATTCCAGGAATTCAATTAGCGCATGCAGGAAGAAAAGCGAGTGTTTCAGCTCCGTGGCTTGGAAATAAAAAATTAGATTTCGCTCAAGGCGGATGGCAAACCGTGGCATCAAGTGCGATTCCGTATCATGACAATGAACCATTTCTTCCAGAGGCTTTAGACAAAAACGGAATCGAGAAAGTGATCTCGGATTTTAAAACAGCAACCAAAAGAGTAGTCGAAGCAGGGTATCAGGTTGTAGAAATCCATGCGGCTCATGGCTATTTATTGCATCAGTTTTTATCGCCTTTAACAAACATAAGAACAGATGAATATGGCGGAAGTTTTGAGAATAGAATCCGTTTTACGTTGGAAGTTGTAGAAGCGGTTCAGTCAGAATGGCCATCAGATTTGCCTTTGTTTGTTAGAATTTCGGCAACTGATTGGGCAGAAAACGGATGGAATCCAGAAGAATCTGTACAGCTTTCTAAAATATTAAAAGAAAAAGGAGTAGATTTAATCGATGTTTCGTCTGGCGGATTGGTTTCGCATCAGAAAATTACATTAGGGCCAGGTTATCAGGTTCCTTTTGCAGAAAAAGTGAAAAAAGAAGCGGGAATTTCAACAGGTGCAGTTGGTTTAATTACAGAAGCCAAACAAGCAGAAGAAATTTTAAATAGCGGTCAAGCCGACCTGATTTTATTTGCCAGAGAATCTTTAAGAAACCCGAATTTGCCTTTGGATTTTGCTAAAGAACTTAACGACGATATTCAATGGCCAAAACAATACGAAAGAGCTAAACTTTAAATATTTTTTTCCGCCACGAATTCACGAATTAAAAAAAAATAAATTCGTGAATTCGTGGCGAATAAACTAAAACAAAACCAATGCAAAAGATAAAGACAGCACTATTATCATACGGAATGTCGGGAAAAGTTTTCCATGCTCCGTTTTTAGATATTCATGAAGGATTTGAATTATTAGGTTCTTGGGAAAGAAGCAAAAAGCTAATTCAGGAAGATTATCCATACGTAAAAAGTTACGCATCTCTTGACGAACTTTTAGCCGACGATGTAGATTTAGTAATCGTAAATACGCCAGTTGGAACGCATTACGAATATGCTAAAAAAGTGCTTCTAGCAGGAAAACATGCCGTTGTAGAAAAAGCATTTACAACAACTGCTTCAGAAGCAAAAGAATTGGCAAAAATTGCAAAAGAAAAAGGTTTGAAATTGGCTGTTTTCCAAAACAGAAGATGGGACAGCGATTTTAAAACCGTTAAAAAAGTAATTGATGATGGCGTTTTAGGAGATTTGGTAGAAGCCGAATTTCATTTTGACCGATACAATCCGTTATTGAGCCCAAAAGCACATAAAGAAACCGCCAATGATGGTGCAGGAGTTCTAAAAGATTTAGGCCCGCATATCATAGATCAGGCAGTAAGTTTATTTGGCTGTCCAAAAGCAGTTTTTGGAGATATTCGAGTAACTAGAGAAAATTCAGTGGTAGACGACTGGATCGATTTAACTTTGTTTTATTCTAATTTCAGAGTTCGTCTAAAAGCAGGATTTTTTGTGAGAGAAGCCAATCCGGCATATACTCTTCACGGAAAAAAAGGCTCTTTCTTAAAGCCTCGAGGAGATGTTCAGGAAGATGAATTGAAAGTTGGTAAAAAGCCAAATCTAGATTCTTGGGGAACAGAAGATGAAAGCTTGCAAGGACTTTTGCACACCGAAATAAACGGTAAAATTGTACGAGAAAAAATCCCGACGCTTCAAGGTAATTATTTTAGTTTCTTCGATGGTGTTTACGACTCGATTGCAAACGATAAAAAAGAGCCTGTTACGGCAGATGAAGGTGTAAAAGTAATGCAGGTTATAGAAGCCGCAATTGCGAGTAATGCACAGCAAAAAGTAATAGGCATATCATAACACATTCCGTAGGAATGTCTCGTCGGTAGTAATGCAGGTTATAGAAGCCGCAATTGCGAGTAATGCACAGCAAAAGGTAATAGGCATATCATAACACATTCCGTAGGAATGTCTCATTGGTAGTAATGCAGGTTATAGAAACCGCAATTGCGAGTAATGCACAGCAAAAAGTAATAGGCATATCATAACACATTCCGTAGGAATGTTTCATTGGTAGAAAATAATAATATTCATCCGCATTTACGTTCCGTAGGAACGTTTGATTTTGCGCATTATTTTTTAATGATCTAATGTCTCAAACGTTCCTACGGAACGTAAAATATTGACAACGATATTTTTTTTTCTACCGATCAAATGTTCCTACGGAACAATGAAATATAAATAAAAAGGGATTATCTCAATTTTTGAGATAATCCCTTTTTATTTTCTAAAAAAAATCAAACAAATTATAATTCTAGTAAACCCGAAAAATCGTAATTTTAATAAGCTAAATTCAATTAAAAACCTTTGAATTTATAAACAATAACGTTGTATATTGTGGATAACCTAAGGCTTTATGCACTTTGACGAGCGTTTTTAGTATTTTTGACAACATTCCAATAAAATTCAATATGCTGATAAACATTAATCCATTATCGCTTTTTCAGACCAAAGCCAAAATCAAAAAAGTATTTAGAGAAGCCAAAGCGTCTTATTTAAATCGAATTCGTTTTGCTGTCGGAATGTTCTATTTCGGAATGGGTTTAAGTTTTGCCACTTGGGCAAGCAGAATTCCAGATATTAAAACCGCTTTGCATTTAACTGAAGGCGATTTGGGTTCAATACTTTTTGCACTTCCGGTAGGACAACTGATTATTATGCCTTTTTCGGGTAAAATGGTTACCAAATTTGGAAGCCATCGTATTCTAATTTTTTCTTTAATAATGTATGTTTTGTGCTTAATCAATTTAGGATTGGCGACAACATCTTTACAATTATCATTAGGATTATTTTTGTTTGGTGTGTTCGGAAATCTTGCCAATATTGCCGTAAACACACAAGGCGTTTATACCGAAGTTTTGTTTAAAAAAACAATTATGTCCTCTTTTCACGGAATGTGGAGTTTTGCAGGATTTACCGGTGCGCTGGTAGGTTTAGGAATGCTGGCTTTAAAATTAAGTCCGTTGCATCACTTTATTATTGTAGCCGGAATTGTTTTATTGATGGTCGCTTTTAATTTCAAATTTTTGGTTAGAGCCAAAGAAAAAAAGAAACCGAAAGAAGAAGGCAAAAAACTATTTGTAAAACCTGATACAGCTTTGCTTTGGCTTGGGGTTATCGGATTCTGTAGCATGGCCAGCGAAGGCGTTATGTTTGACTGGAGCGGGGTTTATTTTAAAGATATTGTAAAAGCACCTGGACCTTTGGTAGTTCTAGGTTATACTTCTTTTATGATTATGATGGCAAGCGGAAGATTTCTAGGCGACGGATTAATCAATAAATTTGGACGCGAACGCGTTATGCAGATTAGCGGTGTTATGATTTCGGCTGGACTTTTTACAGCTGTTTTTCTTCCTTATATTATTCCATGTACCATAGCCTTTATGTTTGTAGGTTTGGGCGTTGCCACAATTGTACCAACTGTTTATAGTATTGCAGGTAAAAACCCGACCGTTCCTGCGGGAGAAGCTTTAACTATTGTTTCGAGTGTAAGCTTCCTTGGTTTCTTAATGGGACCTCCAGTAATTGGGCACATTGCTCAAAGTTTCGGGCTTCAGTTTTCTTTTGCCTTTATCGGAATTTTTGGTGTTCTAATCGCTTTTATGGTTTCTAAAATTAGAACAGAACAATAATAATTGACCTTTGTAAAAATGCCTTATTTTGACCACTCTTTCATTATATCAAAATAAATTTGAAAGAATTTACTCATAATTAAATATTTTATTTATTTTTGAATTTCAAACTCCAAGCACTGAGATTTGAAATTTTCTTTTTTCCAAAAACCAATTTTATCTTTTGAATTAAGGATTCTAATCCTAGAATATATTCAAAGTTAATAATAGGTTTTAATGGTAAAAAAATATGCATTCTTCTTTATTTTATGGTTCTTTAATTTTGCTTTTTCGCAGAAAGAAATAACAGTAACAGGAATTGTTATTGATGCCCGAACACAGAATCCATTGGAAAGTGTAGTGGTGACAATACAGAATACGGCTGTAATGCAGCTTACGTCAAAAACAGGGAAATTTGAACTTCATATATTTCCCAAAAAAGAGCAGTTACTTTTACTCAGAAGTCAGGGATACAAAGATTTTCTTTTAAAAGTTCAGTCTAATTTAGAGCAGAATATCAATCTAGGCATTTTACAATTAGAAGATACTTATTCAGATGAAGTACCAGCAGCATTGATTACACTCTCGGATAATGATTTTTCAGATGATAACAGTTCGTCTGAAATGACATCCGGACTTTTGCAATCGTCAAGAGATGCTTTTATGCAGGCCTCGGCATTCAATTGGGGGCAGGCTCGGTTTCGTATGCGTGGTTTAGACAGCGAAAATGCAATCACGATGCTTAACGGAATGCCAATGAATAAAATCTACGATGGCAGACCACAATGGGGAAATTGGGGAGGTTTAAACAATGTGCTTCGAAATCAGGAATTCTCGGTCGGAACAGCAGCTTCCAATTATACATTTGGCGGAATTTTAGGCACACAACAGATTTTTACTCGAGCTTCTTTGTATAGAAAAGGAACATCACTAACGTTTTCGGGAAGTAATACCACTTATTTATGGCGGGCAATCGGAACATATGCTTCGGGAATGAGTGCTTCTGGTTGGGCTTTTGTGGTTTCGGCAGGAAAACGCTGGGCAGATGAAGGCTATTTTGAAGGTACAAATTTTGACGCAGCGTCATTTTTTCTTAGTGTCGAAAAGAAACTAAACAGCAGAAATTCAATCAATTTTACAGGGTTTTATACGCCTAATTTTCGAGGGAAGAATTCTTCTAATACAGCTGAGGTTACCGATTTAATGGGCGAAAAATACAATTCGTACTGGGGATTTCAGAATGGTGAAAAGAGAAATGCAAGAGTGAAAAATGTAGAAGAGCCACTCTTTATCCTGAATCATTATTTTAAAATTGATGATAAAACCAATCTGAATTCTGCAATTATGTATCAATTTGGAAAAGTCGGAAACAGCAATATTGATTACCAAAATGCAGACAGTCCAGATCCTGTTTATTACAGGAAAATGCCAAGTTATTTTAGTTCGCTTTATGCTAAAGATCGTGGAGAATTTTCAGGTGAATTTACTCCAGATTATGAAAATGTAGAAAAAAACAAAATAGCTTTTTTGGAACATCCACAAATCAATTGGGACGAAATGTATTTTGCTAATCAAAAAATAGAACAGAATGGTTATGAGCCGGCTAAAAGTCATTATGTGCTTTATGAAGACAGAACAGATGATCAGACATTAGCCGTAAACTCAAATCTGAATACACAGATAACTCCTAATATTTCTTTTGATGGCGGATTTACTTTTAAGAAATTAAAATCGCATAATTTTCAGTATTTATTAGATCTTCTTGGCGGAGCATACTTCGAAGATATCGATTCGTTTTACAAAGGAAGCCTATCTCAATCTGACTTACAGCATCCAGATCGTCAAGTTGTAAAAGGAGATATTTACGGATATAACTATAATTTACTGGCCAATACTTTAGATGTTTTTGCACAATTTAAATTTAGTTATAACAAAACAGAATTCTTCTTGGCACAATCGTATTCTATGTCAGATTATCAAAGAGAAGGATTATATCAAAACGGATTATATCCAACAAATTCGTTAGGTAAAAGTGAGAAAGTAAATTTTGAGAATTTTGGTTTCAAAGGAGGTTTCACCTATAAAATATCAGGAAGACAATTGTTGTTTTTTAATGCGGCACATTTTACTAGAGCACCTTCGCTTCGAAATACATTTTCAAATTCACGTTTAAATAATACTGTCGTTGACGGAATCGAAAGTGAAAATATTAGCAGCGCTGAGGTTAATTACGTATACCGATTGGCGAAGCTTAAATTGCGTTTAACTGCTTATTATGCTGCCATTAAAAATACTTCGAAAACTTCATATTTCTATGCCGAAGGAATTTTTGATAACGGTTCTGGGTATGATGCTACAAATGCATTTGTAAGTCAGACCCTAACCAATTTGGATAAGAAAAATACTGGAGCAGAATTGAGTTTTGAGTATCAGGTTTGGCCAACTTTAAAAACAACTTTATCTGCAGCATTTGGAAATTACATTTATAATAGTAATCCGAATGTGATGATTACAAACGATGCCAATAGAGCAAAGGATGGGGCGCAAACCACTTTTGATTTTGGATCCGCTTATTTAAAGAACTATAAACAGCCAGGAACTCCACAGCAAGCCTATTCATTTGGATTGGAATATCGCAATCCGAAGTTTTGGTGGATTGGGGGGAATATTAATTATTTGGCAGAAAGTTATATAGATGTTTCTCCAATTTCGAGAACATCTCAATTTTACATCAATCCAACCAATGGTTTTCCTTTTCCTGAAGCAACTTCAGAAAGAGGGAATGAACTATTAAAACAAGAAAAATTTAAGCCTATTACATTGCTGAATTTAAGTGGAGGTAAATCTTGGCGTATGCATAAAATGTATGTGGGACTTTTTGCCAGTGTAAATAATGTCTTGGATTTAATATATAAAACAGGTGGTTTCGAACAGGCAAGAAATGCCAATTTTAGAGCGCTAAATCAAGATGCTTCAAGCGGAACACCATCTTTTGGTCCGAGATATTATTATGGCTATGGCCGAACTTATTTTCTAAATCTCACAATCGGGTTATAAACTGAAAGCTATTTCTCATGAAAAAATTAATTTTATTTTTTGTATTATTCTTAATCAGTTGCAGTAAAGATGTTGAAACTCCAGAATTAACCTGCACTCAACCCAACCTTACGGTAAATAAAAGCGTAGAAAAAGTCTATGAACTTTCGGGTACAACAGCGAAGCAATATTTGTACGATGATATTATAGAAGCTTATGTAGTTTCAAGTGATGAGGGAGGCAATTTTTTTAAAACGATTTCATTGCAGACAAGAGAAACTGATGGAATCCCTGCGATTGGTTTTAGTGTTCCAGTTGGTGCAACAAATACTTACATTGATTATCGTTTGGGAAATAAAGTGTTTGTAAAACTTAAAAACCAATTTACAGATTTATATTATGGAGGATTAAGGATAGGAAGTTTGTATGTAAGCAATGCCGGTGATCCAACAATTGGAAGAATTTCGCAAAATGACTACAAAAATGTATTAAACGCTTCATGTACAAATATTGATGAGAATCAGTTGGTTAAATCACTTTCTGTAGAAGAGGCGCTTTCAGATTCTAAGTTAAATACTTTGATAGAGTTAAATGATGTAGAGTTTACTGAAGCAGCATTAGGACGCCATTATTTTGAAGAATCCAATAATGTTGGTGGTTCGACGAACTGGTATTTGAGAGATAAAACAGGAAATCAGATTATTTTTAGAACCAGCAGTTATGCAAAATTTGCAGATCATGCTGTGCCAGAAGGAAGCGGAAAAGTCAAAGGAATTCTAACAAAATTTGGGACGGATTATCAATTTATGGTTCGTTACGAAAGTGATATTATAATGAACGGAAAAAGAAATACCCCATTTTTTGCAGAAGATTTTCAATCGGTTAAAAACAATGTCAATTTTGTGCTTCCAGGTTGGAGTAATATTGTTGAGAAAGCAACAAAGCTATGGAAAAGCATCGTCTATGGAGGAAATGGATATGCCGAATTTAATACTACAAGTACAACCGCAGCCGAGAATGTGGCTTGGCTTGTTTCTCCTAAAATAAATCTAACAGGGTATAAAAACGCAGTGCTTTCGTTTAGAAGTGCGCAACACGATTTAAAAATCGATTCTCCGCTAAATACACTCGAAGTTTACATTTCAACCAATTTTGATGGTGCAAGCGTGACCAAAGCGAAATGGACAAAATTGCAAGCAAAAGTTCCAACGCTTTCAACACCTTCTCGTGAGTTTATCAGTTCTGGAGGAATTGATCTTTCTTCCTATTCTGGAAATATAAATATTGCTTTTAAATACATCGGCTCAGGAAAAGACAAAACATTAAATGGTGCTTTTATGGTTGATGACATTAAGATATTTGGGGAGAAATAAAAAATAATTTAAAAGAACGGAAATAAACTATTGATTTTTAAGGTGTTATTGAAAAGTTTGTAGTTTTTGTATTTCAAATTGTTAAAATCTAATTGAATTTCGTACTTTGGTCATCCCAAATCAAATACAAATACCACATGAAAACCTACTTTATTGCCATCTTAATGATGGTGTTTCCTTTCTTGATGCACAGTCAAGACAACGTTAGACTAAAGCAGATTAACATTGTAAAAACAAATTACCAAAACTCTAAAGACGGCGAAATTGTTAACAAAACAATGGCCTTTAAAGATGGTAAACTTCAAACGATTACCACTTCAGATGTCGTACAGCATTTCTACTATAACAAAAATGGCTTGCTGGATATGTCGGTAAAAGATAAAGTGGGAAGCGACTGGAAAGAAGTAATAAATTATACTTATGACGCTGATAACAACATTACCAAATTTGTAAAAAAATATCAGGAAGGGCCTAATTATATTACAAAAGTAGTATCATTTGTATACGAAGGAGCGAGGGTAAAAGTAACAACGAAAAAGAGCACTAATCATCAGAATTTAGTAGATGATATTGAATATCTTGTTGAAAACGGAATTATTGTAAGACGTACTTCTCGTGATAGAAACAAGGCAATTATTGGAAAATTAGAATATGTTTATGTAAACGATAACGTGTCAAGACACAAAGGTTTGGTTGGAGACAAAATCTCAAAATCATATACTTACGATGATAAAAAATCGGTTGATCAGTTAATCGTTCAAAATCTTTTTGGAGATAATTACAAAGTAATTGTTCCGATGATTTCGTATCATGAAGAAGAATTTGAGTTTGAATCGATTTCTTATAATAATGAAATGAATTTTAGTCCATCCTCAACAGCTTTAGTTGCGGTGAGCAGAAAATACAAATACAATAAATTAAATTACCCAATTTCTTGCTCTCAAATAGAGGAAAACGGAATTGTGAAAACGGAAAAAACTTTTATTTACGAATAAAAGTTTTAAACTTAGACCATTTATTGATTAAGTGGAACCTTGTTGAGTTTATCTTGACAGGTTCCATTTTTTTTTGGAGTCTATTCTCTTAATATAAATGTAAAAACAAAATTGTATAATTGATTGTAGCAGACAAATGATTAAATTTGCACCTTATTCAAGACTATGTTAGAAAAAGAAGTTATAAATTTTGAGAGAACAGTAATTGTAGGTATCGTTACTCAGAATCAAAGTGAAGAAAAGCTAAATGAATATTTAGACGAATTGGAGTTTTTAACTTTTACCGCAGGAGGTGAAGTTATAAAACGCTTTTCGCAGAAAATGGAACGTCCTAACCCTAAGACTTTCGTAGGGACGGGAAAAATTGATGACATCAATCTTTTTGTAAAAGAAAACAAAATATCGACTGTAATTTTTGATGATGAACTAACGCCATCACAGCAAAAAAATATCTCAAGAATTATTGACTGCAAAATTCTAGACAGAACCAACTTAATTCTAGACATTTTTGCGCAGAGAGCCGAAACTTCATACGCTAGAACGCAGGTAGAATTGGCGCAATGCCAATATTTGCTTCCGAGACTTTCTGGTTTATGGACACACCTTGAGCGTCAAAAAGGAGGTATTGGTATGCGTGGACCTGGAGAAACAGAGATTGAAACCGATAGACGTATTGTGCGTGACCGAATTTCATTATTGAAAGATAAAATCAAAACGATCGACAAGCAAATGAGCATTCAACGAAGCAATCGAGGTGCAATGGTTCGAGTTGCTTTGGTTGGATATACCAATGTTGGGAAATCGACTTTGATGAATGCAATTGGTAAAAGCGATGTTTTTGTAGAGAATAAATTGTTTGCAACTTTAGATACAACAGTTAGAAAAGTGGTGATTAAAAACCTTCCTTTTTTACTTTCTGATACGGTTGGATTTATTCGAAAACTGCCAACACAATTGGTAGATTCGTTTAAAAGTACACTAGATGAGGTTCGTGAAGCCGATTTATTGTTGCATGTTGTAGATATTTCTCATCCAGATTTTGAAGATCATATCGAATCTGTAAACAAGACTTTGCAGGAAATAAAAAGCAACGATAAACCAACGATTATGGTTTTTAATAAAATCGATGCTTACAAACATCTTACTATCGACGAAGATGATTTGATTACTGAAAGAACGAGAAGACACTGGACGCTTGATGAATGGAAACAAACTTGGATGAGCAACGTTGGTCAAGATAAAGCACTGTTTATTTCGGCTAGAAACAAAGAAAATTTCGAAGAATTCAGAGAAACAGTTTATGAAGCTGTTCGCCAGATTCATATAACACGTTTTCCTTATAATAATTTCTTGTATCCTGACTATAAGGATGCAATTGAAAAAGATGACGAAGAATAAAATGAAGAAAAGCTTTTGATAAATTCAAAAGCTTTTTTGTTTTGCCACAGATTAAGGGATTATTTAGATTGAAAAATCCTTTTAAATCTTTTAATCTGTGGCATTAATAATTTTATATGCCGGAATCTAGTACGATGGATAATTAAAATCCAAAATTAACTCCTAAGCCAAATACTTCTCTTGTTTGAAGTCCTGCAAATGCATTATCATCATAAATAGCCTGAAACGATAAATTAGCAGATAAAAACTTGTTGATTTTCATTATAATATTTAGCGAATAATTGATATCGACATTTTGAGGATCTTCCAAATAATTTGAATAAAGATTAAGCGTGTTTTCGGCAGTCACGTTTGTCATGATTGCTAATTTGTAATAAACAGAAGCATAAAAACCAAGCTCGTAACGGATACTTTTGCCTTCGTCAACACCAAAATAACTGCCATCTACATATGGTAGTCCAGTAAATCTATCAATTCCAGTTGTATAAGCACTGTCTACAAAAGTAAATTTTGAAGTTAGCGGTGCAAAATTTATTTTAAGATTGTCATCTTTTGTCCAGTAAATACCAGGACCTGTGGTAAGATATCCAGGAGACATAAATTTGGTTTGTTCAGTCCTGATTTGCTTTCCATTGTCATCTTGACCATAAATATAACCGGTTGAAAATTGTGTTCTAAAATTTAGGAAGTAGGAGTAGTACCATTCTCCAAAAGCTTTTTTTCCAACTATGGAATTGAACTCTAAGCGGTCATCTGTTTTTTTTGTGAAGTCATCGTTTTTAGTTTGAAGAAGACCGTACGATGCTAAAATTTTGTTGTCCCAAGTTAAGCCATCTTTTTTGTAATTGAAATCGTAATTGATTCCTAATGTTCCAGAAAAGCTATCTTCA
The DNA here is from genome assembly GCF_059511845.1 of Flavobacterium sp. PLA-DH12. Lineage (NCBI taxonomy): Bacteria > Pseudomonadati > Bacteroidota > Flavobacteriia > Flavobacteriales > Flavobacteriaceae > Flavobacterium > Flavobacterium sp. PLA-DH12. The sequence goes on from NZ_JCAMPD010000002.1 coordinate 557,699, forward strand.
CCTCCTGCAATCCAATTGTTAAAACTCGATTGATTCAGTAAAAGCGAAACAGTTCCTTTTGTTTTCCAGCCTTCGCCTTCGATAGTATCATTAATTTTTTTTACTGCCTTTTCAGTATTCTGAATTAACTCTTTTTCTGAATTTTGGGCTTGTACAAACGTGAAGTTTACTAAAATGAAAAGTAATAGAGTTAGCTTTCTCATGGTTTTTAGTTTAGAGTGTATAATCAAATATACTAAAAACCAATGGAAAGTTAAAGATTACTATACTGTTAATGCAGGTTATTTCTTAGATTCTTTGTATAATGGCACTGCAGAACATGCTTCGCCGTACATAATACTGCGGGCAAATGGCTGTAAATAGTTTGTAGCTAAAATATACGCACGCATAGGAACGGGTTTTCTAGAACAGCCTTTTACAATTACGGGTTTGTTTTGGTAAACAGAATAATCAATTTTGCTTAAAATTTCTTCATAAAGGCTTGCGTCAAGATCTTCAATAGTTCCGTTGACTACTTTTTTTGCAAAAGGCGCTAAATGAACGCTAACCAAAATTAATGCCCAAGCGGGAATTATAGCATCTGTACTACAGTGTACAGCAACATATTGATCCTGATATTGCGACCAATCGTGATTTTTAAGATGCTCTCTAAAGTCTTTTTCTTTCAATAAAAATCCTTCCAAAAGCCATTGCGAAATGTCAATTTGCACACGCATTCCTTTTGGATAATAATCCTCAAGATCAAAAACTTCTAAAGCACTATTGGCAACTTTATTGATGATTTCTTCCATTCTTTGTAGTCTTAAAGTCGAAGGTCAAAAGTCATAAAGTCTTTTACTTTCGACTTTATGACTTCCGGCATTATAACTAATTGTTTTTTAGGTATTAAAGTCAAATATCAAAAATTATAAAGTCCTTGACTTTTAGACTTTCGACTTTTGACTTTACGACTAAATTAAAGCATTCCTAATTCTAACTTCGCTTCTTCGCTCATTAAATCTTTGCTCCAAGGTGGATCAAAAGTGATTTCTACGTCTACATCTTTAATGTTTTCGATTGTTTTTACTTTTTCTTCAACTTCTCTTGGTAAGCTTTCTGCAACTGGACAGTTTGGAGATGTAAGTGTCATCAGGATTTTTACTTCGTAATCTGTATTTACCATTACGTCATAAATTAATCCTAATTCGTAAATATCTACAGGAATCTCTGGATCGTAAATTCCTTTTAAAACTCTTACGATTGATTCTCCTAATTCGTTTGTGTCTATTTCTTGTTCCATTTTGTTATTTTTTCCACCATATAAGTCATATAAGTTCATTTAAAACTAAACTTAAAAATTAATGATGATGTTTGTTTTTATGTTTAATCTTCTAACCAACGATATAACTCGTTAATATATGTTTTTTGTCCTTCGTGATAGATATTTGTCACATTGAAGTTTATCATTAAACCTATTGGTGACTTTAAAAGTTTCATATAAGACATCAGTTTTGCAACATGAACAGGTACAATTTGATCAACAGATTTTAATTCAAGAACTAAACAATTTTCGATGAATAGATCACATCTTAGATTTGACTCTAGTTCTAAACCTTTATATTCAATAGGAATTACCAATTCGGATTTAAAATTGATTCCTCTTAATGATAATTCTTTGATCATGCATTGATGATAAATACTTTCTAAAAGTCCTGCTCCAATACTTTTATGAACTTCAATTGCGGCTCCATTAACCTGATAAATTAAATCAGTCAAATATTTCTTTGTAATCATTGCTTTTTTAGCAATTATAAGAAATAAAAAAGAAAGATAAAACTTACTTTATTTGTTTTTTGCTATATAAGAAATGTAAGTTCATTCAAATGTTTTGCATAAATTTCTTACATTTTACTGTATGAATAATTTAAGCTCAAAACTTAAATTTTCTTATATCACTTATATGGTTAATTAAAATTTAATTTTTGTTTTTAGCATCAAAAGCCAAAGCGTACATTTTGATGTTTTTTATCATCGAAACCAATCCGTTAGCACGTGTTGCAGATAAATGTTCTTTTAAGCCAATTTCGTCTATAAAATCAGTATCAGCTTCTAAGATATCTTTTGCTTTTTGATTGGAGAAAGCACGAATTAAAATCGCAATAATTCCCTTAGTCAAAATAGCATCACTATCTGCCGTAAAAACAATTTTATCATCTTGCTGTTCACCTTGCAGCCAAACTTTAGACTGACAGCCTTTGATTAAATTATCATCGGTTTTGTATTCTTCTTTAATTAACGGAAGACTTTTTCCTAGTTCGATGATGTACTCATAACGCTGCATCCAATCATCAAACATTGAAAATTCGTCTATTATTTCGTTTTGTATTTCTTTTATCGTCATAATTATTCTTTAGAAAAATCAACTAATAAATTAACTAGTTTTTCGATTTCTTTTGGCGGAAAGCCATTGTCAAAACCTGCTGTTTCATATGTTTTTCCGTCTTTAGTTATTTTTAAATTTCCGATAGCGGCGCCATCATAAGTGCGTTTGTCTGTCGGTGCTTTTAAGGTAGAAAGATTGTCTAAATTAACTTTTGAATATGCTGAAACAATCTCGTTCCATTTTGCATCATTAATATTGCTTTTAACAGCTTCAGCATTACGTTCCTTAACAACCGATACCGTTTTGTTTTGTACTGTTATTACTTTATAATAACCTCTAGAAAGCGCAGAGTATTCAATTTGAGTCGATTTCATATCGGCTTTTTTTTGACTGCAGCATCCCGTAGCAATAAAAAGTGTCAGGAGCAATAATGATACTATTCGCATATAATTTGTTTTTTAGCTTAACATGGTTTGTGCTTTTTTAACAGCATCAACCATGGCATCAATTTCTTCTTTTGTATTGTAAAATGAGAAAGAAGCACGAATCGTTCCCGGAATACAGAAGAAATTCATAATTGGTTGGGCACAGTGGTGTCCTGTTCTAACCGCGATTCCTAATTTATCTATAATAGAACCAACATCATACGGGTGAATTCCGTCAATATTAAACGAAATTACAGATGCTTTATTTTTGGTATTTCCGTAAATTCGGATGCCTTCAATTTCGTTAAGACGTTTTGTAGCGTGTTCTAACAATTCATTTTCATATTCATGAATTTTATCAAAACCGATCTCGTTTAAATAATCAATAGCAGTTCCTAAAACAATTCCGCCAGCGATATTTGGTGTTCCTGCTTCAAATTTATGAGGAAGATCGGCATAAGTTGTTTTTTCGAAAGTAACTTCTTTGATCATTTCGCCACCACCTTGATATGGAGGAAGTTTGTTTAGCCAAGCTTCTTTTCCATAAAGAATTCCAGTTCCCGTTGGGCCGCACATTTTATGTCCTGAAAAAGCATAAAAATCGCAATCTAATTCCTGAACATCTGGTTTTAAATGCGGAACTGCTTGAGCACCGTCAATTAAAACTGCAGCGCCAACTGAATGTGCTTTATCAATAATATATTTGATTGGATTTATCACACCCAATGCGTTTGAAATATGATTTACAGTAACGATTTTCGTTTTATCTGAAAGCAGTTTATCAAATTCCTCAATGATTAATTCTCCATTGTCATTGATTGGAATAACTTTTAAAACAGCACCTGTTTTTTCGCATAACATTTGCCAAGGCACAATGTTACTGTGATGTTCTAATGAAGAAACAACTACTTCGTCACCAGGTTTTAAAATTGAAGCAAATCCGTTTGCAACTAAATTAATTCCGTGCGTTGTTCCCGAAGTAAAAAGCACTTCATGAGCATGTTTTGCATTGATGTGATCTTTTACTTTTCCACGAGAAATCTCGTAAGCATCAGTTGCTAACTGGCTTAAAGTGTGAACGCCACGATGAATATTGGCGTTGATTTCCTGATAATATTTTACTTCAGCATCAATTACAACTTGTGGTTTTTGCGAAGTAGCTCCGTTGTCGAAATATACTAATGGCTTTCCGTTTACAGTTTGAGAAAGTATCGGGAAATCAGCTCTTATTTTTTGAATATCTAGCATGTCTTATTTAGAAAAAATCTATTTACAAAAGTACTAAAACTAAATTTGTTTATACATTAATTCTATAATTTCCTTTTATGGCGCCATTGTTACAAGGTGCAAATGCTGATTCCTTAAAAATCAATTCAATTTCCTGCATTATTCCAATCAGATTTGTTATTTGAGTTCTAAAATCGTGAACATAAATTATTTATATTGCAATAAAAATAACTAACATATCATGAAAAAATTTCTCAAAGTACTTTTACTTGTTGTGGTTCTTGCTTTTTTGTATTTCGGATTTACAACGTATCCGAAACTTGATTTGATTTCCGGTTTTTCTGCCAAAAGTGTCGCTTCTGGACATTTTATAGATAATCGCCCATTGGATTTAATTCAGAAAACCGACAATGATATCGATATGATTGATTTGGCGAAAAACTCCATTGATGATGCAGGAAAATATGCTATTTCATCTGTTTATGGCTTGAAAGAAAGAAAAGCGATTTATAGAGAAGGTTTAGGTGCTTTATTAATTAATGATGAGTACGATATTTCGAAACCTTATTTGCTTCCGAAAAGAACAAAATTGGTAAATAATCTCCCTTTTCCATATGGGAATAATGAACCGAAAGATACCGCTTTCGCGAATGTGGATTACGCAAAATTGAAAAAAGCAATTGATGATTCTTTTGATAAAGATGGAGGAAAGGCAAAACGCACGCGTGCTGTTGTAGTTCTATATAAAGACAAATTAATTGGCGAAAAATACGATACGGGATTCAATAAAGACAGTAAAATTTTAGGCTGGTCGATGACAAAAAGTATCACAAGTTCGGCTTTTGGAGTTTTGGCTAAACAAGGAAAAATTGACATTAATAAACCAGCGCCTATCAAAGAATGGCAGAATGACGAACGCAAAAATATTACGATTAACGATTTGCTTCACATGAATTCCGGTTTAGAATGGGAAGAAAACTATAGTACAATCTGCGACGCGACACAAATGCTTTTTCAGTCTGCAGATATGGGGAAAGTGCAAATGGACAAACCTGCGAAATATAAACCAAACACGCATTGGTACTATTCATCAGGAACGACAAACTTATTATCGAGAATTTTAAGAAGCCAATTTAAAACCCAACAAGAATATCTTGATTTTTGGTATAGCGCTGTAATCGACAAAATCGGAATGAACTCGATGATTGTTGAGCAGGATATGTCAGGAACTTTTGTAGGTTCATCTTACGGATGGGCAACACCAAGAGACTGGTCAAAATTTGGATTATTGTATCTGAATAAAGGAAACTGGAACGGCGAACAAATCCTTGACGAAAGCTGGGTAAAATACACAGCAACTCCAACCAATACTTCTGAGGGGAAATATGGAGCGCAATTTTGGCTAAACGCTGGAGGGAAATTTCCAGATGTTCCTCGTGATATGTTTTATTGCAGTGGTTACCAAGGTCAAATGGTAGCGATTATTCCGTCTTTGGATATGGTAATTGTTAGAATGGGAGTGAAGGAAGAAGAACCTGGATTTGATTTTAATGGTTTTCTGAAAGATGTCATTTCTTCAGTAAAAAAATAAAATTTAACCGCAAAGACGCCAAGTAAAAACGCAAAGTTCGCAAAGTTTTGTAATAAACTTTGCGAACTTTGCGTAACCTTTGTGTCTTTGCGGTAAAACCTGACTACAAATCAAATCCTAAATTCACACCTAATTTGGTAGCAATGATTTTAGTAATTCTTTGTTTTAATTCCGGTATTTTGATGCTTTCGATAACGGCATTTGAGAATGCGTACATCAATAAAGCTTTTGCTTCTTTTTTTGGAATTCCACGAGACTGCATGTAGAACATTGCTGTTTCATCAAGCTGTCCAACAGTACAACCATGAGAACATTTTACGTCATCTGCAAAAATCTCTAATTGTGGTTTTGCATTGATAGTTGCTTTATCACTCAATAAAATATTGTTGCTTTTTTGGAAAGCATTTGTTTTTTGAGCTTCTTTTTCAACCAAAACTTTTCCGTTGAAAACTCCAGTCGAACGATCAGAGAAAATTCCTTTATAATCCTGGAAACTTTCGCAGTTTGGTTGTGCGTGGTTTACCAAAGTATAATGATCAACGTGTTGTTTGTCGTTTAAGATCGAAATTCCGTTAAGCGTACTTGTCAATCTTTCGCCAAAATGGTAAAAGTTTAAGTTGTTACGAGTTAAATTTCCACCAAAAGAGAAAGTGTGCACATAAGCGTGGCTTTCTTGTTGTTGCGAAACATAAGTGTTGTCAATTAAATTCGCTTCGCTATTATCGTTTTGAATTTTGTAATAATCAACAATCGCACGTTTTTGAGCAAAAATCTCAGTAACAGAGTTTGTTAAAACTGGATTTTCGTTCAAACTTTGGTGACGCTCAATAATTTGAACATGCGAATTTTCACCCACAATTACCAAATTTCTTGGTTGAACCATCAAAGCTGCTTCGTTTCCAGTTGAGAAGTACATAATCTCAATTGGTTTGTCAGCTACTTTTTTCTTCGGAATATTGATGAAAGCACCTTCAATAGCAAAAGCAGTATTTAATGAAGTTAAGCTATCATCTTTACTTGCAATTTGATTAAAGTAAGTATCAATAACCATTTTGTATTTTGGTTTGGTCAATGCCGATGACATCAAGCAAACATCGATTCCATCATGCGTTGTAGAAGACAAATGCGAACTGAAAACGCCATCAATAAATACTAATTTGTACGTATCAATTTCGTGTAAAAAGTATTTTTTTACTTGGTTGAATTCGATTGCATTTTCTTGCTTTGGAAAAACCGTAAAGTCATTTTTTAAGATGGCATTTAGCGATGTATATTTCCAAGCTTCTTCTTTTTTGGTTGGGAAACCTTTATTTTCGAAATTTTTTAAAGCATTTGTGCGTATGTCATGTAAATCTGAATGTACATCGACACGCTCTTCAAAAGCCATAAAAGACGATACTAATTTTTCTTTTAAATCCATTTTCTGTTTTAGTCTTAAAGTCGAAAGTCGAAAGTCGAAAGACTTTGGATTGTCGACTGTTTTTTGCCAAAAGGTCAAGAATTAAAGCATAAAGTTTTTGACTTTATCACTTTCGACTTTATGACTTTGGGCTCAAATATTTAATGAAACCGCTTAATAATTTCGATATTTCTGTTACCGATTCTAAAAGCATTTCAAATTCTTCTTTTATAATATATTCTAAATCAAAAGCTAAATATAATTGAGATCTTACTTCTCCTGCGGATGCTTTGGCTACATATAAAAAGTAAATAAACTCTTTGTCTGTATTTCTCTCAAAACCTTCTGCTATATTTGATGATATAGAAAGTGATGCACGTCTTATTTGTCTAACAAAATCAAAGTCTTTTTTGAAATTAGAATTTTCAGTAATCAAATATATTTTCTTATTGAAGATTCGAGATTTTTGCCAGGAATTTATTTCTTCAAAAGATTTGAATTTACTCATATTGTATTTTCGACTTTACGACTTTTGACTTTCGACTTTACGACTTAGAATTAGTTCTCTGCTTTGATCCAGTCGTATCCTTTTTCCTCAAGCTCGTAAGCCAATTCTTTTCCGCCAGATTTTACGATTCTTCCGTTGTAAAGAACGTGAACGAAATCAGGAACGATATAATCTAATAATCGTTGGTAGTGCGTGATTACGATAATAGCGTTTTTGTCGCTTTTCAATTTGTTCACCCCGTTTGCAACGATTCTTAAAGCATCGATATCAAGACCAGAATCGGTTTCGTCAAGGATAGCTAATTTTGGCTCTAACATTGCCATTTGGAAGATTTCGTTTCTTTTTTTCTCTCCTCCAGAAAAACCTTCATTAAGAGAACGAGAAAGAAATTTACGATCGATTTCTAACAATTCAGATTTCTCACGAATTACTTTCAGCATTTCGTTAGCTGGCATTTCTTCTTGCCCATTTGCTTTACGAGTTTCATTGATAGCAGTTTTCATGAAGTTTGTAACGCTAACTCCAGGAATTTCTACAGGATATTGAAAAGAAAGGAAAACACCTTTGTGTGCTCTTTCTTCTGGAGCTAAATCAGCAAGATCTTCTCCGTCAAGAATTACTTCTCCATCTGTAACTTCGTAGTTTTCGTTTCCTGCGATAACAGCAGAAAGTGTACTTTTTCCAGAACCGTTTGGTCCCATGATAGCGTGAACTTCTCCAGCTTTAACTTCTATATTAATTCCTTTAAGGATTTCTTTATCACCAATTGCGGCGTGAAGGTTTTTTATTGATAACATCTTTTTTTTGTTTAAAGTTTCAAGTTTCAAGTTCTCAGTTGTGCTGAAAAGCGAAACTTTGAAAAATCTTTTATTTTAATATGATATAAAATTCTTTTTTAATGGTTGCAAAAGTAAGTTTCGGATCAAAAACTTGAAACCTGAAACATGAAACTTTTTTAACCTACAGATCCTTCTAAAGAAATCTCTAATAATTTTTGAGCTTCAACAGCAAATTCCATTGGAAGTTTATTCAACACATCTTTACTGAAACCGTTTACAATTAAGGCAATCGCTTTTTCAGTCGGAATTCCTCTTTGGTTACAGTAGAAAACTTGGTCTTCTCCAATTTTACTTGTAGTTGCTTCGTGCTCGATTTTTGCTGTTGGATTTTTACTTTCGATATAAGGGAAAGTATGTGCGCCACAATTGTTACCCATTAACAATGAATCACATTGTGAAAAGTTTCTTGCGTTCTCAGCTCTTGGCGAGATTTGCACTAAACCACGGTAGCTATTTTGTGATTTTCCAGCCGAGATACCTTTAGAAATAATAGTCGATTTAGTATTTTTACCTAAATGGATCATTTTTGTTCCAGTATCAGCTTGTTGGAAATTATTGGTCACAGCAATAGAATAAAATTCTCCTACTGAATTATCTCCTTTTAATACACAAGAAGGATATTTCCAAGTTACAGCAGAACCTGTTTCAACCTGCGTCCAAGAAATTTTAGCGTTTGTTTCGCATAAACCTCTTTTAGTTACGAAGTTGTAAACTCCACCTTTTCCTTCTTTGTTTCCTGGGAACCAGTTTTGAACTGTAGAATATTTAATTTCAGCATCATCCAAAGCGATTAATTCAACCACAGCGGCGTGTAATTGGTTTTCGTCACGGCTTGGAGCAGTACATCCTTCAAGGTAAGAAACGTAGCTTCCTTCATCTGCAATAACTAAAGTTCTTTCGAATTGCCCAGTTCCTGCTTGATTGATTCTGAAATACGTTGAAAGTTCCATTGGACATTTTACGCCTTTTGGAATATAACAGAAACTTCCATCAGAGAAAACTGCTGAGTTTAATGCTGCATAAAAGTTGTCTTTTTGAGGTACAACAGTTCCTAAATATTTTTTTACTAATTCAGGGTGTTCTTTAATTGCTTCAGAAATCGGACAGAAAATAATTCCTTTTTCTGCCAAAGTTTTCTTGAAAGTCGTAGCTACCGAAACAGAGTCGACAACAATATCCATAGCGACATTGTTCATCTTTTTTTGCTCGTCTATCGAAATTCCTAACTTTTTGTACATCTCTAATAATTCTGGATCAACATCGTCCAGCGTTTTGTTAGGATCTACTTGTTTTGGAGCTGAATAATATGAAATAGCCTGAAAATCTGGTTTTTCGTAATGTACGTTTGCCCATTCTGGTTCGATCATTTCTTTCCAAGCGCGGAAAGCCTCGATGCGCCATTCGGTCATCCATTCAGGTTCTTCTTTTTTAAGAGAAATAGCTCTTACAATTTCTTCGTTTAAGCCAATAGGGAAAGTCTCAGATTCTATATCGGTATAAAATCCGTACTCATATTCTTTAGTTTCCAGTTCGATCTTTAAATCGTCTTCGGTGTATTTGCTCATTATTTTTGTTATTGTCTAAAGTTTTGGAGTCTAAAGTTCGAAAGTCAATTGAAGTCTTTATGACTTTACAACTTTCAGCTTTTGACTAAAGAGAGAATGATTCTCCGCATCCGCAAGTTCTACTTGCATTTGGGTTATTGAAAACAAATCCTTTTCCGTTTAATCCGCCAGAGAACTCTAAAATTGTTCCGGCTAGGTATAAGAATGATTTTTTTTCTACAGCAATTTGTATGTCGTTGTCAACGAATATTTTGTCGTCTTCTCCTTTGGTTTTGTCAAATTTTAAATCATAAGACAAACCAGAGCATCCACCGCTTTTTACACCTACTCTAACGTAGTCGCTTGCGGCGTCAAAACCATCATCAGTCATCAGGTCGATGATTTTCTTTTTGGCAGTATCTGAAACTTTTATCATTGTTCTTAGATGTTTGTTTTTAATGAGCATTTTTTCTCTGTAATGAATTTAGTACAGATTTAAAACGCTAATTTTCAATGTTAAATAGAAATTATCGGCAAAGATACGACTTAAAAACCTTTTTCCATAACGGTTCACATTATTATAACAAATGTGAAAATAGATATTACTTATTTTGATAAAATTGGTCTTAAAATGGCCAAATGGATCTTTATTTTAGAAATAGCTGCAAATATCGCTCCTAAATGTTAAAAAACAAGTATTTCTACTGATAATAGCCATTTTTTATTCAATATTTTTGCAGAAAATTAGGAGTAATTATGAAAAAACAAAATGAAATAAAGTGGTTTAAACCTTTGTTTGCTATAATTTTTGTTTTAGGATTAGGTGCTGTAGTCTTGGTTTTTAGCAGTGAACCTGATAAGAATAATAGTGAAGCTAAAAAGGAAAGCATTACCAATATAATGCCATTTGAAAGTAAAGAAGCAAGTGAGCAAAAGAATATTTTGGATTCTTTAAACACATTAAAAAACGCATATGATCAGGCTATTTTAGAAAAAACAGCTTTATCTAAAGAATTAGAGTTAGAGCGTAAAAATGTTGAGAATTTAGTAGCTATTATTAAAGCTTCTAATAATCCATCGGCGGAGCAAATTAGAATTTATCGAAATCAGCTTTCAGATTTGAATTCGTCATTAGTAGGAAGAATTCAGGAAATTAGAAAACTGAAATCTCAGAATAAAAATTTATTGACAGAAATAGAAAGCCAGAATGTTGTCATGTACAATCAAAAAGTAGAAAATGACACTTTGGTTTCTAAACAGAAAAAATTAGAAACGACTTTAAAAGATGCTTCAAAATTGTATTTAAGCAATTTTAAAGCTATTGCACTTCGTGAAAAAAATTCTGGTGCTGAATTGGAAACGACAAAAGCAAAGAATACAAAAAAACTTAAAATTAGTTTTACGGTTAACGGAAATGCTGTTGCAAAAACAGGAAAACGAGTTTTTTATGTTCAGGTTTTAGATCAGAAAAATACGGTTCTGGGAGATAATAAACTGATTGAATTTGGTAATGATAAAGCGCTTGTTTATAGTTTTATAGTAAGTGCAGATTTTCAAGGCAAATCGGTAAATGCTTATGGAATTTTGAATGCTGACCAGTTTAAGAAAGGCACTTATTTTGTGAATTATTTTGATAAGCAGGAAATAATGGGAAGCACTTCGATTACATTAGAATAATTAGAAAATTTGTTTTTAGCTTTAAATTTTAGCAAAAGGGATTTGAATTTTCTAGCTTTGTTCTTTTAGAAAATTATTCTCATGAAACTTTACCCAATAGAATCCGGAAATTTTAAATTAGACGGAGGCGCAATGTTTGGCGTTGTTCCCAAGACAATCTGGAACAAGACAAATCCTGCCGATGCTAATAACTTAATTGATATTGCTGCTCGATGTTTATTGATTGAAGACGGAAATCGTCTTATTTTAATTGATACTGGAATGGGCGATAAGCAATCTGAAAAGTTTTTTGGATATTATTCGCTTTGGGGATCACATTCTTTAGATAATTCTCTAGCGAAATATGGTTTTAATCGAGACGATATTACAGATGTTTTTATGACACATCTTCATTTTGACCATTGCGGAGGAAGCGTTCAATGGAATGCCGACAAAACGGGTTATGAGCCAGCTTTTAAAAATGCCAAATTCTGGACAAACGAAAACCATTGGGAATGGGCAACAAAACCCAATGCTCGAGAAAAAGCTTCTTTCTTGTCTGAAAATATCCTGCCAATGCAAGAAAGCGGTCAGCTGAATTTTATTGAAAGACCAGAATCTGATTTTGGATTTGCAAAAGAACTTGGTTTTGATATTTATTATGTTGACGGGCATACCGAAAAACAGATGATTCCGTATATAAAATACCAAGATAAAACGATTGTTTTTTGTGCCGATTTATTAGCAACAGCGGGGCATATTCCGCTTCCGTATGTGATGGGTTATGACACAAGACCTTTGTTGACAATGCCGGAGAAATCAAAATTTTTGAATTTGGCAACAGATAATAATCATTATTTGTTTTTAGAACACGATGCACACAATCAAATTATTACTGTTGAGCATACCGAAAAAGGTGTTCGATTGAAAGATGTTCTTACTTGCGAAGAGATTCTTTAAACAGAATAAATTAGACATAAAAAAATCCCATTTTCTAATATTGAAAATGGGATTTTTATTTTTTGAAAAAGGGACGATTATTCTACTATAACTTTTTTAGCAGAAGCGGCATCTCCATTGATTAGATACACATAATAAACTCCTCTAGGTAAGCCAGATAAATCGATCGTATTATTTGTATTTACATTATTTAAAGTAAAAGATTTTACAAATTGTCCTAACGCGTTATAAACTGTTGCTTGGTCTAATGTAATATTATTAATCGTTATTTCTCCTTTTGTTGGGTTTGGATATAAAATAACTTGGCTAAACTCAGATTTGTCAATGCCTAGACTCTTACAAGTATTAGAATACGTAGTGGTTGATTCTTTGATGTTTGACCAGTTTGTATTTGAATAATTCTCATCATCAACTTGTATGCAACTAAGTGTTGTAAGTCCTAAGAAAGTGGTATATAATCCAGAAGCAGATTTTTTTCCAGTATTTGATGGCAGAATAAAATTAGCATTGTTTCCGTTTCGAAGATTTAAATAAACCAAAGGATTATTCACAACATATACAATTCTGAGCCTAGTATTTTCGGATAAATCTAATGTAGTAAGCTGATTTGATGAAGCATCTAGCGTTTCTAGAAGTAAATTGGTGCTTACGTCAAGAGAAGTAATTTGGTTATTGCTTATATCTAAAGTTGTTAATGAAGTAAAATATTCAATACCAGTTAGATTTTTAATATTACTGTTTGAAAGGTCCAAACTTGTTATCGAACTTGCATTAGCAATTGTGATTTTTCCATTAAGACCATCAGTGTCAATTCCTAAATCAATTAACCTTTGCTCAAAATTAGTGTCTGGAAGCGCCACATATTCTACTGTACAAGTAGTATTGTACGAAGCCCAAGAATCTTTAGCATTCATCCAGTTTTTATTCGCATAGTCTACATCATCAACTTGAATGCAAGTTAAATTTGGGTTATTTTTTAAGTTATCAACCATAGTGGTATTGATGAATTTGGTATTGTTTCCGTTTTTTAAATTAAGACTAATTAACTGATTGGAAGCACATTTTAGATAATCTAAAGAAGTGTTTTTTGAAATATCAAGAGACGTTAATAAATTAGAACTACAGTTCAAACCTCCTGATAAAGGATTATTAGAAGTATCTAAACGAGTAATTTGATTAGAATCACATTCGATCCTGATTAGATTAGTATTTTTTGAAGTATTTAAAGCGGTTAGTTTATTACTGTTACAATACAAACCGTTCAGTAAAATATTTTTAGTAATGTCTAATTCTGTTAATTGATTATGATCACAAATTAAATCTTCAAGAGCTTTATTTTGAGAAAGATCAAGAGTAGTTAATAAATTGGAACTACAGGTTAAGTGCACTAAAGCAGTATTTTTTGAAACGTTTAAATCTCTTACCTTATTTCCAGGCATATATAACGATCGTAAAGTTGTATTTTGTGAAACATTTATGCTGTCTATTTGGTTGTTGTGAAAATAGAGACTTTTTAAAGCTATATTTTTAGAAACATCTAAATCTTTTAACTGATTATCGCCTATAGATAAATTTTCTAAAGCAGTATTATTAGAAAGATTGATGCTGGTAATTTGATTTCCATCGCAAAAAAGAGTTTTTATAGACTTAAAATCTTGAATTCCAGATAAACTACTGATTGATTCTTCGTTAATATATAAGTTAATTACCGAAGCTACTTTTGAGGTAAGGACTTTTCCGTCGGGAGTTCCAGAATCAATTCCTTTGGCAATTAGGGCTTTTTCAAAATTCAGATCAGGAATTAAAGTATAGCCGTCATTACAGTTCGTATTAAAGCTTGCAGTAAGATCTTTTTTGCTAGACCAGTTTGCATTGGCGTACGCCACATCATCGACCTGTATGCAAGTTAAATTTGGATTATTAACAAAATTTAGATAGGTAAGTTTATCATTATTTCCATTCTTTAAATTTAGACTCGTTAATTGATTGGAATTAGGATATAATCCAACTAAGGAAGTATTTGCGCTAACATCTAAGGAGGTTAGCTGATTTTTTGAACAGTTTACAAATTCTAAAACTTTATTTTTGCTTATATTCAAATTTGTTAATTGATTAGATTGACAATATAGCTCTGTTAGAGTAGTAATGTTAGAAACATCCAATGAGGTTAATTTATTTTCGCGGCAATCAAGAAGTTTTAAAGCTGTATTATTACGTACATCTAAAGTGGTTAATTGACTTGTATTACAGCCCAAAAACGTTAAGGCAGTATTTGAGCTTACATCTAAAGAAGTGTATTGGTTTGAACCCGAATCTAATTTTGTTAGCGCCTTATTTGCCTTAACATTTAAAGATGTTAATTGATTCGAATAGCAGCTCAAATTAAGCAAAGCAATATTATTACTTACGTCTAGAGAGGTTATTCTATTGGTACTACAATCTAGAGTAGTTAGAGCGGTATTTTTACTTATATTTAATGCTGTTAATGAATTTTGACTACAATTTAAATCAGTTAATGATACGAAGTCTTGTATTCCTGTTAAATCTGAAATATTACTTTTACTAACATCTAAGGAAGTTAAGGTGTTAATACTAGATGTGTGGATTTTTCCATCACGCGGAAAATTATCCAATCCTAAATTGATTAATTTTTGTTCAAAATTCGGATCCGGAATTAAAGTATAAGCTGGCTGCTCCCCAGGAGTATACATTGCTGAAATTTCTTCGGGAGTTAAAACACGATTCCAGATACCAATATCATCAATTTTACCCTTAAAGGCTTCATTTTTATTGTCTGGTAACCTTTGCCCAATTCTAAAAAGATTATTTGTAGTAGTATTTAATTTTAAAGCTTTTTTATCTATAAGCTGGCTATTTATATATATTGAAATAGTATCTCCATCGTAAGTAAGAGTAAAGAAGTACCAACTATCATCAGCATAATTAAAATTATTTAGGTAAAAATCATTACTTGAAAAATTTGGTCCCGTAGTAATATTAAGATAACCTTTACTGTAAATTGACAGAGAAAGTCTTTGTAAATTTTCTAACTCGCCATAATTAAAAATACAAGTTTCAGATTTATTTGGATCAGCGAAAGCTTTATCTGTTTTAAACCAACCAGAAATTGTTCTTGGAGAATTGCCTTGAGGAATATTCGGTATGGTTGCGTTGATATAATCAGTGAGACCATTAAAGCTGTAAGCACTATTTATATTTCCAAATCTATCCGTTGTTAAAGCAGCATTAAAAACAGTTCCATGCGCTTTATTACCGCTGACATCATTCCCATTTTCATTAAATGGATAATACGCAACTAAACCATTTGTAGGTATTTTTTCATCAATCTGAATTGGCTTAATAGTTATGGTTATTGCTACTCTTGAAGAGCTTTCACATCCGTTGATTGTTTGCGATGCATAATATGTACCAGTTTGTAAAACAGTTGATGAACTTAAAACATTCGACGATACATGATCAGCATACCATTTAATGTTTGTGCCATTGGCTACTAAATTGGAAACGGTTGCGCCTTCATCAAATGTTTGTGAATTTGCCGTTGGCGGTTGAGTAGTGTTTGAATCGACCATTACAAAATTCGACATTGTGATACATCCATTGACGTCTCTTACCGTTACAGAATAATTTCCTGCCGATAAATTATTAAAGATATTTGAATCTTGAAAGTTCATACCATCTGAAATGGAGTATTCATAAGGTTTTGTTCCTCCATTTGCGATAATGGTGATATTTCCGTTATTACCATTACACGCACCAATGCTTGTTGTATTAAAAGAGATAAGATTGGGTTCAGTAATTGTAAAGGAGCTAATAGTTGTTAATGAAGACGCATCTGTTGCTTTACACGTATATGTGCCGGGTGCTAAATCTTTTACGGAAGAACCTGTTCCTCCGTTAGACCATAAATAAGTGTAAGGAGCGGTTCCTCCTCCTGCAATAGCAGTTGCAGAACCATTATGCATACCTAAGCAAGATACATTTACCACATTTATATTAAGACTCAACATGTCAGAGCAAGGAACAATTATAGGGACATTTTTATTAACAGTTGTACCATCTCCTAATTGTCCCTCTGCATTATCTCCAAAAGTCCACATGACACCATCAGTACTTACTGCAGTTGTGTAGTACCAACCTGCAGTTACCGCCTGCCAGCTTTTTCCTGTCCCTATTTGTACTGGTGTAAGACTGTTTGAATATTTACCATTTCCTAATTCGTTGTGTGAATTATATCCCCAAGTCCATAAAGAGCCATCAGTTTTTATTGCAATTGAATGATCTCCCGCCGCACCTAAAGTTTTCCAATCTGTAGATATTCCTATTTTTATCGGAATATAGCTACTCATAGTTGTACCGTTTCCTAACTCACCATATGTATT
This sequence comes from Flavobacterium sp. PLA-DH12, assembly GCF_059511845.1. Classification (NCBI taxonomy): domain Bacteria; kingdom Pseudomonadati; phylum Bacteroidota; class Flavobacteriia; order Flavobacteriales; family Flavobacteriaceae; genus Flavobacterium; species Flavobacterium sp. PLA-DH12. The sequence continues at coordinate 574,610 of NZ_JCAMPD010000002.1, forward strand.
TTGTCCCCAAGCCCATAAAGATCCGTCTGTTTTTATAGCAAGGGTATGACTTCCTCCTCCACAGATCGTCTTCCAGTCAGTATCTGTTCCGATTTTTTTTGGTGAATAACCATCTTTAGTAGTGCCATCTCCTAATTTTCCATCATCATTACTTCCCCAAGTCCATAAGCTCCCATCTGTTTTTAGGGCAATTGTGTGATGATAGCCTACCGTTATCGTTTTCCAATCTTTATCTGTTCCAACCTGTTTAGGGACGCCAGGTCCTGAACTGGTACCATTTCCTAATTGTCCAAAATAATTATCGCCCCAGGCCCATAAAGTTCCATCTTTTTTTAAGGCTACTGTATATTGATTTCCTGCTGCAATTGTTTGCCAATCACTAGCAGACCCTATACGTGTAGGGATACTTTTGTTTACGCTGGTACCGTCTCCTAATTGCCCATATTGATTGCTACCCCAGGCCCACAAGGAGCCATCATTTTTTAAAGCAACTGTATGATTAGTTCCGGTGACTACTGTTTTCCAATCAGTATCTGTTCCGATTTTTTTTGGCGAAGAATTGTTTAGTAAAGTACCATCTCCTGACTGCCCATCTTTATTGTTGCCCCAGCTCCACAAACTATTATCTGTTTTTAGAGCAATATTATAGCTGGATCCAGAAGTTACTGTTTGCCAGCATTGGGCATTTATTTGTGAAAAAGAAAGAATTAAAATTAAAAGTAAAATTTTCCTCATAGAGTTAATATTTGGGTTAATTAATTGAGACGAATTTATATTTAAAAACTTCTTAAAAACAGCAACAAGCAGTTTGGCTTTTATAAACTGTTCATAGATTTTGCCAGAGCAATTATACAGATTTTGCTTTAGATTTCTTTACGGAAAGACGTAACGGAATAAAATAGAATCAGTGTGTTATAAAAAAATCCCACTTTCAACTGAATGAAAACGGGATTTTTTGTTTTAACTAATTGTAATTTTCTAAACTTAGTTTGTCTTAAATTTCCAAACCTGGCCTACGGTCTCACCACCTTTATTGTCTTTAACCACAATTCTCCAGTAATACTGTGTTGTTGGCTGAAGCGTAACCTCAAATGATTTTGAACTTGCATTCTCGCTCACTTTTGCCGTTGGCGGATTTGCCGTTCCAAAATAAACATCATAAGTCAAAACATCTGCAGTGTCAACATCAGAAGCGTTCCATGTTAAAGTTGCAGTTGATGTGCTTAAAGCCGCATTGATTGCTGGAGATATTAATTCTGGAGCAAACGGCAAATGATTCACTACTGCTGTTCCTGCAGTATAAAACTTAAATGTTGAAGAATAAGCGCTAGCTAGACCTTTGCTATCAGTTGCTTTAACTCTCCAATAGTAAGCGGTATTTTTCTCTAATGCTAATGCACTTGTAGAAAGAGATGAATTGTCAAGCGTATTCACGATTTGAGTAAAACCGTTATCTTTTGCAATTTGAATCTGATATACGATAGCATCTTGCTGAGCATCAGTTGAAGCGCTCCACTGAAAAGAAACATTATTATCTTGGCATAATTTATTGTCAGCTGGAGTAGTTAACACAGGTACAGTAGGAGCTGTGTTTGCTGCTGGTGGAGTAACGGGATCATCTCCGCCCCCGCTTCCGCAGGCTGCAAATACTAAACAGATTATTGATAAATATATAGAATTCTTCATTTCTTAATTTTTTATGATTTTAATGTATTCTGGAGTTTCTAAATTGATTTTAGCAGCATAAATTCCTGAAGGCAATTTTTCAAGATTTAAAAGCGCTCTTCCACTTTCAATATTATAAGTTCCGTGAGAAACTAACTGACCGCTAAAATTGTATAAATCAATAACAACTTCAGTTTTTGAGCTAGGAATTTCGATTTCGATACTGCCAGAAGTAGGATTTGGATAAGCCGAAAGCATTGTTCCTAATTCATAAGAAGTAACTTTTTTAGCAAAAACACCTTCGCAAGCTTTTGCGGTTGCAACTTCAACTAATCCTGCTTTATCTAGAGAAACTATAAAATTAGTGTCTGTTGTTTGGAATTGCTCTGTACCATCAACAAATACGGTGAAAGGAGCCGTTCCTTCGGTAATTTCAATATTTACGCTTTTAGCACTTACGTCAGATTTTCCTGTAATTGTTGCGCCTTTTTGAATAGTTATATTGAAATTTTGCTCAAAAATCATTTCAGGAATAGTGATCTTAACTTTGTAAACCCCTGGAGTTAATGCAGAAACCTTTAAAGCATTATTTGTAAAAGTGTACGATTTGTCATTTATCGTTGCATTGTAAGCAAATGAAGTTTTTCCAACAATACTGATTTCTCCATTATTTTCACCTAAGCAAGATTCTCCTTTAGTTTCTATTGCGAAGTTATTTGCAGGCAGAACCAATTCTCCGGTACATTCGATATTGTAAGTTGCAATTGCATCTTTTCTTGATGACCAGTTTGTAACTGCATAGTTAACATCATCGACTAGTATACAAGTTAGAACTGAATTTCCATTAAAAAGCACATTTTCAGAAGTCAGCAATGTGTTTTTGCCGTTCTTTAAATTTAATTCTGTTAATTGATTATTGTTAACTTTAAATACAGTTAACCCCTTATGGTTAGACACATTTAAAGTTTTAAGCTGATTGTAGCCAAGGTCTAAGTTAGTTAAAGATGTATTCTTAGAAATATCTAAAGTGCTTATTTTGTTAAAATAACAAGATAGCGATGTTAAGGCAATATTGTTAGTAATGTTTAGATTTGTTAAGGCATTAAAATCGGCATTTAAACTATAAAGCGCAGTGTTCTTACTTAAATCTAAACTTGTAAGCTGATTTGATTTACAAACTAATCGACCAAGTGAAACAAAGTCTTCTATACCTGTTAAATTGGTGATAGAACTTGAAGAGACATCTAAATCGGTAACATAGACAATATTAGACGTTGCTACTTTTCCGTTTTTCCCATCTGTATCAATACCTAATGCAATTAATTTTTCTTCAAATTTAGCATCAGGAATGGCAGTGAAATAATCACAGTTTGTGCTATAATTTGCGGTGCTATCCTTGAAATATAACCAGTTGGTATTTGAATAATTAACATCATCAACTTGGATACACGTTAAATTCGGATTATTCGTAAAATTTTTGATACTAGGCCCATTACTAGCAGTATTGTTGCCGTTTTTTAAGTTTAGCGATATAAGACTATTATCTGGACAATAAATTTCACTTAGATTCACATTTTTAGATAAATCTAATGTTTTAAGTAAGTTATTATTACAGTAAAGAGATTGAAGAGATGTATTATTAATCAAATTTAATACGGTTAATTTGTTTTGTCCAACATTTAAACGAGCTAAATTCTGGTTTTTCGATAAATCAATTTTAGTCAAATTGTTTTTGCTAGCATCAAGAGATTCCAAATTTGTAAAATCTTCAATTCCGGTTAAATCATTGATTTGACTATCAAAAAGATCTAGAGAGTTTATGTTCGAAATACTAGCAGTCAAGACTTTTCCATTTTTACCATCAGTATCTATTCCTAAAGCAATCAATTTATCTTCAAAAGCAGGATCAGGTATTAAAGTAGAAAAGGCACAGTCTACATTAAAATTAGCTGTTTTATCTTTTTTTGTACTCCAATTGGTATTGGCAAAATCAACATCATCAACCTGTATACAGCTTAAATTTGGATTGTTTGTAAAGCCTACTTCGGTTAACTTGGTGTTATTTCCATTTTTTAAATTGATGCTTTTTAAGCTATTACTGCCAAAAGATATTTTGGTCAGAGCAGTATTATTTGAAACATCTAAATTTACTATCTTATTTGTATGGCAATAAAATGTAGTCAAAGCTTTATTTTTAGAGACATCAATGCTACTTAATTTATTATATGTGCAATCTAAATTAAGCAGAGCAGTGTTTTGCGAAACATCTAAACTTGTTAAATTATTATTATAAAGATTCAAAAAGGTCAGATTAGTGTTTTTAGAAATATTTAAGCTTGTTAATGCATTAGAAGAGCAATAGAATGAAGTTAAAGCTGTATTTTTTGATAGTTCTATTGAGGCGAACTTATTAGAATTAACATTCAAATATGATAATTTTAAGTTCTTAGAAAGATCGATATTGCTTATTTGGTTGCTAGAAATAGTTAAAGAGGTTAATGACGGTGCACTAGAAACATCTATATTCTGTATTTGATTAGAATCAAGAGATAGACCTTCCAACAAAGTGTTCTTAGAAATATCAAGAGAAGTCAGTTTATTTCTGTCTGCCCCTAAAGCGGTTAAAGCCGTGTTTTTAGAAACGTCTAACGTAGTTAATAGATTTAAAGTGGTATACAATGAATTTAAGGAGATGAAATCCTGAATACCCGTTAAATCAGAAATAGATTTATTGCTCACATTCAAATAGGTAATCATATTAATCTTAGACGTTAATACTTTTCCATCTGCTGCGCCAGAATCATATCCTTGAGCGATTAATGCGTTTTCAAAGTTAACATCAGGAATAAGAGTATACTGAACATTTTCTGCACATGCCTCAGAGTAGGAAGCGTTGCTATCTTTTGCAATCCAATTGGCAGTAGAAAAAGCGGCGTTGTCTACTTGTATACACGTTAAATTAGGGTTATTGGTAAAATTACCAAATATCATCCTTTGCATATTAGCATTGTTTCCGTTTTTCAAGTTAAGATTGTAAATGTTATTGTTAGAACATTCCAACTCTTTTAAATTTGTATTTTTAGAAACATCTAAATTGCTTAGTTTATTAAATCCGCAACTTAAAAAAGTAAGATTGGTGTTGCTAGCAGTATTTAGAAGAATAAGATTATTATAACTGCAACTAAAAACACTTAAGTTAGTGTTTTTTGAAATGTCTATTGAGGCAAAACTATTATTGCTAATGTTTAGCTCATTTAATACTACGTTTTTATCTAAAGCAAGTTTTGATAATTTGTTTTTACTGGCATTTATTTTTTTAAGATTATTGTTTTGAGAAATATCCAAAACAGTTAATTGATTATTACTGCAGTCTAATGAATTTAGCATTGCAAAATCTTTAATTCCAGTTAAGTCTTTAATATTTGAATTCGAAATATTTAAAGAAGTAATGTTAAGAATACTTGCAGTAGCCACTTTTCCATTTTCACCATCCGTATCAATACCTAATCCGATAAGTTTTTTTTCAAAATTACTGTCAGGTATATCAGTATAAGCTACTACAGGCTCACAAAAGTCAGAGAAAGTTACCGTTGTATCTTTTAATAAACTCCAATTAGCGTTTGCATAAGCCACATCATCCACTTGAATACAGGTTAATTTAGGATTGTTTTTGAAATCGTTTCCGGTATTGCCTGTTTCAAGTTTTCTATTATTATCGTTTTTTAAATTTAAATTTAATAATAAAGGATTGTCTGAAAAATCGAAGTAAACAACATTAGGGCATTTTGAAATATCTAAAGAAGTAATACTAGTATAATTACAATAAAAAACATTCAACGCAGGGTTGTTAGTTAAGTTTATAGATTTCAGTTTGTTATACCCAATGTTTAAATAAGTAAGATTAAACTGTTTGCTTACATCAATTGCAGTAAGTTGATTGCCATAAATATTTAAAGAAGTAAGTAGAGTACTTGTAATATCTAGATATGATATAACATTAATAGCACAATCTAAACTGGTTAATTGATTGCATCCTGAAACATTAAGAGTACTAATTTTGTTATATCCGCAGCTTACGGTTTTTAAATTAACATTTTTAGAAAAATCTAAAGATTTTAATTTACCATTACCACCACCTTCAGAACTGCCTGAATTACCAGTAGAAACAAAAGTCGTTAAAGCTATGTTTTTTGAAAGATCAACAGTTTCAAATTCATTTCTAGAACAAGACAATTCTTTAAGAGATACAAAGTCTTGAATACCAGTCAAATCAGCTATTCCAGCATCATTTAAATTTAAATTAACTACTGAAGAAATGTTTTTGGTAATTACCTTTCCATTTTTTCCATCTGTATCAATCCCAAGAGAAATAAGCTTGTCTTCAAATTTAGGGTCAGGGATAAGTGTGTAAACATTACAATCGATACCAAAACTCGTTGTGGCATCTTTGGCAACAGTCCAATTATTGGTGTCTGAAACATTTGCAACTTGAATGCATGTTAAGTTTTTATTGGCAGTGCTATTTAAAGAATTTATTGCTGTGTTTTTAGAAAGATCTAAACTTTCTAATAAATTGCCAGAGCAGTTTAATTCTTTAAGGCTAATAAATCCTTCAATACCAGTTAAATTAGTTATAGAGCTATTTGAAACATTAAGAGAAGTTATCGCTGTAATATTTGCGGTTAAAACCAATCCATTTTTACCATCAGTATCGATTCCTAAATTAATTAATTTATTTTCAAAAGTGCTATCAGGAATGGCGGTGTATTGATTACAATTTACATTAAAATTAGTAGTTGCATCTTTTTTGGTCCAGTTTGAGCTCGAAAAAGTAGCATCGTCAACCTGAACACACAGTAAAGATGGATTTGTTGATAGATTTAAAAAATCTTTAGTCATTAGGGTATTCTTCCCATTTTTTAAATTTAAATTTAATAGATTATTTTTAGAACAATCTAAATTGATTAATGATAGATTTTTAGAAAAATCAAGGCTTACAATTTTATTAGACTGACAAGATAATTCTGTTAATGCTCTATTGTTAGATAAATCTAATTTTGTCAGTAGATTATTAAAACAAGTAATGACTTTTAAATCAAAATTATTAGAAACATTCAAATCAGTTAATTGATTAGTGTTGCATTCTAAATTATTTAATGAACTAAGTTTTGTAATATCTAAACTTGTTAATAGATTATTCGAACAACTTAGGTTTTTTAAATTTATATTGGTCGAAAGATTTAGGCTAGATAATTTGTTTGAACTTACATTTAATAAAGTCAAATTTGGATTTGAAGAAAGATCTAAAGAAGTTAGTTTACACCCATATGCGTTTAAAATGCTTAGGAAAGGATTGCTTGCGACGTTTAAAGTCGTAATTGATGAATTATTACCACAGGATAAACTAGATAACTTTACATTTTTACTTACGTCAAGAGTTGATAATAGATTGCCAGAACAATCGATAGCAGTTAAGTTAGTATTACTAGAAACATCTAAGCTTGCTAATCTATTGCTTGAACAATCTAAAGATGTTAAATAGATATTTTTTGAAACATTTAGTGTAGTTAAAGATCCAGAATAAAGTTGAAGTTTTTGCAAGTATAAATTTTTAGAAACATCTAAACTGGTAAATTGGTTACTTCCAGCATTTAAGTCCATTAAGTTAGTGTTACTTAAAACATTTAAACTTGTTAAGGCATTGTTTTGACAATTTAAATTTTTAAGCAAAATGCTTTTTGAAACATCAAGACTCGTTATTTGATTATTGTATAGATATAAATCTTTAAGAGCTTTATTATTAGAAAGGTCTAAAGTTGTCAGTTTGTTATAAGAGCAGTTTAAGGTGCTTAAAATACTGTTCTTCGTTACATCTAAAATTGCTAATTTATTTTGATCGCAATTTAAAGTTGATAAATCTAAATTGCTAGATACGTTTAGAGTCGCCAATAGATTATTTGAACAATACAATGTCTGCAATTTGGTATTCTTAGAAACATCAAGAGAAGTTAAGGAATTATAATAACAGGTTAATTCTGTTAAGGAAGAAAAAGATTCAATACCAGTTAAATCTGCAATGGAGCTAAATGAAACATCTAGTCTAGTTATTGATGCTACTTTTGATGTAAGCACTTGTCCATCTGGAGTGCCAGAATCAATTCCTAGAGCAATTAATTTTTTCTCAAAATTAATGTCAGGTATAGCTGTGGTTTGTGCATAAATGGAAAAATTTGCCAGTAAGAGCAATAAGAGTAGTTTTGTCTTCATAGAATAATTTTAGGATTAGGTCGCGCAAGTATACTCGATTTAAGTGGCCAAACCTTACGGGATGCCGTAAAGACTATATTATTTGTTGATTTTTTTTCAATTCTAAAACAAATAATTGCTTATAAGTATATTTTTTAATCTATAGTCTTGTTTTATAATGATTTGATTGTTAAAAGTTTGCGGATATTGTAGTTTTTAGTATTTTTCGTCAAAATTTCATAACACATTGTTAACAGTTAGTTTTTTGTAACAAAAAAGCATAATTTAGACCCATCTTTTAACTTTACTTATATTTATACATACATGAGTCATATAAAACCTCTTAAATTATCTGCTTTTGCATTACTTGTTTTAGCAGGTTGCAACGCTACAGTTCAGGCGCAGGTTTCCACTTCAAAAGAGTTTATTAAAGCACCAGCGGCAGTTGTAAAAAAAGCACCTCTTAACGAAAATGAATTAAAAAGATGGAGCCATCTTGATTTAATAAAAGACTCAATTCCAGGAATGAGTGTTGATAGAGCTTATGCTGAATTACTGCAAGGTAAAAAAGGGCAGAAAGTAATTGTAGGAATTGTAGATTCTGGTGTCGATATCGAGCACGAAGATCTACAGGGAATGATCTGGACAAATAAAAAAGAAATTCCAGGAAACGGAATCGACGATGACAAAAACGGATTTATAGACGATGTTCACGGATGGAATTTCCTTGGAGATGCTGTTCACGAAAATCTAGAATTGACACGTATCGTTAAAAAAGCCGATGATGGTTCTGCAGAATACAAAGCAGCTTTGGCAGAATATACTAAAAAGTATGAAGAGGCTCTTCAAGATAAACAGCAAGCAGATTTTTTACTTGATGTTCATAACACAATTAAAAAAGAACTTAATAAATCAGACTATAAACTCGAAGATTTAAGCGCAGTTACTTCAACAGATCCAAAAGTGGCAAGAAGTAAAGCAATTATGACTCAGATTTTTACCAATGCCGGGCCAACTTTTAATCCAGAATCTGAATTGACAGAGTATAGTGAGCAAGTTGAAGATCAGTTAAAATACAATTTAAACAAAGAATACGACGGAAGAAAAATCGTAGGAGATAATCCAGAAGATATTAAAAACAGCCATTATGGTAATAATGTTGTTTTTGGTCCAGACAAAGAAAAAGCACTTCACGGAACTCATGTTGCCGGAATTATTGCCCAAGTTAGAGGAAATAATTTAGGAGGAGACGGTGTAGCAAATAACGTTGAAATTTTGACAGTTAGAGCTGTGCCTGACGGAGATGAGTACGATAAAGATATTGCTTTGGCAATTCGTTATGCGGTAGACAATGGAGCAAAAGTAATCAATGGAAGTTTTGGAAAAAGCTTCTCTCCGCACAAACAATGGGTTTATGATGCCATTGCCTATGCAGCTAAAAAAGACGTTTTAATTGTTCATGCGGCTGGTAACGATGGTTACAATATCGATGAAACAAAAAACATCAATTATCCAAACGATTCTAAAGACAACGTAAAAGAATTTGCAGATAATTTAATTACAATTGGAGCTATTAATAAATCATACGGAGAAAATGTTGTGGCTTCATTTTCAAACTTTGGGAAAATAAACGTAGACGTTTTTGCCCCAGGTGAAGAAATTTATGCAACGGTTCCAAACAATAAATACAAGTATTTGCAAGGAACATCAATGGCATCTCCTAATGCAGCTGGTGTTGCAGCTTTAATTCGTTCGTACTATCCAAAATTAAAGGCAGCTCAAGTTAAAAAGATTTTGATGGACTCTGGAGTAGCGCTTCCTTCAACGGTTGTTTTAGGAAAAGGTGAAAATCCTGGAGAAAAACCAGCAGCTGTTTCTTCTGCAGAATCATCAAAAACAGCTAAGATGGTAAATGCTTACAACGCTTTATTAATGGCAGAAAAAATGTCTAAAAAATAAACTATAGTACACTATTAATCCAATGGAAGGGCGAGAGCCCTTCCATTTTCTATTACATATTAACATGCGAAAAATTATTTTACTTTCTTTCCTAAGCTTAGGTTTTAACTCGGCTTTTGCACAAAGCGCCCCATATTGGCAGCAGCACGCTGACTATAAAATGGAGGTTTCGATGGATGTAAAAAACTATCAGTACAAAGGAAAACAAGAATTGGTTTATACTAACAATTCTTCTGATACTCTTAAAAAAGTATTCTATCATTTATATCCAAACGCTTTTCAGCCAGGAAGCGAAATGGATGCACGTCTCCATTTTATTAAAGACCCAGACGGAAGAATGGTAAACAAAGTAAAACAAGCTGACGGAAAAGAAATAAAACAAAGCCGTATTGAAACTTTAAAACCAAACGAAGTTGGGTACTTAAAAATCGCAAACTTCAAGCAAGATGGCGTTACAGCTCAAACAAGAGTTTCAGGAACGATCTTAGAAGTGACTTTGGCAAAACCAATCCTTCCAAATTCGAAAACAACTTTCACTTTAGATTTTGACGGACAGGTGCCAGTTCAGATTCGTCGTTCAGGAAGAAACAATTCTGAAGGAGTTGAGCTTTCGATGTCACAATGGTATCCTAAATTAGCCGAATTTGATTTTGAAGGATGGCATGCAGATCCGTACATCGCGAGAGAATTTCACGGTGTTTGGGGTAATTTTGATGTAAAAATTACAATTGACAAAGATTACACAATTGGTGGTTCTGGATATTTACAAGATAAAAATTCAATTGGTCACGGTTACCAAGATGCAGGTGTAACAGTTACATATCCTAAAAAAGCTAAAACGTTGACTTGGCATTTTATTGCGCCAAATGTTCACGATTTTACATGGGCTGCCGATAAAGAATATACACACGATATTGTAAAAGGACCAAACGATGTTGATTTGCATTTCTTCTACAAAAACAACGAAAAAACAACCGCAAACTGGAAACAGTTAGAGCCGTTAATGGTTAAAGTAATGGATTATTACAACCAGAGAGTAGGAGCTTATCCATACAAACAATATTCATTTATTCAAGGTGGAGATGGTGGAATGGAGTATGCAATGTGTACTTTAATGTTAGGTAACGGAACTCTAGAAGGAATTCTTGGAACAGCAACGCACGAATTAGGGCACTCTTGGTTCCAGCATATTTTAGCTTCAAACGAATCAAAACACCCTTGGATGGACGAAGGTTTTACAACGTATATCGAAGACAGTGCTTTGAATGAATTAAAAGGAGATAAAAAAGAAGTAAATCCTTTTGCTGGGAATTACAAGGCATATTACAGTTTAGTAAATTCTGGTAAAGAACAGCCTCAGACAACTCATGGGGATCGTTACGATGAGAACCGTCCATACAGTATTTCGTCTTATGTTAAAGGAAGCCTTTTCCTTTCTCAGTTAGAATACGTAATCGGAAAAGAGAATGTTGATGCGACTTTAAAAAGATATTTTAACGATTTTAAATTCAAACATCCAACACCAAACGATATTAAAAGAACAGCTGAAAGAGTTTCTGGAGCTGAGTTAGATTGGTATTTGGTTGATTGGACACAAACTACAAATACGATCGATTACGGAATTAAAGACGTAGCAGATAATGCAGGAAAAACAACGGTTTCTTTAGAAAGAATTGGAAGAATGCCAATGCCAATTGATTTAAAAGTAGATTATACAGACGGAACATCTGAGACATTCTATATTCCGTTAAGAATGATGAACTTCATTAAACCAAATCCAAACCCGAACGAAAAAAGAACAGTATTAGAAGACTGGGCTTGGGCACAGCAAAACTATAGTTTTACAATTGATAAAAACAAAACGTCAATCAAAAAAATCACGATCGATCCAAGCGGATTAATGGCTGATGTAAAACAAACTAATAATGTTTTTGAAGTGAAGTAAGATTCAAAAATGTTAAATAAAAAAATCCAAAGCTAGTTTCTGGCTTTGGATTTTTTTTTGCTTAATAAATTTAAAAGAATTGTAATTTTGATACAATAGTAATCTTGTAGATTGAAATTTTAAATCCAAAAAGAATGGCACAATACGAATCTTTAATAAAACATTTGCAAGACCGGATAGAGCTTTCTGAGGAAGAAACGAATCAATTTGTTTCTAATTTTAAAATAAAAAAGATAAAGAAACGTCAGTTTATAGTGCAGCCAGATTTTGTGGCTAAGCATAGAAACTATGTGGTAGAAGGTGCTTTAAGAGCGTATGTTGTAAATGATGAAGGTCAGGAACACACGATTGCCTTTGCTATTGAAGATTGGTGGATTTCTGACTATAATAGCTATATTTATCAGCAGCCAGCCACGATGTTTGTTATGGCTTTAGAAGATGCAGTTTTGCTGCAAATAGATTTCGAAACGGAAGCAAAATTAAAACTGGCTAATCCAAAATTTGAAACTTTTTTTCGTATTACAGCAGAACGTACCGCAGCATTTTTTCAACGAAGAATTATTACAAATCTCACCTCTTCGGCAGAAGAACGTTATGATAAATTTACAAACCAATTCCCTTTAATCGCAAATCGAGTACCTCAATATGCATTGGCTTCTTATTTAGGGATGACAACAGAATTTCTTTCGAAAATAAAAAACAATAAATTGAAAAAATAAACTTGAACTAGTTCAACGTTATTTCATAACCCACTTCATTTTATAGCTCTTTAGCTTGTCTGAACTTTGTAAAACAATTTTAAATACAAAGAAAATGACAGCAAATAAAAACACAGCATTGGTTGTTGGCGCAAATGGCGTTATCGGTGCAAATCTTATAGAATATCTTTTGTCTACTAACAACTTGAATATTATAGGATTATCCAGAAAAGGAGGTGCAAATGCTCCTAATCTGAAATACATTTCAGTTGATTTATTGGATACTGAAAACAGTAAAAAGCAATTATCTGATCTCACAAATATTACGCATATATTTTACACCGCTTATCAAGATCGTCCATCATGGTCTGAGCTTGTTGAACCGAATCTTAATATGCTCAAGAATGTAGTGGAGATAATTGAGCCAATAGCTAAAGACTTACAGCATATTAGTTTGATGCAGGGATACAAAGTTTATGGAGCTCATTTAGGGCCTTTTAAAACTCCAGCAAAAGAAACAGACGCGGGTCACATGCCTCCAGAATTTAACATTGACCAGCAGCAATATTTAGAAAAAAAGAAAGAAGGAAAAAAGTGGAATTGGAGTGCTATTAGACCTTCTGTTGTAGGTGGTACTGCTATAGGAAACCCAATGAATCTGGCACTTTTGATAGCTGTTTATGCATCAATTTCTAAAGAATTAAATCTACCGCTTCGATTTCCGGGAAAAGCAGGAGCTTACGATAAACTTATGGAAATGACCGATGCAGGACTCTTGGCTAAAGCAACTGTTTGGGCAGCAACAAATCCGCAATGCGCAAATCAGGCTTTTAATATTACAAATGGAGATCTGTTTCGATGGACAGAACTTTGGCCTAAAATAGCTTCTTATTTTGATATTCCTGTTGCGCCTCCACTTCAAATGGAATTAAAAACAGTAATGGCCGACAAAAAGGTTTTATGGGAAAATATTCAGGAAAAATACAATTTAGAAAAACATGATTATGAAAAATTGGCCAGTTGGAACTTTGGAGATTTTGTTTTTTCTTGGGATTATGATTTTTTTGCTGATGGAACCAAAGCAAGACGTTTAGGTTTTTATGAGTTTATAGATACAGAAGAAATGTTTTTTAGTCTTTTTGATCAATTGCGCCAAGAAAGAATTATACCATAAATAAGAATGGTTTTTTGAAATAAATAGGAAAGAAAAAGCACTATATAAGTTGATAAACGGGACTTTTTCTTTTAAAGCGTAACGTTTTTTTGAATAGCCTTCAGCTTTAGCAGGAGGAACAAAAATGAGAATAAAAAAGGCTTTAGCCAAACCATAAAAGTCTGGCTAAAGCCTTTTATTTTTATAACAAAAAACCTCCAACTTTAGTTGGAGGCAATTGATTATTTGCCTTTTAATGATAGTAAACAAATTGTGCTGAGAAGAATTTAACTCAAATGCTCAATCATATCTTTTGTCATAGTTTCAAGATCAAATTTATGATTCCATCCCCAGTCTTTTCTAGCAGAAGAATCGTCTATGCTAGCTGGCCAGCTGTCTGCAATTTTCTGACGGAAATCTGGATTATAAGTAATCTCAAATTCAGGAATATGCTTTTTAATTTCTGCAGCAATTTCAGTTGGAGTAAAACTCATCGCAGCCAAATTGTATGAAGAATGTATTTTGATTTCTTCAACTGGCGCCTTCATGATATTAATTGTCGCGTCAATTGCATCATCCATATACATCATTGGCATTTTGGTTTCAGAAGACAAAAAGCATTCGTATTTTTTATCGGCAATAGCTTTATAGAAAATATCAACTGCATAATCTGTAGTTCCGCCGCCTGGAGGAGTAGACCAGCTGATTAAGCCTGGATAACGAATACTGCGAACATCTACGCCATAAATATTATGATAATATTCGCACCATCTTTCGCCCGCTTGTTTACTGATTCCGTAAACAGTTGAAGGCTCCATTACTGTATATTGTGGCGTGTTTTCTTTTGGAGTTGTTGGGCCGAAAACCGCAATACTCGAAGGCCAGAAAATCTTTTGAATCTTTTTGGCTTTTGCTAAATTCAAAACATGAAAAAGAGAATTCATATTCAAATCCCAAGCAAAAGCTGGGTTTTTTTCAGCAGTTGCAGATAAAAGTGCTGCCATCAGATATATATCTGTAATCTTATGCACTTCGACCAAATGTTCGATCTGATTAAAATCTAAAGCATTGACCACTTCAAAAGGTCCCGAATTAACAACATCAGTATTTAATTTTCTAATATCAGAAGCGATAACATTCTCGGTTCCGTATAATTTACGCAGTTTTTGAGTCAGCTCTGTTCCAATCTGACCGCAAGCGCCAATGATCAATATTTTAGGGTTCATTTCTTGATGATTTTTAGAGAATACAAATATAACGTTTTCGCAATTACTTGCGCTTTTTTGGATGGTAAATTATAAATTCAATAATTAAAAAGTTTGTTTGTTATATTATTCTCTTTTAAAAGTGTGTCTTTGTGCCTTTTTTGAAAACCGCTGAAAAAGCGCCATTTTATTGCTATACTAATCAAATAAAAATTGTTATAATTGATTCTCTGAGAGTAATAAAAAGACAAAAAAATAACCTTGATTTATAGAATCTTTAGCAAAAAACAGAATTCATAATTGTAAATTTACTTCGTAACTTTGCAGCCTAACTGTTTTAATCAATGAAATACCAAATATCTCTTTTTCTGCTTTTGACAACTGTATTATTTTCTTGCCAAAATGAAAATGAAAAACGCCTTGCAGAAAATGCAAAAGAAGCGAAAAAGAAAGAAGCTATTTTTAACAATATAAATAAAGGCTGGACTTTTTTAGACGAGCCCATTAATGAGATTTCAGAATCACAATTGAATTCTTGGACAGAATGGCGTGAATTTATAAAAGAAATAGGTGAAAAGCCTAGAAAGACCATTGGTGCGTTTCAGAAAAAATCTGCAGCTATTTCCAAAAAAGCGATGGCTCTTAATAATAATATACCGGCTCAGTTTAATCAGCCTCAGATCAAGAGCCGTATTTCTATTTTGATTACTAAAATTAAAATGCTGGATTTGTTTATTCATTTAAGCAACATTCCAGATGATAAAGTGGTTTTTTTAATTCAGGAAATCAATAAGGAACTGATTTCTTTGGAAAGACAAATGGATAAAATTGTCGAAAAAGCCAAGATTCCTAAAGAACAAGGAGAAGAAGATTTCCTTAGAATGTTAGATACAACACGTGCGATTCCGAGTTCGGCACCGCCATTAGATAAAAATATACCAAGAGTTGAGTAAAAACGCCTTATATACTACATACGATAATCTGCCAAAAGCCGAGCAGATTGCTAAAAGTTTACTGGAAGGAAATCAGGTAAAAATGAACATCAGCGGATTGTTGGGATCTGCTGTTTCTTTTATAATACGTTCTGTTTTCAGGAAAACCGAACTGCCTTTTCTGATTGTTTTAGATAACAAAGAAGAAGCGGCATATTATCTAAACGATTTAGAACAAATGATTGGAGAACAAGATGTATTGTTTTATCCAGCTTCATTTCGCCGTCCGTACCAGATTGATGAAACTGACAACGCCAATGTTCTGCTTCGCGCGGAGGTTTTAAACCGAATTAATTCAAGAAAAAAACCAGCCGTAATTGTTACGTATCCTGAAGCACTTTTTGAAAAAGTAGTAACCCGAAGAGAACTAGATAAAAACACTTTAAAGGTTGCTTTGAACGATAAAATTTCAATTGATTTTATCAACGAAGTTTTATTCGAATACGAATTTAAAAGAGTCGATTTTATTACAGAACCCGGAGAATTTTCGGTTCGTGGAGGAATTGTCGATGTTTTCTCTTTCTCAAACGATCATCCGTACAGAATTGAATTTTTTGGAAATGAAGTAGACAGCATTCGAACTTTTGATGTCGAAACGCAATTATCAGTTCAGACACATAAAAAAATCACGATTATCCCGAATGTAGAAAACAAACTATTTCAGGAAAATCGCGAAAGTTTTTTAGATTATATTGCAGAAAGAACGGTTCTTTTTATTCAAAATACTGAAGGACTTTTTAGTCAGTTGGACAAACAATTCGCTAGAGCGGAAGAAGCTTTTGAGAAACTTTCGAAAGAAATAAAACACGCTACTCCGGAACAATTATTTTTAAATCAGGCTTCATTTATTAAACGATCTTTGGATTTTTCTATAGTCGAATTGTCAAAACCAGTTTATAAAACGACGAAGAAATTCGAATTTCATATTCAGCCACAGCCATCTTTCAATAAACAATTTGATTTATTGCTGAATAATCTAAGCGAAAATCATTTTAACGGATATGTGAATTATCTGTTTTGTTCGAATGATACACAAGCAAAGCGTTTTCATGATATTTTTGAATCTTTAGATGAAGCTAATTCAGAGAATATCCGTAAACATTATAATACTATTGTACTGCCTTTATATCAAGGATTTATTGACGAGGAAAATCAGATAACGGCTTATACCGATCATCAGATTTTTGAGCGTTATCATAAATTCAACATTAAAAACGGATATTCGAAAAAGCAGAATATCACTTTAAAAGAATTGACTGCACTTTCGGTTGGTGACTATGTAACGCACATCGATCACGGAATTGGTAAGTTTGGCGGACTGCAGAAAATTCAGGTGGAAGGCAAAACTCAAGAAGCCATAAAATTGGTTTATGCCGATAATGATATTGTGTATGTGAGCATTCACTCGCTTCACAAAATTTCGAAATACAACGGAAAAGACGGAACGCCTCCGAAAATCTATAAACTTGGTTCGAATGCTTGGAAGGTTTTAAAACAAAAAACCAAAGCACGTGTCAAACATATTGCGTTCAATTTGATTCAGCTTTATGCAAAACGTCGTTTAGAAAAAGGGTTTCAGTTTGCGCCTGACAGTTATCTTCAGAACGAATTGGAAAGTTCGTTTATTTACGAAGATACGCCAGACCAAATGAAATCGACGGCAGAAGTAAAAGCCGATATGGAAAGTGATCGCCCAATGGATCGTTTGGTTTGTGGTGATGTTGGTTTTGGAAAAACGGAAGTTGCGATTCGTGCAGCTTTTAAAGCGGTTGATAATAGCAAACAAGTAGCCGTTTTAGTTCCGACAACAATTTTGGCTTACCAACATTACAGAACTTTTTCGGAACGTTTGAAAGATATGCCTGTTACAATTGGCTACTTAAACCGATTTAGAACGGCAAAACAAAAAACACAGACTTTAAAAGATTTAGCCGAAGGAAAGCTAGATATTGTTATTGGAACACATCAATTGGTAAATAAAAATGTGGTTTTTAAAGACTTAGGTTTATTGATTGTTGATGAGGAGCAAAAGTTTGGAGTAAACGTAAAAGATAAATTGAAAACTATTGCGGCAAATGTCGATACGCTGACTTTGACTGCAACGCCAATTCCGAGAACGCTTCAGTTTTCGTTGATGGCAGCTCGAGATTTATCGGTAATTACAACGCCTCCGCCAAATCGATATCCTATTGAAACTAATGTGGTTGGTTTTAATGAAGAAATTATTCGTGATGCGATTTCGTATGAAATTCAAAGAAACGGACAGGTTTTCTTTATCAATAATAGAATCGAAAATATTAAAGAAGTGGCCGGAATGATTCAGCGTTTGGTTCCAAATGCAAGAGTCGGAATTGGTCACGGACAAATGGATGGTGCCAAACTTGAAGAATTGATGTTAGGTTTCATGAACGGAGATTTTGATGTTTTGGTGGCAACCACAATTATAGAAAGTGGTTTGGACGTTCCAAATGCCAATACGATTTTCATCAACAATGCTAACAATTTCGGATTATCAGATTTGCACCAAATGCGCGGGCGCGTCGGTCGAAGCAATAAAAAAGCATTCTGTTATTTCATCTGTCCGCCATATTCGTCGATGACCGAAGATGCGAGAAAACGTATTCAGGCGTTGGAACAATTCAGCGAACTCGGAAGCGGTTTCAACATTGCGATGAAAGATCTTGAGATTCGTGGAGCAGGAGATTTATTAGGTGGTGAACAAAGCGGTTTCATTAACGAAATTGGTTTTGATACGTATCAAAAAATCATGAACGAAGCGATTGAAGAATTGAAGGAAAACGAATTCAAAGATTTGTATCCAGAAGAAAATGACATCGATACGAAGGAATATGTAAAAGATATTCAGATCGATGCCGATTTTGAGCTTTTATTTCCAGATGAATACATCAATAATGTTTCAGAACGTTTGGTTTTATATAACGAATTAGGTGCAATAAAATACGAAGCCGGATTACAGGAATTTGAGAAAAAACTAATTGACCGTTTCGGGCCATTGCCAAAACCTGCTGTTTCTTTATTAAACAGTATCAGAATTAAATGGATTGCAACTAAAGTAGGAATCGAAAAATTAGTTCTGAAGCAAGGAAAAATGATTGGTTATTTCGTATCCGATCAGCAATCAGATTATTATCAATCTGTGAAGTTCAGAAACGTTTTAAACTTTGTTCAAAAGCATAGTAATCTTTGCAAAATGAAAGAAAAACAAACCGTAAACGGATTACGTTTATTGTTGACTTTTGAAAATGTGAAGTCGATAAAACGTGCGCTGGAGTTGATGGAATTGTTTGAGGAGTAAAATAAAGTTTGATATGAATTGCACGAATTCACACGATTTTTTTTGCCACAGATTAAAAAGATTATGAAGATTAAAAAAATCATTTAAATCCTTTTAATCTGTGGCAAAATGAAATAGAAATGGCGTATGAAAACCTCATGCGCCATTTCTATTTTAAATTATGGTTTTTCTCCATTTAAAGTATTACTGATATTATTAAATGCATCTTCAATATTTTTAATATTGACATTTTTTTTATGAAACATTAAAGAGGTATAAAGTTTTATGGTTTCATTATCAGAATTAAATTCGATGATATTATTAAGTTTTTTGATATAATCAGTCATAGAACTTTTAGTATACCATCTGTCAAAAGCAGAAAATCTTTGAAAGGCTTTTTTGTCATTATCATCGCAAACATAAATCAGTGCATCTTGAATACTTTCAAAAAAAGCGATTATAATGTTCTTGATTGTTTCTGAAACCAATACGTCAAATGGTGCAGGCTGACTGCTAATTTTATCTATAGTGATTTGATAAACATTTCCCAATTCTGTATCTTCATTAATGCAAGATGCTAAAGTGAAATCTTCATAAAAAGCAACTCTGTATTCAATTTGCCTTTTAGTGAAAAAACTGTAATACCCAGAATCAGAATTAAAAGTATAATTATATTGTTTTAACAAGTTTGATACCTTTAGAAGTTAAGGTTTCGGCAGAAGTTTTTCCTTGTAAAAAAGAGCGTACAGCAACCTTATCTTCTCTCATTTTGATAATTGCTTTTTTAATAACCTCTTTATTTACTGATGTAATTTTCATATTGCAAAGTAACAGATTTAAGTTGAATATTGCAATTTTTGTAGTATTATTTTTATTTTATAAGTGTATCGTGTTGAGTGTTAGTATGGTTTGAAAAATTAAGTTTTCTTTATCTTTTAATTAAGAAAAATCTTAGAATTAAAAAGTTTTCTTTGAGTCAAATTTTCAAAGATAACTTTATATGCAGAACCAATTTATTCTTCTTTTTCTATTCTTAGCATTAACTACAATCTTCGCTCAGGGAAAAAATAAAAACATTTTAAAAGATTCTCTAAAATCGGAAACCATTGACCCGCTTCGTCCTGCAAAGGCTGCATTTTATTCGGCTGTTTTGCCTGGTTTAGGTCAGATCTACAATAAA
Source organism: Flavobacterium sp. PLA-DH12 (assembly GCF_059511845.1). Classification (NCBI taxonomy): domain Bacteria; kingdom Pseudomonadati; phylum Bacteroidota; class Flavobacteriia; order Flavobacteriales; family Flavobacteriaceae; genus Flavobacterium; species Flavobacterium sp. PLA-DH12. The sequence goes on from NZ_JCAMPD010000002.1 coordinate 594,948, forward strand.
AAATATTGGAAACTTCCTTTATTTTATGGCGCAATTGGTACAAGTGCATATTTGTATATTGATAATCAGAAAAACTATAATTTGTACAGAGATGAATATAAAAGCAGATTGGAAGGAAAAAAAAGTAATTCGGAATTTTTGGCTGGTTTAAGCGAAAGCTAATTAATTACGGCTCAAAAAGGCTATCAGAGAAACAGAGATTTATCTGCTTTATTTATGGTGGGTTTTTATATTTTAAATATAATCGATGCCAATGTTGATGCTGCTTTGTCTCAATTTAATGTAGATGAAAGATTAGAGTTTAAACCTGCAATCATAAAAAATGATATCAATTTAAAGAATGATTTTGGAGTTGCTCTGAATTATTCGTTTTAAAAAAAGATTCGCCACGAATTCCACAAATTTTCACGAATTCTTTTTTTGCCAAAGATTTAAATGATTTGAAGATTAAAAAATCATTTAAATCCTTTTAATCTGTGACAATATAGTTTTAAATAAATTCGTGCCAATTCTTGCAATTTGTGGCAAAATAAAATAAAAAAAGGCGTATGAAATTTTCATACGCCTTTGATTTTTCAGATAAAATCAGCTTATTTAACAATCAGCTTTTTGGTCACATTAAAATCTTTAGAAATAATATTTACAATATAAACTCCAGAAGATAAATGATGATTTACTTGCCCTGAAGAAGAAAGTCTTTCAGTTAGAAGAGTTCTTCCGTTCAAATCAGAAACAAAAATTTCTGCAGCATCTCCACTTGCTAATTCTGGCATTAAAATATTAAATACATTGTTTGTTGCTGGATTTGGGTAAATACCAATTAACGGTTCTGTTGTAGAAACTTCTTCAACATTTAAAGCCATTTTTGATGTTCCAACTGTTGTTGGCTCCAATTGCCATTGCGCGCTGTACCAGCCGTCTTGTGAATTTCCGTATTGTGCAGTTCCTGTCTGGTTTTCAATATGAATAATATTTCCTGTCTGCCATCTGTTTCTTAAACGAACCCAAGTTCCATCAATGTAATCGCTAGACCATTGTGCGCTCCAGAAAGTAGTATCGGTAATATTACATTGAACCGTTCCAGTTTGGCCTTCAATATTCATCAATTCGCCAGTTGCTACATTTTTAAGAACGAAATAAGTGGCATCAATTGCTATTTTTTGCCATTTATAGTTGTTGCCAGAAACGGTTGTTCCGTAACCTGTGTTTGCTCCTGCATCAGATAAATAAGCGCCAGTCCATCTGTTTTTGATCGTGTAATAATTTCCTCCTCCAGAAGCTGTTGTAACCGATACCAGACATGTACTAGTTTTGTTTCCGTCAACAGTTGCAACAGTAATTGTCGCTGTTCCATTCGCTACAGCGGTAATTAAACCAGAAGCATTTACAGTTGCTACAGCTGTATTATTTGAACTATAAGTTACCGATTTATTAGTTGCATTTGCAGGAAGAATTGTTGGGGTTAATTGCTGTGTTCCGCCAACGTTTAATGAAGCTGTCGTTGGACTTAAACTAACACTAGTAACCGCAACACCAGTTCCTGGATTAGAATCGTACCAAGCGCTGTTCATGTACCATCCGTTTTTATCTCTGCTTAAATCGGCTGTTTGGTTTGTTCCATCATTGAAAATTAAATTGGTCGAAGCTACATTGGTAAAAGTATAGCTGTACCAGCCATTTCCAGCATCGGTCATGTTTACTCCTGGCCAGTTTACAGTTGCCAATACTCCTGTTGGTAAAGCATTCCAATAGTAGATTTTAATTCCAGTTCCCCAATTTGATGGTTTGTAGAAATAAACAGTAAAATTGGTATTCGGATTAACCGTAATTGTAGCCGAAGCTGTTTTGTTTCCGTCTTGTGTCGTTGCTGTAATCGTTGCATTTCCCGCAGCAACTGCTGTTACAAGTCCGCTTGAATTCACCGTTGCAATTGCGGTATTGCTTGAACTCCACGTTACATTTTTGTTTGTTGCATTTGCAGGCGAGATTGTCGCTGTAAGCTGTTGTGTATTTTCTGCATACAAACTTGCTGAGGTAGGAGATACCGCTACAGAAGAAACTGGAATTGCAGCAACAGTTATAGCCGAAGTTGCTGTTTTATTTCCGTCAACTGTTTTTACTGTAATTGTTGCTGTTCCTGCAGCAACAGCCGTAACTAAACCAGAAGCATTTACAGTTGCAACAGCTGTATTGCTCGATGTCCAAGTTACATTTTGATTGGTTGCATTTGCTGGAGCAATCGTTGCATTTAGCTGCTGTGTTGATCCTAAACCAACTGTTACTGTTGTCGGACTAACAGAAACTCCCGTTACCGCAACAACAGGTGCATTTGTATTGGTTAAAACTAAATATTCGTAGGCAGCAAAATTACGCGTAGAACCTGCGGTTAAAGTTACAGAAGCATTATTGTTATAAGGATTAACATAAGTTCCTGCCAAAGCTGCTGGAATAACATACGACTTTGCAGCATTTCTCAAATTCGACATTACGATTACTTTTTCTGAACCTAATGTTTTTGTAAAAATACTAATGTCATCATTTGCATAAGTTGTTAAATCACCTCGTCTGATTGCTGCACTTGTAGTTCTAAAGTTTAAGATTTTGGCAAAATCTGCAGCAGCCGTTGGATTTTGTGACCAGTTGAATTTAAAGTTTGTCCACGGCCAGTCGGTTTTTGGTTCGTAATCTATTTCCTGTCCGCTCATTAAAAAAGGAACTCCTCTCATATAAGCTGAAACTAAGAAATTGGCAACAATTCCGTTGTGATTTTTAAATACAACAAACGGTCTTCTTACGCCATCATCATTGGTGTAAGTATCATGGTTACCAGTGTATCTCACGATTTGCTGATTTCCGGTCGCTTTAGCATATTCATAAGTAGTCTGATCTTGGATTCTTTGAGAAACAGGACCTCCATTAGCAATATCATATAAACCACTATGAAACCATCTGTCTCCATAATTCATATCGAAACCAACCTGAAAGTTCTCTTGACGGTCACCTTCTGCTAACATCAATAAATTGTGAGAAGTTATGCTTCGAAGATTTGAATTCACTTCCGACCAGAAATCTAAAGGCGGATTGTTGGCATAATCGCAACGGTAACCATCAATATTGGCGGCAAAAATCCAGTAACGCATGGCATCTTTGATAGCTGCTCGTGTAGCAGAGCTATTAAGATCAAGCGCCGCAATATCGGAGAAGTTTCCTAATTGCTGAATTGTTGTGCCAGTTCTCTTGTAATATTCAGGATGTGAAGCAATCCAGACATTGTCCCAAGAAGTTCCATTGATGGCAATATCTAGAATTACAGCCATTCCGCGGCTGTGAGCGCCATCAACCAAAGTCCTTAAATCGGCTAAAGATCCATATTCTGATCCAACGGCTTTAAAATCTTTGATACAATAAGGTGAAGCCGAACTTCGGGAATCGGTGCCATGCGGAAAAATCGGCATTAAATAAATAACATTTGTTCCAAGTGCTTTTATATTGTCTAATCGGGCGGTTACTCCGGCTAAATCTCCGTTGGCACTAAACGGGCGAATATGCACTTGATACATATTGACATCTCTCGTGTCTGGTACACCAGCAAAAGGTGTTCCGTATTGCGGAGGATCTTGCGCATAAACTGAACTTGCAAATAATAATAGAAAGCAAACTAATGCTTTGGTAATATGAAATAATCTTGGGGTAATTTTGATTTTCATAATAGTAGTTTTTTGCATGCTTGTCGGCATTTCTTAACTAAAATTCATTCTCACTCGCATTGTATTTAAATTCGACAAACATTTGTGGTTAATAGTTTTCAAAATAGTAAGTTTTTTTTGCTCAAAAATGAGCATAGTTTTTCTGCCACGAATTGCATTAATTTTCACTAATTTTTTAAATAATAATTTGTGCTAATTCGTGTAATTGCTTCGCCTGTTCGCTATCGCTCGAGTCGTAGCAAAAAGCTTAGAAACTTAGTGGCTCAGAACCTTAGAACCTTAAGTTATAACTTTTTCAATCCTTTTAATTCTGCAGCAGTTCCTTCTTTAATGCTTATGGCAACACCTCCGCCTGGAGCTAAATACTGTTTTAATTTTGTTTTTGAGTTTACGATAAATTTAGTAACCGTATATTTTTGTGGATTCTGATTCCAATTGGCCTCTTTAGCATCGGCATAAATAGTGGCAACGAAATTTTTTCCTGCAGGTAAATAATCAAATGAAATGTTTGCTGTTCTTGCATTTTCATCTGTAATTCCGCCAATAAACCATTCATTTTTCCCTTTTGCTTTTCGGGCAATTGTGATATAATCTCCCGGTTCAGCTTCCAGAATATAACTGTTGTCCCAATCAACAGCAACGTCTTTAATAAACTGAAATGCATCTGGAAAACGTTCGTAATTCCCCGGAATATCAGCCGCCATTTGCAATGGACTGTACATCGTTACGTAATAAGCCAACTGTTTTACCAAAGTTGTATTTACGCGTTGTGTACTTCCTGTTCCATAATACGAAAGATCGGTCTGAAAAATTCCCGGAGTGTAATCCATCGGTCCACCCATTAATCTTGTAAAAGGTAAAATGGTGGTGTGATCTGGAGCCAATCCTCCCATAGATTCAAATTCCGTTCCTCGTGCCGATTCCTGAGCAATCCAGTTTGGATAAGTTCTGTTTAATCCTGTAGGGCGAACGGCTTCGTGGCTGTCAATCATGATTTTATAATCGGCGGCACGTTTGGCAACATTGATGTAATGATTCACCATCCATTGTCCGTCGTGATGTTCTCCACGCGGAATAATTTTTCCAACATAACCTGTTTTTACAGCATCATAACCATTATCATTCATAAACTGAAAAGCACGATCCAAACGACGTTCATAATTGGTCGCCGATCCAGAAGTTTCGTGATGCATGATGATTTTTACGCCTTTTGAAGCGGCATATTCATGAACCGCTTTTACATCAAAATCAGGATAAGCGGTTACGTAATCAAAAACTTCTTCTTTCCAGTTATTAATCCAATCTTCCCAACCAATATTCCAACCTTCAATAAGAATTGCATCGAAACCATTTTTAGCAGCAAAATCAATGTATTCTTTTGCACGTTCTGTTGTGGCTCCATGTTTTCCGTTTGGAGTAAGTTTGGTAAAATCATCGGTTAATTTTACATTGGTTTCTTTTCCGAAAGCCCAAGTACTTCTTCCTGCAACAAAATATTCCCACCAAATTCCAATGAACTTTACGGGTTTAATCCATGAGACGTCTTTGTAACTTGTAGGTTCGTTAAGGTTTAAAATTAATTTTGAAGCTAAAATATCTGTCGCTTTATCGCTTACTACAATAGTTCTCCAAGGAGATTGTGCATCGGTTTGCATGTAACCTTTTGCACCAACAGCATCGGGCGCCAAATGACTGATCATTTTATTGTTTACAGGATCAACTTCAAGATACATTGCCGGATAATTGATTAATCCTGCTTCGTGAATGTTGATGTACAAACCATCATCAGACTTCATCATTGACGGCGTTTGTACCGATAATGCTGCAATTGGCCACTGCGAATTGATTTCGATTGTGGCTTTTTTCATCAGCGAAGGAATCTCTGAAATCTTTGAAGTAGTATAAGCATATTCGTTAGTATCATAATCCCCTGGAATCCAGAAAATTTTATGATTTCCAGCTAAGTTAAATTGCGAACGTTCTTCTTTAATTACAAAATAGCTCAGGTCATTTTGTTTTGGGAATTCGTATCTAAATCCTAATCCATCATTGAATAAACGGAAACGAATTCTAATAAATCTGTTATTGTTTTTTGCTTGCGCTAAAGTGACAACCAATTCGTTATAATGATTTCGAATTGTTTTTTCTTCACCTAAAACCGGATTCCAACTTTCATCAACAGAAGATTGTGCTGTATTTGTAACGGTAAAACCATCCAAAAACGAAGGCATATTTTGAAGTTCTAAACCTAAAGAACTAGGTTTAATAACCGGTTTTTGTTTGTATGATAATTGATAAGACGGAATTCCACCTTCTTTCAATTCAAATTTTAAGGAAAGATTTTTGTCTGGCGAAGTTATTTCTTGTGCGTTAACCGCTAAAGAGCAGAGGCAGAGGAAAAATAAAAGCGCAGTTTTCCTGTCCAAACGAATTTGGAACAGTATTTTTTGGGATTGAAAATTCATGTTTTTTTAGTTTTTACAAATCTATTTGTATCAGAAGCGTTATTGTTTTTTAAGGATTAAATATTGATAAGCTTCTAAATTGATTTCTGTTCCAATTGCTATTTGATTTCCAGTCAATGCATCTGTCCAATTGGTGTTGGCCAAAGCAGTAGGAGCAGTATATTTTACATTTTTATTTTTGATATTAGCAACAATTAAAACCTTATCAGCTGTAGTTTCCATGGTAAAAGCACTCACATCATTACTGCTGTAACCAGTCAGTTTTCCTTTTCGAAGCGCTTCACTTGAATTTCTAAAAGCAATTATTTTTTGATATTCCAAAAGCATGTCATTATCTGCAGTAGACCAATCGATTGGCACATTGTCGAAATAATCAATACGTTTGTTGTATCCAATTTCTTGACCGTTATAAATCATAGGAACAGATTTCATACTCGATGCAATTACAAAAGCTGCAAGAGATCCTTTCTTGCCTCCAAAAAGTTCAAGCGGAGTTCCGTCAGAAAGATTAACATCGTGGTTTGTAGTATAGCGCACAATTCGTTTTGAAGCATCTAACTGCCCATATTCTTTAGAACTTTCTGTTTGAAGATAACTTGCTGGCTGTGCTTCTGAGAATACTTTTTCTAAAGCGCCGAAATAAGCAAAACCAAAAGTATAATCGAATCCAGCATCATAATGATTGGCTCTTGAGCCTTCGGCCATTAAAATCAGTCTTTGGTTTTTGATTTTACGAATTTTAGTTATTGCTTCTGACCAGAAAGTTACAGGAACAAAATCGGCAGCATCACATCTAAAACCATCAATATTGGCATTGTAAACCCAATATGACATGGCATCGATCATGGCTTTTTTCATTTCAACATTGGTATAATTTAACTGTGCAACATCTTGCCAGTTTGTTCCTGGCGGAATGATAATGTTGCCGCTACCGTCTTTCTGATACCAGTCTGGATGAGCTGTTATCCATTGATTATCCCAAGAAGTATGATTGGCAACCCAGTCTAAAATCACCGCCATATTTTTGCTATGTGCTTCTGTTACTAAAGCTCGAAGATCTTCTAATGTTCCGTAATCGGTATTAACGGCTTTGTAGTCTTTAATAGAATACGGTGAACCTAATTTTCCAGCCATTTTTACTTTTCCAACAGGATAAATCGGCATGAGATAAATGACATTTGCACCTAGTTTCTGAATATCTCCAAGTCGTTTCTGAACACCTTTTAAGTTTCCTTCCGGACTGAAAGAGCGCACATTTACCTGATAAATTACGGCATCTTCATTGGCTGCAACTTTATCAAATGGTGATCCATACTGCTGATATTCGTTTCCAGGCTGTGGATTTGGCTCAGGTTTCGGATTTTCTTCAGAAGAACTGCACGATACAAAAGCTATTGAAAGCAGTAAAGCAAGAAAAATGTTGGAGTTAGACTTCATAATTTTAAAAATTAAATTAAATAGGTTTTGAGCAGGAGTTTTATTTTTAGATAACCTGCCTTTTGCTCAGAAAGGCAGGTATCACTCAAAACTAATCTAACAAGTATGAATGTGCTAGATTATTTTTTAACTATACTGCAAGTTGCTGTTGCAGGATAGCCATTTGTATTTGGATCTGTTTCTTCAATAGTAAACGTAACTTCATAAGTTCCCGCTTCAGTAATGGTATAAGAACCTTGATCGTCACGATTGATAGTATTTGTTGTAGCATCTTTTGGTCCGTAATTAACGTCCCACTTGTTGTTCAATCTGAATTTCAATGCTCCAGGAACTAAATCTGCTGTTACTTTCCACGTTTTAGTCTGATGATTGTAACTCATAGGAGTACTATTGTCCCATCCTCCGGTTTGAGCTGTTCCAACAATTCCCCATGCATAAGGAGTTGCAGACCATTTTAGCGTGTTCAAATTTACTTTAATTTGGTATGAACCTGCACTTGGAAGAAATAAATTATCATCATCCATTCTAACTAGATCTTCATTAGTAGCACCTGCACCATAAAATTCGGCCCATGTTCTGGCAGTATTTAATTTGAATGCTAATGCAGTACCTTCAGCAGTCATGTATCCTTGGTAGATTCCTTTTTCTATTGCAGTTAAAGCAGAAGCAGTTTCAACTGCCCAACCTTGATAATCTCCAGGCATAAAAATCTCACCAAAAACAACTGCCTTTTCGTAAGGAGTAACCGTTAACTCAACATTTTTAGAAAACACTTTTCTGTCCATTAAAGCTTCAACTCGTACAATAAGTTTGTTGGCTTTATCTACTGGAAGACCTAAATCTGTTGCAATTTTATTGAAATCTCTTACTGTAAAAGTTTTCGTTAAAACATCTTGTCCTACTTCTATACGTGTGGCATGCAGCCAAGCATTTGAACCTGTAATATCTGAGGGAACATCAAACTGCACTGCATAAGTTACAGGCGCTTCAACAGGAAAAGTAACTTTATCCCAAGAAATGGTAATAGCATCTGTATCTGCATTGTCTTCCAGAAGCACAAAAGTTGTACTTGGAGCAATTTTTATATCTGATGGAAACTGAACATCTTTTAGATAGGTCAATTCGGCATCATTTTCACAAGCAGCTCCAACAATAAGCAAGGCTGTAAGTGCAAATAATCTATTTATATATTTTTTCATATGTAGTTATTATTTGTTTTTAAAGTACCATGATACTGCCGTACTTCATGTATTAAACTTGTTTTTGAAGAACGGCGATTTCACATAAAATACTTTTAATTAGTAACCTGGATTTTGTTTAAGACCTGGATTTGCGTTTAAAGCCGAAGTTGGAATAGGATAGATTTTTCTATATTCTTCTGAACTGTCCATGAATTGTTTTGCTGCTAAGAAAGTTCCAAAACGGATCATATCTTGTCTTCTGTGACCTTCCCAGTTTAGCTCAAGACCTCTTTCGTTATAAATATCTGTTAGAGTCGGAACATTATCCAAAGCGCCTAAACCAGCACGCTGTTTAACAGCATCGATAAATGGTTTTGCTGCAGCAGGATTATTTAGACGAACATTACATTCAGCCATCATTAAAAGAACGTCTGCATATCTGTAAATAGGGAAGTCGTTTGATGCACCTCCGCCATTTCTAGGAGTTACAGGATAGAATTTAACGTTACGAACTCCTTCTTGTGCACCAGCTCCAGGATTGTCTAATGAACTGATATCAAGTGTGTAATTTGTTCCGCCTGGCTGTTCTCCAATTAAAAACTGTTTTTTACGAATGTCACTATCAGTATATTTTTGATAGAAATCTTTTGGAACAATTGTACCATTCCATCCGCTGTACCCAAAAAGAGCTTGGCAATGTGGTCCGTATAAACTTCTTACACTAAGAATGTTTCTAGAAACAACATCTACAGTAGTATAAATTGAAAGAATAGTTTCATCAGCTGGAAGTACATCTCCGAACAACTCATAATAAGTGTTTCCAAGCGGACTTGCAGCATTGTTTGAAGCTGGGTGAAGACTAAAATTTCCTTCAGAAACTTTCTGGCAAGCAGCAAGACATTCTGCCCATTTCGCCTGGCCTATGTATACTTCTGCATTCAAATATACTTTTGCTAATAATGTATAACCAGCCCATTTATTGAATCTTCCATAATAATTTCCTCCTTTTTCTCCAGAAAGCAATTCAACATTTTCAGTCAATTCTTTTATCACAAAATCATAAACTTGCTGACGGCTTGCTTGTGGAATTTTATCAACGGTAATGTTATTGTCTGTATAGAATGGAATATTTCCGTAATCATCCATTAATAAATAATAGAAAAACGCACGTAATACTTTTGCTTCTGCAATTTTAGACTTTTCTGCATTGGCAGTTTCTAACTGAGAAACGGCTAAATTGGCACTAAAAATTGATTTGTAAAGCCAGTTCCAAGTATTGTTTACCATCAAATCTGTTGGAAGCCATTTGTGTGTGTAAACACGAGCAAAGTCCAACTGCCAGTCGCCAGTATTTCTGTGCGGAATTACTTGTTCGTCTGCAGCCATACTGTTCAAATCGTACCAGCCATTATCTGCACCAGCGTATCCTACACCATCCCAGTTTCCGCCTACTTGTGCATATACACTAGCAAGGGCAACATCTGCACCAGCTGGAGTTCCGTAGAAATCTTCGGCAGGATATTTATCATAAATATTTTCATCTACATTGGTACAGCCAACAAGAGATAGGAAACATACACTTCCTAATACTAATATATTTTTAAGTTTCATTTCTTTTACTATTTAAATTTTACATTCAAACCGATAGCGATACTTCTGGTACGAGGATAAATTCCTCTATCTGAACCAAAGTTGTCTTCAGGTTTTCCACTTCCGCTCAAAGTTACTTCAGGGTCTATACCAGAGTAATTTGTGATAAGTAAAAGGTTGTTTCCTGTAAGTGAGATTCTAACAGATTCGATGTATTTAACATCAGTGAAACGAAAATTATATCCAGCAGTAACATTTTCTAGACGCAAAAATGAACCATCTTCTAAGTACATATCAGATGCGTAAGGAGAAGTATAAATGCCTTCATCTACAGCACTTGCCAGAATGTTAGATTTACCAATATTTTCCAGTTTGCTTATGTTAGCACGTACTTGGTTGTAGATTTTGTTTCCTCCTGAACCTCTCCATAACATTGATGCGTCAAAGTTTTTGTGCGTAAAGGTGGGGTTGAAAGCATAAGTATATTTTGGTAAAGCAGATCCTCTAATAACTCTGTCTGCACTTCTGTCACCTTGATCAATAGTGCCATTTCCGTCACGATCTTCTACTGTTTCAACTCCGGCGGCATCTACACCTGTATGATGTAAAATATTGTACGTGCCAATTGGCTGTCCTTTTATTAAGTAAGAACTTGAACCTGCACCTCCCCAAGCAACATAATCTGTATTTAAAGGAACTCCATTAATACTGCCACTTAAGTTAAGCACTTCGTTTTTCATTAAAGAAACATTTCCAGCAAGTGTAAAAGTGGTGTTTTCGTTTCTGATTACGTCATATCCAAGAGAAATCTCAAGACCTTTGTTTGAAATGCTACCTACGTTTGCCTTAATTTTATTGAAAGGATATGGAGGCTGAGGTACGGTATAATCAAATAATAAGTTATCTGTTGTTGAAGTATAAACATCAATTGTTCCTCTTAATCTGTTGTCTAGCATAGCAAAATCAAGACCTATATTGGTTTGTTTTTTAGTTTCCCATTTTAAATCAGGATTTGCATTTTGAGCAATATTGAAATTATTAATTTGAGAACCACCAAAATAAGTACTTCCACTACTACCAACTAAAAGCTGTGTTTTATTAGGCTCTAATCCTTGCTGATTACCAGTTTCACCATAACCAATTCTTAATTTTAAGTCATTAACCAAAGTTTGTTTAGACATAAAATTTTCTTTTGAAATATTCCACGCAACAGATGCAGATGGAAAATAGCCCCATTTATTGTTAGCGCCAAATACAGATGCACCATCTTTTCTAATACTACCTGTAAATAAATAACGATCTAAATAAGAGTAGTTAATACGATTTAAGAAAGAAACAACTGTTCTGTCATTTTTGTACGATTTCATATCTCCAGGAAGTACTTTCGAAATGTCTCCCAATTCTAGATTATTGTACGTTGTCATATCATCAACAAAACCTCTTATTTGAGCATAATTTCCTTGATACAATTGATTTTGCCACTCATACAATGCCAAAACATTAATGCTGTGTGCTCCAAAAGTCTTTTTATAATTAAGACTGATGTCCATTAATCTTTCGTTTTGTCTGTCATTTTTAATGTTAGCAAAACCTTTCTGATCGATTGCATGAGAATCTGTAGATGATGAGGGATTATAAAAACCAATCGTTTTGTTTGTTTTTCTCCAGCTTCCGAACCAGCTAGCTGTTAATCCGTCAAATAAATCCAAATCAGCTTTTAAACTTCCAAACAAATTATCAGCTTGAGATTCATTTGTAATTTCCTGCTGTGCAGCGTAAGGATTTAAGTATTGAAAAACGTTTGGATCTGTAAAATACGTTCCGTCTGTATTGAAAACAGGATCAGTCGGACGCATTAAATAAGCATTTGTAATTAAGTTAGAAACATAATTTACACGTCCGATAGATTGAATACTTGAGGTGGTATAATCTGTTCCGTTGTTTAAATTATAAGTCAGTCTCAATTTTCCGTCCAAAGCTGTTTGCGATGCCTGAACACGTGCAATATATTTTTTATTGTTTGAATTGATTACAACTCCATCTTGCAAAATTGCACTGATCGAAGCTCTATAGTTGAATTTTTCTGCTCCTCCTCCAAAAGATAATGTATGGTTTTGTGTAACTCCAGTTTTAGTCAAAATTCCGTACCAGTCTGTATCAGAACCGTGGTTTGCAGATGCAGGAACGCCAACATTTTGAGCCGCTGTCCACCATTCATCAGCACTTAGCATATCTAATTTTTTTGGAATAAAATCTACAGATGCAGAGCCAATATATTCAATTGTAGTTTTTCCTGCTTTATTCTTTTTTGTAGTAACAATGATAACTCCAGGCGCACCGCGAGAACCATAAATAGCTGTCGCCGATGCATCTTTTAAGATGTCAATATTCTCGATTTCTGTTGGTGGAATCTGATTTAATAAATCTAAGTTTCCCTGAATTCCATCTACCACAACCAACGGATCGTTTCCACCGATAAGAGAAGAAATACCTCTAATACGCACACTTGGAGCACCTCCTGGTTCGCTACCAATCTGGTTGATATTAACACCAGCCGCTTTTCCAGAAATCAATTGCAACGGATTTACAAGTGCTCCTTGATTCATGTCTTTTGCATTGATTGTAGATACAGCTCCAGTAACGTCTTTTTTAGACAAAGAACCGTAACCCACCAAAACAACTTCTTGCAAGTTGGTAGCATCTGGCTCCAATTGAATATTTAAAACGCCATTTCCAGCAGGAACTTTTTTTGTTTTATAACCCACAAAACTTACCACAATTATAGAAGAACTGCTTTCGACAGTAAATTTAAATTTACCATCAAAATCGGTTACAACACTGTTTTTTGTTCCTTCTTCGATAATAGAAGCTCCCGGAAGTGGGGCACCATTTTCGTCGGTAACAATTCCAGAAATTGTTTCTTTTTCGTCGCCAATATTTTGTGTTTTTAAATCAGGTTTTTTTAGGATAATTTGTGTGTCGCGAATTTTAAATTCGGTCGGAGTTCCTTTAAAAATTCTGTCTAAAACTACATATATCGATTGTTCCTTTACAGAAATGGAAACCGTTCGATCTAAGTCGACATCATTCATTTTATAGATAAATCTGAAATCTGTTTTTTGTTCAATGGTCTCAATAACCTTTTCGATTGTTGAATTGTTCAATTCAAGAGTAACTTTTGTTTTTTGGGCATAAGTACTTGCTTTGATATTAAACATGGCGACCAAAATAAGTAGAGTAGTTAATTTCAATTTTAGGTCATTTTGGAACAATGAGTATAGAAACCCATTATTCTTAGATTTTTTTTTCATAATTTTGTTAATTGATTGTAGTTAATTCGTTATATTCAATCACTTAGTTAATCGGAAATTGTTCGCAGCTCTTTCCGATTTTTTTATTCCCGTAATGTTATCTCATCATATATTGTATTGGTTTTAGTGGTTATTTAATTAGTATTTGATTGTTTTTTATGGTGTAATTAATGCCATGAATATCGTTAAAATAGCTCATCACATTCTCAATTGATTCTTCCTTAAAGCTGGCATTAAATTTCTCGTTAGCCAGTTTTTCATTTTTATTAATAATGGTTACGTTGTAGCGTCTTTCCAGTTTGGTAATAATGTTTTTGAAAGTCATGTTTCTAAAAGTCAGCCCGCCATCAATCCAAGAAGTATAGATTTCGGTGATTACTGGTTTTGTAAAAATCGAAGCATTTTCTTTGTTGAAACTTCCTTTATAACCCGGTTTTAAGATTGTGTTTTTAGAAGCATCAAATTCTTCGTTTGAACGGTACATTCCAACAGAACCTTCAACCAAAACTACATCGGTAACGGCATCTTCAGGATAATTAGAAACATTAAAATGAGTTCCTAAAACGCGTACATTCAGTGCATCAGCATTTACAATAAAAGGGTGTTTTTTATCTTTTGCAACATCAAAAAAAGCTTCTCCGTCTAGATAAACCTGACGATTCTCGCCAGCAATAAATTTTACAGGATATTTTAAAGTAGTTCCAGAGTTTAAATGAACCATCGTTCCATCAGACAATTGCAGACGGAATTTTTTGCCAAATGGGATTTTAAGGATGTTATATACTAATTTATCAGAATCAGCTTGATTTTCGTAAACCAATTTATCTCCATCTTGATTTCCAACAACATTCCCTTTTTTATCATGAACCTGAACTTTTCCATTTTCAGAAATAATCTGAACAGTTCCATCTTCCATTTGCAAGACAATGTCAGAACTTTTAAAATCGAATGGAATTTCTGTACTTTTAGTAAAGAAACCTTGTTTGTAAGCAAAACCAACTCCCAAAAGAACCAAGACAGAAGCTGCAATAGAAATGTATTTTCTATAATTTGATTTTCTTGGTTGTAATTCTATAACCGTTTCTTGCTCTTTTGCTGCTGCTAGAATATTGTTGAAAATAGAATCAGCTTTTTGCTCATCCATTTTCGGCATTTCATCCAACAGATTTTTCACTTCTTCAACCGTTGGAAAATCATTAGTAAGATCATTATTGCGGCAATAGGCAATAACCTGTTCTGTTTCTTCGGCAGTACATTGATTTAAAATAAATTTCTCTAAAAGCGTTTTTATTTCAGAATTTGAATTCATTAAGAATGTTTTTAGGTTCTGTGTTTCTATAATACAGTTGAGATGCAATTGAGTACTACTCAAACGTTATAAATTTTTAAATTTTAACACTTTTAATTATTTAACGTATTGATTTTTAATAAAATAAGAAAATTCGTTTTTTTGAAGAAATAATGATTAAATGCATTTTGTAATCTTTTGTTGTCTTGTTTTTTCAATTGCCTCCAGTTTTAACTGGAGGTTATAAAATTCAGTCTCAAATTAGGCTTTAGCCAAAATTATTTAGAGGCAATTGATTTTTTTAGCCACAGATTAATAGATTAAAAAGATTTCAATCTGTTGGTTTTAAAAAAAAAATCTGTAAAATCCTTTAAATCTGTGGCTAGAAAAAAATCAAAAAAAAATCACTCCGAAGAGTGATTTTAAGGGCAATATTTGTGGTTTTGGTTAGATAATTTCATCGTGAAGTTGAAAAAAACCGCGCATCGATTCGAGCGCTTTACTCATTTGGTTCCGGACTGTGTTTATCGAGATTCCGAGTTCCTCGCTTATTTCTTCGTAGCTCATTCCTTTTTTCCGCGACATTTTAAAAATCTGCCGTCGTTTTGGCGGGAGCTGTTTTATAGCTTGTTTTCGAAGTTTTTTGCAATCGGCTTCCCGAACAGCATAATCTCCGTATTCATGTGATTTCTGACTTTCGTAGAAAACGGCTTCTTTTAATAAAATTTCATTTGCAGCCTTGTTTAAAACATTAAAAGCCTGATTTCTTGCAATGGTAAAAATGTAGGCTTTAAAAGATTGATCTACATTTAAACTTTCGCGATTGAGCCAGACTTTCATAAAAACATCCTGAACATTTTCCTCAGCAGCTTCTTTTGATTTTAGAAGACTAATGCTATATCCATAAATATCTTGGCGGTATAAATCAAAAAGCTGGCGAAAGGCTTTTTCGTTTCCTTTTTTGAGTTCACTTACCAATAACTTTTCACTATGGTTGGCAGCTTCTAACAATTTAAATTGCGTTTATTTAATTCCAGTGGTATTAAACTATCAAAATGCGAGGTCTGATGTCTGACTTCTTCGCAAATATATAAAAATATTATTCGCAACAAATTATATATAAAAAAACTTAATTCGGATTTTTTGTTAGTTTTTTAAAGAAAGAAATAAAAACTCTTGTTAAGTCGCAGTCGCACTAGTAAGTGTTATTTTGACGCTATTGATAAATAAAATTTAATTGTGAATTTGGCTTTTGAGAATATTCTTATTTAAGAAATATAGAATTGAGGGGCTTATTTCGATTTATTTCAAAAGAAAAATCCTTTCATCTTTACATAAAGACGAAAGGATTTTGTTATTTATAAACTTTAATTTGAATCTATTTTCTAAATTAGTTTTTCAAGTCTTTAATTACTTTAAAAGCAACATCTACTTGATCTTCTCCAACTAAAATAGTAAATTCATTTGATGTCGAAATTACCTCGTTGATGATGATTCCTTCCCAAGCCAAACGCTGGAAGATGAAGTAATAAATACCAGGAACAACAATATTTTCTTTTGGTAATTTTACAGTAATAGAAGCCAAATTATCCAATTTCTGGATTAATTTTTCTCTCATAAAGTGTTTTTCAACCAAGTGATTAACACTGCTGCTCACGACAATATTCGTTTCATTTACTCCACGAGATGAGGTATAAAAAATATCAGATAAAGCATTAATATCAGAGATCAAATCTGCTTGTTTGTTTAAGACAGTTTCAGATGCTGCGAAAGTGTAATCTGTAAGTTCAGAACGAACCGTAATTTCACCAATATTTTTAATTACTTTATTGATTTTGTGGTTCAGTTTAAAATCTAGTTCTTCCGTCAGTCGTTTTAAAGACATTACTACAGCGCCTTGTTTTACTTCTTTACCAAACTCACTTTCTAATTCGGTCATAATATTTCGCGAAAGTGATGTTAGGTTAATAATTCCGAGAGACAGGGCATTTAATAAAAATGGTTTTGTTTTAATGTAGTTTTCTACAATAGAAGAAACAGTTTTCATAATTCTTTTTTTTTTGGTAACAGTTGAGTTGGTTTGTTAATTTAACATTGCGATGTTATAATTCTTTGCAAATATAAATAAAAAAACAAATTGTTACAATTATAACAATGAAAAATTATGTTAAAAGTGATAAAAAGCGTCGGTAAGATGTTCAATTGCAAATGATTCCCCGCTTTTATGGACCGCAACGATATCAAAACGGATTTCTAAATCTTCCTGAAAATCCTTTTCCCTATCGTTTATGTAGGCATTTACTGCTTTAATAAGTAATTGAATCTTTTTTTGCTTCACAAAATCTTGCGGAGAACCAAAATCTAAACTCGAACGAGTTTTAACTTCGACAATGGCCAAAACATTATCTTTTTGTGCAATTATATCTATTTCTGCTTTTTGGATAACAAAGTTTCGTTCTAGAATTGAATATCCATTTTCTTCGAGATGTGAAGCTGCGAGATCTTCACCTAATTTTCCTAAGTCGTTGTGTTCTGCCATGAGATTTGTTTTTTTGTTTCAAGTTTCAGGTTGTTGAAAAGTGGATAATGGTTTTATGTTTTTTGCAAGTAAAGACGCGAAGCCACAAAGAATATTAAAACTTTGCGACTTCGCGTCTTTGCGAGATTTTATGTGGTATTGTTGGACTTGCTTATATCATAAGCAATGCGATATTACTTTTTGAAAGTAACCGTACTTCCAGAAGCAGTAACTTCTATAGAAACGGTATTTCCCATAATTAAGGCTCTATTATCTCTAATATGGCCGGCTGGGAAATTAAAAATTACTGGAATATTGTATTTTTTGGTTACGTCATCTATAATTTCTAAAGCATTTTTCCCCCAAGGCACTTCATTGTCTTTCATACTTGTCATTCCGCCAATGATAATTCCTTTTAAATTTTCGATGCATCCGTTACGTCTTAGATTCATCATCATACGGTCGATGTGATACAGATATTCATCCAAATCTTCGATAAATAAAATTTTATCCTTGCAGTCAATTGCAGACGGAGATCCTAATAAACTATATAAAATAGATAAGTTACCTCCAACCAATTCTCCTGTTGCACTTCCCAAACGATTCATCGGACTTGGGCTGATAGAGTAGGAAATAGGTTCGTTAAACAAAGCAGCTTTTAATGAACTTACCGCATCTGGAGTTGCTCTAGGAACGGTTACTGGCATAATACCATGAATAGATTTATAGCCCATCGTATTCAAATGATTATGAAGAACCGTTACATCACTAAAACCAATAACCCATTTTGGATGCTGTTTGAATTTGGTAAAATCCAGTAAATCTAACATTCTAACAGTGCCATATCCGCCACGAACGCACCAAATGGCTTTAATATTTGGGTTGTCCATTTGTTTCTGAAAATCGGCAGCTCTCTGTTCATCTGTTCCAGCCAATTGATGATAATCTAAACCAATTGTTGATCCGATTACGGCTTCTAAACCCCAACTGTGCAATAAATCTATTGTTGGTTTTAAATTGTCGTCGATGTTTTTTCTTGCTGTTGCCAAAAGTGCCACAGTATCTCCTTTTTGTAAATAAGGCGGTGTTATCATGTTTTGTTGAGATTGACAGTTGAATGATTGTAAAGCAAAAATAAGAAATGCGAGTTTACAAAAGACAAAGTGTCTCTTTATATAGTGAAAGCAGTTTTTATTCATTTTTTTCTTTTGCTTAAAATTATAAAATTAATTTTTAAGGTTTAATAATTTAACCTCCATATTGTTTTTGCAATTCAGCAAGAAGCAACATTAAACCTTTGTCAGCTTCTTCAGATTGCACATTTGCAAATAGTATAAAAGCTTTATCGATATCTTTGCAAATATACACTTTGGTTAAAAATGTTCCTGGATTTCCGTAGTGAAAAGAATATTTTAGACCTGATTTTTCATTTATTTCAGAATACCATCCATAAGAAAATTCAGGAAAACCAAAATGCATTTTATGAAATTCTTCTTCAGACAATACTTTTGATTTCCCTAACAAACCTTGTAATTGCATCTGCGTAAATTTGCAAAAATCAGGAAGATTTACATTGATATTTCCTGCCGATGAAAGCCAATTTAATTTATAATTTACAAATGGTTTTTCAGGCTCTAAATTTTCATCATGTCCCCAAGGTTGGTTCATATCAGTAACGTTTGGCTGTCCAAAACCGAAGTTAATGCTTAACTTTTTACCCAATTCTTGTACTAAAGTTTCATAACTTTTTCCAGTTGCTTTTTCTAGCATTAAACCTGCCGCAACAAAACTTGGATTTGAGAAATAGATTTCTTGTTTTTCAGGAATTGTATTTTGCTGAAAAAACCAAGCAATAAATTGATAACGTTGTTCTTGGCTATTTCCTTGTATTTCTTTCCGCGTTGGAGTTTCATTTCCATAAGACCAAGTTGGAATTGGGGCTCGAAATGTCAAGAAATCTTGCAAAGTTACATTGTAAATTTCCGGATTACTTGCTGCTTTTAACTCAGGATATAAATCAAAAAATTTAGTATTCCATTCTATTTTTCCTTCTTTAACTAACGTCGCTGCTATATAGCTTGTGATCGTTTTTGTGATAGATCCTAAACGAAATATATCATTAATTTTTGCTTTATGAGAAGATTTGTAACGTTGAAATCCTAAAGCCTCAATTTTAAGTATAGAATCTGATGAAACTACGGCATAAGCCAATTCTGGAATTTTATATTGTTTTCTGATTTCTTCTGCTCTGAAACTGTTTTTTTGCCCATAAAATGTATTTAGAAAGCTTAAGAAAAAAGCAAAAAACAGTATTTTTTTCATGTTATAAATTATCAGAGTTTTTGTGCAAGGTACAAGACTTTTATTAGAAACGAAATGTAATATTTTTAAATTTTATTCAGGTAAAAATCTTACAAAATAATTAAATTTGACTTTTTAAAAATCTTCTATATGCCATTGAAATCTAAATTCTGTTTGATTTTTCTTTTTTCGTTGACTATTCTGTTTAGCCAACCCAAAAAATACAAAATACACACCGTAGCCTTTTACAATTTCGAAAATCTTTACGACACTGTAGATGATGAATTTACAAATGATGATGAATGGACGCCAAATGGAGCGCAGCATTGGACAATAGAGAAATACCAGCAGAAATTAAAAAATTTGGCTAGAGTGATAGCTGAAATTGGTACACCCGAAAATTCAAACGCTCCAACTTTAATTGGAGGAGCTGAAATCGAAAATCGTAACGTTTTGGAAGATTTAATCAAAGAACCAGCATTGCAAGCTTTGGATTTTGGAATCATTCATTTTGATTCACCAGACAAACGAGGTATCGATGTCGCTTTGCTTTATCAGAAAAAATATTTCAGACCAACTTCTTTTTCTAATATTCCATTAATCATTTATAAAAAAGAAATTGCAAAAAAAGAGGAACAATTAGAAGTTTTAGATGATGAAGTTGAAATTAAAAAAGAAAATAAAAACCGGGTTTTTACCAGAGATCAGCTTTTGGTTTCAGGATTTTTAGAGAATGAAGAAATACATATTATTGTAAATCATTGGCCTTCGAGATCTGGTGGAGAAAAAGCAACAACAATATTTCGCGAAGCTGCAGGAAAATTAAACCGAAAAATTATCGATTCATTACAGCAAATTAATCCACAAGCAAAAGTATTGACAATGGGAGATTTTAACGATGGACCATTTAATAAAAGCATAAAAGAAGAATTAGGAGCAAAGGGTGCAAAAGCTGAAGTTGTTGAATTTGATGTTTTTAATCCGTTTGAAGAGCTTGCCAGTAAAGGTTTAGGAACCATTGCTTATCGCGATTCTTGGAACATATTTGATCAAATTATCATGACAGCTTCTCTGGTTAAATCTGATTTTTCGACTTTTAATTTTTGGAAATCAGGTATTTTCAACAGACCGTATCTTATTCAAAATTCTGGAGCTTATAAAGGCTATCCCTTGCGAAACACACTCAGCGAGGCAGGTTTTAGTGATCATCTTCCGGTTTATATTTATTTGATAAAAGAATTTAAATAAGTATTCAGTCTCAGTCGCAGTTTTCAGCCATAGTAATCAGTATCAGTAAAACTGAAAACCGCGATTGAGACTGAATACTTTTCACTACCTTAGCTTTTCATAAATTTTGAATAAAAATGGCTATAGCAAAACCTTTTAACCTGACGCAATGGATTGACGAAAACCGTCATTTACTTAAACCGCCTGTTGGAAATAAAAACTTATATGTTGATTCTGGAGATTATATTGTAATGATTGTTGCGGGACCAAATGCACGAAAAGATTACCATTATAACGAAACAGAAGAACTTTTTTATCAATTAGAAGGAAGCATTAAGGTTGTCATTCAAGAAGATGGACAGCGTAAAGAAATGGAATTAAATGCGGGCGATATGTACCTCCATCCTGCAAAAGTACCACATTCTCCTGTTCGCTCAGAAGGTTCTATCGGACTTGTAATAGAACGTAAACGCGCAGGACAAGGCTTTACAGATGGTTTGCTTTGGCATTGTGATAATTGCAATCATAAATTGTATGAAGTGTATTTTGAACTTCATAATATCGAAAAAGATTTCCTTCCTCATTTTGAACACTTCTACAATTCAGAAGAATTAAGAACTTGTGATAATTGCGGAACTGTTATGGAAACTGATCCGAGATTCACGGCTAAAAAATAATATTGATAGAAATAGAAAACCCGACAGGCTTTTAAAAACCTGTCGGGTTTAATTATGTTTTGTATTTAGAAATTAAAATAAATCCTTTTAATCCTTTTATCCCGATAGCTATCGGGAGTGGCAAAATAAAACTACAATTCAAACTTTTTCCCCTGTTCAGGATAAATAATCTTCAATCCTAAATCGTTTTGAGTTTTTAATTGCTCTTTAATTTTTGCAATATTCTTTGCAGGCGGTTTCAAATGTGTGATGATAATTTTAAAGTTTTCAAGAGAACCTTTTCCAGCTAAATCCTCTAGAATATGAAGTTCTTTCATTAAATAATTTGGAGTTAAGTGACCAAACAAAAATTTATCTGGCTGTTCATTTGGAAACGAAACTTCAATAAAGATTCCTTTTAATTGTTTGGCCTTAACCAATGGAGCAATTGAGGTCCATAAATCGCGAAGATTGTTGCTTTTTTCTACTTCATCTGGTCCTGTATCTCCTAAATATAACGCATAATTATTGTCGTTTTTAATTAGGAAAGCAGTACTCTCAAACGGATTAACATGGCTAAGAGAAAATGCTTTAACGGTCATTTTGGTATTCGTCAAAGAAGTTTCTTCTCCCAAATTTAAAGTTTGAAAATGGTATTTTTTTAAAGGAAATCCTGGTCCTGCGTCTCCAAAATTAGCCCAAGTCTGATCGTTGAAATAATGGTTTTCCATCATTTCCATACACTTATTTGTAGCATAAACTGTTTTCGAAGAATCGGCAGGAGAATTAATAATCAAACCCGAAACATGATCTAAATGTGCATGAGAAATCAAATACCCTTTGATGTATTTTCGTAAAACTTCGCTTGTAGAAACTTTAAAAGTTTTCTTTTCGATCGCTTTTTCAATTCCAGCGTTTATGGTTCCAGCGTCAAGGGAGATATAATCAGTTGTGTTGGCCGGAGCGATTAAATAAGCAGAAAGATTTTTTTCGTCAATACCGCCCATTACACCTAATGGAACTACAGAAAAAGAGTTTTTTGCTTTTTGAGAAAATATATTTGTTGAGACTAAAAGAAAACAAAGCAGAAGCCTACAATAATGAGTCATATTTTTAATTTTAAGTACTGCAAATTTCATTAAATAAATTCAATATTGAGGTTTCGTTTCTGTTAATACTATAAAATAAGCTTAAATTTACGTTCATTTATGAATTAACTTCAATCAAAAATTAATTCTAAAACAATATCTTTACATAAAAATATAACAATTTTAACTAAAAAAGTTACAATGACAACAATAGCATCGCAATTTGGAATGAAGGAAGCTCTTGATAAATTGGGCATCAAGACAATAAATGAAGGAACATCAACAGGAATTAATAATTTTTCTTCTGGAGAAATTTTAGAAAGTTATTCACCAGTTGATGGAAAATTAATTGCTTCGGTAAAAATGTCAACGGCAGCAGATTACGAAAAAGCAATTCAAACCGCAGCAGAAGCTTTTAAAACCTTTAGATTAATTCCTGCGCCACAGCGTGGTGAAATTGTGCGTCAGTTTGGAGAAAAATTGAGACAAAATAAAGAGGCTCTAGGTAAGTTGGTTTCTTATGAAATGGGGAAATCATTGCAAGAAGGATATGGTGAAGTTCAGGAAATGATAGATATCTGTGATTTTGCAGTTGGTTTATCACGCCAACTTCACGGATTAACAATGCATTCTGAAAGACCAGGGCATAGAATGTACGAACAATATCATCCGTTAGGAATTGTTGGGATTATTTCGGCATTTAATTTTCCAGTTGCGGTTTGGTCTTGGAACACAGCTTTAGCGTGGATTTCTGGTGATGTCTGTGTTTGGAAGCCTTCTGAGAAAACACCTCTTTGCGGTATTGCCTGCCAAAATATAATTGCTCAAGTTATAAAAGAAAACAATCTTCCAGAAGGAATTTCGTGTTTAATAAACGGAGATTATAAAATAGGAGAGTTGTTGACTGCAGATACTCGTATTCCGCTTATTTCGGCAACAGGATCAACTAGAATGGGAAAAATTGTAGCGCAAACTGTGGCAGGACGATTAGGTAAATCGTTGTTAGAATTAGGTGGAAATAACGCCATTATTGTTACTCCAGACGCAGATATTAAAATGACTGTTATTGGTGCTGTTTTTGGCGCTGTCGGAACTGCTGGACAACGTTGTACTTCTACTAGAAGACTAATTATTCACGAAAGTATTTATGATAAAGTAAAAGATGCCTTGGTTGCAGCTTACAAACAATTAAGAATCGGAAATCCGCTTGACGAAAAGAATCATGTTGGACCGCTAATTGATACTCATGCTGTAGAAATGTACGCGGCAGCATTAAATAAAGTAGTTGCCGAAGGTGGAAAAATCCTTGTGGAAGGAGGAGTATTGTCTGGTGAAGGTTATGAAAGCGGCTGTTATGTTAAACCAGCAATTGCCGAAGCTGAAAATTCATTTGAAATTGTACAGCATGAAACTTTTGCTCCAGTTTTATATTTAATTAAATATTCTGGTGATGTAGAAAATGCGATAGAAATTCAAAATGGTGTTGCACAGGGATTATCTTCTGCAATTATGACAAATAACTTACGTGAAGCCGAAAGATTTTTATCTGCAACAGGTTCTGACTGTGGAATAGCAAACGTAAACATAGGAACTTCTGGGGCTGAAATTGGAGGTGCTTTTGGAGGTGAAAAAGAAACCGGAGGAGGGCGTGAGTCAGGATCTGATGCGTGGAAAATTTACATGAGACGTCAAACGAATACAATCAACTACACAACAAATCTTCCGTTGGCACAGGGGATTAAATTTGATTTGTAATTCATAATATTTGAAATTAAAAAAGGCTTCCAATTTTGGAAGCCTTTTTAAGTTAAGTTAGTTTTTATTTTTTAATTAGTGTTTGGTTAAATGATCCATCGACAGTATAAATTTTGGCTAGGTAAGTGCCAGGAATTAAGCTGCTTGTATCAATGCTTTGAGAATTTCCAGAATTAATCACAAGATTTCCAGATATATTATAGATAAGTACTTTTTGCACTTTTTGTTCAGGATCTGCTAAATATAAAGTGCTTGAAACAGGATTAGGGTATAAAACTATTTTTGTTGATTCAGTAGTTATTGCTGAATCTGCAACTGCAGCCGTTTTTAGTGTGCCTCCACCATAAACTGTGCTTATATAGAATAGATTGGCAACAGAATTTTTAGTGATAGAGTGAGAACCTGCGGCAACAGAAACTGTTACAATACCAGCAGATGCAGTATAAGAAACATTGTCTACTTTAATGCTTCCTGTAAAAGTAGAATCAAAAACCAAAGTCAAAGTTGATGCACTCGTTGTGGTATACGTTATTGATGTGCTTGATTCGATTTTTAGACGCTCAGTAAGTGTTAGTCCATTGTAGGTTACAGAACCTGGAGTTGAATTCATATTTCCTGTAATAGAGTAGAATGTACTTGTTTTACCCGATGTAGTAAAATTATGTAATTCAGATCCGCCATCTGAACCTGTAGTAACTGTTATCGTTCCTGATGCAGATACTGGTGTTCCAGCTGTTCCTGAAGTGGTTACAGTATAAGAAACATTTGCAGTTGGAGTTCCGGTGATAGTTATAGTTTTTGCAGTTGTATTTTTTACAAAAGACAATCCAGAAGCTGGTAATCCAGTTACAGATGCATCTGTAGCATTTCCGCCCCAAGCAAATACAATCGAAGCAATAGCAGTTCCAGAAGCAACTGTTTGGCTGTTATTGCCAGATGAAGTTAATGTTTGCGTTCCAGCTGGAGTTACTGTTACAGTTCCAGAACCAGTAGCTGGGGAACCACTAGTTCCAGAAGTTGCAATGGAGTACGAAACTGTTGCAGTTGGCGTACCTGAAATAGTTATTGTTTTAGCTGTAGTATTTTTTACAAAAGTTAATCCAGAAGCAGGCAATCCAGTTACAGTTGCATCAGTTGCATCTCCTCCCCATGTAAATACAATTGAAGAAATTGCTGTTCCGCTTACAACCGTTTGATTGTTGTTTGAAGCAGAAGTTAAAGTTAAAGTCTGTGTTCCAGCAGGCGGATTCCCTTCTCCTTGTACGGCAACTAAAGTTCCAGTATAATTTGTAAGTGCTGTTTTTAATGCTGTAATAACTAAAGAAGAAGTATCATCTGTTGCATTATTAAACGTCCATTTTAAATCTCCTCCAGAAACACGTCCTGCATATTGAGTCGTTTTTGTTTTTGCCGCTGCCGGAGTATCGATTGTTAAATTTTTTACATACAAATTTGCATCTGTATCGAAGTTGTTATAGACATTAGCACCAGATTTAGATTTTACAGAACTGCTTACCACTTCTCCTCTTGTTGCTGCAACATAAGCATCAAAATCGGTTGTAGAGCTTATTTTTCCAGAGATATTATACAACGGATTTGGATCATTATAGGCTACAAAACGCATATTGTTTGTTCCGTTTGAGGCATCAAAAGTATTATTGAATGCTTTAATGCTTCCTCCAGCTTCACCAGAGAAAGTTCCCATAGTTCCCGCGTTATTCACTTGGTTGGCTTCGTCCCAAATATCAGAACCTTGAAGAGATGTTAACATAGGATGTTTACTATTTCTATAATAGTTTCCTTCAACAAAAAGTGAAGATCCCATAGTAGAACCTGCTCCGTATTTTGAAACTCCGTCATAGTAGTTGTTGTAAATGTGAGCTGAATAATAGCGTACACGAGGATGACGAGAATCTGAGTGATCGAACCAGTTATGATGATAAGTTACATATAAACCTGAAGTTGTCCCTTCGCTTAATCCTAGAAGACTCGCTTTTCCATTATCCCAAAAGTGGTTGTAAGACATCGTAATGTAAGTCGAAGTTTTATTGTCTAATGCTCCGTCACCTTTTATTTGGTCAGCATCACTTCCTGCATTTCCGTAGAACAAGTCGCAGTTGTGAACCCAAACGTGGTCATTATCCTGTTGCATTCCTACGTTATCGCCTGCCGTACTATCGCAGTTCATAAATCCAAGATTGCTGACTTCGATGTTTGAAGCCGATTTTAATCGAACTCCCCATCCATTTGCAACAGCGTCGTCTCCAACACCTTCAATGGTAACATAACTCGAAGCATTATTTGAATTTTCAATAACAACATCACCACCTTCCATAACAGTCATATCCGTAATATTTCCAATTAAACGAATAATAAACGGACGCGTATCTTTCCCTTTCTTGATAGCATAAAGAATATTTTGTAGGCCAATACAAGGATTTGCACTTGCACCTGTAATATTCATTGAAATGGTGTTTTTCGTGTTTTGGGTAATGTACAGAATTACGGCATTGTCTTTCGGAGTTCCGTCTGCTTTGTATCCTCCAGGAACACGACCGCCTTCAAAAGCAAATCCATTTCTGTCTTGTGCGCTTACGGTTAGAGTGCCAGTTGTGGCTCCCGTTCCTTCTGTGCCATTCACTACAGGTTTTACCTTTACGGTGTATGTTCCGGCTTTAAGGCCAGGAATGTCGGCGCGATAGTAAGATCCGTAACTTCTAATAAGCTGGTCGTCTATTTTTTTGTCTGTAAATCCATTACCAGTATAATAGACATTGTACGTTTGGGCACCGCTGACAGGCTGCCATTTTACAAAAGCAGATTCCAGCCAGCCAGAAGCTTCGTTAATTTGGATAGTTTGGGCCCATAATTGAACTGTCATGAGGAAGACAGCCATGAAAAGTAGGTTTTTTTTCATAAGGTTTGTTTAAGATAGTTAATAAAAAAAGTAAGTGGTTTTACTTTCGATTCCAAGTGGTTTAATTGTAATCGATTACACAAAATTATATATTAATTTTTAATACTATAATTTTTTTGCTAAAAAAAAGAATATACTTAAAATATTTTGCTTTTAAAATAATAAAAATGTAATAAATTGCATTAATTGTAATTTATTGCACATCGCATGTCGAGTACGGAAAGCCGTATTTTTCTTGCTTTTTTAAATTTTAAAGCGTTAAACAAAAAGAATAAAAAGGGACTGTAATTTTTTTTTATTACATAAATTACATTTTACTTTTTTGTAGGAAATGGACTATTTTTGTGTTTTGATTAACAGATTATTCTTAGAAGATTTAATTAGAATATCGATTTGGTATTCAAAATTTAATCTACAGCAATAAAAAAGCCCTTTTGATTTTACTCAAAAGGGCTCTTATGTTATTTAAAAAAACGTGTTAGTCTCTACTAGAAATTTTTGTTAAAAGTCTTAGAAATTCGATATACAACCAAACTAATGTAATCATTAATCCCATTGCTCCATACCATTCCATAAATTTTGGCATTTTTTCTCTCGCTCCTTTTTCAATTAAATCAAAATCTAAGAAAAGGTTAAGCGCAGCAATAATAATAACAAAAACGCTGATACCAATACTCATCATAGAATTTCCGTAATGAACAGGTGTCCAGCTTGAAAACATTGACACAACCCAAGAAATTAAATAATAAGTCGCAATTGCCAATGTTGCAGCCACTACAACAGATTTGAACTGTTCAGTAACTCTAACAATTTTAAATTTATATAAACCAAGGCAGACTAAGAAAGTAACAAGAGTTGCTCCAACTGCGTTAATTACGATTCCTGGAAATTTTAATTCAAATATTGCAGAAATACCTCCTATAAATAATCCTTCAAATAAAGCATATCCTGGTGCTAGATAAGGAGATAATTGTGGTTTGAATGAAGAAACTAATACTAAAATGAAACCAACAATTGCTCCCCCAATTGTAGGCAGCATAGGGTTTATTCCGTTAAAAGTCATCCACCATGTCACCATAGCAGCACCGCATAAAATAAGAAATAAGATTGCTGTTTTGTTGATTGTTCCAGACACCGTCATTTCTTGATTGTAATCAATAATCTGGGCGTGGTGTACTTCTGTTCTTGGCTCAGCATTTGATGAAAAACGCTTACTGTTTAAAAATGGATTTTTTGAATTAAAGTTCATATTTTAATACATTTAATTGAACTCAAATATATGGAGATTTTTTGAAGTGCAATTGTTGGATGGAATTTTTTAACATGAATTTCTGTTCTTAATTTAGAGCATAAAAAAAATCCATCAAATATGTTTTTTGATGGATTTTGTATTTTAGGTAAAGGATTATATTATTTCAATAAATCTAAAACTAATGATGGGAATAAACCTAATGCAATGTTTAGAACAATTGATATTACAGCCGTTGCATAAATAAGGAATGGTCTGCCTGTTCTTTCCTCGTTTGGTTCTTTTGAATACATAGCGATGATTAATTTGAAATAATATCCAACACTAATAATAGAGTTAATCACAGCAACAATTACTAAACCAATATATCCTGCTTGAATAGTTTGATTGAATAAGAATAACTTAGCGAAGAATCCAGAGAAAATAGGAATTCCGGCCATTGATAATAATGAAGCGGTAAGGATTGCTGCCAATAACGGATTTGTTTTTCCTAAACCATGGAAATTTGTAATGTCTTCGTTATCGCGATCTCTGCAAACGTATAAAATAACACTGAAAGCTGCGATTCCAGCTAATGCATAAGCAGTAGTGTAATATAATAAAACTCCAGCTGAAGCAGAAACCGTTAATAATGTCATTAACATAAAACCAGCATGAGAGATTCCAGAGAAAGCAAGCATACGTTTTACGTTTACTTGTCTTAGCGCCATAATATTACCAACAGACATTGAGGCAATTGAAATTATAACAACGATCACTTCAAAAGTATGCAATAGGTCTTGATTATCTAGTGAAGAAATGAAATTCATACCAGCAATCAGTTTAAATAAAGTTGCAATTGCTACAACTTTTGCCAATGTGCTCATTAAAGCAGTTGTTAAAGCTGGAGAACCTTCGTATACATCTGGAGCCCAGAAATGAAAAGGTACTGCCGCTACTTTAAATAACATTCCAATAACCATTAAAATCATTCCGATTGGAAACCAGATTGGCAATTCTGCAGATAAAGCACTTTCGTGAATTTCACTAATGTCAAAACTTCCCATTGCACCGTAAATCAAACAGATTCCGAATAGGATAATTCCTGAAGCAAATGATCCCATTAAGAAGTATTTCATACCAGCTTCGTTACTTTTGATATTCAAACGATCACTAGCAGCAAGTACATATAAAGCAATAGATAAAATTTCAATTCCTAAAAAGAACATCGCTAAGTTTCCAAAAGAAACCATTGCAACAGCTCCAGCCAGTAAAAATATTTTAATAGCAACGAAGTCTGAAATTTTTGCTTGATGATTTTGATAGAAATTATGACTTAATGCTACAAGGAAAATCGTCAAAATGATAAACAATGATGAAAAAGCTGTAGAAAATTTGCTTACTGCTATCATATTGTTGTAATAACTTTGTTCTGTTCCAAATTCGCAATAATTAAGTGCCAATACACCTAATAAACCTAAAATGGTAATAGGAATAATGGCCTTTCTTAAATTAAGAATTTCAAACAATAGGCAGAAAATACCCAATCCTGTTATAGCTATTAATGTATTCATTTTTATCTTTTTGATTTAGGATTTCAATTTTTAAATGCAATCCTAATTTATTTTTTGTTTAAAATATTAGTTCTTATTGATAACTTGTAAAATGTTTTCCAAGCTTGGTGTAATCAAATCTGTAATTGGTTTTGGATAGAAACCAAAGAATAATAAAACAGCGATAATTACGGCAAATGAAATTCCTTCGTTAAGTGTAACATCAGCAAAAGTTTTTGCATTTGTTTCTCCTAGCATTACATGCTGGAACATTCTTAACATATAGTAAGCTCCTAAAATGATTGTTGTTCCACCAAGGATCGCGAACCAGATATTGATTTGAGACAAACTGTATAATACTGTAAACTCTCCAACAAAGTTAAATGTACTTGGTAAAGCAACAGAAGCCAATACTAAGATTAAAAACATTGAAGTGAATTTTGGAGACTGTGTACGGATACCGCCCATTTCTGAAATTTCTCTAGTTTCGAATCTTCTGAAAATTACTTCAGCAGCAAAGAATAATCCCACTACAACAAAACCGTGAGCAATCATTTGCATAACAGCACCTCTAAAACCATCTAGAGTCAAAGTGTAAGATCCTGCAGCGATTAATCCAACGTGGGCAAGAGAAGAATAAGCTAATAATTTCTTTAAATCTTTTTGTCTCAATGCAACGATTGAACCGTAGATTACACCTGCAATTCCTAAACCAATAAAGATATACATGTATTCTTTAGCCGCAACTGGCGCAAGTGGCAATTGCCAACGAAGTACGCTGTACAATCCCATTTTTAACATGATACCAGATAAAAGCATTGTTCCAACAGTTGGTGCTTTTTGGTACACATTTGCCTGCCAAGTATGGAAAGGAATAATTGGAATTTTGATAGCATAAGCTAAGAAGAAAGCCAAGAAAATCCAGAATTGCTCGCAAGCAGATAAGTTTACTTTGTATAAATCTTCGATTAAGAAAGAACCTGCTTTTTGGTATAAATAAATAAACGCAGTTAACATAAATAACGAACCTGCCAGTGTATAAATAAAGAATTTAACCACTGCTTTTCTGCGCTCTTCAGCATCGCCATTACCCCAGATCAAAGCAATAAAGTAGATTGGAATAAGTGCTAACTCCCAGAAAATATAATATAAAAGACCATCAGCAGCTAAGAAAGTTCCAGTCATAGCAAAAGCCATAAACAAGATTAGAGCATAGAAGCCTTTTGCATTTTTATATTCATTTCCGAAAGAAGAAAATATGATTATCGGAGTTAAAGCTGCGGTCAATAAAACCATTGCAAGTCCAAGTCCATCACCGTTTAAAGCGAATGAAATTTTTGGTTGATTAATCCAGCTGTTGATTACGCTGATATTTTCACCTGCATTATAATTATTCAATAATACAATTGAACATCCTAAAGCGGCTAAACTGAAAAGTAAAGCAACTTTTGAAGCTAGTTTGTCACCAGAAAAATAAGTGGCAAATGCACCAATTAAAAGTATAATTAATATAGTAGAAACGTTCATAGTAATAATATTATTGAGCTAAAAATATATAGGAAACAATTGCACAAAGTCCTAAAACAAATACAAATAGATATAATCCTATACTTCCGGTTTGTAATTTTTTTCCTTGGAAAGCAATCTCGTTTGCTATTCTACCTAATCCGAAAACAAGAGCAGACAATCCTGTCTCGATATAATCTCTAAAGAATTTAGATAAACTATTAACTGGTACTACAAATACAGCGTCGTAAATTTCGTCTACATAGTATTTGTTGTATAACACTTTGCTGAATCCAGTAATATTTTCGTCAGATTCTGGAACATTATCTTGTTTAAAGTATTTTACGTAAGCAATTAAAATTCCTAATAATCCACCTAGAACGGCAACACCCATTAAAGTATATTCAGTTGTGCCTAAATGATGTTCTTCTCCAGCCACTTTTGTGAAAAGAGGAGCAAGATATCCATTTAACCAACTGTTTCCAGGTAAACTAATTAGTCCGCCAAAAGTTGCCAAAATAGCTAAGATGATAAGCGGAATAGTAATTAATGAACCACTTTCGTGTAAATGGTGTTTTTGCTCTTCAGTTCCTCTAAATTCTTTGAAGAAAGTTAAGAACATCAAACGGAACATATAGAAAGCTGTCATGATTGAAGCAACTGATCCAACAATATATAATGGAATACTGTGGTGGAAAGCAGTCAATAAGATTTCGTCTTTAGAAAAGAATCCTGAGAAAAATGGAACTCCAGAAATTGCTAATGAAGAAATTAACATTGTCCAGAATGTAATTGGCATTGCTTTACGCAAACCTCCCATTTTACGCATATCTTGTTCTCCGTGTAATCCGTGAATTACAGATCCAGATCCTAAGAATAAACAAGCTTTAAAGAAAGCGTGAGTGATTACGTGGAAAACTGCTACTTCATAAGCTCCAAATCCTAATGCCAAGAACATTAAACCTAATTGAGAAACTGTAGAGTAAGCTAATACTTTTTTGATATCGTTTTGAACTAATCCAATTGTAGCCGCAACTAATGAAGTGATTGCTCCAATAATTGCAATTACAGATTGAACATCTGTTGCAAGGTCAAAAACAAAGTTTAATCTTGTTACCATAAAAATACCAGCAGTAACCATCGTAGCCGCGTGGATTAAAGCAGAAACTGGAGTTGGTCCAGCCATCGCATCAGGTAACCAAGTGTATAATGGAATTTGAGCAGATTTACCACAAGCTCCAATAAACAAGCATAAAGCAGCTAAAGAAAGTAAAGGTAAATTTAAATTTGTAGCTCCAGCAATTGCAGTTTTTAAAGTTGCATAATCTAATGTTGAAAACATTGATCCAATGATGAACATTCCGATTAATAGACCTAAATCTCCAATTCTGTTCATGATGAAAGCTTTTTTTGCAGCATCATTGTAATCTTGGTTTTTATGCCAGAATCCAATTAATAGGTAAGAACAAAGTCCAACACCTTCCCATCCAATGAAAAGAACTAATAAGTTACTTCCAATTACAAGTGTAATCATAAAGAATACGAATAGATTTAAATAAGCAAAAAACTTATGCATATTCTCATCATCATGCATGTAACTGATAGAGTATAAGTGAATCAAAGAACCAATTCCCGTTACAAAAAGTAACCAAAGAACAGATAATTGATCTAATAAAAATCCAAGATTGATTTTTAAGTTGCTAATTTGAATCCAATCAAATAAAGTAACTTCGATTCCTTTTCCGGTTGAAGTTATTTGATTAAAAAGTAAAAGAGAAACAACAAAAGAAATTGCTACGGCAATAGTTCCGATTGCACCAGAAACTGTTTTGCCTAAGCTTTTTCCAAAAAAGACATTTACTAGAAAACCTAGTAAAGGAGTTAAAACTATAATTAAAGCTAAATTGGTATCCATTTCTGATTATCCTTTTAAATTTTTTAAATTATCGATACTGATTGATCCGATATTTCTAAAGATAGAAACTAAAATGGCCAATCCTACCGCAACTTCGGCTGCAGCAACCGCCATCGAGAAGAACACAAAAACTTGTCCTTGTGCATCTTGATGATAAGTTGAAAAAGCAACAAATAAAAGGTTTACCGCATTCAACATAATTTCGATAGACATGAAAACGATAATAGCATTTCGTCTGTACAATACACCAAAAATTCCAATACAGAAAAGTACAACACTCAAAAAGATGTAGTTTTCAATACCTATTTGATTTAATATATTACCCATTATTTATTTAATTTTTCTTTTTTAGACAATAGAACTGTTCCAATCATAGCAACCAAAAGTAAGATTGAAGCAAATTCGAACGGAACCATATATTCGTTCAATAATATTTTACCTAAAACTTTAATTGATTGGAAATCTTCTCCAGTAGAATCGTATTCACCCACAATTGGTTTTGAGTTGATAAAGATTGTGATTAAAACAATCAGTATTAAACAGAAAGAAACAATAGCACCTAAACGCGTAATTCTAGGACGGTGAACTTCTCGCTGTTCGTTCAGGTTCATCAACATGATGGTAAACAGGAACAGAATCATAATAGCTCCGGAGTAGACTATTACATGTACAACAGCTAAGAACTGAGAATTTAATAGTAAATAATGACCAGCAATAGAAAAGAAACAAATTACCAAATAGATGGCACTATGAATCGGGTTTCTGCTGAAAATAGTCAAGAAAGCAGTAATAACGGTAATGAACGCTAAAAAGCAAAAGATAACTTGAATAGTTGTTGCGTGTGCAAAATCTGGAATATGTATCATTTAGTTAGCGTTTTTAAGTTGAGCATTTTTCATAGCCATTTCTAAAGGCATCACTAATTTATCTTTCCCAAAAATGAAATCTTCTCTATTGTAATTAGCAGGAACCAATACTTTAGATTCTGTTAAATAAATAGCATCTTTTGGACAAGCTTCTTCACATAAACCACAGAAAATACAACGAAGCATATTGATTTCATAAATTTCAGCGTATTTCTCTTCTCTATATAAATGTTTTTCATCAGGCTTACGTTCTGCAGCTTTCATAGTGATAGCTTCAGCAGGGCATGATAAAGCGCATAATCCGCAAGCAGTACAGTTTTCTCTACCTTGTTCGTCGCGTTTCAGCATATGCTGACCACGATAAACTGGGCTCATTTCACGAACTTGCTCAGGATAATGAATCGTAACTTTTTTTCTAAAAAGGTGTTTTACAGTAATAACTAGACCTTTTATAATCGCCACAAGATACAATCGTTCAACAAAAGACATGTCCTTATTTGACACCACCTTTTTTCTACCCGATAATGATATAGTTTCTATTGACATTTTTACTATTATAGTTTATGATTTATAATTTGAATGAATCAAATTCAAAATCTATTTTGTTTTTTATTTGAAGCTTGATGTGACTCTTAGAATCCTAAAGCTACTAAGATTTCGTGTCTTAAAATAACAACACCCGTAATCATGATATTAATGATCGAAAGCGGAATTAAAATTCTCCAGCCTAAATGCATTAATTGGTCATATCTAAATCTTGGAATCGTCCAACGCACCCACATGTAAAAGAATATGAAGAAACATATTTTTACAAATAATACCGCAATTCCTAATAAGTTAGCTGTATTTACACCTACATTTTCTACCATCCATTGCATTCCTGGGTAGTTGTAGCCACCAAAGAACAATACAGAAATAATGGTAGACGATATAAACATACTTGCATATTCAGCAAATAGATAAAATCCCATTTTCATTGATGAATATTCTGTGTGGTAACCTCCAATTAACTCGTTTTCACATTCTGCTAAATCGAAAGGAGTTCTATTTGTTTCTGCAAATGAACAGATTAAGAAAATTAAGAATGATAATGGCTGATAGAAAACATTCCAATTCATTCCAGCTTGCTGTTCAGAAATTACTTTTAAACTCATTGTTCCAGTCATCATCAATAAAGCGATTATTGATAATCCCATTGCAACCTCGTAAGAAACCATTTGAGAAGCAGCACGGATAGCTCCCATCAAAGAGAATTTATTGTTAGAAGCCCATCCACCAATCATGATGCCGTAAACTCCAACAGAAAGAACTCCAAAAATGTATAATATAGCTATGTTAACATCTGTAGCTTGAAGAATGATGTCTCTTCCAAAAAGGTGTAAACGATCTCCCCAAGGAATAACAGCACTTGTCATCAAAGCGGTACTCATTGCAATCGCTGGACCTACGAAGAATAAAAATCTATTAGGAGTGTTAGGTTCGAATTCTTCTTTCGAGAATAATTTCATACCATCTGCAAGAGGCTGTAATAAACCTCCCCATCCTGCACGGTTTGGTCCAACACGGTCTTGCAAGAAAGCAGCAACTTTACGTTCTGCCCAAGTAGAATACATTGCCATGATCATTGTTACCGCAAAAACGACAACAATTACAACACTCTTTTCTATAATAAATGCACTTTCCATTTCTTAAACTTTTTTATCATTATCAGTTAATGGAATTGCTGCCATACTAATTTTTTTACGGTCAATATCTCTACCTAAAAGGATATTTTTCTCAGTATCGATTTCAACTTTCTCTAATTTCTGAGTGTAGTTGTTTTGATTGATAACAGAATCTTTTTCAAATTCTCTTGGTCCTTCAATTACCCAGTCATTTACGTTTTTATGATCAAAACGACAGCTGTTGCAGATGAATTCTTCCACTTCATGGTATTCATCTTTACGACCAGTTACACGCTGGATTTCTCCACCAAACATCCAAACTGTAGTTTTACCACAACATCCCGGAGTTGTACATTCTCTGTGTGCGTTATAAGGTTTATTAAACCAAACTCTTGATTTAAAACGGAAAGTTTTATCTGTTAAAGCTCCAACCGGACAAACGTCAATCATATTTCCAGAGAACTCATTGTCGATTGCTTTAGAAATACCAGTTGAAATATTAGCGTGATCACCACGATCTAATACTCCATGAACTCTATTGTCTGTCAATTGATCTGCAACTTGTACGCATCTCTGACATAAAATACAACGGTTCATGTGAAGTTGAATATTTGGACCAATATCTTCTGGTTCAAATGTTCTTTTCTCTTCAATGTAACGTGATTTTGGATTTCCGTGCTCGAAACTTAAATTCTGTAAATCACATTCACCAGCTTGATCGCAAATAGGACAATCTAAAGGGTGATTGATTAATAAAAATTCTGTTACAGATTTACGGGCTTCAGTTACTCTTGCAGACGATTTACTGTTTACTTCCATACCATCCATACATCCTGTTACACAAGATGCCATTAATTTTGGCATTGGTCGTGGGTCAGCTTCACTTCCTTTAGAAACTTCAACTAAACAACAACGACATTTACCGCCGCTGCCTTTTAATTTTGAGTAATAGCACATGGCTGGCGGTACTAAATCCCCTCCAATCATACGTGCAGCCTGCAGGATTGTTGTTCCTGGTTCTACGTCTATACTTTGACCGTCTATGGTTACTTTCATCTCTTTATGATTTGAATGTTGAAAGTCGAAATATTGAAAAGAATTGCTGTCCTTTTTAACATTATGAACTTTATAACTTTCTGCTTTTTATATTTATACGATTACTTTACCGCCAACTAAATGCTTAACTTGTGAGAAAGGCTCGGCAACAAAGTGATCTCTATTTTTGATTTTTTCTGGGAAACGAACGTGATACTCAAACTCATCTCTAAAGTGACGAATTGCTGCAGCTACTGGCCAAGAAGCAGCGTCACCAAGCGGACAGATTGTGTTTCCTTCAATTTTACTTTGAATGCTCCACAATAATTCGATATCTTCTTCACGGCCTTGACCGTTTTCGATTCTCCATAAGATTTTTTCTAACCATCCTGTTCCTTCACGGCAAGGTGTACATTGTCCGCAAGATTCGTGGTGATAGAAACGAGCAAAGTTCCAAGTGTTTCTAACCACACAAGCAGTGTCGTTGTAAACAATAAATCCTCCAGAACCTAACATCGATCCAGTAGCAAAACCACCATCACTTAAAGATTCGTAAGTCATTAAACGATCTTCGCCATTTGCTGTTTTGAAAATCAAGTCAGCAGGTAAGATTGGCACAGAAGAACCTCCTGGGACAAATGCTTTTAATGGACGATCAGAAGACATTCCTCCTAAATATTCGTCAGAATTCATGAATTCGTCAACACTTAAGCCTAATTCAATTTCGTAAACCCCAGGATTTTTGATGTGTCCTGAAGCAGAAATTAATTTAGTTCCAGTAGAACGTCCAATTCCAATTTTTGCATAATCATCACCAGAATTGTTTACAATCCACGGCACAGTCGCAATTGTTTCAACATTGTTTACCACAGTTGGATTTGCCCAAAGGCCAGAAACCGCTGGGAAAGGTGGTTTAATACGAGGATTTCCTCTTTTACCTTCCAATGACTCGATTAATGCTGTTTCTTCTCCACAGATATAAGCTCCAGCTCCACAGTGTACGTGAAGTTCAAGATCATAGCCTGTACCTAATATATTTTTTCCTAACCATCCGGCAGCTTTTGCTTCGGCAATTGCTCTTTCTAAAATTTTGAAAACCCACATATATTCTCCACGAATGTAGATATATGATAGGTTAGCGCCCAAAGCGTAGCTTGAAGTAATCATTCCTTCAATCAATAAGTGAGGAATATACTCCATCAAGAATCGATCTTTGAATGTTCCAGGCTCAGATTCGTCGGCATTACAAACTAAGTGTCTTGGTCTTCCTGATTTTTTGTCAATAAAGCTCCATTTCATTCCCGCAGGGAAACCTGCACCACCACGACCACGTAATCCTGATTTTTTTACTTCTTCAGTAACTTCGTCTGGAGTAAGTGTTTTTAAAGCTTTTTCTACAGAAGCATAACCACCATTTTGGCGATATACTTCGTAGGTTTTAATTCCAGGAATATTGATTTTATCTAATAATATTTTTTGTGACATCTTATTTATCGTGTAATATTATTTTATCATCTCTACAATCAGCAATGATCTGATCGATTTTTTCTTCTGTCAGTTTTTCTTTGTAGAAATCTCCCAATTGCATCATCGGAGCGTATCCGCAAGCGCCTAAACATTCTACACCAGCAATGGTAAACATTCCATCTGGAGTTGTTTCTCCCATTTTAATGCCTAGTTTTTCAGAAGTATAATCCATCAAATCTTCGGCACCTCTTAAGCAGCAACAAGAAGTTTGGCAGAACTCAAACATGTATTTACCAATTGGCTTTTGGTTGAACATTGTGTAGAAAGTTACCACTTCATAAACCTCGATTGGTTTGATCTGAAGAATCTCAGCAACTTTATCTTGCAGTTCAATACTAAGCCAGTTGTTGTGTGCATCCTGAACTTCGTGCAAAACAGGCAATAAAGCCGATTTTTGTTTGCCCTCAGGATAATGACTGATTAATTCATTGATGCGATTCATCAATGCCTCAGTCATATTTATTTCTTGTTTGTAATGTTTTCTTTCCATTTTATTCTTGTTTTGCCACAAGGGCACAAAGGCACAATTTTTTTA
Source organism: Flavobacterium sp. PLA-DH12 (assembly GCF_059511845.1). Classification (NCBI taxonomy): domain Bacteria; kingdom Pseudomonadati; phylum Bacteroidota; class Flavobacteriia; order Flavobacteriales; family Flavobacteriaceae; genus Flavobacterium; species Flavobacterium sp. PLA-DH12. The sequence goes on from NZ_JCAMPD010000002.1 coordinate 634,218, forward strand.
ATCTAAATTGTTTAGGCGTCTAATTCTCCTGCAATTACGTTCAAACTTGAAAGAATGATAATTGCATCAGAAAGCATGGCACCTTTAATCATTTCGGGGAATGCTTGATAATAGATAAAGCATGGTCTTCTGAAATGTAATCTATATGGAGTTCTACTTCCGTCAGTCACTAAATAAAAACCGATTTCTCCGTTTCCTCCTTCTACAGGGTGATATATCTCTGCAACTGGTACAGGAACTTCTCCCATTACAATCTTAAAGTGATAGATTAAAGATTCCATAGAAGTGTAAACATCTTCTTTTGGAGGAAGGTAGTAATCTGGAACTTCAGCGTGATATTCGTTTCCTGGAGGCATTTTTTCTAATGCCTGACGAATAATGCTTAAACTTTCCCAAACTTCAGCATTACGAACACAGAAACGATCGTAAGTATCTCCTGATTTTCCAACAGGAACAATAAAATCGAAATCTTCGTAAGATGAGTATGGTTGTGCTACACGTACATCGTAATCAACTCCGGCAGCACGTAAGTTTGGACCTGTAAATCCGTAAGCCATTGCTTTTTCGGCAGTGATACCACCAACGTTTACAGTTCTATCAAGGAAAATTCTATTTCTTTCGAATAAGTTTTGGAATTCCTGCCAAACTGGAGGAAATTCCTCTAGGAATTTATCTAGTTTTTTGAAAACTTCTGGAGACCAGTCTCTTTCAAAACCACCAATTCTTCCCATATTTGTAGTCAAACGAGCTCCACAAATTTCTTCGTAGATTTCGTAGATTTTTTCTCTAAATTGAAAAACGTATAAGAAACCAGTATACGCACCAGTATCAACCCCTAAAATTCCGTTACAGATAATGTGGTCCGTAATACGAGCCAACTCCATCACGATAACTCTTAAATATTGTGCTCTTTTTGGAACTTCAATACCTAATAGTTTTTCTACTGTCATCCACCATCCCATATTATTAATAGGAGAGGAACAATAGTTCATACGGTCTGTAAGAGGTGTAATTTGATAAAAAGGACGATTTTCGGCAATTTTTTCGAATGCTCTATGGATGTAACCAATAGTTGGCTCAGCCTCAAGAATTTTTTCACCATCCATCAATAAGATATTTTGAAAAATACCGTGTGTTGCAGGGTGAGTCGGACCTAAATTCAGTACAGAAAGTTCGCTTCCGTCGTCGTTTAGTCTCTCCTTAATTATTTTAGCATAGCGATGCTCTGGTGGTAATAATAGTTCTGACATTTTATAATGTTGAATTATTTTTTAGCAATTTGTTGTTGTTCTTCCAAAGAACCTGTCATCCTTATCAGTTCTTCCGCTATCTTCCAATGGGAATTCTTTTCTCATTGGGTGAGATTGCATTTCGTCCATATTTAAAATACGTTTCAATTGAGGGTGACCAATAAAGTTAACCCCAAAGAAATCGTAAGTTTCTCTTTCCATCCAATTGGAAGACAAGAAAATATTTGAAACCGATTTAATTTCTGGTTTTTCTCCGTTTAAGAAAACTTTGATTTTTAATCTTTTGTTTTCGTACCAGTTGTGCAAATGATACACAATTGCAAACTGACGTTCTGTTTCGTTATCTGGATAGTGAATGCCGCACAAATCTGTTAAGAAATGAAAACGTAATTCTGGATCGTTTTTAAGGAATAGAATCAACGGTGTGATTTTATCAGCCGAAGCTTCTAAAGAAAAAATATCTCTTTCTTGCTGAAAGTTAAAAACATCGTTGTTAAATGTTTCTACAAGTTTGTCTTGAATCAGGGTATTTTCTAAGGCCATCTTATGAGATATTATATGAAGCTAATAATTCTTGGTATTCTGGAGAACTTCTTCTTCTTACAGATTCATTTTTCACTAAGTCTTGTAGTCTCATAACTCCATCAACAATTTGTTCTGGTCTTGGAGGGCATCCTGGTACATAAACATCAACAGGAATTACTTTGTCAATTCCTTGAAGAACTGAATAGGTATCAAATACTCCTCCTGATGAAGCACAAGCTCCAACAGCAATTACCCAGCGAGGCTCAGCCATTTGTTCGTATACTTGTCTTAAAATTGGAGCCATTTTTTTAGAAATAGTTCCCATTACAAGTAACATGTCTGCTTGACGAGGAGAGAAACTCACACGCTCAGAACCAAATCGAGCTAAATCGTAGTGAGATGCCATTGTTGCCATGAATTCGATACCACAGCATGAAGTCGCGAAAGGAAGCGGCCATAATGAGTTGGCTCTTGCTAAACCAACAACATCGCTAAGTTTTGTAGCGAAGAAACCTTCACCAGTAACTCCTTCTGGCGGCGCAACCATATTTACTTTTGAATCGCTCATTTTATTTTAGATTTCTGATTTTAGATTTTAGATTCTTTGAAATCGTAAAAAGTAAAATCAATTTTTTAAATCAAATTTTTATTTGAGGATTAAATTTTAAATCTTAATTCTAAATCGGTTAATCTAAAATCAGAAATCTAAAATCTAAAATCTCTAAATTATTCCCATTCTAATGCTTTCTTTTTGATGATATAAAAGAAACCAACCAAAAGCAAAGACATGAAAACTAACATTTTTAACATTCCTTCAATTCCTAAATCTTTGAAGTTTACTGCCCATGGATAAAGGAAGATAACCTCTACGTCGAACAATACAAACAAAATGGCAACTAAGAAGTATTTTACAGAAAAAGGAATACGGGCGTTACCAACAGATTCGATACCGCATTCGAAGTTTTGATCTTTAACTTCAGAGGATCTTTTTGGTCCTAATTTCCCAGAAATGATGATTGTTCCTACCACAAAACCAACAGCTAAAATAAACTGCATTAAAATAGGAATGTAACTGTATTGATCAGATTGCATAAACTTAGGTTTTATACTTAAAAAATGAGCCACAAAGATAACTTGGAAGTCTGTAAAACACAAGTTAAAAAAGGATTTAAGTAGGGGGAGAAACCGTGTTTGTGTCTAATTTTTATTCATTATAAATAACATTGCGTTATTTTAATATTTTTTTAAGAAAAGGTCAAAAAAAAACGTCCCGAATACTTCGGGACGTCTTCTTAGACCATTCAGAGGCAAAAAAAATAAATTGCTATATTTTTCTTAGATTACTGCTACTTTAGCAGCAACTTTCCCTTTTCTTCCTTCTTCTTCTTCATAGCTTACACGGTCACCTTCGCGTAATTCTTCCGCGTTAATTCCTGAAGCGTGAACGAAGATGTCTTTTCCTGTTTCTTCGTCTGTAATGAATCCATAACCTTTAGATTCATTGAAAAATTTTACTGTACCTGTACGCATTGTAATTGTAATAATAATTTATAATAAAACAAATGTAATATATAAAATCATACAAAAGACATATACGTGTTAATTTTTTGTAAAAATTATTGATTTACAGTCTTTTTACGTGCTTTATTGCATCAATTTGCTTATGGAATACCTTAATTTGCGAATCATTAATTGTAGGAATATGAAAATGTTTCAATTGTAAGAATATGATAATTCAAAAAAAATACCGCTTAAGATTTTTCTTAACAATTCATTAAAATAGAAAAGCCGCTGAATTTTCAACGGCTTTTCTATTTTTTTATGACTAATTTACTGCAATTATGCTATATCGACTTTAATTCGAAGTTCTTTTAATTGCGCATCATCAATTGCAGCTGGCGCATCGATCATAACATCGCGTCCTGAATTGTTTTTTGGGAAGGCGATAAAATCTCTAATCGTTTCCTGACCTCCCAAGATAGCGACTAATCTGTCAAGGCCAAAAGCTAATCCTCCGTGTGGCGGTGCTCCAAATTGGAAAGCATCCATCAAGAAGCCGAATTGTGCTTTTGCTTCTTCTTCAGTAAATCCTAAATATTTGAACATTAATTGTTGCGTAGCTTTATCGTGAATACGAATTGAGCCACCGCCAATTTCGTTTCCGTTTAAAACCATATCGTATGCATTTGCGCGAACTTTTCCTGGTTCTGTTTCCAGTAAAGCCATGTCTTCTGGTTTTGGAGAAGTAAAGGGGTGGTGCATCGCGTGGTAACGACCGCTTTCTTCGTCAAGTTCCAATAATGGGAAATCAACAACCCAAAGTGGAGCAAATTCTTCAGGATTACGTAATCCTAAACGAGTTGCCAATTCCATACGAAGTGCAGACAATTGCGCACGAGTTTTATTAGCAGGACCAGAAAGTACAAAAATCATATCTCCAGGATTTGCTTCTGTTGCTTTTGCCCAATTTGCCAAATCATCATTATCGTAGAATTTATCAACAGATGATTTGTAAGTTCCATCTTCATTGCATTTTACGTAAACCATTCCAGATGCACCAACTTGCGGACGTTTTACCCAGTCAATTAATCCGTCGATTTCTTTACGAGTGTAATTTCCTGCGCCAGGAACAGCGATTCCGACAACTAATTCAGCAGCATTGAATACAGGGAATTCTTTGTGTTGTGCAAATTCGTTTAATTCTCCAAACTTCATTCCGAAACGAATGTCCGGTTTATCGTTTCCGTATGTTTTCATAGCATAGTCGTAGGTAATTCTTGGGAATTTGTCTACTTCAATACCTTTAATTTCTTTTAATAAATGTCTTGTCAATCCTTCAAAAACATTTAAAATATCTTCTTGTTCGACAAATGCCATTTCGCAGTCAATCTGAGTAAACTCTGGCTGACGGTCTGCACGTAAATCTTCGTCACGGAAACATTTCACGATTTGGAAATATTTATCCATTCCGCCCACCATCAATAATTGTTTGAAAGTTTGTGGAGATTGTGGCAATGCATAAAACTGCCCTTCGTTCATACGGCTTGGTACAACGAAATCTCTTGCTCCTTCTGGAGTTGACTTGATTAAGTAAGGCGTTTCAACTTCGCAGAAATCTAAATCAGATAGATATTTACGAACTTCCATTGCTACTTTATGACGGAATAATAAACTATTTTTTACAGGGTTTCTTCTGATATCCAAATAACGATATTTCATTCTAATGTCTTCTCCACCGTCAGTTTCATCTTCAATTGTGAATGGAGGAGTTAATGCAGAGTTTAAAATCGTTAATTCAGAAACTAAAATTTCGATTTCACCAGTTGGAATGTTTTTGTTTTTGGCTTCACGCTCAATAACAGTTCCTTTAACCTGAATTACAAATTCGCGTCCAAGAGTTTTGGCCAATTCAAAAACGGTTTTATCAGTACGACTTTCGTCGAAAATAAGTTGTGTAATTCCATAACGGTCGCGTAAATCGACCCAATTCATAAATCCTTTATCACGTGATTTTTGAACCCAGCCCGCAAGTGTAACTTCGGTATTAATATTTGAAGCGTTTAATTCGCCACAATTATGACTTCTATACATAATCAAAATTTTAGATTGCAAAAGTAAATACAAAATTCAAGATAATATAGTAAAGTGATAAGTTGATTCAGAATAATTTCAAATAAATTGTTAATTGTGAAAATCCGAAGCTTAAATTTCTTTAGTTTTGATTCTCTAAAAAACTAATCATAATACCTATGAAAAAACTTTTTGTTGCAGGTTTAGTGCTTTTTAATGCTTTAAATGTCATTGGTCAAAGCAAAAATTCAGTAAAGTTTACAGCTAAAATCGCCAATAGAAATAGCGATACTTTGGTTATTAAAGGAAGAGATAATTTCAGGCAAGTAATTCCAATTGATAAAAAAGAAATTTTTGCTGCAACTTTTGATGCGCCTCAGGGATTTTATGTGTTTTCTGACGGGACAGAGTCTTCTAATCTATATTTAAAACCAAATTCTGAAGTTAATCTAACATTGGATGCAAAAGAATTTGATGAAACTATTGTATACAAAGGAAAAGGTGTTGATGAAAGTAATTTTATGGCGCAACAATCTTTAAGAAATGAAAAACTTGAAGAAGCTTTTTCTAAAGAACCAGCGGAGTTCGCTAAAATATTGGAAGCTAAAGAAAAAGCAGACAATGAAAGTTTGAGTAAAGGAACTTTTGATCCGCAATTTGTAACCGCAATGCAAAGTAATTTTAAAAATTTTCATGAATTTTCGCTTAGAGATTATGAAAGCGCCTATAAGGCAAGTAAAATGGTTGGGAAAGCTTCTCCAGATTTTGACTATGAGAATTTTAAAGGAGGAAAAACAAAACTGGTAGATTTAAAAGGGAAATATGTTTATATTGATCTTTGGGCAACATGGTGCGCACCTTGTAGAGCTGAGATTCCTTATCTGCAAAAGATCGAAGAAAAATATCACGGAAAAAATATTGAATTTGTGAGTATTTCTATTGATAGAGCAAAAGACAATGAAAAATGGAAAAAGTTTGTAACGGATAAAAAATTAGGAGGTGTTCAATTATTTGCAGATAAAGACTGGGAATCTGAGTTTGTTGTTAACTATGGTGTAACAGGAATTCCGAGATTTATCCTTCTAGACCCAAAGGGTAATATTGTAAAATCGGATGCACCTAGACCTTCTGATCCTGAGTTGGATAAACAGTTAAGTGCATTATTGAACTAATTTTTTTACGAAATTTACAACGTTATCGTAAAATTCAAATTTTTCGAAAATACCAGTAAAACCAGTGCTTAAGCGCTGGTTTTTTTGTTTTATTGATTTTTCCAATGTTAAGTTTTTATTCAATGTTACCAAATTGTTAAGCAAAAGTTTTTTTAATGTAAACAATTAACTATATTTGATAAAGATTTCTTAACATTAAATACCTAAAGATATGAAAAAGAGTGTGATTTTAGCTGCAATATTGTTCTCTGGAATTGTAGTTGCACAAGAAGGAAAGCCTGAATTAGAAGCTGCTGGAAACAAGGTAAAAGCAACTTATTACTATGATAATGGTAAAGTGCAGCAAGAGGGCTTTTTTAAAGACGGTAAATTAGACGGTGTTTGGGTATCTTATGACGAAAAAGGAAATAAAAAAGCCGTTGGAGAATACGCAGACGGAGTTAAAACTGGAAATTGGATTTTCTTTAATGAAAATACTTTAAGCGAAGTTGCTTATGTAGATAACAAAGTAAGCTCGGTTAAAAATTTACAGAAAAACGCTTTAGCAAACAGAAATTAATATAATTTCAAGACTAACTATAAAAAAACCGTCCCGATACTTCGGGACGGTTTTTTTATGCTTTTGCTTTTTTTGATTTTCGGTTTCTTCCAAACCAAATTATAAATCCGCTTACAGGAAGTGCGGCGGCAATTAGACTTACTATAAAAGCTATAATTTTCCCTGGAAGGTCTAAAACTTGTCCTGTATGTATTCCGTAATTCATTTCGACAACTTGCAGTCCTAGGCTTTTTTTATCAAAAGGCTGGCTCTGGAGTAATTTTCCGCTTGACGGATGAAAATAATAATTACTTTGCTGATCGTACCGCAATGCATTCGGATAAGCTCCCGTACTAACAATAGTGCCTTTTTGCTGCGGAATCATTACAAAGAACATTTCTGCTTTTGGCTGTAATTTAAGGGTTTGAGCAAACGCTTTGTCAATTGCTGAAATCGAATTTATTTTGAATGCGGTGGTATCAATCACAGGTGTTTTTGTCTCGGCTGCTTTGTCTCCGCCCAAATTGAAAGATTTATAGATTCCGTCACCAACCCATTCATATGTAAAAGTAAGTCCGGTTATGGCTAGAATTAAAGCTATTATAGAAATGTAAAAACCGGTTGTGTTATGCCAGTCGTAATTGACACGGCGCCATTTCGCATTCCATTTAATGGTGAAACTCCTTTTGATATCGCTTTTTCGTTTTGGCCACCATTGTATAATTCCAGAAATCAGTAAAAGAATAAAAATTATGGTTGCTCCGCCAATAATGTGTTTTCCGATATAATCGGGCAGAAGAAGATATAAATGGATATATTCGACAATAATGAAAAAGTCGGTTTTCGGATTTTCGGATTTTAAGTATTGACCTGTATAAGGATTAAAATAGAGATATAAATTTTCGGTATCTGAATAAGTATAAACAATTGCGGATCTATTTTTTCCATAATAAGCAACCATACTGGCCTTGTTTTCTGGAACAGCTTCTTTTGCTTTTTCCTGCAATTGAGATGGTAATAGAAAAGGTTTATTTTGAGGTTCTACAAAACGCCATTCTTTTCTTGTTATGTCTTTTATTTCATCATGAAAACAGAAAATACATCCCGTAATACAGACAATAAAAACAATAAGCCCAGAAATTAATCCGAGCCATTTATGCAGAAAACGTATTTTCGTTTTGAATCCCATTTTTATAGTGAAACTTAAAATTTGTAAGTTATACTTCCCATAAAAGTTCTTGGCGCTTGCACATTTACAGTAGTGTAACCATTAAAATAAAGTTCGTCTGTAAGGTTGTCTACTTTTAAAGAGAGTCTGTATTTTGGCTGATCATAATATAATGTAGCGTTTACGATAGAATATGATGGTAAGACAAAAGTTTCAACATCGGCAGGATTTCCTGAACCGGTTGGGTTTCTATTGTAAACAAAAGTTTCGCTACCGTAATTTCCTCCAATACCAAAACCTAATCCTCTTAATTTAGAAGTCTGAAGGCTGTAGCTAACCCAGTAATTAATTAAATTTTCCGGACCAGCTGTTTCAGGTCTTAAACCATTAACATCTGCATTTGCATTGTTTAGCTTGCTATCGTTGTTAGCATATCCAAAAATAAAGTTTAAACCAGAAAATGGGTTTGCAGTAACTTCAACTTCAAAACCTTTACTTGTTTGGTTTCCGTCTTGAACATTTGTGTTAACCACTTGTCCAGCACGAACAATATTTTTTACGTCAATATTGTAATAACTTAAATTAGCACTTAATTTATCTTGTATGATATTTAATTTCAAACCAGCTTCAAACTGATTTGCTTTTTCAGGATCAAATTGCTTTAATTCTGGATTTCCGTTTACGTTTGCAAATAAGTAGCCAATGTTTTTAAAGCTATTCTGGTAGTTTCCAAAAACAGAAACTTTATCTTTTATAATTTGGTAAACAAGTCCCAATTTTGGTGAAAAGGCATTTTGCGAAAACGCACCCGAATTAATATTGGTTGAAGGATCGTAAGTTCCGTTATTCTTATAATGATCGAAACGCAAAGCAGCCGATAGAATTAACTGGTCTGTAATATTGATAACATCTGCAGCATATAAGCTGTACGTTGTCAAAGAAGTAATGGTTCTGTATTGATAACCGTTTACAAATAATGGCTCAATATTGTTTGGGTTGAAATTGTAATAATTAGAATTTGCTGCAGAATAATCTACAATATCATAATCTGTTTTGAACGGATTATTTGGGTCTCCGCCAAGATATCCAAGACTGCTGTTGGTTTCAGATCTCAAAATATCGCCACCAAAAAGCAATTGATGTTTCATTCCAAAAAGCTCAGTCTGGCCATTAAAGTTTTGTTGAAATTCAACAATATTGTCTTTTCCAACCATATTCCAGGCATTTCTTGACATTTTGTTGTTTCCTAATAAATAAAACCAAGCTTGAGGTCCGTCTGATTGATTGGCGCTTGAACTGAAAATAGTTTGAGATTTCCAGTTTTCATTGATTTGATAATGCGCTTGCGCAAAAACATTCGCAGTTTTAGTATTCATCATGAATTCGCCACCAGTAAAAGATCTTTTCCAGTCTCTGGCAATGTCTTTGGCATTGTATAAATTGATGCTTTTTGGAGTTTGTCCGTACGGAATATAAGTAAATGCTGGCGATGAAGAATTAACCGTTGACAATTCGGCATCGATAGAAATCGACAGTTTGTCATTTATTTTATATAAAAAAGAAGGAGCGAAGAAGTAGCTTCTGTTTTTTCCGTAATCCTGAAACGTATTTGCGTCGTTATAAGCCGCATTAATTCTTAACAAAGCTGTTTTTTCCTCATTTAAGGGAGTATTAAAATCAGCCGATAATCGGTTCAAACCATAACTTCCAGATTGATAACTAATATCTCCTCTAAAAGTTTCTGTTGGTTTTTTGGTAACTCTATTGATTAATCCACCATAAGAAGTTAAAATACTTCCAAAAAGCGTTGCCGAAGGCCCTTTGATACTTTCGATTCTTTCTAAGTTTGCGGCATCAACGCTGTTTGTGATTTTTCCAGCAATTCCGTCTCTCAATAAACTTTGCGTTACAAATCCACGCGACGCAAAATACGAACCTCCATCACCAACTTTTCCAGTTGCAGCCCAAAGCTGATACAATCCAGGTACATTTTTTAAAGCATCATCTTGGTTGATAACCAATTGATCTCTCATCAAACTTTTAGGAACAACGCTATAAACTTGTGAATTTTCAAGATTATTAATCGGCATTCTAGCGACAAAAGGACTCTCAGATTTGTTGTATTTATTGATGTTTCCTTTAACGAAAACTTCTTCAAGCTCTTCAGTATTAGTTGAAAGGGTGAAGTTTTCTATAATTTCTGGTTCACCGCTAACAATAATTTTCTTTTCTTTTGAAGTATGGCCAACTGCCGAAACTCGCAACGTGTAACTTCCTTCGCTAATATTTTTTATTTCATATAAACCCTGATTATCTGTAAGGGCACCAATTTTAGTTCCTCTTAATTGTACTGAAACATTTTCTAAAGGTTCACCATTTACAGACGAAATGGTTCCTTTGATAACTGTTTTTTGTTGTGCTAAAACCGATGTTTGTGCAAAAAATATAAAGCAAAAACTAATTAATGCTATTGCAAACTTTCCCTTCATTTTTATTTAGAATAAATATTGATTAGGCAAAAGTAAGACTAATAGTTTATATGACCAATTGCAATATGTATTACTAGAAAGAAATTATAATACCCAATAAAGTGCTTATGTGCTAATTTATTTTCTTAGGCTTTAAATGATAAGCAGTATATAATGAAATTGCTGCCAGGAAAATCCAGAAAACATCGATAAAGAAAATTTGAAATTTGTTTTGCATAAAAGAATTCCAAAACCAATCTCCAGAAACGATTCCGTTGGTAACTGGAATTAAGAATCCTAAAATACTTCCCGAAATCAAAGAGAATTTGTTGGTAAACGAATCGTTCTTTTTAATGATAAAGAATATGGTAAGTACCAACCATCCTCCAAAATAAAGCGCATACAAATTAGACTGACTTAAAGGGTAGAAAATTTTGCTTCCGATAAAAGCCATTGCTGTAATTGGATACATGCTTAAGCAAATCGCTAGATAAATGCGAACAACAGCATTATTGAAGCGTCTTTTCTTTTCTGGCATATTGTTTTTTTGTCGGGCAACAAGCCAAATCATAACTCCAGAAATAATGACAAAACAAGTTATAATTCCTAAAATGAAACTTACAATTTTCAATGCATATCCGCCATAATCGCCAAAATGTATTCGGTACAAAACATTTTTTACAATATCTAGATAACTGGTATGTAAAACAGGATCTTTTTTCGCAATTTCTTTTCCGTCAGCAATTCGGTAAACTATTTTTCCTATTCCAGTAAATTTTTTATGACTCAAAAGCTCACCTTCTACCAAAATATGCATATTGGCATCTCCATAATTTTGGATAAAAACACGAGTGATTTCAAAATCAGCCCAGTTTTTTTTGGTTTTAGCAACCAGTTCATTAATATTAAATGGATTTGCCAGTTTTTTATTTTCAAATTTATAATCTGGATCAGTATATTCTAGTTCCTTATATAATTTATCTTGATCTCCATTGTACAAAGCCATTACAGCTGGTGCTACAATTAAAAGCTTAATCATAAAAAATGCTCCTGTAACCGCATATACAAATTGGAAAGGCAAACCAATCATTCCTAAAGCAGTGTGTGCATCTGTCCAAAGCGTTTTTAATTTTTCTTTTGGACGGAACATGTAAAAGTTAGAAACGATTTTGTTCCAATGCAATAAAACTCCTGTCACGATTGCAAACAGAAAAAACAAAGCTGTAAATCCTGCCAAATAATATCCTGCAGGATAAGGAATCTGCGCCAAGAAATGTAAACGATATAAAAGCTCACCTAACGAATAGGATTCTTCATAAGTATAGGCTTTATAGTTTTTATTGTCTAAATAAAAAAACTCTCCCGCCTGTTGTTTTTTTGGAGCCAATGTGTCTTTGGTTCCTTCCATATAAACAGCAACTCGATTTTCTACTGAAGGTTTAGAAATGGTAATATTTCTTCCGTGCAAAACGTATTTTTTGTCCAAATACTGTAGTGCGTTATTATAATCTAATTGGATTTCTCTTGTGATTGCTGTAGATTCACTTCTTTCCCAATTGATGATTTCATCTCTAAAAAAAGAAAAAGATCCAGCGAAGAAAATTACAAAAAGAACTACACTGATAACGATGCCGCTGACAGTATGTGTATGAAAATAGATATTGTAATGACGGTTATTCATAAATATTATTGTGCCGTATGGTTATAGGTTTGACCCAAATAAATGAAAAGACAAAAAAGTAAAGACAACAGAATATAAACTCCCCAAATTTTCCAGCCACTTTTGGCTAAGAAAGCAATAATCATTAAGGCTACCCATAGAATAAAACCAGTAAAAGCCATTGTGATTAATACATCTTTGCGGCTAAACCAAGCGGCTAAAGCCAAATGAAAAGTAACAGAAACAAAGTATCCGCCTAAAATTGCAGCAGTAATTTTGGAAAAACGAGGCCAAAAAGAAGGATTTAGATATTTTGAATTTGCTGGCATGGTATAGTTAAAGTAGATTTTAGTTATAATAAAATTCAGTTACGGCAATAAAAATTAATAGAGCCAAAAGTAACTTACTGTTTATTTTTTTTAAAGGCGTAAGAATAATGATTAAGCTTCCAACGGTCATGAGCTGTATAAAAAACATCAAAGTTCCGCAACCCAATGATTGTGTAAAAAGCCACATTGCATAAGCAGTAAGCAAGAGCATTAATCCGATGATTTTAGTTTGCTTTGGATTTTTCTGCATCCATTTTTCAAAGCCTAAATCGTACGATAACACTGCTCTTTTCGAAGTATAATACAGTGTGTAAAAAGCTAAGAAAACGATAAGGCTGGCAATTGTAATCATAATCAATTAGAATTTAAAAAACACCTTCCGGTGAAGGAAGGTGTTTTTGTTATTTATTAGAATCTGTATGAAAAGTTTGCAGATAAGCTTCTCATATTTTTTGGATGAATTGTTGACCAACCATCGTAAGTGTCAACATTAGCAATATTGTCTAATTTTAATGTCAATGTAAATTTCTCTGTTCCGTAGAAAATAGAAGAATTTAAAACAGTGTAAGATGGAATTGTAAACTGTCCAACAACATTCCTGTTCATGATTAAGTTCTTGTCAGCATAGTTTCCACCAAAACCTAAACCAAATCCTTGTAAATCTCCTTCAGAGAATTTGTAACTTGCCCAAAAGTTTGCTGTGTTTCTTGGCCCTGAACTCTCAGGTCTGTTTCCTACGAACGAAGGATCTCCAGCATTTAAGATAGCGTCTACATAGCTATAACCAGCAACAATGTTTAAACCAGTAACTGGATTTGCAACGATTTCTGCTTCAAAACCTTTGTTTCTTTGTTCTCCATTTTGGTAAGAAGTTTGAGTTGGTACTCCTTCAGGTGTAGAACCATAAACAGTATAAACCTGATCTGTTACTTTGATGTCATAATAGCTAAATGTTGCGTAAACTTTATCTTTAAGAACATTTAATTTAGTTCCAATTTCAAATTGGTTAGCGTGTTCTGGTTTGAAAGTTCTTGGAATACCTACGCCACCAAAACCAGTATCAGTTGTTGGAGCTGTATTCGTAAAACCATCCATATAGTTGGCAAAAATCGAAACTTTGTCAATAATTGGCTGATAAACTAGACCAAATTTTGGTGAAAAAGAAGTTTGATTAAAATCATCAGCATTTGTAGTAACGTCGCCAGCAGTCATAAAACGGTCTACACGTAAACTTGCCATTGCAGATAATGCAGGAGTAATATTGATTACATCTGAGGCATAAGCACTAATAACTTCTTGTTTTGTTTTGTTATTGTTTGCACTAGCCGCTGCTAAAAGTTTGTCAGAACCAGCTTTTGTTAGTACACCACTGTCACCATTTGTAATATATTTTGCAGGATCTGTTATATTAAATACGTATTGGTTTACAGTTGCTACATCTAAGTTTCCGATATAAACTCTTCCATTTGATACGTATCCAGAACCATTATCAACTTGACCTCTATTAAAGTAATCTAAACCAACAACAATTCTGTTTCTTAAGTTTCCGATTTTAAAATCGCCAATAAAGTTTTGTTGAATATCTGTTGTTAAAGTTGTTGTATCTTGGTAATTCATTGAACGTCCCAAAACAATCCCTTGATTTACCTCTGCAGGTGCATATTGTGTTCCTTCATACAAATAAGTATAATAGCCTTCAGATTTAGATGACCCTCTAGATAAAACTGTTTGAGAAGTCCATTGGTCAGAGATTTTGTAATTCATTTGCCCTTGAAGAGAGTATGAAGGAGTTTCAATTGCAAGTTCGTTACTTGTATAAGAACGTTTGTTATCATAACCCAATTCATCCATATTATGAACTCTTAGTGGGGCACCTCTGTCTAAAAACAACATAGTAGGATTGGTCTGTTTGTTGTTCATGAATTCAGTATTAATAAAGAACGAAAGTCTGTCGCTCACTTGGTAAGATAAAGATGGAGCAAAGAAAAATGATTTTCTGAAACCAGCATCTTGAAAGCTGTTTTCTGTATGGTAAGCAGTATTAACTCTAAAATTAATTTTGTGCTCTTCGTCTACAGGAGTGTTAATGTCTGCGGTTACACGGTTTAACCCGTAGCTTCCTGCTGTATAGCTCACCTCTCCGCCAAAGTGGTCGTAAGGCTTTTTAGTAGTTAAGTTGATTAAACCTCCGTAAGAAATTAAACTACTTCCAAATAAGGTTCCAGAAGGTCCTTTAATAACTTCAATTTTGTCAATATTTGCAGGATCGATACTTCCGTTATTCAAAGCTGGTAATCCATTTGTCATTGTTGGTTGCACGGCAAATCCTCTTAGAGAGAAATATCCTGCACCGTCGCCGCCACGTCCAGTAGAAGCCCAAAGAGGAGATAATCCAGGTGCATTTTTAAGTGCATCATCAATATTCGTCACTACTTGCTCTTTTAAAAGCTCACCAGTAATTGTAGTATAAACTTGTGGGTTCTCAAGATTTTTAAGCGGTAATCTTGATACTTGTTGATTTTCTTTACGAGCTAACGGGTTTTTTCTGCCGTTTCCGTTAATTACAATTTCGCTTAACTGCTCAGAGTTTGAGGTAATACTGAAATTTTCAATTAATTCGTCTCCACTATTAAGCGTAATGCTTTTTTCTTTAGATGTAAATCCAACTGCCGAGACTCTAATGATATAAGTTCCAGGTTTAAGGTTCTTTATTTCGTAGTTACCTTTGTTGTCTGTGTTTGTTCCAATTTTTGTTCCTTTTAAAGCAACAGATATATTATCTGCAGTTCCGCTATCTGAACTAATCTGACCTTTTATTGTCGCTTTCTCCTGTGCCCAAACAGATGTTCCTGTAAGAAGAACAAAGCATAAAGTTAAGAGCGAAATCGTAAATTTTAATTTCATTTTTATTTAGAATTAATTTTGATAACGCAAATTTAATTGCTGATTCGCAACTAAGCAAATTGTTTTTATTTATTCTAAATAAAATATTTTTTAAGGGTCAAAATTTTCATTAATTCAAAAAATTAACATCTTAAGCTAATCTTAAGCCAATATTAAGCAAAAAAAAGCCTGTTCTATTGAAAGAACAGGCTTTTTATATTGTAGAAAATTCTTAAAATTATAACTCTAAAGCGCGTTTAGCGTCGCCATTCATCAATAATTCTACTGGATTTTCTAAAGCTTCTTTAACAGCAACTAAGAAACCAACTGACTCACGTCCGTCGATGATTCTGTGGTCATAAGAAAGAGCAACATACATCATTGGGTGAATTTCAACTTTCCCGTTTACAGCGATTGGACGCTCGATGATGTTGTGCATTCCTAAAATTCCTGATTGAGGAGGGTTGATGATTGGAGTAGATAACATACTTCCGAAAACACCACCATTTGTGATTGTGAAAGTTCCTCCAGTCATATCGTCAACTGTAATTTGACCATCACGAGCTCTTAAAGCTAATCTTTTGATTTCAGCTTCAATTCCACGGAAAGTTAATAATTCAGCATTACGAACAACAGGAACCATTAAACCTTTTGGTCCAGAAACTGCGATTGAGATGTCAGCAAAATCATAAGCGATTTTGTAGTCACCATCCATCATTGAGTTAACATCTGGATATAATTGTAAAGCTCTTGTAACTGCTTTTGTAAAGAATGACATGAAACCTAAACCTAAACCACCATGTTTAGCTTTGAAAGCATCTTTGTATTCATTACGAATTTGGTTGATTGGCGTCATGTTTACTTCGTTGAAAGTAGTAAGCATAGCTGTTTCGTTTTTAGCCGAAACTAATCTTTCTGCTACTTTACGACGCAACATTGATAATTTTGTACGCTCAGTTCCACGGCTTCCTCCAGTTGGAGTTCCCATAGAAGGCACAGCATTTACAGCATCATCTTTAGTAATTCTTCCTCCTTTACCAGTTCCTGAAACTGTTGCTGGAGCAATATTTTTTTCATCTAATATTTTTCTTGCTGCTGGAGATGGAGTTCCTGCTGCATAGCTTGTAGCAGCTGGAGCTTGAGCTGGAGCAGCTTTTGGTGCTTCTGCTTTTACTTCTGCCTTTGGAGCCTCAGCTTTCGGAGCTTCTGCTGCTGGAGCTGCAGACTCGCCTCCTGCTGGTTTTGCAGCATCTGTATCAATTAAACAAACTACAGCGCCTACTGCAACTGTATCACCTTCTTCAGCTTTTAGTGTAATCACACCGCTCATTTCAGCAGGCAATTCAAGAGTAGCTTTATCTGAATCAACTTCAGCAATAGCCTGATCTTTCTCTACATAATCTCCGTCTTTTACTAACCAAGTTGCAATTTCAACTTCTTTTATTGACTCCCCTGGTGATGGGACTTTCATTTCTAAAATCATCTTATTTCTTTGTTTAAAGTTTAGTTAGTTTCAAGTTTCAGTCCCGATAGCTATCGGGATTGAAACATGAAACATGAAACAATTTTTTTATTATCTAAATAAATTTTTATCGAATACCATTCTAATTGCATCTGCATGACGACGTTTTGCACGCGTGTAACTTCCAGATGCTGGCGCAGCGTATGCTTTTAATGAAGCCAATCTCCATTTTACAAGATCAAAGTTCATTAACATAAAGCTGTAAGCTCCCATGTTTTTAGGTTCTTCTTGTGCCCAAACATAATCGTCTGCATTTGGATATTTTGCAATGATTTCTTTAATCTGCTCAACTGGGAAAGGGAATAATTGTTCGATACGAACAACCGCAACGTCATTTCTTCCGTTATTTTCTCTTTCTGCAACAATATCATAATAGAATTTACCAGTAACAAAAACTAACGTTTTTACTTTCTTTTTATCTACTGTATTGTCATCAATTGTTTCTTGGAAACTTCCATTTGCTAACTCATCAACTGTAGATACACATCTTGGGTCACGCAATAAACTTTTTGGAGAGAAAACTACCAAAGGTTTACGGAAATTTGTTTTCATTTGTCTTCTTAACAAGTGGAAGAAGTTTGCTGGCGTTGTACAATCTGCAACATACATATTGTGTCTTGCGCAAAGTTGTAAATAACGTTCCATTCTTGCAGAAGAGTGTTCAGCACCTTGGCCTTCATATCCGTGAGGCAATAACATCACAATACCATTTTGGTTGTTCCATTTGTCTTCTCCACAAGAAATATATTGGTCAATCATAATTTGAGCTCCATTAGAGAAATCTCCAAATTGTGCTTCCCAAATCGTTAAGGCTTTTGGATTTGCCAATGCATATCCATAATCAAAACCTAAAACGCCATATTCAGATAAAAGAGAGTTGAATACTCCGAATTTTCCTTTTTTGTTTTCAATAGCATCTAAAAGAATTACTTCTTCTTCAGAATCTTCCACTTTAACTACAGCATGACGGTGAGAGAAAGTTCCACGCTCTACGTCTTGACCAGAAATACGAACATCAAATCCTTCTGTTAAAAGAGATCCGTAAGCAAGTGCTTCTGCAGTTCCCCAATCAAGAGTGTTGTTGTCGTATCCAGCTTTTCTATCGGTAACAATTTTAGTTATCTTATTGATAAACTTCTTGTCAGATGGTAAAGTTGAGATTGTATTGATGATAGAATCTAATCCTTTTTTGTCAAAAGTAGTATCTACTTTTTGAAGCATTTGTGTATCAGTTACCTGAACAAATCCTTCCCATTCATTTTTCATGAATGGAGTAATGATCGTCAAATCTTTTTTACGAGAAGCTTCTAAGTTTTCTTCTAATTGAGATTTGTATTCTTTTTCTAAAGCATTTACATACGATGCATCAATTACGCCATCAGACAATAATTTCTCTGCATAGATGTCTCTTGGATTTTTATGTTTTGCGATGATTTTGTATAATACAGGTTGTGTGAAACGAGGTTCATCACCTTCGTTGTGTCCATATTTTCTGTATCCTAATAAATCGATAAATACATCACGTCCAAATTGCATTCTGTAGTCTAATGCAAAAGATACAGCGTGTACAACAGCTTCTGCATCATCAGCATTTACGTGTAATACTGGAGAAAGCGTTACTTTGGCAACATCTGTACAATATGTAGAAGAACGAGCATCTAAGTAATTCGTTGTAAAACCAACCTGATTGTTGATTACAATATGAATTGTACCGCCTGTTTTGTATCCGTCAAGTAAAGACATTTGAATGATTTCATACAAAATACCCTGACCTGCAATAGCAGCATCTCCGTGTACTGCAATTGGCAATACTTTGGAGAAATCGTCATTGTAATATTTATCTTGTTTTGCTCTTGTAATACCTTCAATTACAGCTCCAACAGTTTCTAAGTGAGAAGGGTTTGGTGCTAAATTGATGTTGATGCTTTTTCCTGATCTTGTTTTTTTGTCGGCAGTAAGACCTAGATGGTATTTTACGTCACCATCAAAATATTCTTGATCGTAATCTTTACCGTCAAACTCACCAAAAATATCCTGAGTAGATTTTCCGAAGATGTTTGCCAATACGTTCAAACGACCACGGTGTGCCATTCCCATTACGAATTGTTCAACACCTTTTTCAGCAGCTTGTTCGATCAAAGCATCAAGAGCAGGGATAATAGATTCCCCGCCTTCTAAAGAGAAACGTTTTTGTCCAACATATTTAGTATGAAGGAAGTTCTCGAAAGAAACGGCTTGATTTAATTTATTTAAGATTGTTTTCTTTTCTTCTGTAGAGAAAGTTGGCTGATTAACATTTACAGCTAATTTATCTTGAATCCATTTTACAACGCCAGGATTTCTGATATACATATACTCAATACCGATATGCTGGCAATAAATTGCTTTCAAACGGTTTACAATATCCTGTAAAGAAGAAGGTGCCATTCCGATTGTTTGCGCAGCATCAAAAACAGTTGAAAGGTCAGCTGTCGATAATCCGAAGTTTTCAATGTCCAAAGTTGGAGATGAAGTTCTACGGTCACGAACAGGATTTGTTTTCGTGAATAAATGCCCGCGCGTACGGTATCCGTCAATTAATTTAAGAACGTTGAATTCTTTCTTTAGTTTTTCAGAAATCTGACTGTAATCTGTGTTATCGCTAGTCACGTACTCAACGATTGTTTGCACTGGATTTTCGTCATTATAAACAGTCTGTCCAAAGTCAAAACCTTGAAAAAAACTTCTCCAGCTAGGCTCAACGCTGTCTGGATTTACTAAATATTGATCGTATAATTGTGCAAAAAACTCTGTATGCGCTGCGTTTAAAAATGAAAACCTATCCATAATATGAGTGAATATACTTTTTTGTTATATAGAAAGGCAAAAGTACAACAATCGCATTTATTTAAATCTTTTTTTTACGTACTTTTACGTAAAAATTTGTTAAAATAAACGTTAACTATGAATAAAATTCAATTTTCAATCGATTGCAGATATTTTTTTGTGATTTTGACCGTCTTATTTTCAAGTTACAGTATTGCTCAGCAAAAATATGTTATTGACAATAGCAATCATTTTTGGGAGAAAGTCCAATTTGGTGGAGGACTCGGATTGGGTTTTGGATCTGGTTACACCAATATTTCAGTTATGCCGAGTGCAATTTATAATGTCAACGAAATTGTTGCCGTTGGTGCTGGTCTTCAATTTGGCTATTTATATCAAAAAAATTATTACGAATCTTTCGTTTGGGGAGGAAGTCTTATTGGTTTAGTAAATCCAATTCCAGAAATCCAGTTATCAGCTGAATTAGAACAAGTAAGGGTCGATAGTCAATATGAAGGAGGATATGATATTTATGGTAATTATTATCGTCCATATTCAGATAGTTATTGGAATACCGCTTTATATTTAGGAGCAGGTTACAGAACAGGAAGTGTCACTATCGGTGCCCGTTACGACGTTTTGTATAACCCTAACAAAAGTCTTTACGGCTCTGGATTTATGCCTTTTGTGAGAGTGTATTTTTAATCTAAAGTGCTAAGGTTCTGAGAGGCTAAGATTCTAAGGTTTTTTTTAATAGTTAAGAAATGAATTGTAAAATCCGTTACAACTCTGATGAAATTTTGGAAATATTTAAAGAACAGCATCGACTTTGTAGCCCTCTTGACATTGAAGTAGATGAATCTTTTGTTTTAACTACAAAAACAGTTATTCGAGATTGGAAAAGAGCACTAGATTTAGTGAAGTGGAATGAACTTGCAGTGTTTTTAAACAAAGAATTCAAAATTAATGAACCTTTAGAAAAATGGAATTCAATTTTAAATCCTGAAGATAAAAGAACATTAGGAGAATTATGTGATTTTATAGCTAAAGTTGCTGAAAAAGAGATTATAAATCCAATTAAGATTTTAGGCGATGAGTGTTTGTCTGCAGCAGTTTTTATTACTTTAAAAAATAACTTAAGAAATAAAGGTGTTGACGTTGGAGATTTAAGGCCTTCAACAAAAATCAAAGATTTTCTGGATGTATATGAAAATTTTTCTCCTCTTATTGAAGAAGTTACTTTAACAGGGGTTATGGTTTTCGATAAATTAGAGTATGAAAAACTAGAGCGTCAAAGACGATATAAATATTGGATAGGCAAAATATTACCAAGTTATATTTGCACAGAAGGAAGCGTTACAGCGGGAAAAGTTGAAACATTTCGAGATTTGATTCAAAAAATAATTGAAAATAAAAAATTAGGAGAGCAAATCTAAAAACCTTAGCGTCTAAGTGCCTCATAATCTTACTTAATAATAATTCCTAAGCCAAACTTTCATTTTTTAATAAATCTACATTTCTTAATCCTGTAAGAATTTCAATAGATATTAAAAAGGCAGAATTTGTAATTCTCAGCTTTATTCCAATTTTATAATTAATGAAATTATTGCACTCAATATATACGGTTGTTATGTTTAGTCTCCGATGTTTATAATTTCTATTTCTTAAATCAAGATTTTAAATTTAAGAAATAAAACTTGTAAAACAGATGCTTTCTTTTGCTGAAGAAATATCAGAGAGTATTTGATTAAAATAATGTGTTGTAAGGGAAGTTTTTATTAATTTCGATAATTGTATCTTAAAAAAGATCCATTCATGTAAACCGAAATAAATTCATTCTCTTTGAATTTATTATTGCAAAAACTTTTATTTGCTAAAAAACCTTTATACGTTATGTTCGACAAATCTGAAAGTGTATAAAAAAGATTATTATTAACCGTTCTTTTAGTTTGATTAGCTTTTAATTGTTCTATTTTATCCTTGTATATGTTGTAATAATTTGTTGAACCCCAAAAAAACATTGGAATATTTAATTCATATTTTGTAGGATTAGAGGAGCCGTAGCCAAACAAAGCTTCATTTTTAGTATCATATAAATTAACGCCGTGATCTGCTGTAAACATAAGAAAAGCTTTTTGATCCTTTAAATCAATACATTTTATTATTTGTGACAACACGTAGTCTTGTAGTAAAATTTTGTTGTCATACTGATTAATTAGTGCGTTTTTACTTTTAATTCCTTCTATAGCATTAGCTTCATTTGGCTTAAATAATTTAAACGATTTAGGAACCGTTCCATGGTTTCCAATTAAGTTAATGAGGATAAACTTCTTTTTCTTTGACTTTTGTGCCACTACACTATTTAGTACAGGCAAAACATCTAAATCAGTATGTGATTTTTTTTCAAATATTTTAAAAATATGATCAGGTTCATTCTCATTTTCTAAATAGAAGATATTTTGACTTGAAATCCAATTCGTCTCATATCCTGCTTCTTTATAAAGGGATATGATTGATTTTTCTGAAAAAGATAAATTAGGGTTTTCAGGAGTTGCTTCTGTGATGATTAAAGGAATGGAAGCTGAAGTAGAATTGCCATTCGAAAAATGATTTTTATATGATATTAAATTCTTAATTTTATTTAATTCCGGACTCGTCATTCTGTAATATCCATTTAAATTCCATTGAACGCTTCTCATTCCTTCACTAATAACAAAGACAACAATGTCAGGGCTTTCTGTTTTTGAATTAGATTTTGTTACTTGGAAGCTAAATTTATGGCGTTTTTCCTTTAAGCTATCTGTTTTTCTCTTATAATAGATAACCTCATAGGTTCTATAATATAGGTTGAATGGGTGTTCTTTAAGAATGTATTGTTTAAAAGAATATTTTAACAGATTTTTTCCGGAATCAAATTGTTCAGAGTTTTTTAATCTAATAAAAACACATATCAGTAAAACAAAGAAGCATATTCCTAAAATTTTAAAGTTTTTCGAAATTTCAAATTTCAAATTTAGTCGCTTACTTTCTTTGATGAGATAGATCATAAAACATAAAAAAAGCAATAAGCTAAAAAATATCAATTTAAAATTACTTACAAATTCGAGAGATTCATTTGCGTTTGTGTAAACTAAAGCCTTCAAATTGTCCATCGTCAAATAATGTTTTAGCACAACAATATTTGTTATTTCTCCAAGCATTGAAAGCAGATACAAAGAACCGACTATTATAGATGCACGATAATAAGATTTTGTTAAAAATGAGATAAGCGCTAGTAGTATTAAGAATATTGTGATTTTTGACAATATGATAACGAGTGCGTTAAAAAAACTATCATTTATGTAGTTATATAATAAATCAGGAATTAAAAATAAGAAGATAGCTAATACTAAAAAGGCCTTTTTTTTCATTTCGATCTTAATTTTTCTGTTTTGTTCAAAAGTAGGAAACAAAGAATGTAAAATTATTAGTTTGTGTAAAAGATGTTTTTTTTACTCTCTTTTTATTCATAAAGCCTTCAATATATTTTGCAATTTTACTCAGTCTAAATATTAAATTTCAATTATAATCTACTTAAATTAACTAAATATTTGAAATGCTTTTTTTCTAAAAAGCCGCCAACTTTGTTTATACTATTTAGGCCTTTTTTTGAGATGTTTTTTATGAGAATTACTATCAAATGAAAGTATAAAAAAGACACTAAAAGCGGCATCAAATAAAATATTCAATAAATACTTTATTTATAAAGGATTTGTTATTTATAATAATTGCGAAACCAAACCTTCTGCCATTCTCTTTTTAAAATCAAGAAAGCAACTTGTTCAGCCAAAATAACCAAATCTGAACCATCCAATTGTTTGATTTCGTTTTCGGGAACGTCAATGATGTATAAGAGGTTTAAATACTCAGCAAATTTGTACTGAATCATTCTGTAGACTTTTTCGTGAAGCTGGATTTTCAATTCATCTGGAGAAATGCTCAGCGGAAAATCGATTCCTTCATTCGCTAAATTAAAATCTTTATTAAGCTGTTCAATAAGACTAAGGTATAAAGTCTCTGCTTGCGCTTGCGCTAATAATGATTCGGTATTTACTGGTGCTACAAACATGTGATTTTAGATTTTAGATTGCTGATTTATGATTGTAGATTTTTCCTGAATACTAAACTTTACGTCCCATTAAATTCTCGCCAAATGTTCTTAGAATATCCTTTTTTTCAGAATTAATATCCATTTTTTCTAAGGTTTCAAAGGCTTTAAAAGTGTACATTTCAATAGCTTCTTGCGTAGCTTTTGAAGCTCCTGATTCGTTAAAAATCGTTTTGACTGTTTCTATTTTTTCTGAATTATCATCTAATTGCAAGGTGAATAATTTTTCTAATTCTGAGGCTTTTTCATCAGAAGAAAATTCTAAGGCTTTTAGATATAAATAGGTTTTTTTGTTTTCTATAATATCGCCACCAACTTGTTTTCCAAAAGTTTCAGGATCTCCAAAAGCATCTAGATAATCATCTTGAAGCTGGAAAGCCAATCCTAAATTTAATCCGAAATCATAAATTAAATCTGCTTCTTTTTCAGAAGTTTTAGCTACAATTGCGCCCATTTTCATGGCGGCAGCAACCAAAACAGCTGTTTTGTATTCAATCATTTTAAGATATTGAGGAATCGTAACATCTTTACGGACTTCAAAATCTACATCCCATTGCTGTCCTTCACAAACTTCAAGTGCAGTTTTGCTGAATAATTTGGCAAGGTTTCTAAAAACAATCGGCTCGTATTGTTCAAAATATTGATACGCCAAAATAAGCATGGCATCGCCAGAAAGAATCCCAGTGTTCAAATCCCATTTTTCATGTACCGTTACTTGTCCTCTTCTTAAAGGAGCATCGTCCATAATATCATCATGCACCAGCGAAAAGTTATGAAAAACTTCAACCGCCATCGCCGCTGGAAGTGCAATCGAATAATCAGTATCAAAAACTTCAGCAGCCATTAAAGTTAAAACTGGACGAATGCGTTTTCCTCCAATTCCTAAAATGTATTCAATAGGTTCGTAAAGATTTGTTGGTTCTTTATGTATGTTTTGACTCTCTAGATAATTGATAAAAAAATCTTGGTACTGACTTATATCGTGCATAATGAATTCTGATTTCGAGGCTCAAAGATACAATTCAAATATGAATTTTTAGGGATGAAATGTTAAAAGCGTATCAATCATTTAAAATGCACTTTTAATGCATCTCATTTTTAATGTGTTAAAATTTTTTCCAAAAAACTTGGAAACTTTTTTGGTATTCAGAGTTTCCTGTCTATATTTGCAGCGTTAATATGGAAACTAAGAACACTGTAAAAGTTTCCATGAAGAGTTTTAATGATTTGTAAAATCAATTAAATCAGTTATTTATGAAGACAAAATGGACTTTAGATTCAAGCCAATCAGATGTTTTATTAGAAATGAGAAGATCTAGAACTTCTTATTTGGGAGGAGATACAAACAAATTTGGGGGTTATGTAAATATTGAAGACAATGAGATTGAAGATGCTTCTGTCGAATTCTCATTAGATATCAATAACAAAAAAGAGAGTTTTCAATCTATAGACGCTTATTTACAGCTACAAGATTTTTTTGAAGAAGATGAGCATCCGATTATCAGTTTCAAATCGACTTCATTTCAAAAAGTAAATCAGAATATCAATTTTTTCAAAGGAGATCTAACGATAAAAGATATCACAAGAGTAGTTGAATTGGATGCTGAATTTCTTGGAGAGAATATTTATAACGGAGAGAAGAAAGTCGCTTTTGAAATTAAAGGAAATATCAAACGCGAGGACTTTGGTTTGGATTACAATTCTTTCAATCATACTTCCGGTGCTGCCTTAGGGAAAGACATAAAACTTATAGCAAATTTAGAATTTAGTATATAAATCTTACTAAATCAATAAATTGATGTAAAATTATTACAAATAAACAGGAAACTATTTTTTTAATTTTAGTTTCCAAAGTATATTTGTGATGCAATCGAGAATTTAAAATGAAAGAGAAGATTATAGCAAAAGCAAGCGAGTTATTTTTAAAGCTTGGTTTTAAGAGTGTTACAATGGACGATATTGCGGGCGAAATGTGTATTTCTAAAAAAACGATTTACAAGTATTTCTGTAATAAAGAAGTTTTAATTGAAGAGAGCACTTCGCTGGTTCATGGCCAGGTACATGAAATCATGGATACTATTATAGCAAAGAATTTTAATGCTATTCATGAAAATTTTGAAATCAGAGAAATGTTCCGTGACATGTTTAAAAATAACATTGACACGTCTCCAATTTATCAGTTAAAGAAGCATTATCCTGAGATCTACCAAAATATTCTTTCTTTCGAAATTGATCAATGCACTCAGCTTTTTAGAGAAAACATTGAAAAGGGAATTCGTGAAGGTCTTTACAGAAGTGATTTAAATGTAGAAGTGTATGTGAAGTTTTATTACACACTGGTTTTTCATATAAATGAAAATACTGTTTCTGAAAGCGAAGCACAAAGAATTGAGCTGGAAGCATTAGAATATCATACTCGCGCAATGGCTACTCAAAAAGGAGTTGAAGAATTAGAGAAGCAGCTAAAGAGAATAAATAATTAATTCATCCAAATATATTCAATTGTCATTATTCTGAGAGAGGATGGAAGATGACGATACTATCTCAAAATTTAAAAAATAAATATTTAACTACTTATGAAAAGAATCCTTCTTATATTTTTGTGCACCATTGGCTTGTCTGCCAACGCACAAACCACTTTAACCCTGAAAGATGCTGTCAATTATGCGCTTCAAAATAAAGCTGATGCGAAAAAAGCAAAACTACAGGTAGAAAATAGTGAGTATCAGATTCAGGAAATACGTTCGAGAGCTTTACCGCAAATTAGTGCAAACGGAAGTTTAACGTATAATCCGGTAATTCAGACTACAGTTATTGATGGAGCTGCATTTGGTGCGCCAGGAACTACAATTCAGGCTGCATTTGGACAGAAATGGACTTCAACTGGAGGGATTTCTTTAACTCAGGCATTATTTGATCAATCTGTTTTTACAGGTTTAAGAGCTGCAAAAACGACTCGTGAGTTTTATCAAATAAATGATCAATTAACAGAAGAACAAGTTATTGAAAGAGTTGCAAATAACTACTATTCAGTTTATGTACAAAAAGAAAGGCTTATTTTATTAGACAGTAACTACGTAAATACGCAAAAAGTTCGTGATATTGTTCAAGGACAGTTTAATAACGGTTTGGCTAAAAAAATTGACTTAGATCGTATTATCGTAAAAATGTCTAACATCGATACAGATCGCCAACAGGTTAAAAATCAGATTGAATTACAGGAAAATGCATTAAAGTTTTACATGGGTATGCCTATCGAAACTCAAATCGTTATGCCTAAAGAAGAATTTCAAGTTGTGCCAGCTGCTTTAACACAAGAGCCAAATATTGAAAACAGAACAGAATATTTGCTTTTGAAAAAACAAGAAGAACTTTTAGTATTTAATAAAAAGGCAGTTGAAGCAGGTTATTATCCTACGCTTTCATTATCTGCAGGATATAATTATATCGGACAAGGACCTGAAATGCCTTGGTTTGCAAAACCAGAAAAAGGAGTGTATTGGTCAGATTTCTCAGCAGTTGCATTAAACTTACACGTACCAATCTTTACAGGTTTCGGAACTCGTGCAAAAGTTAGACAGGCAGATGTTCAAATCAGAGAACTTCAAGAAGACATCAAAGACACTAAATTATCTCTTGATTTAGATTATAAAAATGCAATGGCACAGATTAATAATAACCTTGTGACTATTGAGAATCAGAGAGAAAATATGCGTTTAGCGCTAGATATTTTAAGCAATACTAAAAACAATTATCTTCAAGGATTAGCATCTTTAACCGATTTGCTAGATGCAGAAAATGCATCGCTTGAAGCTCAAAATAACTTTACAAGAGCAGTTTTAAATTATAAAATTGCCGAAATATCTCTAATCAAATCGAAAGGAGAACTTAAATCTCTTACTAAATAACAAATTATTACAATGAAGAAAATAATTATAACAGTCGTAATCATAGTCGTGGCTTTTGTCGGGATTAACTACATTCTAAATAAGAACAAGGCAGAAAATGAAGCGAAAACTGCAATTGTAGCAGAAAAAAACGCAGCAGTTTCTGTAAAAGTGGCTACAGTAAAAACAGAAGATGTTAACTTAGGTTTTACTGCAAACGGAAACTTCGCACCAATTCAGGAATTGACTTTCTCTGCCGAAAAATCTGGAAAAGTAATTAGTGTTTTAGTTAAAGAAGGTGACTATGTAAGAGTAGGCCAAACTCTTTTAACAGTAAGAGGTGATGTTATCAATGTAAACGCGCAAGCAGCTGAAGCAGCATATCAAAATGCAAAATCTGATTATGCTAGATATGAAAATGCTTTTAAAACTGGCGGTGTTACAAAACAGCAATTAGATCAAGCAAAATTAGCTTTAACTAATGCTCAATCTAATTATACTCAAGCTAAAATTAATGTTGGAGATACAAGAGTAAAAGCTCCAATTAACGGATACATTAATAAAAAATATATCGAGCCAGGTTCTATTTTAGCAGGAATGCCTGCAACTGCTTTATTTGATATTGTAAATGTTTCTAAATTAAAATTGACTGTTACAGTAAACGAAACTCAAGTTGCTAGTTTAAAATTAGGACAAACTGTAGACATTACAGCAAGTGTTTATCCTGATAAATCATTTAGCGGAAAAATTACTTTCATTGCAGCAAAAGCAGATGCTTCTTTAAATTTCCCTGTAGAAATTGAAATTACAAACAATGCTAACAACGACTTAAAAGCAGGTATGTACGGAACGGCAAACTTTGGTGCGAAGAGTCAAAAACAAAACTTGAAAGTGGTTCCGAGAAATGCTTTTGTTGGTAGTGTGAGCAGTAACGAAATTTTTGTTGTAGAAAATGGTGTTGCTAAATTAAGAAAAGTAGTGGCAGGAAGAATTTTAGGAGATAAAGTTGAAATCATTAATGGTTTAAATGACGGAGAAACTGTAATTGTTACTGGTCAAATCAACCTACAAGACGGAAATACAGTAGAAATTATTAAATAATTGTACCGCTTTAAGCCGTAAGCCATAAGCTTTAAGCCTTTCAAAAAAGCCTAAAGCCTACAGCGTATAGCCTACAGCCTAAAACAAAATATATGAAATTAGCCGAAATATCCATAAAACGTCCGTCGTTGGTAATTGTATTGTTTACAATTCTGACACTAGGTGGATTGTTCAGTTACAGCCAATTAGGCTACGAGCTGATCCCAAAATTCGAAACCAACGTTATTACGGTTTCAACTGTATATCCTGGAGCTTCTCCGAGTGAGGTTGAAAATACAGTAACAAAGAAAATCGAGGATGCGATTGCATCTCTGGAAAATATTAAGAAAATTGATTCGAAATCTTATGAGAGTCTTTCGATTGTGTCAATTACGTTGACTTCAAATGCGAATGTTGATATTTCGATGAATGATGCACAGCGTAAAATTAATGCGATTTTAAGTGATCTTCCAGATGATGCAGATCCTCCGTCATTGACTAAATTCTCTTTGAGTGATTTACCAATTATGACGCTTGGTGCGAATGGAAAAATGGACGAAGCAGCTTTCTACGATTTGATCGATAAAAAGATTGCGCCAGTTTTATCTCGTGTACAAGGGGTAGCTCAGGTAAACATTATTGGTGGTCAAGAGCGTGAAATTCAGGTAAACCTTGATGCAGTAAAAATGCAAGGTTACGGACTTTCAGTTCCACAAGTACAGCAGACTATCTTGAGTTCAAACTTGGATTTCCCTACAGGTAACATCCAGACTCGTAACCAAAAAATCTTAATCCGTTTAGCGGGTAAATATAAAAATGTTGACGAATTAAGAAACTTAGTAGTTTCTTCTCAAAACGGAATTCAAATTCGTTTAGGAGATATCGCCGACGTTCAGGATACACAAAAAATTGCAGAGAAAATTGCACGTGTAGATCAAAAAAGTGCAATTGTACTTCAAATTGTAAAACAATCAGATGCCAATGCCGTTGCGGTAAGTGAGCAATTGATTAAGACAATTAAAACTTTAGAGAGCGATTACAAATCGGCTCAATTGAAATTAGAGGTTGCAAAAGACAGTACAGTCTTTACTCTTGAAGCAGCAGATTCTGTTGTACATGACTTGTTAATTGCGGTTATTCTGGTAGCATTTGTAATGTTGTTCTTCTTGCACAGTATTAGAAACTCGTTGATCGTAATGGTCTCTATTCCTGCATCTTTGATTGCAACGTTTATCGGAATTTATTTATTAGGTTATACACTTAACTTAATGTCTTTACTTGGTTTATCTCTTGTTGTAGGTATTCTTGTGGATGACGCGATTGTGGTACTGGAGAATATTTACCGACATATGGAGATGGGTAAAAGCCGAATTCGTGCGGCTTATGACGGAACTGCCGAAATTGGGGCAACCGTAACTTCGATTACATTAGTAATTGTGGTGGTGTTCTTGCCAATTGCAATGAGTACGGGATTAGTATCAAACATTATTACACAGTTCTGTGTTACGGTAATTATCTCTACAATGTTCTCGTTATTGGCTTCGTTTACAATTATTCCATGGTTATCTTCTCGTTTTGGAAAACTAGAGCATATTGAAGGTAAAAACCTTTTCGGAAAAATTATCCTTGGTTTCGAAAGCTATTTGACTCGTTTTACAAACTGGGTATCAAACTTGCTTAACTGGTGTTTAGATCACTATATCAAAACAATAGTTGCAGTTGTAGTAATGTTTTTTGGAACGATCTTCTGGTTAATGGGAGGTGGATATATTGGAGGAGAGTTCTTCGCATCATCTGATAGTGGTGAGTTCTTAGTACAGATTGAGATGCCAAAAGATGCTTCGTTAGAGCAAACTAACTTTATGACGCAAAAAGCAGAAGCTTTCTTAAAAGGAGAGAAATATGTTTTCAGCCAGATTACAACAGTTGGTCAAACCAGTGAAGGTTTAGGAGCTGCTCAGGCAACTGCATACAAAGCAGAGATTGACGTTAAAATGATTGATCAAAAAGATCGTACAGATGACGCCAACGTATACGCTGCAAAAGTAAAACGTAAACTAGAAAAAGTTTTAGTTGGAGCAAAAGTAAAAACAGTTCCAGTAGGTATCTTAGGTACTGCTGAGGATGCAACTTTAGGTTTGATTGTAACAGGTCCGAACGTAGAAAGTGCAATGAAATTTGCTAAAATGGCTGAAGCTGAATTACGTACAATTCCTGGAACAACTGAGATTAAATTAACAGTTGAAGACGGAAACCCTGAGATCAACGTTCAGGTTGATAGAGATAAAATGGCCGCCTTAGGATTAACACTTCAAACAGTCGGTTTAACTATGCAAACTGCTTATAGTGGTAATACAGATGGTAAATTTAGAGCTGGTGAATACGAATATGACATCAACATTAAATACAACGAATTTGATAGAAAAAATATCACAGACGTTAGTAACTTAATTTTCATCAACAATGCAGGTCAGCAAATTAAATTAAACCAATTTGCTACAATTACTGAAGGTTCTGGACCAAGTAAATTAGAACGTAGAGATAAAACAGCTTCTGTAACCGTACAAGGTCAGAACGTTGGGGTGCCAGCAGGAACAATTGTTCAGCAATGGCAGGCGAAATTAGATAAATTGCAAAAACCTACAGGAGTTAATTACATCTGGGGTGGTGACCAAGAGAATCAATCAGAAGGATTTGGTACTTTAGGAATCGCATTATTGGCCGCTATTATTTTGGTTTATCTTGTAATGGTTGGGTTATATGACAGTTTCGTTCACCCGTTTGTCGTATTGTTTGCAATTCCACTTTCGTTTATTGGAGTTTTATTTGCATTGGCATTAACAAACAATACCTTAAATATCTTTACGATCTTAGGGGTAATCATGTTGATTGGTCTGGTGTGTAAAAATGCGATCATGCTTGTCGATTATACGAATCAGCGAAGAGCAGCCGGAGAATCAATTAGAAATGCTCTAATCCAAGCAAACCACGCTCGTTTACGTCCGATCTTGATGACGACAATTGCGATGGTGTTTGGTATGTTCCCAATTGCATTAGCATCTGGAGCTGGAGCAGAGTGGAAAAACGGATTGGCATGGGTAATCATCGGAGGTTTGATTTCTTCGTTATTCCTAACGCTGATTGTGGTTCCTGTAATCTATGATATTATGGAGAAAATTATCCGTAAGTTCTCTAAAGGAGAAAAAATCGACTACGAAGCTGAAATGCATGCCGATTATGTGCATACTGAATTAAGTGAAGACGGTTTTAATCCGAAACATACCCATTAATAGTTTTAATTTTTGATAGTGAAATTCCGAGCCCGAATTCGGAATTTCACAATGAAAAATCCCAAGTTCCTTTAAATTGGAATTTGGGATTTTTTTATTGATTCTTTAAAATTATTTCACGCAGATTTTAGCAGATCAGATTAAAAATCTGCATTTATCTGCTTAAATCCTTTTTGAATCTGCGGGAAAAAAAATATAAGTTTTATAATTCAATGCTAAGTTTTCCAAATTGGGATTTAGGATTTTTTTATTGTTAATCGAAAAATCTGTTTATTTGCATCACCTTACAAAAACAACTATGCTACAAAAAGACAAGTCAGCAGCTATTGGTTTTATTTTTATAACCATGTTAATAGATATTACAGGATGGGGAATTATTATTCCTGTAATACCAAAATTAATCGAAGAATTGATTCACGGAGACATTAGTGAAGCCGCAAAAATTGGCGGCTGGTTGACTTTCGCGTATGCGATAACTCAGTTTGTATTTGCTCCCGTTATTGGAAATTTGAGTGATAAATTTGGAAGAAGGCCAATTATCTTGATTTCCCTTTTCGGTTTTTCTTTAGATTACCTTTTATTAGCATTTTCGCCAACAATTATCTGGCTTTTCATCGGAAGAATTATCGCTGGAGTTACCGGTGCCAGTATTACAACCGCTTCAGCTTATATTGCCGATGTTAGTACGCCTGAAAACAGAGCTAAAAACTTTGGGTTAGTAGGTGCAGCTTTCGGATTAGGTTTTATCATC
The DNA here is from genome assembly GCF_059511845.1 of Flavobacterium sp. PLA-DH12. Classification (NCBI taxonomy): domain Bacteria; kingdom Pseudomonadati; phylum Bacteroidota; class Flavobacteriia; order Flavobacteriales; family Flavobacteriaceae; genus Flavobacterium; species Flavobacterium sp. PLA-DH12. Next base: position 667,263 of record NZ_JCAMPD010000002.1, read on the forward strand.
GGACCAGTTATTGGTGGACTTTTAGGACAATATGGATCAAGAGTGCCTTTTTATGCCGCAGCAGTTTTATGTATGCTGAATTTCCTTTACGGATTTTTTATTCTGCCGGAATCGCTTAAAAAAGAAAACCGCAGACCTTTTGATTGGAAACGTGCCAACCCAATTGGAGCTATTTTAGGATTAAGAAAACACCCAACTTTAATTGGTTTAATTGTCGCAATATTTCTTCTGTATGTTGGCTCGCATGCTGTGCAAAGCAACTGGAGTTTCTTCACCATTTATCAATTCAATTGGGACGAAAGAATGATCGGAATTTCATTAGGGATAATTGGTTTATTGGTCGGAGTGGTACAAGGAGGATTAGTTCGATACATCAATCCGAAAATAGGAAATGAGAAAAGCATTTACATTGGTTTAGCTTTATATACCATCGGAATGCTATTGTTTGCTTTTGCAACAGAAAGCTGGATGATGTTTGTCTTTCTAATTCCGTATTGCCTTGGCGGAATCGCAGGACCAGCATTGCAATCTGTTGTAGCCAGTAAAGTTGAACCAAGCGAGCAAGGAGAAATTCAAGGAACTTTGACCAGTTTAATGAGTGCTTCTTCGATTATTGGTCCACCAATGATGGCCAATACATTTTATTTCTTCACACATGATGATGCGCCGTTTAAATTTGCAGGAGCACCTTTTATTTTAGGAGGAGTTTTAATGTTATTGAGTACAGTTGTTGCTTATTTTTCATTGAAAAAACATGCAGTTCCGAAAACAGAAATGGAATAATAAACAGAAATGTTTTAAAATAAAAAAAGCCTTCATATTTAAATTATGAAGGCTTTTTTGTAGAGAAGTTTTATTCTTTAATAAATTTCAAAGCTTTTTCTTTTCCGTCAGATTTTATTTTTAAAATATACAACCCTTTAACAAGATTTGACAAATCGATTTCAGAATTTGTTTTATTTATTTTTTTTGATAAAACAGATTGTCCTGAAACAGAGAAAATCTGAATGTCTTCAATTATTGATTTGTTTTTAATCGTTAAAATATGTTTCACAGGATTAGGGTAAAACTGAAAGTCAGTCAAATCAAAATCTGGAGTAGAAAGCGAGCCATTTAGTTTGGCTGTTACAGCAAGACGTTCTTTACTCTCGATTCCGTTTATTGTTTGCGAGGCATAATACGTTACACCATCAACCAAAACTGTAGACAATGGTAAAGAGGGTTCTATAGCAACTTTACTTGTTTTTCCGGTTGGAGAAGTTCCTGGTCTACTGTACCATTTAATGTTTTGACCTTCAATAATAAGATCACCCAAAGTTTGTCCAGATTTGAATTCTAAGACCATTTCTTTTTTGCCATCTATTAAAGGTGCTGGCGGATTAACCGTTATATAAAGCGATGTGGTACATCCTTTTTCATCAATGACCATGACTTCATGATTTCCATAGCTTACGTTTGTAAACACATTATTAGATTTTCGATCAAAAAAATCCATCTGATATAAATAATTACCATTTCCTCCAGTAGCATTTACCGTTACAGTTTGATTTTCAACACTTACTGTTACATCTAATGAAGAAGGCTGACTAATATGAATCATCGACGCTTTTATACTGCAATTAGCACCATCGGTAACATCAACAGTATAATCGCCGGCACGTAAATATTCAAAAATATTAGACGATTGTTGGTTTGTTAGTGCAGTGCCAGCAGCATTTCTAAGTAAATATTTGTACGGTAAAATACCGCCTGTTACATTTACTTGAATTGATCCTTCAGGTGAGTAAGGACAAATTGCATCTTTTGTGATGACATCTAGCGCTAATGGCTGATATTCGTTAACGATACAAATTAAATTACTAGTGCAGTTTGCATCATCTCTTGTTGTTATAGAATAAGAGCCTGGTTCTATGTTGGCTAAAGTATAGCTAGATGCTTGACTAGCTATATAAGGAGCACCGTTTATAGAATACTGATATGGCGGTTTTCCGCCTTCGGTAACAATTTTAATTGAACCTTTGTTATTACAAGTAGGATTGGTTATAATATAAACCGAAGATAAAGTAGATTTATACTGATTGACCGTAACTTTTGTTGAGGCAATACAGCCATTTTGATCTTTTACATATACAGTATACTCACCCGCTTTTAATTCGCTTGAAGTATTTGAATTGGAATAATTAATGCCGTCAAAAGAGTAAGTATAAACAGATGTTCCTCCAGTTCCTGTAATTGTAACAATATCTTTATCACCACATTTAACGCCTTCTGTAACCGTTGCGGTAGCAGTTAAATCGAAATTTTCTACTTCAATATGTAAAGGATAATTGGTAGGCTGGCAATTTTGGCTGTCTCTAATCAAAACAGTGTAGTTTCCGGGATCTAAATAGAAATAATTCGTAGATACATAATTCATACCATAATCTATAGAATAATAGTAAGGAGCTTTGCCTCCAGTTGCTACTATCGTAATTTGTGATTTTGGCTGAAAACAAGTGACACTAGTTTTAGCATAATGAATCTCATAAGGTGCAAAGAAACTTAGCTCAAAAAAGTTAGTGCTAATTGTACCATTATTATTTATTCTGGCATATATAGTTCGTGGACCAGAACTATATCTTACGGGATTTGATATTGCATTTACATTATTGTTAGCATCTTCGAGACTTAAATGGTAGGTTACAATAGTTTGTAAAGGATTTAAATTTCCAATTAACTCTGCATTTTTAGTTGTCAGATCAAATTCGGGATAATTTTGACAGGCTTCAAGCTTGCTAATCTGTGCAAAAAATAAAGTAGGCAGTAAAAAAAGAAAACAAAGTAGAGTTTTTTTCATAAGGATAGATTTGTTAAAATGGCGAAACAAATATATCAAAAAAACAAATTATACTACTTTAAATATAAATAATGGTTAAAATAATCAATAATCGCTTTTCCCTCCAATAAAACATCAGCGCCAATAATGCCATGAACGGCTTTGGCTTTAAAAGATTCTAAAGCTTCATTAACATGCGAAAGATCAAAAATTACGATACTAAAATTTTTGCTTTTCCAACTCCCTAACTGCAATTTATTTTGAGACGAAATCTGCGTTGTCATTCCGGTTCCTCCCGCTCCAGAAGCTTTTGTTTTAGAGTTTTTTGCAGAAAGTTCAAAACGCTCAATAGATTCAAAACCCACGCAAGTGTTGGATGCGCCTGTATCTAAAATGAAATTGCCAGAAATGCCATTAATTTTGGCTTTTATCTGCAAATGCTGTGTTTTAGTGATTTTGAATTTTATTTTTTTATAATTCTCTTTTTTGAGAATTTCGTGAAGATTTTCCATTCCTGTAATGATTGAAACCCAAAAATAAGCCAATTACAGCCAAAAAACTAATGATATAGAAGATATAATTGGTTTGCGTTTCAGGTTTTTCAAGAGTGCCGTAATAGACAAAAGCACTCCAGTAATAAGGAGACTTTTTTGCATTGGGAATATTTTCATCTTTCAAAAACTTCCTTTTTGCATTTGCAGCTGCATGTGCAAAAGAAGAATTATGTTTAAGATCTTTATAAAAATAATCCATGAAAACAGAAGTAGTATAATCGTTTACGTTCCAAAGAGAAAATAATAGATTTTGTGCTCCTGCAAACTGAAAACCTCTGGCAATGCTCATGGCGCCTTCGCCTTTATAGAGTTTTCCAATTCCTGTTTCGCAGGCGCTCAGAACCACCAAATCTGGACTGAGCTGTAAATTGTATAATTCAGAAAACAGGATTTCTTGATCGTAAAATTTAATACTTGCCGGAATTTCAAAATCTCCCGAAGAGGCATGTGTGCTCAGATGAATAATTGATTTTCCTGTAACATTATTTTTAAAGTTTGAAAAAGTGGCATTTTCATTTTCAAAAAACTGTCCGTCAAAATTGTGTTTTATAGATTGCAATTCATTTTTTGAAAAAGGAAGTTCGTAATTGGTTTTTCCGAAAACGGGAAAAAGACCTAGAATATTTTTTTTGCCACTTGAAAGCGTATTTGCATTCAAATACAATTCGGCAGAATTATTATACGAAATATCAAAATCATTCAATAAATAATGCATTTTGGCAAAATTTTTCGTTTTAGATTCCTTTGTTATTAAAGCTTCAAAAGGTAAGAAGTTCAACAGCCCATCAGGAATAATAATGAGATTTTTAGAATCCGATTTTAGAGGTAAAAGAAGTTTTTTATGAGTAAAAAATGCTGTTTTTTGGTAGTTTCCAACATTGCTGACAATATTCTCAGGATTATCAAAAAAACTTATAAATCTTATTATCGGTTCACTGCATATATGGCCAATACAAATTGATTTTAATTGGATTTTGTTGTTTTGAACGACAAATAGATGAATTGCTTTATAACCCATAAAATATTCGTACAGTACAGCATCATCTTTATCAAGTTTGGCGTAAAGCTTTTGCAAGTCGAACGAAGTTTGATTTTTTTTGTTATTTTTTTCTTCATTTGATTTTAGCAGCAACATTAATTTATTCTGTTTCTGGATGGCTTCATTTATTTTTGAAATATCTGCAAGATCTTGTTTTTGCTGTTCTTTCAAAATAATGGTGTTCCAGTTTTGCATCTGCTGCAAAATCAATTTTTCTTCTCTAGAAAGTAATTCAACGTTTTTCAAATGATCTTTTAAAACTACAGATTTTGTCTTTTCTGCAAGTTTAAAAGCATCTTCAATATAACTTTGTTTTTTTTCGCTGTCAAAAAGAGATTTATAAATATCAAGACACTTTTCTGTTCGGTTTCGATTTCTAATTTGAGTTATAATTTTAGAGTCTTCGTAGATTAGAAGTGACTGAAATAATTCTTCAATATAGAAAGAAAGAGCATAGCTTTTTAATGCATTTTTGGGTTCATTTTGAGATAGATAAAGTTCTGCCTGCAAATCTAAAGCATCGAGTAAAACAGTTTCGGCATAAAGAGAACTTTCATTAGGAAGGATATTTTTCTGGCTTTGATAATTTGGCAATAATGTTTTATAAACAGTCGTAAGTTCATTTTGTGCCTCTTCCAAACTATTTTGTTTCAATAATAGAAAGGCTTTTTCTAGATAAAATTGTGCTTTTTTTCTAGGTTCCTGTTGAGGTAATTTTTCAAAAATGGCTTGTGCTTTTACAAAATATAAAGTAGCATCTTTTAAATTAAAGTCGAGTTTTATTTTATAAAGATTAATGTAAGTATTATATAAATTTTCTGAAAGTGCCTTATCTTTTTTTAATAATGGAATCGCTCTCAAAAAAGCATTTTCAGCCTCAATAAAATCTTCATTAATATTTCTTAAAAGATAATTTGCGCCTAGATTGTTTAATAAAAGCCCTTTTTGAGAAGAGGTTATTTTTTCTGAACGAAGCGTTTTTTCAATTATTTTAATAGCCTCATGGCCTTTTCCTGAATTTTGATAAACGTTTGATAAATTAAGGATGGCCGCAATTTTCTGCTTTTCATTCTTTTCTTCGTTGGCAATAAAATAATATTGTTTAATAGTATTTTCGGCATTTTTATAATCGCCTAAAATCGTGTACAAATTACCTAGAGGCTTCAGGCAGAATTCGGTAATATCGTAGTTTTTTAATTTGTTTTTCTGGTAAATCATCCATGCTTTTTCATAGCTTTTTATAGCATCTAAAGTCTGCCCAAACTGATTTTCATAATACGCTTTGTTGCAATTTAAAATTACAATTGCCAGTAATTCTTCTTTGGTTTTAGGTTTGGCACTTTTCCAAAAATCAGTTTCAATACTTCTTAAATTTTGTAACGCTTCCGCGGAAGGATTTGCGGTAAAACGATCCACAGCATTATATATTTGATCTTCCTGACTTTGTCCTAAAACATTTAGACTCAGGAAAAAGAAAATAAAACCATATAAGTGATGTAAGTTCATATTAAGCTTTTTTTATTTCGCAGAGATGCACAAAGATTTTTTCGCAGAGATTCGCAAAAAAAAAGACTTTGTGTCTCTCTGTGTAACCTTTGTGCATCTCTGTGGTATAATTTTTAAAACTTCCAAATTCCATAAACCTGAAAATAATTAAAATTCTGTTCAAAATTAATCACATAACGCGCACCTAAACTTGGTCCGATTCTAGCAAAACCAGCTGTTAGATCAAATAAAAGTCCTGCTTTAACATCTGTAAAATTATTTTTTATGGTATTTGAATTTGTTGTCGAACTGATTAAAGAATTTCCCTTATCGCCTTCGTAAGTATCGACTGTGATCGTTTGATTTTGTTCTGAATATACGTTGACATTTGCCTGAATTCCTGCTCCAACTCCGATATAATTATTGATGTTGTAGCGAATTAAAACTGGAATTTCCCAATTGATATTTTTATTTTCGGTTGCAGTTGTGGTTCGCACCAATTGCCTTGTTACGTTGGCATTTGTAGTAAACTCTTCGGAGACATTTACGTCACTATTGTATTTGTTTAAAGCATTTTCCCATTCTACCTGCCAATAAAAGCGATACGATTTAAAAGGCGAAAGTGTTGCGCCCACAAAATAACTGGTCGATTTATCTAAATCGGGATAAAAATTATAACCCGCTTTTGCGCCAATCGAAATTCCGGGCAAGAATCGGGTAGTGGCATAATTGGTAATGATGGGTTCATTTTTATCAAAAATAATAGCAGTTCGGCTTTTGGTTTTTACTTTATGAAAATCTTCGCCAAACTTCATAGAGTATTTCACAAAACCTTTTGTCGAATCTTTTTCCTGTACATTTTTCTGTTCGCTTCCAGGCAGATAAATATTTTTGAAGGTAAAAATAATTTGTTTTTGTTTGATAATCGTATCCAAACAGCTTATCGTAGGTTCTTCACCTTTTGGGCAAATTGGACATTCGGGATACATGCTTTCAATCTGAAAAGTTTTTTTGTCGAACATCTCTGGAACATCGGTTTCCAAACGAATTTTCCTTGCAGGACCTTCACCATTATTCTGAAAACGCGTTTTAAAATTTACTCTTTTAAAACGCACTAATCTGTAATTCATAAAACTTCCGTTAGAACCCATTTTGTTTGGATCATGAGAAGTCACAATTTCCATTTCCAGATTTTTTACTTTGTGGTTTTTATAACTTCTATTCGGCACAAAAATACCTCGCATTGTAACAGTTGCACTGGTATCCTTTATCATTTCGGGAGTAGTTTTGAAAGTATAAAATACATTTCGGGTTTCTCCAGGATTCGCATCATCAAATTCTAAAATCGAAACATTATGATACGTTTTATTGGCGTCGAAAAGAGAAGCGTCTAAATCTTCTTCGGTTGTGGTATTTCGGTATTTTTTGGTTTTAGAATTCCCTTCGGCGGAAGCCAGAAAATTATTCGAATCATTTAAATCATCAGCCGCAGCGACCAAGTTTTCTTTTACTTCACGTTCGCCCGCATAAGTTCTAAAATCGCTTAACTCGAAATTATTGTGTTTAAATTGCTTTTCATTATAAAACAAATAAAGCTTTCCGCTAGAAACATAATTCTCCAGATTTTGATAACTCACAACGACTACCATTTCCTGTTCTGGAATAGGATCACAGTTTTTAATAATCGCAAAACCATTCTGATCGGCAATAGAAGCAATGTCTTTATAATTCGTATCTGTAATGTCGTTTACGGCCACTTTTTTAGGGCGAGTTGCTGGAGGTTTTCCGTTATCGTAATTATTGGTTACAGCAAGTCTTGTGGTGTAAGTGCCCTTGTTTTTATAAACATGTTTAGGTTCGGCTTCTTTACTGTAATGACCGTCTCCCAATTCCCATAAATAAGAATAACATGGTTTTGGCGCACCTGCAATCGGAATCAAAGGCGGTGTTTCGGGTTTAAAAGAAACCTGATTTCCGTTTTGGATAAAACCTATATTGGCTCTTCGGGTTATGGTGTCTTTCACTTTGGTTTGTCCTATTGAGAGAATAGAAAATAAAATAAAGAAAATAGACAGTTGTGGTTTCATAACTAGATAGTTTTGAGGTTTAAAAATTTCTGAATGAAATCTCAAACAAGATTAAATGTAAAAAAAAGTGATGAGCAAATCACCACTTTTTCTCAAAAAAAGCATTTGTAAGCTACTGTATGGCATTAATTGCTGCAATAAGTTGAGCTTCGGTACCGACTGTTGTTTCGGATAAATTAAATTCGTAAACCGCATTAGCAGAAATTGTCACTCCTTTTATCGCATAACGCCAGTTACCATTATCTTCAGTAGCAAAAATGATGTGGCAAGCTAATCCGATCGGAATTTGCCCATAATGCTCGCTAAATAAACCTTCAGTGGTAAACGTATCCAACTTAGCAAGAGCATTTGTGCCTTCTCCATCATAAGAAAGATAAACAGCACTGTTTGTATTATTGTATCCATCTGGAACATCTACCAAAAGAGTTGTTTTTGGTCTTGGATCGCTGTAAAAACGGTCTACGTTTGTCCATCCAAAGTTTCCAAAAGTTACATAATAATTGTTTCCTTCGCCTTGTACGCCACCTTTTCCGCCGGTTCCGTCAGCATTTGCTTTTGCTTCTCTCCAAGCCAATTCGCCATCTTCATCAATAACTCCAGTCCATAAAGTCATTAAATTATCAAAACCATTTGTTAATGTAGTCGGAACAATCATGTTCATGCTACATGAAGTTTGTAATTCGACTCCCCCCTGAGTTGCTTTGATGAAGAATTCTCCTCCAGAAATCAAAAGATTTTTCTTTCCGTCTGCTGTAATTCCCATAGTTGGTTTGTTGGTTACCAGCATATTTCCTTTGTCAAAAAGTTCAATGTACTCGATGTCGACTTGTCCCGTTACTGGATTTCCATTTTTGGTTAAACAGTCTCCATTAATGTTAAGTTTTACACCTTTAGCCGAAGTTAAAGTGACAACACCATTTCCTGCGGTCATAGTAAAATTTTGCGTGTTTCTTTTTACTCCTTTTTCGCTAATGCTTTTAAATGCTGCCGAAGTTGGTGGAGAAAGTTTAATATCGTCTCCGTCAGTATTGTCACAACTTGCAAACGCTGTCATAGCTAGTATTAAAAGTCCGATTTTTTTAAAATTTGTTTTCATAATTTCTAGTTTTTTATAAATCTGTTCTGAATCTTTTCAGAGGATTTTCAGATTTGGTTAATTAATTTTTAGTTAAATCAATTCGGGTTTGATTTTGTTACCCTTCTTTTCTAAAAATATTTTTAAGAGGCTTGTATATCGCTATATCAAGGGAGTATAAAATTTGTTACCCATCTTTTTTGTTTTAAGCAGAAATGCATTTGTCTTCAAATAGATTTCCGTCTTCGTCTATGGCAACCAAAATGTTTTTTTTGCGAGAGAATTTCAGAATAAGATAAATCCAGACAATGGCCCAAAAACCGAAAGTGATGATGCTAAGAAATAAATGAAAAGCATGATTTATGGTTTTCTTTTCTTTAGACAAAACCACATAAGGCAGTTTCTCATTTTGTTCTGTAATTACAAAACCATTGCGTGTTTTGGCGGCGATTATTTCGTAAAACCGATCTAGATTTTTTTCGTCTATAAACTGATAACTTTCCATTTCTTTTAATTTTTTAAAGGTTTTTAAAAGACTTTTGTTTCGTTATATACAATTGATTGTATTATTGTTACCTCTTATTTTAAAAGTTTTTAGGATTCTTTTTTTTAAATTAGCTGTAAAATGTCTTTTTATGGATCAAAATAAAATTCATCCTGATCAAAAATATATCGACGGACTTGCTGCAAACGATTCAGTGATTATCGAGATGATATATAAAAAATTTGCGCCCAAAGTCGTGCAGTTTATCACCAATAACTCTGGAGATAAAGATCAGGCGCAGGATGTAGTTCAGGAAATCATGATTCTGCTTTTTAATCAGGCGAAAGCTGGTAAACTTTTTTTAACCTGTCCTTTTGATGCTTATTTTTTCTTATTGTGCAAAAGACGATGGCTAAACGAATTGAAAAATTCTGCTAATAAAGGGGTAACAATTTATGAGAATGTAGTATCTATCAATGAATCTGCTCACGAATTGGTTGCACAAGCCGAAGAATTTGATGAAAAACAGAAACTTTTCGAAACTATGTTTCAGAAACTAGGAGAGAAATGCCAAGAAGTTTTGAAACTTAGTTTTTCTTTAAAATCAATGGAAGAAGTGGCCGAGAAACTCAATGTGACTTATGGTTATGTGCGTAAAAAGAAATCTTTATGCGTGGGCCAGCTGACGCAGTGGATTCAAGAAGCGAAAAATTTTAACTCTTTAAAAAACAATTAATCATGAACGAAGAACGCTATATATTATTTGATCAATATCTTCAAGGCGAACTGACCGTTGATGAAAAACACAATTTGGAGAAACAACTATCTGAAGATCCAGAATTGGCTTCAGAATTTGAAAGTTTCAAAGAAATGCATTTTCAATTGGAAAATAAATTTGGACAAGAAGAAGAGAGAGAAGTCTTTAAAGAAAACCTCACTAAAATTTCGGATAAATATTTCCATAAGAAACAAAACAAAGTGGTTTCGCTTAAACCGTGGTATTTTGCGGCGGCAGCATCTGTGATTATTATGTTCGGACTGTTTTTCTTTGATTATAAACATTATCCTAATTTTGAAGATTACAATCATCCGGAAAGCGCTTATTTTACAGAAAGAGGTGTGTCTGAGGCTATTTTAAAACAAGCAGAGAATAATTTCAACGGAAAAAGATATGAAACCGCGATTCCGATTTTTGAAATGATTTTGAAAGAAAACAATTCAGACGAAATTAAATATTTTTATGCAGTATCCTTATTGCAGGTTGACAAATATGTAAAGGCAGAAACTATTTTTAAAGAATTGGAAGCAGGAAATTCTGTTTATAAAGAAAAAGCAAAATGGAATCTGGCTCTATCTAAGCTAAAACAAGGAAAATATAAAGAATGTAAAGACATTTTACAGACTATTTCTCAGGATTATGAAGACTATGATCAAGTAGAACAGCTCTCGGAAGAATTGGACTAAAATACAATTATTAAGAAAAATTTTATCCGTTTACGGAAAACCTCAATCGAATTTGGAATTTTAGTTCTAAATTCGATTTTCTTTTTAAAGGAATTCGCCCAAAACATTTAACCTAAACCTACCCTATTAATGAAGAAGTTTGCATTGTTGCTTTTTATTGTTTTTTCTCATAGCATTTTTAGCGCTACTAAAATTACAGAGACCGAAAAGCTTTATGCAACCTGTAAAGTCTGGGGATTTTTAAAATATTATCATCCAAAAGTTGCTGGCGGAGAATTGAATTGGGATAATGAGCTTTTGGAAAAATTGCCTAAAATAGAAAAAGCGCAAACCAAAGAAGAGTTTTCATTAATTCTGGAAAATTGGATCGATGATTTGGGGCCTGTAAAAGAAATAGCGCCAATTGCAATACCAAAAGACGTAAAGTTCTTTGATAAAAATTTTGATTTAAGTTGGATTAATAGCGACAAACTGTTTTCAAAAAAGCTTTCAAAGAAATTAAAATTTATTGAAGAAAATAGATTTCAAAATAATGAAGAATTTGGGCCAAGTTTTGACGGTTTTAAAAATTTAAAAAACTATTTTAATCTTGATTACACTAATAGAAATTCAAAGCTTTTAATGTTTTATGCATATTGGAATGTGGTAGAATATTATTATCCGTACAAATACATAATGGATCAGAAATGGGATAAAACTTTAAATGAGTTATTGCCTTCTGTTGTTGAGTCCAAAACGCCAGAAGATTTTTATAAAGTATTGAGAAAAGCAGCAGCAAAGCTCAATGATACTCATGTTGAGTTTCATATATATCCATCATTAGAAACAGCAAAAAAGAGTTATTATCATTTTCCGGCAACAGGAAAAATAATGGACGAAAAATTGGTAATCACAGAGATTTTAGGAGATAGTCTTGCAGAGGTCGACAATATTAGAATCGGAACTGTAATTACTAAAATAAATGATAAGAGCATTAAAGAAATTATTGAAGAGAAGAGAGATATTGTTTCTGCTTCAAATGAGGTTGCTTTTCTGGATAAAGCGCTGCGCACAATTTTAATGAGCGAATCTGAAAAGGTAAACGTAGAATTCTTAAAAGATGGAAAATACGAAACAAAGTCAATGACTTGGTTTAACTATCACGATTCACATCGAAATGAGTTTAAAAAAGGAGCTCAAAAAAAGAAAGATAAATTTAAACTGCTCGACAATAATATTGGCTATGTTAATATGGGAGTGATAAAACCCAAAAACATTCCAGATATGGTTGAAGCTTTAAAAAATACAAAGGCAATTGTTTTTGATATGAGAAATTATCCGCAAGGTACTTATGCAGAAATTTCGAATTTTTTAAATGCTAAAGAAGAGAAATTTGTGATTTATACTTATCCCTATTTAAATTATCCAGGTAAGTACTATTGGACGGATGGAAGAAATGCAGGATTTGAAAACAAAGACCATTATAAAGGAAAAGTGATTGTATTGCTTAATGAAGATTCTATAAGCCAGTCAGAATGGACGGCGATGTGTTTTCAAACAGCAGGAAATACCACAATTATTGGAAGTCAGACTGCTGGAGCAGACGGAAATGTTTTTGAATTTGATTTTAGTGGTTATCACACTAATTTTTCTGGTATTGGCGTTTACTACCCAGACAGAAGAGAAACCCAACGTGTAGGAATTGTACCTGATATTGAAATAAAACCAACAATTTTAGGCATTCAACAAGGTAAAGATGAAGTTTTGGAACGGGCTTTGCTATATATAGAAACAGGAAAATAACTCCAATTATCGTTCTGAAGAACGAGGGATCGCACTAGCTGATCGAGAGAAAAAATGGGGGTTTTCTCCTCGAAGCTTCTTGTGAGATCCTTCGTTCCTCAGCATGATAAAAAATTGGTTATTATTATTCAGACCTTTGTAAAAGTTTAAACTTTGACAAAGGTTTTTCTTTTTAATCAAATACAGAAAATCCATTTTTATAAGTGTTTTCACGAAGCGAATCCCTTTTCATCTGCGTACCAATCGTGCGGAATTGCTATTCTTTTAATATTGTCGTAATTTTGCTACTTTAAAATTATAGACTTGAATTCAACACCCGTTATTACCGATACCCATACCCATTTGTATTCTGAAGAATTTGATCAGGATCGTGACGAAATGATTCAGCGCGCTATTGATGCCGGAATTACCCGTTTTTTTATTCCTGCAATCGATGCTGCCGCGACTCAATCTATGTACGATTTGGAGAAAAATTATCCTGAAAATATATTCTTAATGATGGGTTTGCATCCCACTTACGTGAAAGATAATTATCTGGAAGAATTGGCGCATGTTGAAAACGAACTGTCCAAAAGAAAATTCTATGCAGTTGGTGAAATCGGGATCGATTTATATTGGGATAAAACGCATTTAAAAGAACAGCAAATTGCGTTTAAAAGACAAATTCAGCTGGCAAAACAGTACAAATTGCCAATCGTAATTCATTGCAGAGAAGCATTTGATGAAATCTTTGAAGTCTTAGAGGAAGAAAAATCTGAAGATTTATTTGGGATTTTTCATTGTTTTTCCGGAACTTTAGAACAAGCAGAGCGTGCGATTTCTTACAATATGAAATTAGGAATTGGCGGTGTTGTTACTTTCAAGAACGGAAAAATAGACCAGTTTTTAAATCAAATCGATTTAAAATACATCGTTTTAGAAACAGATTCGCCGTATTTAGCCCCGATTCCTTACAGAGGAAAAAGAAATGAAAGCAGCTATTTAGTCAATGTTATTGCCAAATTAAGCGAAATTTATAATGTTTCTGCCGAAGAAATTGCAACAATTACAACTCAAAATTCAAAGGACGTTTTTGGTATTTAACTTAAGCCTTACAAAACTTTAATTTTTTTTTTGTTCTTTTGCCCACTTAAACCCAAATAAATAATGCAGAGATTTGATGCCATTCGACCGTTTTATGATTCCGAAATAAATGAAGCACTTCATGGTGTGGTAAATCATCCTATGATGAAAACCATGATGAACTTTACTTTTCCGGATGTGGAAGATGAGGTTTGGAAGGAACAATTAAAGAAAACACATTCTATTCGTGATTTTCAATGCAATTTTATTTACAATACAATCCAGAAAGTTTTAGAAAAAAGCTCTGAAGGTCTTACAACTTCAGGTTTTGAAAAACTGGAACCTAATACTTCTTATCTGTTTATCTCAAATCATAGAGATATTCTTCTAGATACAACCTTATTGAACGTTTGTTTGTTCGAACATGGTTTGGTAATGACAGCTTCGGCAATTGGTGATAATTTAGTGAAGAAAGCTTTCTTGGCAACTTTAGCAAAATTAAACAGAAACTTTTTGGTTTTAAGAGGATTAACGCCTCGAGAAATGCTGCAAAGTTCCAAGTTATTGTCTGAATATATGGGACAATTATTGCTTCGCGAAAATCGTTCGGTTTGGATTGCACAAAGAGAAGGAAGAACAAAAGACGGAAATGACGAAACCAATCCAGGTGTTTTAAAAATGATTGGAATGGGTTCTGACGAAGAAAACTTAATGGATTATTTCAAGAAATTAAAAATTGTTCCAGTTTCTATTTCTTATGAATATGATCCTACCGATGTTTTGAAAATGCCACAATTAATGGCAGAAGCGAACAACGAAGTTTACGTAAAAGACAAAAACGAAGATTTCATGACCATTATAAGTGGTATCATGGGAACTAAGAAAAGAATACATATTTCTGTTGGCGATGTTCTAGATACAGAAATCGATCAGATTGTGGCTGAAAATGACAATGCAAACAAGCAAGTTCAGGCTTTGGCACAAACTATTGATGATGTTATTTTGAAAAACTACCAATTATGGCCAACAAACTTTATTGCTTACGATATTTTAAACGAAACAGACAAGTTTGCTCACAAATATAAAGAAAGCGAAAAACAGCTTTTTGAGCGTCGTTTAGAAATGAGAATCGGAAGCGATAATCCTGTGACAAGACAAGGATTTTTGGCTATGTACGCTAATCCTGTTGTCAATAAATTGAAATACCAAGATGTCATCTAAAGCAAGAATACTATTAGTTTATACGGGAGGAACCATCGGTATGAGCAAAGATTTTGAAACTGGAGCGTTGAAAGCCTTCAATTTTGGTAAATTAATTCAGAAAATCCCGGAAATTAAACAATTGGACTGTGAAATCGAATCGATTTCATTTGAAGATCCAATTGATTCTTCGAATATGAATCCCGAAATGTGGACAAGAATTGCCACCATTATCGAGGAAAATTACAACGCTTACGACGGATTTGTTGTCCTTCACGGATCAGATACCATGTCGTATTCGGCTTCGGCATTGAGTTTTATGCTGGAAAATTTAGCAAAACCAGTTGTGTTTACAGGTTCGCAATTGCCAATTGGAGATTTGCGTACCGATGCAAAAGAAAACCTGATTACAGCAATACAAATTGCTTCACTTTTAGAAGACGGAAAGCCTGTTATTAATGAAGTTTGCCTGTATTTTGAATACAAATTATATCGCGGAAACCGAACTTCTAAAGTAAATGCTGAACATTTTAGGGCTTTTACAGCGCCAAATTATCCTGAATTGGTAGAATCTGGTGTTCATTTAAAACTAAACAGACATTTATTCCTTCCTGTAAATAAAGATGCAAAACTGATTGTTCATAAAAATTTAGACAATCACGTTGCCATAATCAAAATGTTTCCTGGAATGAGCGAAGTAGTTTTAGCTTCGATCCTTTCTACTAAAGGATTGCGAGGGATTATTCTAGAAACTTACGGTTCTGGAAACGCTCCAACCGAAGATTGGTTTTTAAATCTAATAGAAAAAGCCATTAAATCTGGAATGCATATCGTAAACGTAACCCAATGTTCTGGAGGAAGTGTCAATATGGGACAATATGAAACGAGTACTGCTTTAAAATCGCTAGGGGTTATTTCTGGAAAAGACATCACGACAGAAGCAGCAATTACTAAATTAATGTATTTGTTAGGACATAATATTCCGCAAAACGAGTTTAAAGATATTTTTGAGACTGCACTCCGTGGTGAGATATCTTAAATTTAAATTACAATATTTTAAAAATCCCAAATTCCAAAATCTAAAGTTGGAATTTGGGATTTTTCTTTTTTAGTAAATTAACCTGCTAAGTTTGTCATTTCGACGAAGGAGAAATCTCCACAAGTAACTCCGTTCCAATAAGCCAACCTTTGTCGAGTTTCTCGCGAAGATTTCTCCTTCGTCGAAATTGTAAAAGTCACTTATTTCGGTAACGGATTTATCATTTCGATTGGCTTTTTTCCATCAATGCCTTGGTGTGGTCTTTCGTGATTATAGTAATATAAATATTGTAATAATTCTTCTTTTAACTCTTCTTGAGAATCAAAATCAGTATCTCTTAATAAATCATCTTCCAGAGTTCTCCAAAAACGCTCAACTTTGCCGTTTGTTTGTGGACGATAAGGTTTTGTATACCTATGCAATATTCCTAATTCCATCAGCATTCTTTCAAATGGATGATTGTTTTTTACTTTGCTTGTTTTAGGTCCAAACTCAGCTCCGTTATCAGATAATATCTCTTCAAATTTTATCTCATAATGACTGCTTAAGATGTTTAAGCATTTTAATGACGCAAACATTACTGTTAAACTCGTGATATCTGAGACTAATTCCGCCCAGGCAATCCGGCTGTAGTCGTCAATTACACATACTAAATAGAGTTTTTTGTTTTCTCCGCGAATTATGCTTTTGCTTAAATAATGACAATCAATATGACCTAGCTGTCCCATTCTTTCCTTGATTATTTTCTGATGATTCTTTTTAATCTTCGGAGTTAATCTATTTATTTTATGCCGTTTTAAAATATTATAAACTCCAGAATATGATGGTGTGTGTTTTCCTAATTTGGGATTTAAGATACTAACAATTTCATATTTGTTGTTTCCTTTTTCTCTTAATTCTATTACTTTTTGCTCTATAAAAGGCAAAGGGCGTCTGGTTTTATATTTTGGACCCCGCTTCTGAGGCAATAGATCTCGAGATTTTCCGCTCTGCTTATAGCGATTATAATACTTTAAGAAACTTTTTCTGCAGGTGTCATTTGCTGTGTAAAAATCCATCGCCTTTTTATAAAGTGGATGAGTTTTATTTTTTACCTGCTCATATTCTTTTATCAAGAAACGATATTTCTCTAAATAGTTCCGCTCTAATGTGCAATCTTGACTATTATTTCTCATCGTAACAAAATTTATTAAATTTAAATTTTGTTACCGAAATATCTAACCTTTACAGAAATGACAAGATTGTGTGCAATTGGAATTTGGAACTTCTTTTTTTAGAACCTTTAAAACTTGGAATTTCTATACTCAACCGGACAAGTCTCCAAATCCTCCTCTGAAGCTTTTTGTTTCTTGTAATACACATAAACAATAACAGAAAGAATACAAATAATTCCCTGAATGGCAACGGTAGTTCTTACACCAAGCGAATGAGAAACATAGCCGATAATTAAACTTCCAACAGGAATCATTCCCTGATACGCCATCATATAATAACTAATACTTC
Organism: Flavobacterium sp. PLA-DH12; assembly: GCF_059511845.1. Classification (NCBI taxonomy): domain Bacteria; kingdom Pseudomonadati; phylum Bacteroidota; class Flavobacteriia; order Flavobacteriales; family Flavobacteriaceae; genus Flavobacterium; species Flavobacterium sp. PLA-DH12. The sequence continues at coordinate 684,852 of NZ_JCAMPD010000002.1, forward strand.
TAGAACGCATACTAACAATACTATGCGTTTGAATGTAAATATTGATGGATGAAGTTTGTCCCATCATTCCGATTCCGCTCAACGTCATACAGATCAATGCAATTGTAATACTACTTGAAACTGCTAGAATAATAATGCTAAAACCCAACAATAAGCTGGCTGCAATCATTAGTTTTCCCATATTTTCAGACGATTTTAAATTGGCCAAATAAATTGCTGATATAACAGAACCAATTCCGGCCGCACTCTCAAACCAGCTGAAAGTTTCGGCATTTCCACTAAAAATATCTTTGGCAAAAACAGGCATTAAGGTGTTAAAAGAAATTACAAACAAACTGCTACAAGTTAGCATCAAAAGCATTCTTGCCATTTCGCTTTCTTTTTTCACATAATCAAGGCCTTCTATAAGATCGTCCAGCATATTTAATTTGTTTTCGGCTTTAATGTGTGGTGTGATTTTCATCATCATTAGCGAAATCAATACGGGTACATAACTAATAAAGTTCCCGATAAAACAAATATCTTCTCCATATTGATGCAGAATAATCCCCGCAAGCGCAGGTCCAGCGATTCTTGCAAAATTGTTTAAAGTGGAGTTAAGCGCCACAGCATTTGGAAGATCTTCTTTATTATCGACAATATCAATCATCATGGTTTGGCGGCAAGTCATATCAAAAGCATTGATAATTCCCTGAATTAAACTCAATGCTAGAATAAAATTGATATTATAAATTTTAAGATAAATAAGCAAAGCCAAAGCTCCCGCTTGAAGCATTGCCAAAGATTGCAATACCATCATGGCACGGTGTCTGTCATAACGGCCAATAATGCTTCCTGCAAGAGGTGCCAGAAATAAAGACGGAATCATGCTTAAAAAAGTCGCTAATCCCAGTAGAAAAACAGATCCAGTTATGCTATAAACCATCCAGCTTACGGCGGTTTTCTGCATCCAGGTTCCAATTACTGAAACAGATTGTCCATAAAAGAACAACTTGAAATTTTTTGATTTTAACGCTTTAAACATAGTCCTAAATATTTAATACAAAGGTCGGGATTATGATTTCATTAGAAAAATTAATAATTTTACTGATAATAAGTAGTAAAGCTTATCAATATGGAAATCTATCAACTGCAATATTTTATTAAAACCGCTGAGGTTTTGCATTTTACCAAAGCAGCTGAATTGTGTTTTGTAACGCAATCTGGGCTTTCGCAGCAAATTAAAAAACTCGAAGAAGAATTGGGAATGCCATTGTTTAAGCGAATTGGAAAAAAAGTACAATTGACAGAAGCTGGAGCAGTTTTCTTGATTCATGCTAAAAAAGTGGTTGAAAACGTCGAAAACGGAAAACAGGCGATTGAAGATTTAAACGAAATGATTGGTGGAGAACTCCGAATAGGTGTAACCTATATTTTCGGATTATTGATTCTGCCTGTTGTAAATGCATTTGCCAAAAGATATCTGAATTTAAGAATAGTTGTAGAATACGGCACAACAGAAGCTTTAGAACAAAAACTGATTAATAATGAACTGGATTTGGTTTTGGTAATTTCATCGCATGAGATTGGACCTCCAATTCAGAAAGTGCCTTTGTTTACCTCAAACATGGTTATGGCGGTTTCAAAATCGAACTCTTTGGCTGAATTAGAAAAAATACCGTTTAAGAAATTAGATGAAGTGCCATTAATTCTTCCAGGAAAAGGTTCCAATTCGCGAGAATATGTTGAATTGCTGTTTGCAAAACACAATATGAATCCGAAAATTTCGATCGAGTTAAATTCGATTCATGCGCTATTGCAAATGGTAGAAAACAGTGATTGGGCAACCATTGTAGCCGAAAAAGCATTGAAAGGTTGGGAGCACAGCCTTAAAGCTATTCAGATTACAGGCGTAGTAACCAAGCGAGATTCGTTTATGCTGACAATTGGCAGTTATCAAAAGAAAGCGGTAAAATTGTTTATGGAAGAATTTCGAAAAAGTATAAACGAATCTTGATTTTACTTTTTAAACTCGATTTTTTTTGTGTTATTTGCAGACCAAAATAGAAAGGTGTCCGAGTGGTTTAAGGAGCTAGCCTGGAAAGCTAGTATATGGGTAACTGTATCGAGGGTTCGAATCCCTTCCTTTCTGCGAGTTTTTAACTAAAAATAATACCAAACCTCGAAATGTATATTTCGAGGTTTTTTTTATTAACTTTCTATAATGTGTTAAATCTATTAAGTTGTAATTATTAAGCTTGGAGGAGTATAAATGATTTTATTAAAAAAGAATTGCAAAAGGAAAAAGTATTAATGTTGAAGGAACTCAAATTACTATCTTATCAAAAAAAGGAGGAGAAGAATATATTTCTTTAACCGATATGGCACGTAGTCAATTACAAGAAGTTGTAATTATAAAATGGCTGAGCCTTAAAAGTACAATTGAATATCTTGGAGAATGGGAAGCATTGTACAATCCAGATTTTAATTATACCGAATTCGGTATAATTAAAAATGAAGCAGGTAGTAATAATTTTGTGCTTTCAGTAAAACATTGGATAGAAAGTACAGGTGCAATAGGACTTACTGCAACTGCTGGGCGATATGGAGGGACTTACGGACACAAAGACATAGCTTTTCATTTTGGGATGTGGATTAGTCCTAGGTTTCAACTATTGTTAGTAAAAGAATTTCAAAGACTTAAAGAAGAAGAAAATGAAAGACTAAATTTAACATGGAATTTACAGCGAACTTTAGCAAAAGTAAATTATAAGATACATACTGATGCTATAAAAGAGAATTTGATCCCTCAATTGCTTACTAAAGAAAAAATAAATTTTATATATGCAGATGAAGCAGACTTGTTAAATGTAGCATTGTTTGGAAAAACAGCAAAACAATGGCGTATTGAGAACCCAAATAGCACAGGCAATATAAGGGATGAAGCAACAATTGAACAACTGGTTGTACTTAGTAACATTGAAAGTATTAATGCTGTTTTAATAAATAAAGGGATGATACAAAGTCAACGTCTAGAACAATTGAATGCTATTGCTATAACACAAATAAAATCATTATTAGGTAATATAAACCTAGACAAGTTAAAATAATGTATTGTAAAAGCTTTTATTTCTTATCCAATAACTTCTCCAAATACTCATTTTTATCCTTTTCAGCCTGAACCAAACGCTCATAAAGTTCTACAACTTTGTCTAAAGGATTGAATGAACAATTATTTGATTGGATAGCTCCATTGCTGTGGCTAAAGTCATTATCATAAATATTATTAAAGTAATTAATTACGGCTTCTTCCGAAAAGTTTTTAATCGCTTCAACGGTCATTCCAAGTGCTTTTGCAACTTCTTTTAGTTTTTCTTCGTCTATCGTTTCGCTATTTTCCATGGTAGAAACACTTTGTTGACTCATTCCTAAAGCTTGTGCCAAAGCTTCTTGCTTCATGTCTTTCAGCTCACGAATTCGGCTGATTTTGCGTCCTATATGACTTGGTTTTGTTGTTGTGCTCATAAATCAAAGATATTTAAAATCTTAAATAAAAATAATATTTTGGTAAAAAACAGGCATTTTTTGTAAGATACAGCTTTCAATATATATGCAAAAATACAGTTTTTCAGACAATTAATTAAACACTAAAGCTTAATCTCAAACAAACTAAAAGAACCTTCTTTATAATGTTCTGGTAATTCGTTTGTCCATTCGATGGTGCTTATTCCTTTGTATTCGAAACCACAGCTGGTGTAATATTTATTGATTCTTTCGTTACCGCTGTGCGTATCAAGTCTAATATATTCTTTATTATTTTCTTTAGCATATTGCTTAACCCAATCAATAATTTTTTTGACATAAGATTGCCCTCTAAACTTCGGGTTTGTAGCAATACGATGTAAATAAACTGCAGGATCTTTACTGGCTTCTTTCCAGATAATTAAATCATCAAAAGTAAGTACAAATGTACAGGCGATTTCGTTTCCTTCTTTGATTATAAAATGACGATCTTCGGCAATTTCTTTTTCTATTAATGCTCTTTCAAAACCTCTCCAGCTTTTGTTGTTTACTGTTTTTTGATATGATGTCGCTTGATTGTAAATATCGAAAACAGCATCGATATCTTCATTTGTAGTTTTTAAAAATTCCATTATTAAGCTTTATTCTGTCGATTAATGAATCTTCAAAGGTAAATCTTTCAATAGCTTTAGAGAGGAGAAATGTTTACTTTATGCTTTTTTTATCAGAGTTCAGCCAGACTACATTTTGTTCCGATTCATGATTTTGACCAATAATATCTCTATACAATTCTGGTCTTCTAGCTTTTATATAACGACTTCCTCCTGCAAGATTACATTTTTCAGGAGTAAGTACTGCTGCTGCAAAAGAATCATCAAAAGTGCGGCATTCTGCCAAAATATCTCCAAAAGGATCAATAATCATCGAACAGCCATTTTTTAATTGATCGTCATCCATGCCAATTGGGTTCGAAAAGATGGCATAAATCGCATTGTCATAAGCCCTTGCTGGAAGCCATTTCATTAACCAGTCACGACCTTTCATTCCGTCAAACTCTAATCGTAACGAAGTTGGATCGGCTTCGCGATTTTCCCAAAGCTGAGGTGCCACAAAACCAGCGCCAGGTCGGGTCGAAGGTGTGCACATCGTTACGTGAGGCATAAATATAATGTCAGCGCCTAGAAGTTTTGTAGCGCGTACATTCTCGATAATATTATTGTCATAACAAATTAAAATACCGCATTTCCAGCCTTCAATTTCAAAAATACAATAATGATCTCCAGGTGTTAAATACGGGTTTATAAACGGATGCAGTTTTCTATATTTAGCAACTAAACCATTTTTATCTACACAAACATAAGCTTTGAATAGATTGTCGTTTTCGTCTTTTTCGAAAAGTCCTGCTAATATTATAATGTTATTGTTTTTGGCAATTTCGATTAATTTTAAAATGCTCTCGCCACTCGGAATCAATTCTGCCAAATCCAGCATTTGTTCTTTTGATAAGTTTCTTGCAAATGTATATCCGGTTATAGAGCATTCATGAAAAGAAATTACATCACAGCCTTCGTGAGAAGCTTTTTGAGAAAGTTTTTCAATTACAGATAAATTATAGTTTTTGTCGCCACTTTTATTTTCGAACTGAGCGGTGGCGATTTTTAGATTTTTCATATTGTAAGCTATTAATTAATGGATCAAAAATAACTTTATCAATACGTCATGAATTGTACAAAACCGACATTTTAGAATGTTGAAGCAGGAAATCTTTTGATAAGATTATTGGCTAATTTTCCGGTGTTATAAACATATTCTGTTGGAGTAATTCCGGTATGTTTTTTAAACTCTTTTATTAAATGAGATTGATCTGAAAATCCAGCGTCGTAACAAATTCCAGTTAGATTGATATCGTCGGGTTTGTTTTTCAATAGTTTCAAAAAATAATGCAGTCGTACAACGTTGCCAAATTTCTTAGGATTAAGCCCAATGCATTCTTTGAATTTTCTTTCGAGGTGTCTTTCAGTATAACCCGTGTATTCTACCAATTGTTTTATAGAAAAAAGACCTTTCTTGTCAATTATAAAATTTAAAGAGTGATTTACTATTAACTGATTTGAAGAAGGTTTTGAAGCAATTGCTGATTTGAAAAATTGATTTAACAGCTCAATACGAGTCTGGTTGTTTTCTTCTGATAGTTGTTCCTGTAGCTCAATAATCTTTTGGTCAAACACATCTTCTACTGGAATAATAGAATCGTGAAATTCACTGGCAGGAATTCCTAATAATTGATGCATTCCGTTGGGTTGAAATACGACAATGATTAGAGTTATTTCATTCTCAGAATAAAGATCTTTAAAGCCATTAAGTTGTCCGTATAAAAACGAAACAGGCAAATAATCTTTTATTTGCTGTTTGTTAATTCCAGAAATAAGTTTGCTTTTTACAGAAAATACAATTCCAGTATTGCCATCAGAAAACAAACGAAATTTTTGAATTGCAGTTTCTGCATTATCTAAAAATAGATAATGTTTGATATAAGGTGATAATTCTTTTGGTGGAGAAACTTGCATGATTTCAGTTCATTTTTATTCATAAATGAAATTGTCATTTATTGTGGCGCCTTGGTTTTGTAAATCTAATAAGACTTCTTCTATTCTATGCTGTACATCGTCGCCAGTTTGTATTAATTCTTTTAGAAGAACTATTTCATAACCGCTTTTCAGTCCGTCCAGCGCTGTTTGTTTTATGCAGTACTCTGCCAGAAAACCACATAAAACAAGTCGGCGGATTTTATTTTGTTTTAAGAAGTTTTTAAATTCCTGAGACGAAAAACTGCTGTGCTGTGTTTTTGAAATTAAGATTGAAGAATCATCAAAGTCGAGATCAATTTCATGGCCTTTTGTTCCTTCAATACACATTGAAATTCCACTGCCAAATTGGTCTTTTTGATAATTAGAAAAAATAATCACAAATCTCCTAGTGTCAATTTGTTTTATTAGACTGTTAATTTTGTTTTTGACTTTTATTATCTGCTTGATGGGGTGTTTTTTTGCATACACACCTTCTGGATCAGTAAAGTCTTTTTGAGGATCTATAATTACCAGTAATTCTTCAGATGTTAAATGCATAATGTCGTTTTTCATTTTAAGTTTAAATCATCAAGAATTAACTTCGTACAAAATTAGACATATTTTTCGATTATAGTTTTTCTGATTCCTTGTAGATGTTTCTATCCATAGTAATGTGAAGTCTTTCGAACATTTCAGAAATATTGAACCCTTCTTTTTTATAATGAGCTTGTACCGCTTCTTTTGCTCTTTTCAAGACGGTTTCATTTTCCCAAACTGCAATTGTGATGTAAATTAAATTGCCATTTTCATCGGTACGTTCGTAAGCATTGTCATTTACAAATCCGTTTAAATGTTTTATGAAGTTTCGGTTGATTCGTACTCGTTCTAAAAATTCTTGCTTTGATTTCTCGGGAACGATAAATTTATCAATAAAAATTTGCTGCATGGTTTCTGATTTTTTAGGTTTAATTTCTGAATTGATAGTTGTTGATTGAGCATTTGTTTTATAAGCTAGCAATGTCAAAAAGGCAATTCCGATTAAAAGATTTGTTTTCATAATTCCTGTTTTTATTGATGTAAAATTCAGAATTGTGAAAATCAAATCATTGTAAAAAATCATTGATTTACCAAAAAGAAGGAAATCTGAAAAACTCAGTTGGTGTTTGTCCGGTGAACAATTTGAAGTCTTTATTAAAATGTGGTTGGTCAAAATAACCTGCGTCAAAAGCTAAATCTGTGAGATTTTGATTTTGTTGTTTAAGATCAATAATAGATTTTATGCGAACCACATAACAGAATTGTTTTGGAGAAGAACCAATTGTTTTTCGGAATCTTTTTTCAAATGCGTCTTGACTGATATAGAGTGAGTCGGCAAGTTCTTTTATTTTAACAATACCTTTTTTAGATTGTATGATGGTAATGGCAGCAGAGATTAAATCGTCGGGTTTGTAATTGTGCAGTCTTGACAGAAGAAACTGTTCGATAACAGCTATCCTTTGATTATTGGTTTTTGCTTCGGCTAAAAGTTCTTCGACAATAGCAATTTTTTGTGGCGGAATAAAGTTGTCAAGCGAAACACTTTCTTCAAATAATTCATGAAGTGGTTCTTTAAAAAAAGCTTTAGCACCAGCTTCTTTAAACTGAACGACAAGAGTTGTGGTTTCTTTTTCGTAATTAATTAAACGAACCGATCTGCGAATACCCGAAATTGTAGAAATTGGCAATTTGTCGAATTGATTTTCTTTAATATAACTGACAGTACCCTTGCAACGAAAAGCAATTGTTAGAGAAATGTTGGGCAAAACCCTATTTATCAATTCGTCTTTGCTTTCGATAATTCTGTACGTCTTAATAAAAGGCCTTAACTGTTCTGTTGGAATGAAATCGATAATTTTCATTTGAAAGTATTTTCAACAGGTTGAGCGTCAAAGGTATGAAAAACAAAATTCCAATAGCTTAATTGTTTCGACATTAAGCTATTGGAATTTTTTTAAGAACTTATTTTATTTTTAAACCATTTCAGTTTTCATTACAATTTCTTCTTCAATAGCATTCCAAAGTCCGATACGTTTTTCTAAGGCAAGAATTGAAACCTCTTCAACTTCTTTCCATTTTTGAGCATCTTCTTCACATAATTCAGTAATCATTGTCATTGCCATTGGTCCGTGTTCGTCGGCATCTAGTTCGATATGTCTTTCAAAGTAATATAACAGTTTTGCTAAATCGCTCTCTGGTAGATTTTTTTGAAAGTTCTTTAGGATTTCGGTAAACATACTCGGAATCAAATCTTCTCTTCCAAAAGTAAATGCAGCGGCAATTTCGTGTGGTTTTCCTTCTTCAATAACTCTAAAAGTAAAATCTAAAAAGGCTTTTACATTTGGATGTAAATTACTTTGCTTGATAGCAACAAATATATTATGAAGAGAATTTACCTCTGATAAGAAGTTTAAAACTCCTGTTGTATCTGCACCGCAGGCTTCCATAGCTTCAAGATACATTTCGTAGTGACTTTGTCTTTTTCCGTCAATACTTAAATCTGTTTCTTCTGCAAGAACAATTTCATTAATTAAATATCTAGTTTCTGGATTTTTTGTAGCAAACCAAGGAGTTGTTGTACAGGTAAGTTTGGCTTGTAAAGCTTTTAATAATGACATAAAATCCCAAACAGCAAAAACGTGAGTTTCAAGAAAACTGTGCAGGTCGTCTATATTTTGAATCTTATTGTATAAAGAATGATTTAATAGTTGGTCTTTTTGTGGTTGTATGCTTTTGTTTATCGTTTCGATATTCATTTTTGAAAAAATTTTGGTGCAAAGATAAAAAGCTTCTCCGTGAAGAAGAAGCTTTTTAGATTGATTTTGTATATATTTTAATAATTATCAATTATTTAAATGCTGGAATTCCGGTTACATCCATTCCTGTTATCAATAAATGTATATCGTGAGTTCCTTCATAAGTAATAACACTTTCAAGATTCATCATATGACGCATAATTGAGTATTCGCCCGTGATTCCCATACCTCCAAGCATTTGTCTGGCCTCGCGTGCAATAGTAATGGCCATATTTACATTATTACGTTTTGCCATAGAAATCTGTGCAGTAGTTGCTCTACCTTCATTTCTTAAAACTCCTAAACGCCAAGTTAATAATTGGGCTTTTGTGATTTCGGTAATCATTTCTGCCAGTTTTTTCTGTTGTAACTGTGTTCCTCCAATTGGTTTTCCAAACTGAATTCTTTCTTTTGAATATCTTAAAGCGGTATCATAACAATCCATTGCAGCACCAATTGCTCCCCACGCAATTCCATAACGAGCAGAATCTAAACATCCGAGAGGAGCACCAAGTCCAGATTTATTTGGCAAAAGGTTTTCTTTTGGAACTTTTACATTATCGAAAATTAATTCTCCAGTTGCAGATGCACGAAGCGACCATTTGTTATGCGTCTCTGGAGTTGTAAATCCTTTCATACCACGCTCAACAATTAAACCATGAATTCGCCCTTTTTCGTTTTTCGCCCAAACAATAGCAATATCAGCAAATGGGGCATTCGAAATCCACATTTTAGCACCATTTAAAAGATAATGATCGCCCATATCTTTAAAATTGGTAATCATACTTCCAGGATCAGACCCATGATCTGGTTCGGTTAAACCAAAACAGCCTATATACTCTCCCGTAGCAAGTTTTGGAAGGTATTTCATTCTTTGTTCTTCGTTTCCATATTTCCAAATCGGATACATTACCAAAGAAGATTGTACAGATGAGGTAGATCTTACACCAGAATCGCCTCTTTCTATTTCCTGCATAATTAAACCATAAGAAATTTGGTCTAATCCCGCACCGCCATATTCTACAGGAATATAAGGTCCGAAACCGCCAATTTCACCAAGACCTTTAATAATTTGTTTAGGAAATTCTGCTTTTTGGGCATATTCTTCAATGATAGGAGAAACTTCTTTTTTAACCCAAGCACGAGCAGATTCGCGAACCAATTTATGTTCGTCTGATAATAAATCGTCTAGGTTAAAATAATCTGGAGATTGAAATAGGTCTGGTTTCATGTTTTTTAATTTTTAGCAAAGCAAATTTACGTAATAAAAATATAACAAATACAGGTTAAATTGTTGTATTTTTTTACGGTAAAAATAAAATTAATAGGAATTTGGCAAATTAATTGTAGTTTATTGATAATTTATAGACTATTTTTGAATACCAAAAACTAACTTAATGAGGCTGATCATCTCTTTATTTTTTTTACTATTGATATTTTCTAGTGGGACTGCTCAAATCAAAGAGGAGTTCACGGAACAAAGGTACTTAGAATTACAGGATAAAATTCGTTTCAGCATGAATGGTAACTTCGACCAGGGTCTTGAATATGCAGAAGAATTAAAGAAATCCAACAACAATGAACACATAGCATTTGCCTATGGTGCAGGATCATATCTTTATCAATTAAAAAATAATAGAGCTAAAAGTGATGAATGGTTTACCAAGGCATTAGCTTATTATAATAAACTGCCAGAATCTGTTCAAAAAATAAATCTTAGAGCTTACCTATATAATTATAAAGGATTGATAGAGTGGAAAAGGAGAAACTTTAGTAATGCTCTTACTAATTATCAGGAAGGAATTAAACTCTCTATCAAAACTAATGATGTTATTCAGATTGTAAAATTTAAAAGTAACATCGCCTTGGTTAATGAAGCTGTGGGTAATTATGAACTTGCCGTTAAAAATCTTAGACAAAACAGTGATTTTTTAGATAAGAACGAAAATCTTTATGATAAAGACCAATTTCAGAATAGTAGAAGTAACATTTATACCAATTTAGGGAATGTCTACGAAGGTTATTATATGAAGAATCGAAGTAAAGCCTTTTTACTTGATTCGGCCGAGTACTTTTACAAAAGGGCGATAACCTATTCTCAAAACTATATGGATAACAAAATGACGGCTACTTTAAGTCTAGGAAATATCTATTTGCTGAAAAAAGATTTTAAAAATGCCGAAAGGTCTTATTTTGATATTGCAATGTATGCGAAACAAAATAATGACGAGGACTATTATAAGACTGCAAATTATAATTTGGGAGATCTTTATTATGCTCAAAAGAAATACGATAAAGCCCTGATATTCCTGAAAAAAGTTGATTCGCTTTATCTTAAGGAGAAGAAAATAGATGTGAGCTATTTTCAATCCAATTATGTCCAGGCCAAAATTTATAATATTCTAAACGAGCCTGAATTGGCTTTTAAGCATTCTAAAATTTATTTAGATTCTTATGAAAAATATGAGGGGCAACTGCGGGAAGAAGCTTTAGAAGTTAATTATAAATTGGGCACTGCAAATCTGAGTGATGAGATGTTGAGCATTCAAGAGAAGTATAAATATGAAGTTTTATGGAATAAAGCCCTAAAAGTCTTCTATGTTATTTTGGTTGTTGGGATTGTATTTTTCTTGATTAAAAATATTAGAGATAAGAATAGAGCTCAGAAAAAAATGAACGCTCTAATTGAAGAGTTTAAAGCTAATCTTGAGAAAAAAGAATCTGAAAAAGCAGAAATCGAAAAAGCAGCATTAGAGAAAAACATAGTTTTGGAAGAGTCTCTAGAACTAGAAGATACACAGCTTAAAAAAGAAAATGCAAATCTTAGTATTGATGAGGCTAAAGAAAATAAAATTGTAGAAAAATTATTGGCGCTAGAAGAGAAATTGGAATATCTAAATGCAGATTTTACGCTTTCGTATGTTGCTAAAAAAATTAAAACCAATACAACTTATTTATCTTATGTTGTCAACAAAAGATTCGGAAAATCTTTTGGAGAATATTCAAATGAGTTAAAGATTAATTATGTTATTAATCAGATGATTACAAATCATTTGTATCGTAAATATTCGACTCAGGCAATTGCAGAAAGCGTTGGTTTTAAAAATGCCGTTTCATTTGCAAAATCGTTTCGCAAAAGAACTGGAGTGTCTCCAGCTCAATTTGCGAACAATATTTAAGCTTGAATTATTAACCATTTCCTCCACCATTAGTTTTTATTGGATAGCTTACAACAGGCGGGTCAATAGATTCGTTTTCACCTCCTCTAATAATTCTTTGAGTTTTTTTGTCTATTTTTTCTAGTTCAAAATCTTTGAATGTCAATATTTTAGTTTTCATGGTTTAAATTTTTTTAGTTGTTTTTTATAATTGAAATCTGTAAATGCTAATCAGCCGTTTCCTCCACCATTGGTTTTTATAGGATAACTTACAACAGGCGGGTCAACAGTGTCGCTACCGCCTCCTCGAATAATTCGTTGCGTTTTTGTATCTATTTTTTCTAATTCGAAATCTTTGAATGTCAATATTTTAGTTTTCATGTCTTAATTTTTAGTTATTTTTTATAATTGAAATCTGTAAATGCAAATCAGCCGTTTCCTCCGCCATTAGTTTTTATAGGATAACTTACAACAGGCGGGTCAATGGATTCGCTTTCACCTCCTCTAATAATTCTTTGAGTTTTTTTGTCTATTTTTTCTAGTTCAAAATCTTTGAATGTCAGTATTTTAGTTTTCATGTCTTGAATTTTTTAGTTTTTTATGCTATAATATTATGTATTAAGAATTAGCCGTTTCCTCCGCCATTGGTTTTTATAGGATAACTTACAACAGGCGGATCAATAGGTTCGTCATCACCTCCTCTAATAATTCTTTGAGTTTTCTTGTCTATTTTTTCTGTCTCGAAATCTTTGAATGTCAATATTTTATTTTTCATATCTTTTTTTTTTTGGATTACTTTTTTTTTGGAATTTTCGCTATTTTTAAGATGTCTATCAGCCGTTTCCTCCACCATTGGTTTTTATAGGATAGCTTACAACAGGCGGGTCAATTGATTCGTTTTCACCTCCTCTAATAATTCTTTGAGTTTTCTTGTCTATTTTTTCTACTTCGAAATCTGCTAATGTGAATGTTTTACTTTTCATGTTTTGAAATTTTATATTATGTACTATTAATCTTTCATATTTGTTTTTTCGCAACTTTGCCAAATGCGGCAAAAAGCGCTGAAAAAATTTGGTTTATGTTAAAAGTTTTTTTGAGTATTATAGATCAGAAGCAGTAAAAACTTGGGTTTTGTTTGTGAGATAAAACTTCTAAATTAAGATGCTGCTTTTTGCTTTTTGGAGAGTTTTTCACTTCCGATTTGAGGCTCTTTTTTACGATTAAAATTGTTTTTTTAGAGCTCCTCATTACGTTTTTCTTTCTTGAAATTCGTATGATTTTTTTGCCCTTATTTTCATGTTTTTCGATGTTTAGATTATTACTTATCCAAAACTAGATAAAAAGCAAAACCGTTAATCGAAAATGGGCTTTCTGAGCTTTTTGTTAAAAAAACAACAACGTAACTATTTGATAATAAATTATTTACGCGTCGTACTATACTTGGTATAATTTATAAATTGTATGTGGTATAATTAATAAAATGTATGTGTTTATGTGATTTTTATCAATAAAAACCCCAATCTTTGCAGTGTAATTATGATTTAAAAACAATCAAAAACGATGTTAAAACTGGTCCAAAAATTTCTACAAATCAATCGATACTCAGACATCAAAAATGAGTTCAAGGACCTGTTTTTGTCTCATCCAAATTATCCGAGTTTGTTTGCCATTACAGACTCGTTTGATTTGCTTTCGGTAGAGAATGCAGCTGTAAGAGTTTCGAAAGAGCAGATTGAAGATTTGCCTTCAAACTTTTTGGCGTATTTTAAAGATGAATTGATATTGGTTGAAAAGATTAAAAGTGGAGTTAGAATCACAACCACAAAAAAAGGAAGCCAAAAATTATCTTATGATAAATTTCTTTTAGACTGGAACGGTGTAATTGTTGCCATTGAACCTAACAATGTAGTGGCAAGAGACAATTTAAAATTCGAATATAATTGGCTCAAATATTTTTTGCCTTTTGTACTTGTAGCAGGGTTGTCTTTTTATTATAATGGTTTTAACTGGTTTAGTGCATCATTCTTGGTAACATCAGTTCTTGGTTTAATTGTAAGCATATTTATTGTTCAAGAAAAATGGGGAGTTAAAAACACCGTAATTTCAAAATTCTGTAATTTAAGTTCTAATTCTTCTTGTCACTCAGTAATAAGTTTCAACGATGATATTGCAAACAGATGGTTAAGTTTCTCAGATTTGCCATTACTTTTTTTTAGTGCAAGCATCATCGCAATATTAGTTCAGCCTTTAAGCTCTGCGATTTTTGTTGGACTTTTAAGTTTGTTGGCTATTCCAATAATAGTTTGTTCGATTTGGATTCAAAAATTTGAAATTCAAAAATGGTGTGTAATGTGTTTAGCAATATCATTTTTAATATTGGCTCAAAGCATTATTTGGTTTTCATCAGATCTTTTTACATTGAGTTTTAGTTTTAATGAAGTTTTTCCGTATGTATTCTCTTTATTGCTTTTAATGCCAATTTGGGCGACAGTTAAAGTAATGATTAGAAAAATGCTTGATAATGAGAACTCTCTTAAAGAACTTAAGAAATTTAAAAGAAATTACGCTCTATTGAATTTCTTGTCTAAAAAAGTAAAATACACAAAAGGATTTGAAGATTTAAGAGGCTTGACATTTGGTAATAAAAATGCGGGAGTAAGACTTTCTGTAATTCTTAGTCCAAGCTGTGGACATTGTTACAAAACTTTTCAAGAAGCTTTTGATTTGGTGCTGAAGTTTCCAGATAAAATATATTTGAATGTTCTTTTTAATATTAATCCAGAAAACAACGACAATCCTTATAAAGCAGTTGTTGAAAGACTTTTAACTATTAATAGAACAACACCTGGAAAAACGGTAGAAGCGATTTCAGATTGGTACATCAAAAGAATGTTGCACAAGAAGTGGCTTAAAAAATGGAATGTTGATTCTGTAAGTATGATGATAAATCAGGAAATTCAGAAACAATATGATTGGTGCTCTATGAACAATTTTAATTACACACCTATTAAAATTGTAAACGAAAGGCTATTTCCAAATGAATATGAATTGAATGAGTTGAAATATTTCTTAAATGATTATGTAGATGAAGTTCAAGTTTTAGAGAAAATAGCATAATATACAGAAGCTTCAACTGTTGAAATAGAAGAGAATAACCCCCGATTAAAAAAACCTGCAGTTATGTTAAAGAACATTTTGAAGTTGAAAAGTGCAGTAGAATTGACTGCGAATGAGCTGAAAACAATAAATGGAGATCATGCTCCTATTTGTGAAGATGGATTTAAAGCTAAAAGATGTACGGAATTTGGAACAGTGCCAGCTTACTGGAACTGCATACCAAATAGTTATGTTGGAAGCTGTTAAAGAAGATTTTTTGAGCATCAAGTTATTTAAGATTTGAGGCTTAAACCAAAAAATGTAAATAGCCAGTTATGTTAGAAAAGATTTTAAAAAGTAAAGAAACAAGAAAGCTGACAAAAAAGGAACAGAAAAACATTTTGGGAAGTGAGTATCTACAAGAACTCAATTGCCATGATAATGCTGTTGAGAAATACGCTACTTGCTAATTTATAATGGTATATAGCAATTTTAAAAAACTATTGCTATATCAAAAGGAATTAATTATGCTAAAGAAGATTTTAAACCTAGAAGGTGCTCATTACATAAATAAAAATGAACAGAAAACCATGAAAGGAGGAATTCCAGAATGTTGGGTTTATGCTTTAGAGGCTGGATGTTTTTTAATACCGCTAGGCGAAACATGCCCTTTAAATACGTCATCGGGCATATGTGACACAAGCCGTCTTTGTTGTTAAGTCAAAAATTATTAACTAATTATAATAATGTAAAATAAAGCCTTTTTAAAATTTAGTCATGTTTTTTTTAATTCGTAGGCGCTCGATCGTGGAACATTGAGCAAATTATCCCAACATTGATGATTGGTGTCGGGATTCTCAGGATAATTGGCCACCTGATTAGTTTTATTTGGTTAGGGCTAATCAAGTGCCATATTCCTAGAGGAAATTAAATTACGAATATTTATCGTATTTAAAGTATTAGAGAAGTGAATTTATTTCTCCTTGTTTACAAGAGCTGATAGTTTATCTATAGAGACAGACAGAAACTTCAAATGTCTTAAAATGATTGGAGTGCAAACAAACTAAAAAACAAAAAAAGCATGTTAAAGAAAATTTTAAAATTAGAAGGAGCTCAAGAGCTAACTAGAGAACAACAAAGATCTATTAAAGGCGGAATTGCTTGTGGTGGTGAACACCCTCCATGTAAAAGTGGTTTTCACTGCGTGATTCCAGATGTAGGTGAGGGATATTGTAAAAGCAATTAATTGTTATAGTAACTAGGATATAAAAATATCAAAAAAAGCTTTGTTGTTAAAACAAAGCTTTTTTTGATAAAAATAGTTCTGTATAAATATTTTTTTAAGAATTTTTGTATAATATTGCCAAAATTAACCTAAATATAAGATTGAAAAAATTCCCTCATTATAAGCAGGCAGATTTTAAAGACTGTGGCCCCACATGTCTAAAAATTATAGCCAAACATTACGGTAAGACAATCCATATTCAGGATCTTAGAGACTTTAGCGAGACGACCCGCGAGGGAAGCAATCTCCTGTTTCTGAGTGATGCCGCCGAGAAAATCGGTTTTCGGACTTTGGGGGTGAAACTGAGCTTGGAAAGGCTGGAAGAAGCTCCTCTGCCGTGCATTCTGCATTGGAATAAAAACCATTACGTTGTGCTTTATAGAATTAAAAAAGGGACTTACTATGTTTCTGATCCTGCATTTGGGCTGATTGAATACAATAAGGAAGATTTTTTAAAATTGTGGATTGGCAGCAATGCCGGCAATGAGACGAAGGAGGGAATTGCGCTGCTGATCGAAGCAACACCTAAATTTTTTCAATCTGATTTTGATAAAGAAGATCGTAAAGGATTAGGTTTTGGAATCTTGTCCCAATACGTGATCCGATACAAATCGTATCTTTTTCAACTAAGCATTGGGTTGCTAGCCGGGAGTTTGCTGCAGCTGATATTTCCTTTTTTGACCCAGAGCATTGTCGATGTCGGAATCCAGAACCAGAATATCCATTTTATTTATCTAATTCTCTTTGCCCAACTGTTTCTCTTTGCTGGAAGAACAGGTCTAGAGCTCATAAGAAGCTGGATACTGCTTCATCTCTCCACGCGTATTAATATTTCACTGATTTCAGATTTCTTTATCAAGCTAATGAATCTTCCGATTTCTTTTTTTGATGTGCGAATGACAGGTGACATCATGCAGCGTATAAATGACCATCACAGAATTGAAAAAATACTGACCACATCGTCTTTAAATGTGCTTTTTTCTATTATCAACATGTTTGTGCTGGGAGGAGTTCTGGCTTATTTCAATGTAAAGATATTCTTGGTGTTTTTTGCTGGAAGTCTTCTTTATTTTGGCTGGATAAGCATGTTTTTAAAACGGAGGGAGGTTTTAGACTACAAACGTTTTGCGGAAGTTTCCAATGAGCAGGGGAAAGTTATGGAGCTTATTAACGGAATGCAAGAAATTAAGCTTCATAATGCCGAAAAACAGAAGCGATGGGGTTGGGAATATGTCCAAGCGAGGCTCTTTAGGGTTTCGATAAAAGGACTGGTTTTAGAACAATCGCAAACCATCGGGTCGTCGGTAATAAATGAATTAAAGAATATCTTCATTACTTTTTTATCTGCAAAACTAGTTATCGACGGTTCCATCACGCTGGGGATGATGCTAGCAATTAGTTCGATTGTAGGCAGCTTAAACGGCCCAATCGCGCAGCTTATCCAATTTGTGAGAGAGCTTCAGGATGCTAAAATTTCATTGGCAAGGTTGTCTGAGATTCACGAAAAAGAAGATGAAACGCAGCAGGAAGAGCATCAGTCTCATGATGTCCCTTTTGATTCAGATATCGAATTAAAAAATGTCTCCTACAGATATCTAGGCTCAGATATTCCTGTTCTAGATAGTTTAACTTTAAAAATTCCAGCCAATAAGGTAACGGCAATTGTCGGAACCAGCGGAAGCGGAAAAACAACGCTGATGAAGCTGCTTCTTAAATTCTATGAACCCGAAAAAGGAGAGATTCTAATTGGAAATTCACAACTTAAAAACATATCGCAGCATGCCTGGAGATCAAGCATTGGGGCTGTAATGCAGGAAGGATTTATTTTTAGCGACACCATAGCCAATAATATTGCCTTTGGAGTAGATAAAATTGATAAGGAGCGACTGGTTTATGCTACAGATGTGGCAAATATCAAACAGTATATAAGCGAATTACCATTGGGCTATAATACCAAAATCGGCGCAGAAGGGGTAGGAATGAGCACCGGACAGAAACAGAGGATGCTGATTGCTAGGGCAGTGTATAAAAACCCTGAAATTCTGTTTTTTGATGAGGCAACGTCAGCTTTGGATGCCAACAATGAAAAAGAAATTATGCAGAAGCTTGATATCTTCTTTAAGGACAAAACCGTGATTGTAATTGCGCACCGATTAAGTACTGTAATGAATGCGGATCAGATTGTGGTTTTGGATAAAGGCAGAATTATTGAAATCGGAAATCATGCTGAGCTGGTTGGACAAAGAGGCAGTTATTTTGAGCTGGTTAGAAATCAGCTGCAGTTAGGGAATTAATTATGGCAGAAAACAACGATACATTTGAATTAAGAAGCGAAGAGGTTCAGGATATCCTGACCAGAGTGCCACATTGGATGATACGATGGGGAACTGTTTTAATATTTGCCATTATTATCATGCTGTTTTTTGTTTCCTGGTTTGTCAAATATCCGGATGTCGTGAAAACCGAAATCGTCATTACAACCAATATCCCGCCGGAAAAAATAGTGTCAAAATCTTCTGGGCGCATTGAAGCAATTCTAGTCACGAATAAAATGCTGGTTGAAAAAAACAGCACTTTGGCCATTATTGAAAATACAGCCAATTATAAAGATGTTTTCCTGCTGAAAAAGATTGTTGACGGTTATGATATAAACGGCTCAAAGAAAGAATTTCCTTTTGGACTGTTAAAAAACACACAGTTAGGCGAAATAGAAAGCGCATTTGCGGCATTCCAGAAGGATTATCAGGCTCAGGAACTAAATAAAGACCTGCATCCTTTTCAGGTGGAAAGCAGAGCGCAGCAGTCTGAGAAAATCCAGATAAGCGAAAGGATAGAAATTCTGCAGCAGCAGAAAGTGATAAATGAAAGGGAGCTGGATCTCCAGAAAAATGAAGTGGCCCGATTTGAAACTTTATTCAATAAAGGAATTATATCTGCTCAGGAAATGGAAGCGAAAAAATTAGGTTTTCTTCAAGCGCAGAAGAATTACAGAAGCCTGCTGTCATCAATTTCTCAGCTGAAATCTTCTCTTATTGACAATACAAAATCGAGCCAGAATCTGCAGATAAACAGCACCAAAGAAGAAGTTAATCTCGGACGCAGCGTGTCACAATCTTTCTATCAATTGAAAAAAGTGATAAGGGACTGGGAGCTGGCTTATGCGCTAAAATCTTCCATCAGCGGTAAGGTGACTTTTCTGCAGGTCTGGAATGAAAATCAGACTATCAATGTTGGAGATAATGTGTTTTCAATAATTCCGGATGCTAAAAACAGTTTTATAGGAAAAGTAAAAGCGCCGGCTTTAAATTCAGGAAAAATTAAAGTGGGGCAGCGCGTCAATATCCGTCTGGCCAATTTCCCTGACAGAGAGTTTGGGGTTTTAAAAGGCGAAATCAGAAACATTTCACTGGTTCCCGATAAAGATGGAAACCTGCTTATAGACGTGGCTCTTCCAGATGGACTGAAAACATCCTACAATAAACAGATTGCCTTTCAGCAGGAAATGAAAGGAAGCGCAGAAATTGTAACCGAAGATCTGCGTTTAATCGAAAGAATTTTGTATCAATTTAAGAACATTTTTGAACAAGTTTAATACCAATTTTAACTAACCTAAACCACCCCAAGTTATCAATGAAAAAAACAGTACTCATTACATTTTTACTCTTATTTCAATACTCCTTTTCAAAACCAATTACAGAAACTCAAAAGTTAGCCGCAACCTGCAAAGTTTGGGGGTTTCTAAAATATTATCATCCAAATGTTACCGATGGAAGTAAAAATTGGGATGAACAGCTATTTCAAATTTTGCCAAAAATCGAGGAAGCTCAGACCTCTGAAGCATTTTCTTCAGTTCTAGAAAATTGGATTGTTTCTTTGGGAGAAATTAAAAAACAAGAAATTCTAAAACCCGATGTAAAAAAAGAATATTTTGACAAAAACTTCGACTTGTCGTGGTTTAATAATAAGGAGCTGTTCTCGAAATCACTTTCAAAAAAATTAAAGTTTATTGAAGAAAACAGGAATAAGAATCAACAATTCTATTACACTTCTAATCCCTATATAGAAGTAATAAACGAGGTTAAGTACAAGGAATTTAAATGGACGGATAAGAATCTGCGTCTTTTGGCTCTCTTTCGTTATTGGAATCAAATGGAATACTTTTTTCCGTATAAATATAAAATGGACCAAAGTTGGGATTCTGTTTTAATAGAAATGATGCCTCGATTCAGTAATCCAGAATCTGAAATGGATTTTGCATTAGCGATGCGTGAAATTTCAATAAAACTAAACGATACGCACGCTTCGACTCAAATGAGGCAGATGTATGATTATTTTGGAGATAAATTTATTACTGCTGATGTAGCTTTTATAGATAATATAGCGGTTGTTGTTGCTTTAAAAAATGATTCACTAGCTAAAATTGATGATTTTAGAATAGGAGATGTGGTTACAAAAGTTGATGGAAAAGCAGTAGGAGATTTAATCAAGGAAAATTTGAAGTATGCAGAGGGCTCTAATTTGCCTGCAATTTTAAAAAATATTTATTGGGCTGTTTTCAATGGAAAAACAGAATCAATCGAAATCGAATTTATTCGTGACAACACTACTTCTGTTAAAAAAGTTAAACGTTACACCTATTCAAAACTAAGAATCACAAATGCTAAAAATGCAGAGAAATGGAAATTATTGGATGATAGTATTGGGTATGTTGATGTTGAGAGAATAAAAGCAGAAGAACTTCCTAGTGTAATGAAGCAATTTGAAAATACAAGAGCAATTGTTTTTGACGCCAGAAAATACCCCCAAGAACCAAATATTGAAGAAGACATAGCACAATATTTATATCCAGGAGAAAAAGCATTTGCAAAATTTATAGATGCAGACTTGACATATCCGGGGAGATATGTTTGGAGAGAAGATCAAAAAACGGGAAAAACAAATGCTGATTATTATAAAGGCAAAGTGATTATTTTGCAAAATGAAAAAACGCAAAGCCATGGGGAGCATTTAGTAATGTGTCTGCAAGCAGCTCCAAATGCCACAATCATTGGTAGTCAGACTTCGGGTGCAGATGGTGGAACATGCAGATTTGAAATTATAAAAGGTTATTCAACCATATTTACAGGTTTTGGAATTTTTTATCCAAACGGAAAAGAAACACAAAGAATTGGTATTGTTCCAGATATCGAAGTTAAACCAACAATTTTAGGTATTCAGCAAGGTAAGGACGAAGTTCTTGAAAGAGCAATTCTTTTTGCTAAAAATGGTAAATAATTAAAAAATAACAGTAAAAAAATAACAGTAAAAAAATATCATGAAAAAAATCATCGTTTTTTGTTTAATATTATTGGGAACTGCTGCTTATTCTCAAAAATTAGATTGCATTAGATTTAAGAATGGAAAGTTTGCGGCTCCAGCTTTTCCAGATGAATACGCTATTCGAAAAGATTCTATTGAAGAGTGTTATTTTGATAGTAAATTGCAAACCGTTTGGAGTGTCAAATGGCTTAGTGATTGCAAACTTGAAAGGGTTTGTATTAAAAATTTTGGAGCTGAGAATGTTAAAATTGGGGATAAAAGTGTAGCAGAAATAATTTATACAGACGATGAATGCGTTACTTATAATATAGTATATTTTAATGAAGAAAACCCGAATGGAATAGATTTTCAAAGAGGAGTGTGTCTGCAAAAAGAATAATTTATTTAAAGATGTTTTTTACATCTTTAAATAAAAATCTTTAGTCAATTCAATATATTCAGGAGTATAAACGTGTCTGTCGATTTCGATAATAAGTTCGTCGATTTCAATTTCAGGAACTTCATTACGGCTAAAAGCTAATAAACTACGCTTAATTTCCGATTTTGGAGTTCCTTTAACTCTAGTGATTTTTATTGGATAAAGTTCTGATTCTTTTGCTAGGGCAATAAATTTTTCTTCTTCTTTAAAGGGAATAATTAAAGCAAATATTCCGTTTTCTGAAAGTAATAAATCGGCAGCTTCAACCAATTCTTCAAATGGCATTGCGTCTTGAAAACGAGCTAAATCGCGTTGTTCGTTTTCAGTTTTATAGTCTTCAGCATAAAAAGGCGGATTCGAAACAATTAAATCATATTCATCTTCCGGTTCTTCAATAAATTCATCTAAACCAGCATGAAAGCAGAATAAGCGATCGGCCCAAGGGGAACTTTCAAAATTTTCTACCGCTTGTTCGTAAGCGTCTTCATCAATTTCAAGCGCATCAATTTGTTCAGCATGAGTTCGTTGAGCGAGCATTAAGGCAATAATTCCAGTTCCAGCGCCAACATCTAAAATACTAAACGGATTATGATGAATAGGAGCCCAAGCGCCAAGTAAAACACCATCTGTGCCTACTTTCATAGCGGTTTTGTCTTGTTTAACAGAAAATTGCTTAAACTGAAACATAGTAAATTCTAATTTATTATTTAAGATTTTGAATTCAGATAAGAAACTGAACACTTAAAACTGAGACTGAACACTAAATTAAAGATACATCTCCACAAGACCTTCAGGAAGATCCATGATTACTTTTTTGTTTTCGCGATCAATTTTAACCAAGAAATGGTCAATCATTGGAATTAGCATTTCAACTTCGCCATTTAAAACTTCGAAAAGTGGCTGAGCAGTAGAATCATTTATCGAAGTTATTTTGCCAAAAATACCAAGACGTTTGTCTTCAATTTCGAAACCAATAACTTCATGATAGTAGAATTTGTTGCCAGTAAGTTTTGGCAACATAGATAAAGGAAGGAAAACACCGTTTCCGATTAAAGCGTCTGCATCTTCTTCGGTATTAACATCTTCAAAACTAACTCTTAAAAAGTCGTTTTTATGTAAAGAGCTTTTTTCAATAAAAAAAGGAACCAAGTGTTTGTTGTGTTCAACAAACACTGATTCCAGATTTTCGTATAACTCAGGTTCATCTGTGTCTAAATAGACTAAGACTTCACCTTTGAAACTAAATTTTTTAGCGATTTTACCTAAATAAAAACAATCTTCTTTACGCATTATCGCCAAGTAAAAATTATGCTTCAGTTGTTTCGTTATTCTCTTCAGCAGCAGGAGCTTCTTCAGCTTCAACTTCAGCAACTTCTTCAGTAGCCTCAGCAGCTTGTTCAGCGGCAGCAGCTTCAGCTTGTGCAGCAGCAGCATCAGCAACACGTTTAGCGTTGATTTCTTGCTCAGCTTTTAAAGCTTTTGCTTTAGCATCAGCTTTTGCTTTAGATAAACCATCTTTTTTAGCATCAACTTTTCCAGCTTTTGATTCTAACCAAGCAGTTAATTTAGCATCTGCTTGCTCTTGTGTTAAAGCACCTTTACGAACTCCTCCATCTAGGTGGTGTTTCAATAAAGCACCTTTGTAAGAAAGGATAGCTCTTGCAGTATCAGTTGGTTGAGCACCGTTGTGTAACCATTTAACTGCGCTGTCAAGGTTTAACTCAACAGTTGCTGGGTTAGTGTTTGGATTGTAAGTACCGATTTTCTCTAAGTATCTACCATCTCTTTTTGAGCGTGCATCTGCAGCTACTACCCAGTAAAAAGGTTTTCCTTTTTTACCGTGTCTTTGTAATCTAATTTTTACTGACATAATCTAGTGATTAAATTTTGAGGTACTCGACCTCTGTTAATTAAGGGCGCAAAGATATAATTTTTTTATGAAAAACACGTTTTAAAAGGCAATAAATATACTGGAGTCGTTTTTTTAGCATTTTTTTGACTTTTTAAATTTTAGGGTTTAGCTCTTAATACGATACTTTTGCAGCAAATTCATTTTAAATATGAAAAAATACTTTTGTTTTTTATCACTTTTACTACTAGTTGTATCCTGCACATCAGAGGATGTGACGTCTAATAATAAAGCTTTTCAAGCCTTAAAAGATAATGTTTTTTGGAGAGCACAAGTTTTTCAAGCTGGTATAGAGACCGATGGGTTTTTTACTATTGAAGGTTCTTTAGATTCCGATCAGATAAGATTTCAGATTCCTGAACCAGCTAAGAAAACGTATTTTTTAGGTGTAGATGATGATACGAAAGTTGTTTATAAGAAAACATATAAAGGACAAGAAGCAGAATTTAGTACTGGAACTGGCAAAGGAAATGGAGAAATTATCATTACAGAATATAATGCAATCGATAATACCATTTCGGGCACGTTTAAATTTACGGCGGTTAATGCTGATGCTGATGCTGAAAAACAAACAATTCATTTTTCAGAAGGTGTTTTCTATAAAATTCCTGTAACACCAGAACATAGCATTGTTGCTGCGAATAATTAAGTTCTGATCGAAGTATTTCTGGTTAAATCAAAATAAAAACTTAAATAAACTCATAACATAGTGGATTAGATAGAAATAAGATTACATTTGCTTATTATTATAAATAAATATCTATGAATATTTTTGTTGGAAGCCTTCCATTCAGTATTGAGGAAGCAGATTTAAGAGAGTCTTTTGAGGCTTATGGAACAGTTGACTCTGTTAAAATTATTACTGATAAATTTACTGGAAGAAGTAAAGGCTTTGGTTTTGTTGAAATGCCAAATGATAATGAGGCTCAAAAAGCTATCGACGAATTGAACGGTGCTGTTGTTGCAGGACGTACAATCGTTGTGAACAAATCTGAGCCAAAACCAGAAGGCGAAAGAAGAAGTTTTAATAACAATCGTGGTGGAAATGACCGCGGTGGTTACGGAAACAACCGTGGTGGAAACGACCGCGGAAACAGAGGAGGATATTAATATTTTTTTTCTAAAATATAAAAGGGATCAACGAAAGTTGATCCCTTTTTTTGTTTCAGGTTTTATTTGTTTCAAGTTTCACGTTCCAACAACCTGAAACAAAATAAACTGTTATACATTCGTAGCTAACCAGTCACCAACTTCTTTAGTGCCGTATGCTTTGCCTCCATTAGCTAAATCTTCTGTAACTACTCCAGCTTCTAAAGCTTTATTTACAGCATCTCTCATCGCTTTTCCTTCTTCCATCAATCCGAAATTTTCGAACATCATGGCAGCAGATAAAATAGTAGCCATTGGGTTAGCAATGTTCAATCCGGTAGCTTGTGGATAAGATCCGTGAATAGGTTCAAATAAAGATACTTCAGCTCCCATAGATGCAGAAGGCATTAATCCCATTGAACCTGAAATTACAGAAGCTTCGTCTGTTAAGATGTCTCCAAATAAGTTTTCAGTAATTAATACGTCATAAGAATTTGGCCATTGAACTAAACGCATTGCTACAGCGTCAACAAATTCGTAGCTAACTTCAACCTCTGGATAGTCTTTTTCCATTGCCTGAACCGTTTCTCTCCACAAACGTGAAGTTTCCAAAACGTTTGCTTTATCCACGCAACATAATTTTTTAGAACGTGTCATAGCTAATTCAAAACCTTTTTTAGCTAAACGCTGTACTTCAGCTCTTGTGTAAACGCAGTTATCGTATGCTGTATCTCCGTTATCTTTTCTTCCTTTTTCGCCAAAGTAAATTCCGCCTGTTAATTCTCTTAAGAAAACTAAGTCAGTTCCTTCGATTCTTTCTCTTTTTAGTGGCGATTTATCTAATAAAGATGGGAAAGTAAAAGTTGGTCTTACGTTTGCGAACAAACCTAAAGCTTTACGCATTTTTAATAAACCTTGCTCTGGACGTACTGGTGCAGAAGGATCATTATCGTATTTTGGGTGACCAATTGCTCCAAAAAGAACAGCATCAGCATTTTTACAAACTTCGTGTGTTGCATCTGGATAAGGTTCACCTACTGCATCAATTGCAGCAGCTCCAGTTAAAGCGGGTTTCCATGTAATTTCGTGTCCGAACTTTTTTGCAACAGCATCAGATACTTTTACTGCTTCATTTATTACTTCTGGTCCGATTCCGTCGCCGGCTAATAGGGCTATGTTTAATTTCATTCTATATTTTTTAAAAGGTTCTAAGGTTCTGAGTTGCTAAGCTTTTAAGTTTTTCTTCTTAGTGGCTTAGTTTTTTTTAAAGGTTCTAAGGTTCTGAGTCGCTAAGGTTCTAAGGTCAAAGAAAAATCTTAGAGCCTCAGAACCTTAGTGGCTTAGCCCCTTAAGTAATTATGTTAAGCATTTTTTGCGTTGCAATAATCGCTGCAACAGTTTGATCTGAATCTAATCCGCGGGTTTTGAATTCTTTTCCGTTATTTGTCCATGTAATAATGGTTTCGCACAACGCATCAGAACTACTTCCCGGTGGGATTCTCACGGCATAATCGATTAATTTTGGAAGCGTTAGTTTTTTGCTTTTGTAAATCTTCGATAAAGCATTCATAAAAGCATCAAACTGACCGTCTCCTTGTGCGTTTTCTTCGATTATTTCTCCGTTTAAATTTAAAGATAAAGTCGTAGATGGGCGCATCCCTTTTGAATGAACCAGCATATAAGAATTTATTGTGATTTTTTCTTCGTAAGTATGACTGTCCAAAACATCAGAAATAATGTATGGAAGATCTTCCTTAGTTACGGTTTCTTTTTTGTCGCCTAGTTCGATAATTCTTTGGGTAACCAATTTCAAATCTTCGTTGTTTAGTTTTAAACCTAATTCCTGAAGATTTTTTTCAATATTGGCTTTTCCAGAAGTTTTTCCGAGAGCATATTTTCTTTTTCTTCCAAAACGTTCTGGAAGAAGATCATTGAAATAAAGATTGTTTTTGTTGTCTCCATCGGCATGAATTCCAGCTGTTTGTGTAAAAACGTTATCGCCTACAATTGGTTTGTTGGCAGGAATTCTATATCCAGTAAAAGTTTCCACGAGTTTGCTTACGGAATACAATGAGGTTTCTTTTACATTGATATTTACTTGCGGTAAATAATCGTTGATTACGGCAACCGTGCTTTCAAGAGGTGCATTTCCTGCGCGTTCTCCCATTCCGTTTACCGTTACGTGCAGTCCATTGATTCCGGCTTTTATCGCTTCCATAACATTGGCAACGCTTAAATCGTAATCATTGTGCGCATGGAAGTCAAAATGAATGTTTGGATATTTTGCTCTGATTTTCGAAATAAATTCAAAAGTCAGAGACGGAATTAAAACGCCTAAAGTGTCAGGAAGTAAAACTCTTTTGATTGGCTGAGTTGCTAAGAAATCCAAAAATTGAAATACATAATCTGGAGAATTTCGCATTCCGTTGCTCCAGTCTTCCAGATAAACATTGGTTTCAATATTATTTTCTTTTGCTAAAGCAATGATTTGAGCTATTTCAGAAAAATGTTGTTCAGGAGTCTTTTTCAATTGATGCGTTAAGTGATTCATTGAACCTTTGGTCAATAAATTTTGAACTTTAGCGCCAGCTTTTTTCATCCAGTCAATTGAAACGCCTCCGTCAACAAATGTCAGAACTTCAATTCTGTCAATGTAACCACGTTCTTCAGCCCATGAAGTAATACCTTTTACGGCCTGAAATTCTCCTTCGCTTACGCGGGCAGAAGCAATTTCGATTCTATCAATATTTAATTCCTCCAACAATAATTGCGCAATGGTTAGTTTTTCTGCAGCAGAAAAAGATACTCCTGAGGTTTGTTCACCATCACGAAGCGTCGTATCCATTATTTCAATTTTTCTTTTTTCCATTATTATATTGTTAGCTTTTGCAATAAGACAATGCTTACTATTTTATTTTTTTGTTATCAGAATTAGACCAGTTGACCAGCACATTTTTGTCAACTGAATGTCTGTTCTGTTTTCTAAATCCTGAATAAGTCTTTCGACATTTTTATCATGATTTAGCGGCCAGTTTGGTTGAGGAAGCATATCATCAATTAAATAAATTCCGCCAGATTTCAATAAGTTTAGAGTTTCATCTAAAACCACATATTTTCCTGGCCATGCGTCGGCAAAAATCAAATCGAACTTTGAATTGTCGTAATTTAAAATCCAATTTTCGGCATCTTCACAAACGAATGAAACGTTTGGATTCTGAATATGTTTTTTTGCAATTCTTTGATATTCTGATGAGTTGTCAATTGTAATTAATGTTGAGTTTTTACTCATTCCTTCAATCATCCATGCAAGTGACAATCCTGTTCCAGTTCCTAATTCTAAAAAGTGGCCATCTTTTTTTGTAGCAACCAATGTCCTAAGAAAACTCCCTGTTTGCAGATCAGAAGGCATTGAAAACGAAATTTTTTCCGAGTCGGTTTTGATCTCTGAATACGATTTTGGCAATTCAATGTTGGTATCGATCATTTTTTGTGGAAGTGTTTTATTTAACTTATAAAGACCCGACAGGTTTCAAAAACCTGTCGGGTCTCAAAGGACTGAACCTGATTTTTTAGTACGGAAGTTTATCGGCGAAAGCCTTAATATCTTCCTTCATGTTTTGTAAATAATCAATATCGTCAAAACCATTAATCATGTTATTTTTTTTGTAACCGTTAATAGCAAATGATTCTTGCTCACCAGTTGACAATAAAGTAATTGTTTGGTTTGGAAGGTTGATTTCTAATTCTGTATTTGGATCAGCTTCGATGGCTTCGAAAATGTTTGCCAAAAACTCAGGGCTGATTTGTACTGGCAAAACACCAATATTTAAACAGTTTCCTTTGAAGATGTCAGCAAAGAAACTAGAAACTACAGCACGGAATCCGTAATCGTAAACTGCCCAAGCGGCATGCTCTCTAGAAGATCCAGAACCGAAGTTTTTTCCTCCAACTAAGATTTTTCCGCTGTAAGTTGGGTTATTTAAAACGAAATCAGCTTTTGGAGTATCGTCTCCATTATATCTCCAGTCTCTAAAAAGGTTGTCTCCAAAACCTTCACGTTTTGTAGCTTTTAAGAAACGAGCTGGGATGATTTGATCTGTATCTACGTTCTCAATTGGCAGTGGCACTGCACTGCTGGTAAGTATATTAAATTTATCGTATGCCATTTTTTTTGTTGCTTTAGGCTGTAGGCTGTAAGTTTTAGGCTTTTCCTACAGTGTATTATTTTTTTTGCTTTAGGCAATAAGCTATAAGCTGTAAGCCTTTTCAGGTTGCTGTAAAAAGCTTAAAGCCTATTGC
This sequence comes from Flavobacterium sp. PLA-DH12, assembly GCF_059511845.1. Classification (NCBI taxonomy): domain Bacteria; kingdom Pseudomonadati; phylum Bacteroidota; class Flavobacteriia; order Flavobacteriales; family Flavobacteriaceae; genus Flavobacterium; species Flavobacterium sp. PLA-DH12. The sequence goes on from NZ_JCAMPD010000002.1 coordinate 714,324, forward strand.
TTAAAGCTTACAGCGAGAATTAGAATAATTCTCTCGGGTCTGTTAGTTTTCCTGTAACAGCAGCTGCAGCAGCCATAATCGGACTTGCTAAAAGCGTTCTTGAACCAGGACCTTGACGACCTTCAAAGTTTCTGTTTGAAGTACTTACTGCATATTTTCCAGCAGGAACTTTATCATCGTTCATTGCTAAACAAGCAGAACAACCCGGCTGACGTAATACGAAACCAGCTTCAGTCAAGATATCTAAAATACCTTCTTCTTTAATCTGTGCTTCAACAACGTGAGAACCCGGAACTAACCAAGCGGTAACATTATCTGCTTTTTTTCTTCCTTTTACGATTTCAGCAAAAGCTCTAAAATCTTCAATACGTCCGTTTGTACAACTTCCTAAGAAAACGTAATCGATTTGTTTTCCAATCATTACATCATCTTCGTTAAAGCCCATGTAAGCCAAAGATTTTTTGTAAGTTTCCTCGCCGCCTTCAACTTCTTTTGCACTTGGGATATGTTTTGTGATACCAATTCCCATACCTGGGTTTGTACCATAAGTAATCATTGGTTCAATGTCTTCAGCTTTGATGTTTAATTCAGCATCAAATACAGCATCAGCATCAGTTTTTAGCGTTTTCCAGTATTCAACCGCTTTTGTCCAAGCTTCTCCTTTTGGAGCGTAAAGTCTTCCTTCTAAGAAATCAAAAGTTGTTTGGTCAGGAGCAATCATTCCTCCACGAGCACCCATTTCGATACTTAAGTTACAAACTGTCATACGACCTTCCATAGTCATGTTTTCGAAAACATCACCAGCATATTCAACAAAATAACCTGTTCCTCCAGAAGTAGTTAATTGAGCAATAATATAAAGTGCAACGTCTTTTGGACCAACACCTTTGCTTAATTTACCGTTTACGTTGATACGCATTTTCTTTGGTTTTGGCTGCATAATACATTGTGTAGAAAGCACCATTTCAACCTCAGATGTTCCGATACCAAAAGCGATAGCTCCAAAAGCACCGTGAGTAGACGTATGTGAATCTCCACATACAATAGTAGCACCTGGCAAAGTAATTCCGTTTTCAGGACCTACTACGTGTACAATACCATTTTTTTGGTGACCTAATCCCCAGTGCGAAATTCCGTATTCGTTAGCGTTGTCTTCAAGAGCTTGAAGCTGATTAGCTGAAAGCGGATCTTGAACTGGTAAATGTTGGTTTATGGTTGGTGTATTGTGGTCGGCAGTTGCAAAAGTACGTTCCGGATATAATACGTTAACGCCTCTTGATTTTAATCCTAAAAAAGCAACAGGACTCGTAACTTCATGAATGAAATGGCGGTCAATAAAAAACACATCTGGTCCATCTTCAATTTTACGCACAACATGTGAATCCCATACTTTGTCAAATAATGTCTTACTCATTTTTTATTTTTTTTAATTGTAATTTCTATAACCACAGCAATTTCCTGTTCATTATAATAGCAAAACAAAAGTAAAAAAAGATAAAAAAGCGTCAATTTCAATATTTCATTATATACGATACCCAAACTAATTTACAAATTGTCAAATGGCTTTTGCAAACTAAAATTTGAAAGAAAAATGATTAAGAAACTGATTTAGCTTTTCTTTTTCGGCTTTAATTTTTCTTGTTTGTTTTTTGTTTTAATAGTTTGCAAATTTATCTCAAAACCAATACAAAATATAAGAATTTGTTTGAAAAAATCTAACAAAATGAATGAAAATAGTAATAATTGTTAGTTTTGATTTCTGTGTAAAAAGTGTGGTTTTTGGGTTTTTTAAAGCTTTTAAAGGAGTTTTTCGGATGTTATTTAGATTGAATAAAGCACCAAAATACTACGACATCCAAGAGGTGTATTTTTATGAAATTTTATGATTATATGAGATAATAAATGTTGTAAAATTTTATCGGAACTAATCTCATAAGTTATCACGAGAAAAAAATTATCTCTTTAAAGCAAAGTGCCCTTTTTGAATTTTGCCATCACTAAATTTTATTTGAAACCAATAATCATCAGATGGTTGAGGGATATTATTGTAAGTACCATCCCATGAAGTATTGTTTTGAGTTAATTCTTTTAGAAGCTTGCCATATCTATTAAATATAGTTATTGAGTATTTTTTATTTGTTGAACCCTTTAGTTCCCAATTATCATTGTATCCGTCTCCGTTTGGAGTGAAAAAAGCAGGATAGTCTAGTAATGTAACTTTTTCTTCTAGAAATCCGCAACCCTTTACTTCTCTCGCAAAGATTGTATAATCGCCGCCTGAAAGATTACTAAAAACATTTTCTTTCTGATAATAATTGCCATCTAAAGAATATTCATACTCTAGTCCTGTATTGATTACAATTTCTAAACTGTTTTTATCGCTAAAATCATTTGTTTTTATAAAGTAATTGGGGATTTCTGAAATTGTTTTTTTCGTAACCGTTATTTCGGCTTTATCAATTCCGCAAATACCATTGTCGACTGTATAGGTATAGATTCCTGAATTATCAAATAAGGGATTAAATAATCCATTTCCGTTTGATAAATTTGGGCTCCATGATCCACCTTCATCTGGATTGCCTTTTAAGAAGTTAAATAGATTAACAGGGTCATTGTTAATGCATATTGATAATGAGTTGTTCTCTCCGGCATTTGGTAATTTCAAAACATTGACAGCGACTTCGGAAATGCTATTTTCGCAAGAACTATTTAATATAGTGTATTTGTAAATTCTTGACGGGTCTTTTTTGGGATCAAATACTCCACTTCCGCTTGCCAATGCCGGACTCCATGTTCCGCCTGTGTTAGGTGAACCATTTAAGCTGTTAAATAAATCTGTAGGATTGTCGTTGTAGCAAATGTTTAAATGTCCATTTTGACCAGCACTTTGATAGGGGTCGACTTTAACTTCGACTTCAGTGTAGATAGTACCGCAATATTGATTTGAGATAGTGTACTTATATATTCCTGGAGGATCCAATTTAGGATTAAATATTCCGTTAGGATTTGTTAGGGCAGGAGTCCAAGAGCCTCCTTTTTCTGGAGTTCCTTTTAAAATTGAAAAAAGATCTATTGGATTTTCGTTTACGCAAAGAGATATATTGCTATTTTCCCCAGTATTTGGTAGTTCTTGAATATCGACTAATATTTCGGCTTTGTCGCTTAAACAAGATCCGTTTGTAATGGTATATTTATAAAGACCTTTAGCATCAACTTTAGGATTGAAGATTCCAGTTCCACTTGATAAATTGGGGGTCCAAGTTCCGCCTTTGTCTGGAGTTCCTTTCAAAATAGTATACAAATCTACCTTTTCACCAGATCTGCAAATGGTTAAAGTATTGTTTTCTCCAGCATTTGGCAATAAATCTTTTAGAACAGTTACTTGAGCACTTTTAGTCCCACATTTGCCATTTGAAATAGTATAGGTATAAACTCCAGAAGGATCAATTGAAGGATTAAATATTCCAGTCCCACTTGCCAAATTTGGATTCCATACACCTCCTCGGTCGGGATTTTCGGTTAAATAATTAAAAAGATCAAGAGGTGTTTGATTTGTACATATTCTTAGACTTCCATTTTTTCCTGCACTCAAAACATTTGAGGTTTGAAAATCAAAGATGCCATCATTATTACTGTCCAATGGAGTAGTATAGCCATTTGATGCAGAAATCACCAAGCCATTTGCATCAACAATGCAAGGCGAATTCCCTAAGAATCCGTCACCATCATTATCATCAAATCCAGCTTCGATTACGTCATAACATCCATCATTATAGCTATCTAAATCTCGAGAATCGGGAAAACCGTCTCCATCAGTATCCCTGTTTGGAATCCCGTTTTCTTCTACAATATCCAGAATTCCGTCGTTATCATCATCTAGATCGACATCATCTAAAATTCCGTCTTTATCAAAATCAGGAATGCATTCTTGTTTTACTTCGCTTTCATTGCTGCATTTTGATGGGTTTCCTATAATTTCTGTTAGACCATTTTTTAAGGGAGAGGAAAGTAAGTTACAAATTGCAGAACAGTCGGTAAGAGAAGAGTTGTAATATATTGCAAGTGTTTTATAACTGGCACCTGTATCAGCTAATTGTGTTAAAGATTGAAGGCCTTCTAAACTTTTTAAAGATGGGTTGTAATTAATATCCAGACTACCTCCAATTTTATTTAGATTTTTAAGTCCCTTTAAGCTTTCAAGTTTGGTATTGGCTAAAATTTGTACAACACCCGCAACTGATTGAAGATTGTTAAATCCATCAACTGATTCCAATAATTTAGTACTTGCAATTATAATCCATCCTGTTGGTGGCGTAACGCTTCCAATTGATTTTAAATTTTTAAATCCTGATAATGAAGTTAGGCCTGAACCATAAAGCGTAAATCCAGAACCAATAATTTCTAAGCTTTCAAAAGCAGGAATGGTTTTTAAGGATGTAGAACCAGTGCCAAAAAAATCCATTTGAAAAAAACGCTCTATTCTTTTTAAATTTTTAAAACCCTGCACAGAAACTAACGAATGTGCATTTAAGTTAAAATCATGCCCAATAAATTCTAATGCATTAAAGCCGTCAATTTCTTTTAGAACACTTGGGACATTGCTAGTGGTGATAGAAAGATCGCCACCAATTATTTTTAATGAATTAAATTTTGGAATTTGTGTCAAACTGCTATTATCACTTATTCTTAAGTGATTGGTAACTTCAACTAATTTTTCAAAACCAGTAATTGTTTTTAATGATAGTTCATAGAATTGTAAATTACCTTTTATAGTTTCTAGATTTTTAAATCCGTCAATTGTTTCATTGAGATAGTTTTCGTAAATGTTTAAATTGCCGTTTATAGTTCTTAAATTATTAAAGCCAACCAAGTTTTTAAGTTGTGTGCCTCTTATTAATAATTCACCTCCTACATATTCCAAATTATAGAAATTAGAGACATCTGATATTTTAGAATATTCGATTTTCAAATTACCTTCTACTCTTTTTATTGAAGTTAATTTCGAAAAATTATAAGCGTCTCCACCGATAGATAAATTTCCATTAATAACTTCACAATTAGGGTATGAAGCTACAAAATTATCAACATCTGTCTGTTTGTATAGTAGAACATCGCTCGGCGGACACTGGGCAAAAAGAAAGTTAAAAAATAAGAAAAAGAATAAATATATTAATTTTTTCAGCATATAAACTCTACTTGGATGGAAGCCAAATGTAGTTTAATTTTTTAAAATTTAACACAAATATATTGCTTTAAAAGTTTTTCTTTTTCTTAGAAAACACATTTGAAATTGATAATTATGTTTAACAATTTAGAGCTTTATTTTCTCTAAAAAAGACGTAAATTTGAATCCTCTCCATGATTTAGAAAGCAATTTTTCACACTCCATATAATCAAGTGTTTATATTGGAAAAGCCTTGGATTTGGAGCTTAATTTTTGTATTTTCACTCTATGTATTTAATATTCGATACCGAAACAACCGGATTACCAAAACGCTGGGATGCCCCAATCACCGATTCTGATAACTGGCCTCGCTGTATACAAATTGCTTGGCAGCTTCATGACGAAATGGGACAGCTTATTGAGCATCAGGATTACTTGGTAAAACCAGAAGGATTTAATATTCCATATGATGCCGAGCGTATTCACGGAATTTCAACTGAATTGGCTGAAGCCGATGGAATCTCACTGGCTGAAGTTTTGGAGAAATTCAATATTGCTTTAAGCAAAACCAAATTCATAGTTGGTCAGAATTTAGGTTTCGACGTTAATATTATGGGAGCCGAATTCCATAGAATGGGAGTTGAATCTCAAATGAGTTCAATGCCGGTTTTGGATACTTGTACCGAAGTTACCGCTTCGTTATTGCAGCTTCCTGGAGGTCGTGGAGGAAAATTCAAACTTCCAACTTTGACCGAATTACACAGCTATCTTTTCGATCAGCCTTTCGCGGAAGCGCACAACGCAACTGCCGATGTTGAGGCAACTACACGTTGTTTCCTTGAATTGGTTAGAAGAGAAGTTTTTACAAAAGAAGAATTAGACGTTCCGAAGGAATATTTCAAAGAATTTCAGGAAAGAAATGTTGAGCCATTTAAGTTAATTGGTTTAAAACATATCAATTTAAAAGCAGCTTCTGATAAAATTAGAGAGCAGCTTAAAGCTTTAGCTGGAGAAGGACAGCAAAATGTTGTTTCAGAAGAAGATAAAGCCGATTTTAAAGCAGCGAAATTTGCGCATTTGCACAATCATACGCAGTTTTCAGTACTTCAATCGACTATCGGAATTGGAAACATTGTAGCTGCTGCAGCCAAAAATGGAATGCCTGCCGTTGCCATGACGGATACTGGAAACATGATGGGAGCTTTCCATTTTGTGAGCGCTGTAATGAACCACAACAAAGCGGCATCTGGAAAAAATAAAGCTCTAGTTGAAGCTGGAGAAGAGCCAACTGAAACGGAGGTAAAGCCAATTGTAGGCTGTGAATTTAATATCTGCGAAAATCACCTAGATAAAAGCAAAAAAGACAACGGTTATCAAGTTGTTTTAATGGCTAAAAATAAAGCGGGTTATCACAATTTGGCCAAAATGGCTTCGATCGCTTACACGGACGGATTTTATTATGTTCCGAGAATTGACCGCAGGATTGTGGAACAATACAAAGGAGATATCATGGTTTTGTCTGGGAATTTATACGGAGAAATTCCGAGTAAAATCTTGAACATTGGTGAAAATCAAGCTGAAGAAGCTTTAATTTGGTGGAAAGAACAATTTGGCGAAGATTTCTATCTTGAAGTTATGCGCCACAATCAGGAAGATGAAAATCGTGTCAACAAAACCCTGATTGAGTTTTCACAAAAACACAATGTCAAATTAATTGCGACTAACAATACTTATTATTTAAATAAAGAAGATGCCAATGCGCACGATATTTTACTTTGTGTAAAAGACGGTGAAAAGCAGGCAACACCTATTGGACGTGGACGTGGTTATCGCTACGGACTTCCAAATCAGGAATATTATTTCAAGTCGCAAGACGAGATGAAAAAGCTTTTTGCTGATTTGCCAGAAGCGATTATCAATATTCAGGAAATTATTGATAAGGTTGAAGGATATTCATTGTATCGAGATGTATTACTTCCGAAATTCGAAATCCCCGACGAATTTATGGTTCCCGAAGATGAAGAAGACGGTGGTGTACGTGGAGAAAATAAATACTTGAGACACCTTACTATGGAAGGTGCCAAAAGACGTTATGGCGAAATTACCGAATCGATTCAGGAACGTTTGGATTTTGAGTTAATGACGATTTCGAACTCCGGATATCCTGGTTATTTCTTGATTGTACAGGATTTCATCGCGGAAGCAAGAAAAATGGATGTATCGGTAGGACCAGGACGTGGATCTGCAGCGGGTTCTGCTGTTGCATACTGTCTTGGAATTACAAACATTGACCCGATTAAATATGACTTACTTTTTGAGCGTTTCCTAAATCCTGACCGTGTATCGATGCCCGATATTGATATCGACTTTGATGACGAAGGTCGTGGGCGTGTAATGGAATACGTAATCAACAAATACGGTCAAAAACAGGTGGCCCAGATTATCACTTATGGTAAAATGGCAACCAAATCGGCAATTCGTGATACGGCACGTGTACTGGATTTACCATTATTCGAAGCCGATAGAATTGCGAAACTGATTCCAGGAATGATGCCGTCAAAATGGAATTTGGCGCGTTTTATTTCGGAGAGTGAAGAAGAAGTTAAAAAAGCGCTTCGTTCAGACGAATTTGATAATGTAAAAGAATTAATCGCGATTGCCAATGAAGATGATTTGGCAGGAGAAACCATTCAGCAGGCAAAAATTCTGGAAGGGTCGATGCGTAATACCGGAATTCACGCTTGTGGGGTAATCATTACACCATCGGATATTACGAATTACGTTCCCGTAACAACAGCAAAAGATTCCGATTTATATGTAACACAGTTCGACAACTCGGTTGCAGAAAGTGCCGGATTGCTGAAAATGGACTTCTTGGGTCTGAAGACCCTTACGCTGATAAAAGATACCGTAAAACTGGTAAAATATAGAACAGGAATTGATCTCGATCCTGATACTTTTCCAATTGATGATGAAGAAACGTATGCACTTTTCCAAAGAGGTGAAACGGTTGGAATTTTCCAATATGAGTCGCCTGGGATGCAGAAATACATGAAAGACCTGAAGCCTACGGTTTTTGGAGATTTAATTGCGATGAATGCATTGTATCGTCCAGGACCTTTGGAGTATATTCCGTCTTTCGTTCGAAGAAAAAACGGCGACGAAGAAATCAAATACGATTTAGATGCCTGTGCCGAATATTTATCGGAGACGTACGGAATTACGGTTTACCAAGAGCAGGTAATGCTTTTGTCTCAGTCTTTAGCAGGATTTACAAAGGGTGAGGCCGACGTCTTGCGTAAAGCGATGGGTAAGAAGCAAAAAGACGTACTTGATAAAATGAAGCCGAAGTTTGTTGAACAAGCTGCAGCAAAAGGTCACGATGCAAAGGTTCTAGAGAAAATCTGGAAAGACTGGGAAGCCTTTGCGAGTTACGCCTTCAACAAATCGCACTCGACTTGTTATGCTTGGATTGCGTACCAAACGGCTTATTTGAAAGCACATTACCCTGCAGAATATATGGCAGCGGTACTTTCGAATAACATGAACGATATCAAACAAGTTTCGTTCTTCATGGAAGAATGTAAACGTATGGGATTACAAGTTCTTGGGCCAGACGTAAACGAATCCTACTATAAATTTACGGTAAACGATGATTACGCAGTTCGTTTCGGAATGGGAGCGATTAAAGGTGTTGGTTCTGGAGCCGTAGAAACAATTGTGGAAAACAGAAAAGATGGAAGATATAAATCAATTTTTGATTTGGCAAAGCGAATTGATTTGCGTGCGGCCAATAAAAAAGCGATTGAGAATTTAGCACTTGCCGGAGGTTTTGATTCTTTTGAAGGAACAACCAGAGCGCAATATTTCCACGATGATGGCGACGGAATTACTTTCTACGAAAAAGCAATGCGATACGGATCGAAATTTCAGGAAAACGAAAACTCTTCTCAAGTAAGTTTATTTGGAGAAACCAGCGAAGTTCAAATTGCAGAACCAGTTGTGCCTCCGTGTGAAGATTGGAGTACAATGGAAAAACTGGCAAAAGAAAAAGAGGTTGTTGGAATCTATATTTCTGGACATCCGCTTGATGATTTCAGATTTGAAATGAAATACTTCTGCAATAACCGATTGGAATCGTTGAAAAGCATGAATGAGTTTGTTGGAAAGAACCTAATGTTTGCTGGAATTATCAATAACGTTCAGCACCGTGTTGCTAAAAACGGAAAGGGCTGGGCAGCTTTCAATTTAGAAGGTTATGATGAAAGTTATGAGTTTAAGATTTTTGGAGAAGAATATTTGAAATTTCGCCATTTCTTGATTCAGAATAATTTTGCCTTTTTGAAAATAATGATTAAAGATGGCTGGGTAAATCATGATACAGGTAAAAAAACAGATCCGAGAATGCAGTTTGTCGAGATTCGCCAATTACAGGATATTTTGGAAGCTTTCGCCAAAAAGCTTATCGTTTTATTGAATATAAAAGATTTGCATCCAGAGTTCATTCATAAGTTGAGTCATTTGTTTGCTGAAAATAAAGGAGAGAATTCTGTGACTTTTGAAATCATGGAGCTGGAAAAAATAAAACGTTTGGTTGAGGTAGAAACTCCAACAGATTTTGAAGCAGATGACGCTGTTTTTCAAACCGAAAATGAAAATGAAGATAGTGCGATGGAAGATGCAAAGATTCAAGAGGTAAATGAAGTTGAAGAAATAAAAGTGGTAACAAAATTAACGATGCCTAGCCGTCGTTTAAAGGTTAGAATCTCAACTGAATTACTGCAAGAATTGGAGAAAATGCAGATTAATTTTAAACTGAACTAAAAATTTAACAGTTAAAATTTAGACGCATGTTAATTTTTTATGTTAAAAATATGCGTGCATAATAGTTTTTTAGTAATATTGCCCAAAATTACAACGTTTTCGTTCCAAGTCTAACTTTGCAAACGGTAAGAATGTGTTAAAATATTCTATGTTTGTACTAATCAATAAATCAAAATTATGAAAAAGAACCTATTTTTATTAGGATTATTAGTTTGCTCTATGGCCACAATGGCGCAAACAGAAAAAGCGGACAAACCAGAAAGCTGGTATTTTAAATTGGGAGGATCTTATTTTAACCAAACAGCTTCAACTGAGTTTCCAACTGTTGGAGGAAATGCTGCATTAGACAGAACTTATGTAGGAGGAAAATTAGTTTCTGAAAAAAGTATTACAGGTTCTTTTGGACAAGGTTTTAGAACTGGTATAACTGCTGGTTACCGTTTTTCTACACGTATTGGAGTTGAATTAGGAGTTAATTATTACTCTAGTAATGATAAAACTATGGCACAGACTACTTCAGATCAGCCATATATCCCTACATCTGCAACTACAGGAATTTACAACTTTAAATCAGTTGGTCAAATTACAGCTTTTGATTTAGCTCCTGCAATTGTTATGTTTTTAGGAGAATCTAACGGATTTGAGCCTTATACTAAAGTTGGGGTTTTAGTTCCAATTCATGGAGATTTAGAAATTAAAACAGATGCTGTTGCTCCAGTAGGAGTTAATCCAGGTACTGGTGCTCCAGTTTTTGGAAATGTTCATAGCGTTGATAAAGTAAAACCAAACCCAACTATCGGATTTACAGCTGCTGTTGGTACAACTTACAAACTTACATCACACCTTTCTGCTTTTGCTGAATTAGAGTACCGTAACTTTACTGTACATGGTAAAACAAAAGAAACAACTGACTTTACAGTAAACGGAAATGATGCTTTAGCTACTAGAACTACAGCTCAAATTCACACTAATTACAGAGATGGTTTAGATGTAAATTCAAACAATGCTCTAACAAATCCAAATGGAGTTAATAAAGATAAACCAATGGATGAGTTAAGTTCTTATGTTGGAATCTCAGGATTAGGATTAACATTAGGTATCAAATACAGCCTATAATTTTCCAATTTTTTTTATAGTTTATAGTTTACAAAAAGAGGATATTCGAAAGAATATCCTCTTTTTTATGTGCTTTTTTTGTCATTTCGATTTCTATGATAAAACCAAATCTTTTTCATAAAAGGTTTGTTTTTTTATTACTGCAAAAACTCTATGTATTATTTTGTTTCTAACAGCATTTAAAACACTCATTTTGTTTTT